>JAZRFM010000025.1:0-153145 GCA_045661345.1 Lachnospiraceae bacterium
TTTGCAGGGAGACCCCGTCTTCCCGGATATATCAAGGATAAGGGACTTAAGACTGCGATCCTTACCAATCAGATCTGCGTGATCAAAGAGGAGCGCTTCTTAAAGCTCCCCGGGACCAGGGTGCGGCTGAATCTGGGCAAGGGTGTTTGCGGCACACTGAAAGAGGTACGCATCAAACCTGCGTGCGGCCGTTTTGTGATAGATGTTGTCCTTCAGGCAAAAGACACAGGGATCATCCCGGAAGACAACGATAAACTCCTTGAGGAACTCCAAGCCGTGGAATCTGTCGATGACATCAGGGTGATGGCGATTGATCCCGGAACAGAGAATATCATAGCTGCTGTAAACAACTTCGGGAACAGGCCGTTTGTCATAAAAGGCGGCATCATAAAGTCCATCAACCAGTATTACAACAAAGAACTGGCCCGTCTTTCATCAGCTGCCAGGCGTTGCAACGGCAGATACAGGACAAAACGGATGGATGAACTGACCGGCAGGCGCAACCGGCGCATAAAAGACTGCTTTCATAAGATCAGCAGGGAGTTTGTGGATTATGCAAAGAGCAACCATGTGGATGTGGTGGTCATGGGGCATAATGTATCCCAAAAGCAGGGAATCCATATCGGACATGTCAATAACCAGAACTTTGTGCAGATACCGATGGCGGTACTTGCCGGCATGCTTCGATATAAACTGGCTGCAAATGGGATAAAGTTCGTGCTTACAGAGGAGAGCTATACCTCCAAAGCTGACTTTCTTGCAGGGGATGAGATTCCTGAATACAGAAAAGAGGATGGTGAAAAACACTTCTTTTCAGGCAGGAGGATCAGCCGTGGGCTGTACAAGCACTATGATGGCACCATCACCAATGCTGATATCAATGGAGCAGGAAACATCTTGAGAAAAGTATTCCCAAAGGTGACCCAATGGGATAGGGGCATTGTGGACATGCCTTGTTCTGCCGGATCCAAAGGATCCGCAGGTTCATGCCGCGAAGCGGCATAGCAGAAACCCCATCCGACATTAGCCGGTTGTGGGTCGTTCATGCACCGGCTTTGTTCGGATCAATGCCTTGCTTGCGGAGAAGCTCGTATGCGGCGTCGCGTTCGGCGGCTGCTTGATCGCGTTCGGCAGTGGTGATATTAAGCTTCGCGGTGGTGTCATCAAGTTTCGCAGTGGTGTCATCAAGCTTTGCAGTGGTGTCATCAAGCTTTGCTATCGCCTCGTCACGTTCTTTCTCAGCATTTTCGAGCCTCCGCAACATACCGCGTTCCTGACGGATGGCATCCTCTCGAGCTTCCAGTTGCTGACGGAGATGTTCATCCGCAGATATTTCATAAATTGTAGCTCCAGCTTCTGCCAAAGCAGCATTCGTCTTAGCCAAAACTTTGAGATCCTCCCATGTGGTTGCCTTGAAAAGTTTCGCCCATTTGTCGATTTCATATAGGCAGTCTTCCTCGGTTGCAAGATCTATTCGAGATAAGTCTATCACAAAAAGGCAAAGCTTGTCAGTATATATTTTGTGAGTCTTCCAGTTCATGAGAAGGTGCTTTGCGCAGAACTCTGGTGCATCAGGAAAGAGTGTGAAATCAAGGAATCCGATTTGATAAGTGGGCTTGACTTTATCATAGTCTATGCCTTTTTCGAGGTTTGTAAAATTCCGACAAAGATAATAAGAGGAACGATCCACCCAAGTCTTCCTGTTTGTAACCTGCATTTCTAAATCAATGATTGTGTCGTTGTTGAACAAAATATTGACATCTAGAATTACGGTTTTATCGTTGACGGCATCCCCTTCACGTATGGGGTTGGTAACTGTCGCAGACTTTAAGTCCTCCGGATTCAAATGCAGGAGCGATGCGATGAGACTGATGAGAACGTAGTTGTTTCGTTGGAGAACAGCCTTAAACATGAAATCGTTCGTCATTGTGAAGTCCATCGGACCGGAAACGGTTTCGAGGAGCTGATAAGCCTTTTGATGCGAATGCTGTTTTGAGTTGTGTTTAGACATGAAAATACCTCCAGATATGAAATAAGATTTGTAAAAAAGGGATCGGTTGCCGAACGGCAGATCACTTAAGATAAGCGTATCATAGCACAGAGACTGGGGCAGAAGCAATAAAGGAATTCTAAAATATTTCTAAATTTTTGGTGAAGTATAGCCGCCGCGTTTTTTCATCTGAAATAAAACACATTCCCTCTCGGAATAAACGGCAGGTGCCCGCCGGCAGGGAGGAGGAAGGCATGATCACGGGAGATGTGGAGTTTGTCCTCGATCATACCGTCGGTGATGATAAGGATGGAACCGTCCTTCGGAAAGTCTTTGGCGTCCCGTAAGAGATCAATGCCGGGCTGGAGCTTCGTGCCGCCGCGTCCTTTTACCTCTACGCATCCCGCAATATCCTCTGGGGAGAGATAGCCGGCATCATAGGCTGCGGCATCGCAGAATACCACCCGGACATAGGGCACTTCCTTTGCAACAGCAAGACTCACGATGCTCCCCAATCCTTTTACGAGGAGATTCACATCCATGGAACCGGAGGTGTCGATCACGACGCCGAAGGTTCTTTTTGTTCCCAGCTGATCACGATCTACCCTGCCAGGACGGGGAATATCCGGCGTGCAGCTTTGCCGCCTGCTGGCTCTGGCGTAGCTTCGTGCGATCTCCGGGTCCGGAAACCGTTCCTGAAACCATTCCGCAAGCTTCACGTCCCAGGGCACCGGCGGCATCGCAAGAGATCGGATCTCTTCGATGAGACCGGCTGGAAGGTAGCCGCGATGCGACTGTTCATGATATTGAATGCCCTGTTCCAGCGCCTCCCGGAAGAAGTCATCTAAACTCCCGGATGGCAGCCCGAGTCCAGATTCCCCTACCATGACATCGCCTTTACCATAGCCGCGGAAGGTCATGTTTTTCATGCTTCTCCGGAAGTCTGATGCCAACCTGTCATATACCGACTCTGCGGACATGCCGTGGAAAGCCGCGTCATACAGGACGCAGTGAGGCATGTCTCCGATCTGCAGTTCTTTTAACCAGTCATTGATCACAAAATCACAGGCGATATTCCAAAGATAGCTGTTTCTGCCGCCGCACCTGGTGTGGTGCAGAAGACCTGCGTGAAGCATCTCGTGGGCGAGGACAAAGCGCAGTTCCTGCTGGCTCAGGTTTGCAGCAGGATTGAGATAGATCGTCCGCCTCTCTGCTTCGACTGCGGCCACCTGTATTTCGTGGTCTCTGCAGAACCTGTAGTTTTCCACGATCCGGAAGGAAGCAGCCAGTCCGCCGAGTAACGGGAAGTGTGCGATAAACCATTCTTTTTCCTGATCCGCCGCCGTCTTTTCAACGGGGGCATCCTCATCGGTATTTGATAAAGTGTGTAGGACTGCATGGCGGAGAATGGCGGAGAAATATTCCACGTCCGGATTCTGCTGACCTTCTTCATAGACCTTCGGGTTTTTGATGCCCTCCATGTGGACGAGTTCGCTCATTTTTTCAAGGGCGTTTCGGTCTGAATCGG
Organism: Lachnospiraceae bacterium; assembly: GCA_045661345.1. Taxonomy (GTDB): domain Bacteria; phylum Bacillota; class Clostridia; order Lachnospirales; family Lachnospiraceae; genus RUG12461. The sequence goes on from JAZRFM010000025.1 coordinate 3,519, forward strand.
AGAGAGTGTTTTCCTTCAGGTATTGATAGACGGTTCGCTCGTTTTCTGCCGCTGATGCGGGAAGGATGATTTCCTGGAAAGGTGGCGTGCCGCATTTCATTTTTCGCATGAATTGCATGTTGTAAAGATCGCAGGCAAGGTTCCACAGTTTTTTATCCGGGCGTTCCTCCGGCAGCAACGAACGGTTTTCACCGATCATACAGGCTGCGTCAAAATGTCCGAAGGCGGCGTGCATGGATTGATGCGCCAGGAGATAGGCCCATTCCTGCGGGCTGAGGAGCATGTCTTCATTGATATCGAGCTCGACGCATTGACTGTATCCCCGCCGATCGCCACGGGTCACGATGGCGGTCTTTCTCCCCAGTGCTTTTTTACCGTATGTATTTTTCGCGACGTGATAGGAACCGAAGAAGTTGTGAGCGGAGAGAAGCTCCATCCCGAGCCGAAGGTTTTTTACGGATTCCTTTTCTTTTTCCTTTTTCTCTTTTCTTGCACTCACAGGATCACGCTCCCTTTGCAATCAGGTTCGGGAGATCCCGGACGACTTCGATCAGAAACCACTCCGGGAGGCTCTTTCCGTCTTCTTCCGTGACGACCGTCTGGGCGATCTCCGGGTTGATGGCAGCAAGATCTTTGATTAGCGCCTTGGCACGATGCACGAGGTACTGTGTATCCTTGCTGAGCTTTTGCTTTTTTGCCGGGAGATCATGCCACAGTCTTGCCCGGAGGGACTGTGCAAGGAAGTACAGTTCGTCCCGGCGCTCCGGCTCGACAGGGAATATGGCGGTGCCTTTCAGGATATCCGAGAGATATTCTTTGTGATCGGCCTGCTTCGTATATGCCACAAACATGCCGGCGTGGTTTGGCGAAATGCTCCCGTAGGCAAGCATGCGGATCTCTTTTTCCTCAATGTCGTCACCCCATGCCTTCAGTGCATTGCTCAGCATGTGCCAGGAACGGGGTGTCGAATACGGCTCCTCGGTCTTAGGCGGATTCGAGAAGAGATGATCCGGGCGCTGGTTGATATAGTCCAGAACCCAGGGGTGCAGATCGTTTTCATATCCCCACGTCAGCCACTGTGAGGCGTTCGGACGCAGCTCCACATGAAACATCCGGTTGATCAGCGCCGTGGACATGGTCTTTACGATCGCACCGTCCTGTGAGCGGTTTCCGGCACCGATGATGACGGAGCCTTTTGGCAGATGGTATTCGCCGATCATTTTCTCCAGAATCAGGGAATAGAAGGTCCTGACTGCAGGCGTTCAGCTCATCCAGAAAGAGGACGTAAGGGTCTTTCCGCGCGATCATCTTTGGCGGCATAAACTCCGAGGTCTCGCCGTTGATGCGCGGGATCCCGATGATGTCCTCCGGCGCAAGCTGCGAACCGAGCAGCGACACGCAGGGCAGACCGACTGCGGAGGCGAATTGTTCCACCAGCGCGGACTTCCCGATGCCCGGCGCGCCCCAGATAAAGACGGGGCAGGTCGGAGCGATATTGAGCAGGATTTCTGATAATTCGTTTTGTGTGACAGAGATTGGTAAGTTCAAAGTGTTTCCTCCTGTATGTGGTGTTTATACATACTATAGAACAATGATAGGACAGAATGTGTCATGCTGGGAGTAAACCGGTGGGTTAATTTTTCGGCAGAGTTTACGGAATATTGGAATACAGTTGATTTTTTTGCGGGAATGACAGTGGGTGTCGTTCTCTATTTTTATGATGAAAATGTCACAGGAAATATTGCAGGGAGGATTCCATGTGAGTTTTCAAGAAGATGATGGATGACATCCAGTTTCTTATGCCTTTGAAAAACTGGAATTGATAAGGAATAGCAGGAGGTGACGAAGTTGAGTCAGGGAAGAAGATTGAACGAAGTGATTTTGGAATTGGAAAAGCAAAGTGAAGCCAAAGCTGATTTTATAGCACCGGCCAAAGGGATGAGGATGCAGGAAGATGGAAATACATTTGAAATCAATCATCTTCGAAGTAAGGATAAAATATCATTTAATTCCACGAAGGTACTACATCGACAGATAGGCACAGCTCTAAATATACCTGCCAAGTATTATGATCTTATGCAGGAAGAAAAACCTGAATTATTGGCGAAAAATATAAATACGTGGTTTATGGATATGAATTCTGACAGTAATTTTATGGTCAGATCATTTCAGTATCCAGATGAGAGCATTGGACGAGCTTTATTATCTCCTCAATATAGACGAATTGATAACTTGATGATTGCAGAAACTATTCTGCCTATGTTTGCTGGAACGGATCAGTATGAGGTTGTTAGCTGTGAAGTAACAGAGCGTCGGCTTTATTTCAAGATTGTTAATCGTCGACTTGAGGCAGATGTCTCTCCGGGAGATACAGTACAGGCTGGGGTTGTAGTATCTAATTCAGAGGTGGGCATGGGTGCTGTGAGTGTTCAACCTTTTGTGTATCGCCTTGTTTGTAGTAATGGAATGATTGTGACAGAAATGGGGAACCGAAGAACTCATGTTGGTCGAGTTCAGAAGGCAATTGATAACAGCTTTGAAATATATACATCTGAGGCACAGGAAGCTGAGGATAAGGCATTGGCACTTAGAATCAGAGATCAGGCAAAGGTAGCGATTGATGAAGCTATGTTTAGTAAGGTTGTAAAGTGCTTGAAAACAGCTCGTGGAAGCTTCATTGATGGTGATCCGGGGGAAGTTATAAAACTTGCGGGGAAAGTATATGACTTTACGGGGAAAGAACAGACCGGTATACTTCGCCATTTGGTTGAGGGGGGGTGATCTTTCGAAATATGGACTTTCAAACGCAGTTACGAGAACAAGTCAGGATATAAAAGATTATGATAGGGCAACTGAGCTTGAAGGTCTAGGGTGGAAGGTTGCAACTATGGAGCCAAAGTTATGGGAGCAGGTCAATGGAAATGCCTATGTTTTGTAATGATTGCGCTACTCATAGAGTTTCGGGAAAACACGGAGAAAGCGTTGGCGCGTATCCGGAAGGGATTTAAGAAAAAGTAGGTGTCCGCATAGGACATGAAACAAAAAGCGAGCCTGCATTACGCAGACTCGTTCTTTTGAAATTTTAAGCACCGGCTTCATTCGGATCAATACCGTGCTTGCGGAGAAGCTCATATGCGGCATCGCGTTCGGCGGTGGTTGATCGATTCTTGGCTTCCAAAGCCTCTACCTTGGCTTCCAATGCTTCATTCTCGGTGCGCATTTCATCTACCATCAATCTTTCCGTGTTTTTATCCAAAATATAAAGAGCTTCCGAAAACATATAAATCAACTCCTCCGGTTTTTGCCGAAAAGCTGCGATATCCTGATAGCAGGATAAAAACTTCGGGTAACGTCTGACCAAAGAAAGAATACTGTCTGTGTCATCTTTGCTGAGAAAAGTCAGCCATGCCGCTATTTCTGTATCTATATTTTGAACTGTGGACCGGAAGGTGTCAAGGGAAATATAGGTGATGTCGACGGTTTCCGGGAGTTTAACGCCGCTGGAATAGGAAATATCCCGGTGGTGGATAAATGAGCCCGTAGCAGCCAGAAATTCTTTGCTGCTACGCTCCATGAAGATGAAAAGGCAGGTCTGCTGAATATCCTCATAGGTGAAACCTTTTCCTTTCAAAGCTTTCACGCGATTGTATTGACGCATGATGATATCTGCCGCATAACAGCTTGTTCGCTGGGCTGGAAAATGATAGCCCAACTTCTGCATCTCTACATCTATGATACGATGATCTTGTAGTTCAACCAGAATATCCATGACAACAAAGGTGCCGTTATCCACCAGCTGGTTTCCGGTGTTTGGTAAAATCTGAACGATAGTTACAGGTTCTCCCAGAAATGCAGAGATCAAATCTTCAATTCGCTCTTGATGCATATAAGGATCCATAATGTTCTTAAAAAACGGATCATAGAGAATTTCAAGGCTTTCTTTTCCGCAAAGAAAGTTCATGAGCCTGTTGCGATCTTTTTCCTTGAAGTGCTGAAAAGTGGTATATAGATCAGCATTTTGACGAAGATCTTTTTCTACATCCTCTGATGATTTTTCCGGACCAAGAATGTCGGATAGATTATTGGGTTTTTTAGACATGAAGACACCTCCTGATATGAAATAAGATTTGTAAAAAAGGGATCATTTGCCGAACGGCAGATCACTTAAGACGAGCGTATCATAGCACAAGGGGCAGGGCGGAAGCAATAAAGGAATCCTAAAATATTCCTAAAAACTTGATGAAGAAAAGATTCGTTTTTTGCGGGAATGACAGTAGCTGTCATTCTCATTTTTTATGATGAAAATGTCACAGGAAATGAAATGGGGATAGATCAGGGTGGAACGCTATGAAGGGAAATAACATCTATGATTTTCAGCATTACGGGAGCAGTGATGTCGAGCCGGATCGCTCGAATATGTATCCGCCCGTGATCGAAAACAGCGATGCCGATCTGCATAAATTGTGTTATCAGGGAGCACATGAACTGTATGGGGAAAATCTTCCTGATATTGTAGAAGAACGGCTGAAGAAGGAACTGGATGCTATGGGAGAAAACGGCTATGCGGGACTATATGTGATCGTGAAGAAGCTTGTAAATAAGTCCTTGCAGGCAGGCTATCCTGTCGGAGCGAGGAACCTTGTCGGATCTTCTTTCGTAGCTTTTACGGTGGGAATCACGGATGTAAACCCCCTGCCGCCGCATTATGTCTGCCCAAAATGCCATTACTCCGATTTCAATAGCAAAACGGTCATCAAACACAGAGGCGGATGCGGATATGATTTGCCTGATAAGAACTGCCCTGTATGTGGAACGCCATTGCGCAAGGAAGGGTTTGACATTTCATCTGAGGTTTTTATGGGAGTTGATGGAAAAAAGGAGCCTTTCATCAATCTGAATTTTTCTGGACAGGTCCTGGACGTGATCAAACCATATGCGGAAGAACTCTTTGGGGAAGGAAAGTGTTTCCTGTCTGGTACGCCCAATACAACCGCGATTAATCTGTTGTATGGATACGTGCAGAAAAATTCTGTAAATGATAAGGAAAACACGTCTCGCTCAGAACAAGATAAGCACCGTCCGTTTGATTACGGTTTGCTGAAATTTGATCTGATCAGGCATGATGATCCGACAATGCTCCATCGTTTGGCAAATGAGACAGGTTTTGACCCAAAGGATGTGCCGTTTGATGATACGAATGTGATGGCATTGTTTCACGGCACGGATGCTCTTGGCATCACGCCGGATCAGATCGGTGGCATACAACTCGGGTGTCTTGGAATTCCTGAGTTTGGAAATGACTATGCCATGCAGATGCTGATAGATACAAGACCGACATCATTTTCACATCTTGTGAAGCTTGCCGGTTTAAACCACGCAACAGGTGCCTGGCTTGGCAACGCAAATGAACTGATAGCAAGTGGACAGGCAACGCTTTCCACGGTGATTGCCACGCGGGATGATATCATGGCATATCTCATTGATATGGGAATGGGATCAGAGGAAGCCTTCCGGATCATGGAAGCGGTACGGAAGGGAAACGTCGCAAAATGTAAGACTTCAAAATGGGCAGAGTGGAAAGTAGACATGAAGGAGCACGGCGTGCCTGACTGGTATATCAGGTCTTGTGAGAAGATGGAATACCTATTCCCGAGAGCGCATGCTGCGGCATATGTCATGACGGCGTGGAGAATCGCCTATTATAAGCTGCACTACCCGCAAGCGTTTTACCAGTGCTGGTTTGCGATGCGGGCAAAGGGTGTATCGCATGAAAAGCTTTTCCGAGCCTCCGATGTCGTGAAAGAGCACCTGAAAGAATACAGAAATAAAGAGGCGCTTACCGAATTTGAGTGGGAAGAGTATGCAGCACTCAGGGTAGCGGAGGAGATGTATGCGAGAGGTGTGGTGATTGAGCCGCGTGCGTTGTAAATCAAGCAGTGTTGACGGGAGCCGGACAACCAAAATTATAGCGCAGAGAGCATTGTTCTATATGGGCCGTGGCTTAATTATTATTTAAGTCATCGTCACTTATCGAAAGAAGAAAAATGAGAATAGTGTCCGAGTATCAGAAAGGAGGGGATTTTATAGAAATGTATGAGGAGGCATCGAGTTATCAAGTTTGGTTTGAGTATCCTTGCAGTCGACCGGGTGTAGAAAGTCTTAGAGAGATCATGGGTGATTTGCCGCAGTATGAGGAGTGGATGAACACGCTTAAGTAAGAGAAAACGGTGTCCGTTTTGAAATGGAGGGAATCGCCATGTTAAAGAGATTACTGTTTTGGATCAGGGAATGTGTACTCAAAAATGACCGGGCATGCAGGCATTTTTGTATATCCTGCGATTATTATGAAATATGTTGCCGGGATGAAGCAGACTGACAGGATCTGTCATGGGCGTTTTGTATGATTGATGAAACAGACGGAGAATAATCATGATTGACAGGATATGCCCGATGTGTGGAATCGGTTATTTGGAAGAGTCGGTGGTGACAGGATATGAATGCAGTAACTGCCGTGAAGTTTTTGTCAGAGGAAAAGACATGGACTGGGAGGTGATTGTTTATGAGGACTGGGTGGCGTATGTAAAAGAAAAAAGCATCAGGATGTAATGGAACAAATAAAAATGAGTTTTGGTATGGAGGAATACACAATGGAAGATGAAAAGAGAATCGCAGCATTGATGGAAGAACTGGAAAGTATCAAAGAGGAGCTTCGGCAGCTGAAAGGAGAGAGCGAGGCAGGAGTCCTGTGCGAAGCCGTATCTGAGGATTCCGGCAGGAGTGGAGAGGAGTGGCCGGCGGATCTGGCAGCGCTTGAAGTGATTACGGCAAGCACGGTGGAAGAATTGCGCGGATTAGATGATGAAATGGCTGACGAGATGGAAGCAAAATTTGCCGAAATCCCGCATCAGTTCAATGCAGAGGTCTACAAGGGGCTGAGAAAGAACCTGGAATTTGGGCTTTACGAGAACGAGGCAGCGTTTTTGGAGGCTGTGAAGGAAAAAGGCCTTGAGTCCTTTGCCATAGAGGACGGATATGATTTCGGCAATCCGAACAAAGAAATCCTGCCGCAGTATGCTGAAGTTCATAAGTCCAAAACGCTGGAGGAGTCTGCGTATCACGGGACAAAGCTATACCATGAACTAAATGGCATGCTGATCGGAGACCGGATTGGCGGACCGGTTGGAAGCGTGATTGGAGGAGCGATCGGTTCGTTCTTTGGACTCTTTGCCGGCTCAGCGGAGGTTGCAGAGATCAAACGTGTTGGCAGAGCATGAAAACGGCTCTTTGAAAGAATAGAAGGATTGGATGATATGAGCTTGGTACTTTATATAATAGACCACGAATAAAACACTTCCGCAAACAAACGAGCCTGCATCGCGCAGGCTCGCTTGTTTCTGAGAATTCAGGCTTCGATGTCGTTTGGATCAATGCCATGCTTTCGTAGAAGCTCGTATACGGCATTGCGTTCAGCGATAATTTTATCCCGTTCAGCGGCAACTATGTCGTGTTCAGCGGTGACTTTATCCCGTTCAGCGGTGGCGGCATCAAGCTTCGCGACCGCAATGTCACGTTCTTTCTCAGCGTTCTCGAGCCGCCGCAACATGCCTCGCTCCTGCCGGAGGGCATCCTCGCGGGCTTCCAGTTGCTGACGGAGATGTTCGTCTGCTGATACCTCATAGATGGTAGTTCCGGCTTCAGCCAAAGCATCATTTGTTTTTGCCAACACTTTGAGATCCTCCCATGTGGTTGCCTTGAAGAACTTCGCCCATTCGTCGATCTTATACAGGCGATCTTCCTCAGTTGCAAGATCTATTCGTGATAAGTCTATCACATAAAGACAAAGCTTGTCAGTATATATTTTGCGCGTTTTTTTGTTCATAAGAAGGTGTTCTGAACAGAATTCCGGAGTGCCAGGAAAGAGCGTGAAGTCAAGAAATCCGATCTGATAAGTGGTTTTGACTTTATCGTAGTCATCACCTTTTATAAGGTTTGAAAAGTTCCGGCATAGATAATACGAGGAGCGTTCAATCCAGTCGCCTTTGTTTACGACCTGCATTTCCAGATCAATGATAGTGTCGTTGTTGAACAGAATATTGACATCCAGAATTACGGTTTTATCATTGACGGCATCACCCTCGCGTATAGGATCCCGGCGGAGAGATTGCCGTAGGCAAGGCTTCCTTTATACAAAACACCATATACGCAGCATTACGCACTTTACGTGATAAAAATAAAGCCGGAATCCCGGATATATACTGAGATTGCGGCTTTTTTGGTGTCAAAGATAGGTTTATAAATCATAACGGTCAACCGTAGCAGTTGCAAGGTAAAATATACAGGAAACAGGCTGAAAACGACAGAGTATCTGCTATACTGTGATGTAGAGGGAAAAGAGTGTCATTCTGAACAGGAAACATAGAAACAGAGAGGCGTCGATTAAGAGAAACATTATCAAAAGGAGACGAACGATGCCGAAAGTGAATTACGACGAAAATTCGAGAAACTGCGGAGGGTATCTGGAAAGGGACAAAAGCCCGAAGCCGGAGGGTCTCGGAGCGGACGATTACGCTCCGTTCGAGAAGGCCGCCGAGGAAAGACTGGCGGCTCTGATTCCGTCGGTGGACGGCTTCTCAAAGGAAACGATCGAATTCTTCAGGGAGTCGATTTTCCCGAAATATTCCCTGTGGTACTTTCAAGATGCCCTCGAACCCTTCGGGGAGGAAGGAGTGAGAAAGATAGCGGAAATCGCGAAAAGAAGAATCGAGGAGTCCGGAGCAGACGTGAGACACCTGTACTTCCTTCCCCTTTCCGAGGAAATCCATTACGACAGGGACGGACGGAGGTACGTAAATGTCTACAAGCAGAGGGTCATAGAGAAGTGGCTTTCCGACCCGTTCGGATTCGGCGAACACGTCCGTCCGAAAATCGAGATTCGGGATTCGGTCGCCCTCGTTTCGTTCGAATTCGCTCCGGCGTGCGCGAAACTGACGGAATTCTGCGTGGAGGCGGAACACTCGGGACTTCTCGCGTACGAACGAAGCGTGGCGACGATCTGTGACATGTTCGGATTCCGCAGAGACGGGTTCGACAGACTCGCAAACGAGGAGAAGTATCTCGAAACCATGAACGCGTCCAGAGGAAAAGCCAGGATTCTCGACTGGGTGAGGGGCGATTCGATCGTCGACGTGGGTTCGGGAGGAGGTGTTCTCCTACGGAAATTGGAGAGTCGGTTTCCGAATGCGAAGATAACGGGAACGGACGTGTCCGAGAACGTGCTGGAAGCCCTCGCGAAAGAGAAGAAGGAAAAAGGAAGAAGATGGGAGCTGATTCGGCACGATCTCTCCCGAAGTCCGCTTCCGGAAAAGACGGACTGCATTATATTCTCGTCAATTCTTCACGAAATATACTCCTATTCGGAAACGGACGGGAAAAGGTTCAATCCGGAGTCCGTGAGACGCACCCTTGCCAACGCGAAGGTGTCGCTGAATCGGGGAGGACGAATCGTGATAAGAGACGGAGTCGGAACTCCTGACAGGGGCAGGATGCGAATCCGGTTCGTATCGGACGAGGGGTTCAGGTTCTTCATGCGGTTTGCGGAGGATTTCCGCGGAATGGACGAAATCCCGAAGGAGGAGAGAATCGTCGAAACCGATGCGAAGTCGCGGACGATCGTCGCCGACTACGACTACGCGAGGGAATTCCTGTATACGTACACGTGGGGAGCTGCATCCTATCCGCATGAGGTGATGGAGCGGTTAGGGTTCTTCGGTCTGGACGAACTCGTCGGAACGCTCGAAAGTCTCGGAATGAGGATTCTCGAGGCGGACTCCTTTTTCAGCAAGGGATACGAAAAGTATCTGTCTCCGTTCGTAATCATCGAGGATCCGGACACGGGAGAAGAAATCGACTTCCCGCCGACGAGCTGCTTCGTGGTCGCAGAAAAGCCGTGACGACGCATGTTGCAAATTCAGCGTACTGGCTGTGCGCTGAATTGTAACGGATAAAGAGGGGCGGCAACGGCAGGTTGTTTACATCCTGTGATTTTGGTATCATGAAAGTGCGCTGACAGGGTGTCGGGCTCCTGACCCGGGCGCGGGCAGTTGCGATTAGGGGATCTGGGTTTTGATGTAATTTGGATTTATGAGCGTTTTTTTCAAAGCTTTCTATACGTCTCCGGAGGTATGGGGGCTATAGAAGAAGCGTTTGGAGAGATAGTACCGGCATGAGGATTTTTCTTGAGACGGAGACGGGGCTTTTGGACGTCACTGACCGTATGCCGTTGATCTACGGCGCCGGCGAGGGGTTTATGTCGCTGCACCGGGAGATCCTGAATCGGGCGCACTTCGTGGTGGACGACAATCCGGGCAGGCAGAACAGAACGGTGACGGTTTGCGGACGGGAGCTGGAGATCCTGTCCCCGGAGCGCCTTGCCAGATTCGACCCGGAGACGGTCTACATCATCATCCCCGCAGGGAACGACAAATATATCGCCGAGATGAAGGAGCACATCGCCTGTATTTCGGGGGAGGAGGGTATACCGGTCACGGTGCGCAGCGATAATGTGTCCGTGCGTTACGTTTCCCTTGACGAGTTTTTCGCTTACGACCTGCATTTTCGCAAGCGGCTGGATCGGTGGATCCCGGCAGCCGGACAAAGGGAATACCTGGGGAGATGCCGCAGGATCCTCGCGGAAAGCTTCGCTGAGCCGATTGTGTGGGTCGCTTCGACGGTTGATGGAACCGGGTGTGACTTTTTCGTCGGGACGGCGCGCGGCGAATACGTTATGAAACCGCCGAAGTACTATCCCGAACACCCGGATCGGAACAACGAAATCCTCCGCATTAAGCAGGAATACAGTCTGGAACAGAACCTGACCCTCTATGAAGACGAAGATGGCTTCTGCATACAGAGGCGGGCGGACGGCGTCCCGGACTTCCGCTCGGACGAGACGATCCGGCAGGTGCTGCGGAAGTTCCGTATGCTCCACACGATGGGCGGGCAGATTGACCGGGTGCTCTCCGCCCCGGAAAAATATCACGAGATGCTTTCCGCGGCAAGGGCTGGTGCAAGCCGGGAGCAGCGCGACCTTCTGGACACGGTGACAGAACGGTTGGGCGGGGCACTCGAGTTGTGCGGACTGGAGACGGAGCGGAGGCTGTGCCACGGTGACTTGTATGTTGGGAATGTTCTCTATTTTGGGGGTGAGCCAATCGTTATCGATTGGGAAACGATGACGATGACGGATCCGTTGTATGACGTGTGCTTCTTTCTGTGCAGCATTCCCCGAGAGCCGGGCGTCTTGGATCGGAAGCTGAAGTCGTATCTGTCGTGTTACTGGGACAGGGCGTGTACGGAGGACGAATTTCGCCGCGCCCGCGCCATGCTTGCCGTTTGCGGCGGTATACAGCTCTGTCATTTTTATCATCACACACACCGCAACCTGTGCGTCTGGACGCAGACAGGAGAAGATCGTACGGCGACGCGTGCGTTCAAGTTGCTTGAGCTGTTCGCGTGAGCAGATGAGCGGAAAGGAGAATCATTGCTTGCCATTTGGGGAACTGACGCACTGTCATTGAAAATGTACGCCCGTCTCCCGGAGGAGGACAGGAAGCGGACATTTTTGTTGACCTCCGGTGTCCATGAGGGCAGGAACACGGGCGGGTTATCCGCCCCGCCCCGTATCATCGAGCCGAATCGGCTGTCCTTCGAAAGCGTTACAAAACTGCTCATTCCTTCCTCTGTCGATAGCAGGGGTTCTTTACATGAGAAGGCCGTCTACTGGTCGATCCTGAAAAACACGCCGATCCGCGATGACCGGATCTGGGTCATGGATTACCCGACCTTTGACCGGGAGTTGTCCGACCACGGCTCACTGGACGCCTTTCTTGCCTCGAACACCATTCCCTATCTGCTCCATATGGAATTTGAAGTGTCGCACCAGTGTAATCTGAATTGCAAAGGGTGTACGCATTTTACGCCCCTGAGTAAAAAGAAGTTCGGTGATTTCGAGGACTTTGTAAAGGATCTTACGCGAATCCGGCAGATGGTGGACAACATCGGTCATATCCAGTTGCTGGGCGGAGAGCCGCTTTTGAACCCCGAAATCAATCGTTATGTCGAGACAGCCAGAGAGATTTATCCCCATTCAGAGATCAATGTGGTCACCAACGGATTGCTGCTGGGTTCCGTGAACGATGCTCTAAAGGAAACTATGAGGCGTACCGGTGCCATCTTCCGCGTTTCACTCTATCCCCCCGTCAAAAACGATATAAAGACCATCATCGCGCAAACAAGGCAGGCCGGAATCTCATGCACGGCCGGGTATGATGCTGAGTTTTTTTACGCCCTGCTCGATCCCGGCGGCCGGTCGGATCCTTCCCTGTCCAACGCGATGTGCACCCAGTCGCTGTGTCATGTTTTTGAAAAAGGCAGACTGAATCAATGCGTTATGGCGCACAAAATCCGGGTGTTTGAAGAGTATTTCCAAATGGGGAGCATGTTCCCGGACTGTGACATCGACCTGTATGCCGATGGTCTGACTCCGCTCATGCTGCAGGAATATCTGATGCACCCCATCGAAATGTGCCGGTTTTGTGGAACCCCCAGACCCTTTCCATGGGCTCCCGCAGGGAAAACGCCGAGAAAGGAGGACTGGTATTGCGATGAGCTGCCTGGTAAAAGGACTTTTTGACCCCGGGTATCGCTGAGTGAAAACAACGCAGTAGCAAGGGATTCTGACAAGCAGAAAGTATATGCAATTAGAATGTGCCACACCAGAAGGCACCATGAAAGCAGCATAAAGAGGAAACGTGTTGGTAGACAAAAAGAAGAATTTGTATCTTTCGTATTGCAACGCTTTCCTTTAAAATTGGTATCTGAAAAATAATATGCTGGATTGTTTTTTTGAAGAAGAAAAGGAGAGAAGCTCATGGGCATCATGGAATCTGCGAAGAATGCAGTGATTAGTGCGGGGATCAGCGGCGCGATCAAGTACTTGGAGAAGGATCCGGAGAAGAATGTACCGAAGATTGTGGATTGGGTGAACCGATTCTCGCCGGAAAACAGTTTTAAAACACAAAGAGAATATATGACAACGATCGTGAATGATCCGGACAGCGCGTGGTATCAGCTGATCATGGACATCATGCATACCGTGGATGCCGATATTATGAAGACCATCTTCACGAATTTCTTTATGAATGCAAACCTGATCGGTTGGAAGCGTCAGGAAGAGATCCGGCAGAAGTATCACTGTAATGCGCCCTGGGCAATCCTTCTGGATCCCACCAGTGCCTGCAACCTGCACTGCACCGGATGCTGGGCGGCAGAATACGGCAACAAACTGAACCTTTCTCTGGATGAGATCAATGACATCATCCGTCAGGGTAAAGAGATCGGTACCTATATGTATATCTACACCGGCGGGGAGCCACTGGTACGCAAGAAGGATCTGATCAAGATCTGCGAGCAGAACAGTGACTGCATTTTCCTCAGCTTCACCAATGGTACGCTGATTGATGAGGAATTTGCGGATGAGATGCTGCGCGTGAAGAACTTCGTTCCCGCCATCAGTAATGAAGGCTTTGCGGAAGCGACCGACGGCAGAAGAGGGGATGGCGTGTTCGAAAAATCCCGCCGCGCGATGGAGATCCTGCGGGAGAGGAAGCTGCCCTTCGGTATTTCCTGTGCCTATACGAGAGACAATGTTCCGGTGGTTTCCTCGGAAGAATACTTTGACCAGATCATCAGCTGGGGCGCGAAGTTCATCTGGTTCTTCCACCTGATGCCCACCGGTATGAAAGCGGCACCGGAACTGATGCCGACACCGGAACAGCGTACGCTGATGTATGAGAAGATCCGTTCCTATCGGGGAACGAAGCCGATCTTTGCGATGGACTTCCAGAACGACGGGGAGTATGTCGGCGGATGTATCGCCGGAGGAAGGCGTTTCTTCCATATCAATGCAAACGGTGATTGCGATCCTTGTGTGTTCGTTCATTATTCGGATTCCAATATCCGGGAGAAGACGTTGCTGGAGGTTCTGACGAGCCCCTTATTCCGTGCTTACCATGACGGACAGCCCTTCAATGATAACATGCTGCGTCCGTGTCCGATGCTGGAGAACCCCGAGAAACTGCAGGAGATCATCAAGCGTACCGGTGCGAAGTCCACGGATCTCGAGGCGCCCGAAACAGTGGAGCATCTCTGCGGCAAATGTGCGGAATATGCCAAAAACTGGAAGCCTGTGGCTGATAAGCTTTGGGCAGAGGAAGAGAAGGAAAAGGCCGAGAACAAGTCCATCAAAGAAAAACTGGATGAGCAGAAAGCGCACCGTGATGAGGTTGAAGCGAAACGTGCGCAGGCAAGCTGAGACAGTATCGTTACAATCCGGCGCACAGCCGTGCGCTGAATTGCAACCCGGTTTCACCGTTCCCGAAAAAGAAACGGCAAAAAGTCTTGCATTTCTTAGAAAAGGCGATATAATCATTTTTGGACAATGTTGGATTTCCTGATGGAGGAGTGGAGAATGGATTTTGCACAGTTGGTAAAAAAGGCTGATACAGCAGCAAAGAAATTGGATCCGAAAGTTGTACAGGGACACCTTGCAGTAGAATTTGCCAGCACACTTGGTGCGTTTCACGTAGAAGTGAATGAGAATGAGGCGATTGTAAGAGGAACAGATTATAATGACCATGATGTCCGTGTAGAGACTGATCCGGATACGATCCTTGATATTATCAGTGGGAAGATTGATGCGGATGAAGTGGAGGCAAGAGGCGCGCTGATCGAAGGAAACAGGGATGCTCTCGGCTTCTTCAAGGCGGCTGTAAAGGAAGCACCCGCTAAGAAGCAGGCGGCAAAGACGAGCACGACGGCGAAGAAGCCGGCAGCGAAGAAGACCACCGCAAAGAAGACGACGGCTGCAAAGAAGACGACGGCTGCAAAGAAGTCTACGACGACGAAGAAGGCTGCCACCGCTACAAAGACCACCGCAGCAAAGAAGACGGCTTCCAAGGCAGCAGACACTGTAAAAAAAACGGCTGATGCAGTAAAAACGACGGCAACTACTACCGCAAAGAAAGTGGAAGCGGCAGCAAAGAAAGCAGAAACCACCGTAAAGGCGGCAGCAAAGAAAGCGGAGACGACGGTGAAAGCCACCGCGAAGAAAGCCGAGACGACGGTGAAAGCCACCGCAAAGAAAGCGGAGACGACCGTGAAGGCAACTGCGACAGAGGCGAAGGCGAAGGCGACTTCTGCGATCAACACCGCAAAGAACACCATCAGCAGCAAGGCGAACTCCATGCCGAAGCCTGCACAGTCGATGATGAAGGATTCGATTTGGGGAAAGAAATCGGATGACAAGAAAACGAAATAATTTTTGATTCGTGTCCCCTGCGTCTTTGGACGCGGGGGATTTTTTTTGAAAGGAGAAACGGAACATGAAGGAAGAACTGCTCGGTGTATACCGACATTCCCTTGCACATATTCTTGCAAAAGCAGTCATCGAATTATTCGGAAAGGATCAGGTGCAGTACGCCATCGGTCCCCAGATCGATGATGGCCTGTATTATGATTTTGTACTGCCGCGACCGGTTACGGAAGAAGATTACCCTGCCATCGAAAACAAGATGCGGGAGATCCTGAAACGAAAGGAAACCTGGACCAGAAAAGAGATCTCAAGAGAGGAAGCGCTGCAGCTCTTTGAGGGACAGAAATTCAAAACGGAGCTGATCAACGATCTGCCGGAGGGGGAAGTGATCTCTATTTATTATACCGGTGATGATTTCGTGGATCTTTGCAGAGGACCTCATGTGGAGAATTCTATGGAGCTGCTGTCGGCTGCGTTTCAGGTGAAGTCATCCTCCGGCGCCTATTGGAGAGGCGATGTGAAGCGGGACTCCATGCAGCGTATTTATGTCTACGCATTTCCGACGAAGGAGGAGCTGAAAGCGCATCTGAATCTGATCCGGGAAGCGATGGAACGTGATCATAAGAAGCTCGGACCGAAGCTGGATCTTTTTATGTTTCAGGAAACCGCGCCGGGGATGCCTTACTGGCTTCCGAGAGGGTGGAGGCTGTATCAGACCCTGATCAAATTCTGGCGGGAGATTCATGACCGGCACGGGTATCAGGAAATCTCCGCACCGGTCATCAACAACAAGAAGCTTTGGCTCATCAGTGGGCATTGGGCACATTACCAGAATAATATGTTTATCGTTCCCGAATTAAACGAAAAGTGGGATGAAAACGGCCTTGCCAACGTAAGCCTTTCCGATGATGACATGATGGCGGCGAAGCCGATGAACTGCCCCAATGCCATGCTCACTTACAAGCGTACCATGCATTCCTACCGGGAGCTTCCCATCCGTTATAACGAGCTGGATGTGGTGCATCGGAAGGAAAAGAGCGGACAGCTGAACGGGTTATTCCGGGTGCAGTCCTTCCGCCAGGATGATGACCATACCTTTGTCATGGAGAGCCAGATCGAAGAAGAGATCGGTGACATCATGGAGATCGCGGACGAAATCTACCGTACCTTCGGAGTTACCTACCGAGCGGAATTTTCCACGAGACCGGATGACTTTATGGGCGATATCAAGGCGTGGGACCGCGCCGAGAAAGCGTTGGCAAATATTCTCGACAAAAAGTACGGAGAGGGCAATTACGAGGTCAACGAGGGAGACGGTGCTTTCTACGGGCCGAAGATTGACCTTCAGATGAAGGACGCACTCGGACGTGAATGGCAGTGCGGTACGATCCAGCTTGACTTCCAGCTGCCGCATAACTTCGAACTGACCTATCAGGACAGTGACGGGATGCAGAAGGAGCCGGTGGTTATTCACCGGGCGATATTCGGTTCGCTGGAACGGTTCATCGGGATCCTGATCGAAAACTACAAGGGGGATTTCCCGTTCTGGCTTTCGCCGTACCAGGTTGCCATCGTACCGATCCGGGTGGAGCACAATGCCTATGCAAAGCGTGTGGAGGAAAAGCTCACCGCAGCGGGGATTCGTGTGGAGGCTGATTACGCGGATAAAAACATGAATGAAAAGATCAAGTACTATAAGACCATGAAGGACCCCTACATTCTGGTGATCGGAGATCGCGAGAAGGAAGACGGCACCGTTGCCGTGACGATCCGGGGACAAAAAACCCAGATTCACGATCTGCCGGTGGATCGCTTTGTGGAGGAATGTGTCAGGATGGATCGGGAGAGAAGTCAGGAGTTGTATGCAGGATAAAAGACGCACCTAGATTTAGTAGAGTGTGAACAGAATACTACCAAATGTAGAAAATGCCGAAAAATTTTCATTTTTTCGGCATTTTTTTGTTGCATTTTTTAAAAACGCGTATTACAATGTGGTTAGTTGGTGGTGGAAAGTGGTAGAAAATGGTGTGAAGTGGAGCGAGGAACTGCAATATGTTCATGGGCGAATACAATCATACCGTCGACCAGAAGGGGCGGGTGATCGTTCCTTCCAAATTCAGAGAGCAGCTTGGTGATGAATTCGTGGCGACCAAAGGCCTGGACAAATGCCTTTACCTGTACCCGAAGGAAGAGTGGGAACGCATTGAGGAACAGTTTCAGGAAGTGCCGCTGATCAAAAAAGAAGCAAGGGAGTTTGCCAGATTCTTCTTTGCAGGCGCAGCGACCTGCGAGATTGACAAGCAGGGACGGGCGCTGATCCCCCAGGTGCTTCGGGATTATGCAGGGATTACCAAGGATCTTGTATCTGCCGGCGTGATGAACAAGGTGGAGATCTGGAGCAAAGAACGCTGGGAGAATGAAAACGGATTTGACGATATGGATTCCATCGCTGAGAAGATGGCTGAATACGGACTCAGCATCTGAGAAGAGCAGGCGCCATGAGATTCGCACATACATCGGTACTTTATGAAGAAGTGCTGGAACAGCTGAAAATCAAGCCGGACGGGATTTATGTAGACGGCACACTCGGTGGGGCCGGACATGCGGAGGGCATCGTACGGCGGCTGAAAAGAAACGGGAAGCTGATCGGAATCGATCAGGACGCGGATGCGATCCGCGCAGCCGAAGAACGGCTGAGGCCATGGCAGAGCCAGGTGACCATCGTAAAAGGCAATTACAGAGAAACCGGCGCGATTTTAAAGGAACGTGCCATCCCGCAGGTGGACGGGATTCTCTTAGACCTGGGGGTTTCCTCCTTCCAGCTGGACACGAAAGAACGCGGTTTTACCTACAGGGAAGAGGACGCACCGCTGGACATGCGGATGGATCAAAGCAAAACCCTTACCGCATCCCTGGTCATCAATGAATATCCGGAAGAGGCATTGTTTCAGATCCTCAGAGATTACGGGGAAGAACGGTTCGCAAAGAGCATTGCCAGAAATATCCGGATCGCACGGGAAGAAAAGCCCATCGAGACAGCGGGAGAGCTGGTGAGGATCATCCGGTCCGCGATCCCGATGAAAGCGCAGAAGGGCGGCGGACACCTGGCGAAGCGAACGTTTCAGGCGATCAGAATAGAGGTCAACCGGGAGCTGGAGGTGCTTTCGGACAGCATAGATGAGATGATCGACCTCCTGAAGGAGGGCGGGAGACTTGCCATCATCACGTTTCACTCATTGGAAGACCGCATTGTCAAGGAAGCATTTGCAAGAAATGAACACCCCTGCACCTGCCCGAGCAATTTTCCGGTTTGTGTGTGCGGGAAGAAACCGAAAGGGTTTGCAGTGACAAAAAAACCGATCTTGCCGGATGAGATGGAACAGGAAGAGAATCCCAGAAGCAAGAGCGCAAAGCTTAGAATATTTGAAAAGGATGTCAGATTTTAAGATTGCAGAGGAGTTTTAGTATGAAAGCAGCAGCGAGAACGAGAAGAAATGCCTATGCGGTGGAAGGAAATACGGCGAGGAAGCTTTCTCCGGCACCGGATTATGATGCCTATAAGAGACAGCGCCAGGCGCAGATCAGAAGGGAACTGGAAGCGCAGAGGGTTGAGGAGGAGCAGAGAGAGCGTCAGGAGCGTGCCATTCGCAGGAATCAGATGCGGGCTCTTTCCTTCGGCAGAGGATACGTGGCATTTCTTACCATTGCCGGTGTTATCACGGCAGTGATCTCTGCGGGATATATTAAGCTCCAGTCGGATATGACATCTCATCTGAAGACAATCTCCAGGCTGGAAAGCCAGCTGGAGGACGTACGTGCGGATAACAGCGCAGCGGCAAAGCGGCTGAATACGACGGCAGATCTTCGCTACATTAAACAGGTTGCGATCACGGATCTCGGAATGCACTATGCAGGATCGGATCAAGTGGTATACTATTCTGTAGATAATGCAGACTACATGAATCAGTACGCCGATATTCCGGACTAAGGAGTGCCGTTGTGGCAGCAAAACGGGAAAAGAAAAAAGAAAAGAAACGGATCAACCGCGGAATGCAGAAAAAGCTGGTGATACTCTTTGCAGTCGTATCACTGGCTTTAATTGGTTTGATCGTGCGGTTGACCTATATAGAGCACACCAGCAACGAACGGTATCAGAAGATCGTGCTGTCCCAACAGGAGTATGACAGCAAGACCATTCCCTATCAGCGCGGCGACATCACAGACCGGAAGGGTACCGTGCTTGCCACCAGCACGGATGTATACAATGTGATTCTGGACTGCAATGTTCTGCTGGCCAAGGAGGAAACGGTCGAGCCGACGCTGGCGGCGCTGGCGCAATGCTTTCCGGAGCTTGATATGACGGATGTCCGCAGGAGACTGGCGGAGCATCCCGACAGCCGTTATGCGGTTCTTCTGAAAAAGCTGCCCTACAGTGAGGTACAGCCTTTTGTGGAGATGCAGGATGATAACGAAAACTATCCCGATCTCAGCAGTGCCGTCTGGTTTGAAAAAGAATATGAACGGCAATATCCCTATGGCGCCATGGGCAGCTCTCTGGTAGGGTTTATCGCATCCGGAAATGTCGGCATGGCAGGCGTGGAAAACTCCTACAACAAGGTGTTGAACGGGGTCAACGGCAGAGAATACGGCTATCTGAACGCGGATAACAACTTTGAAAAGACCATCAAAGAAGCCGTGGACGGCAATCATGTGGTTCTCACCATGGACGCAAACATTCAGGGAATCGTGGAGGAAAAGATTCAGAACTTCCAGATCGAAAACGCAAATGTTGCCAGAGAGGGCCCGGGGAGTACACACACCGCCGCGCTGGTGATGGATCCGAACAACGGAGAGATTCTGGCGATGGCGCAGTATCCGAATTATGACTCCTCCGATCCCTGGAACCTTTCTGCCTATTACACGCCGGAGCAGCAGGCGCTGATGACGGATGACGAGAAGCTGAACGCACTGAACGGTCTGTGGCAAAATTACTGTCTGACCGCGACCTATGAACCCGGATCCACCAGCAAGCCCTTTACCGTGGCTTGCGGACTGGAGACCGGCACATTGAGCGGAAACGAGACCTATGTCTGCGACGGCTATGAGGAGATCTCCGGGTACAAGGTTCACTGCGTCAGCCGCAACGGTCACGGCCTGGAGACGATCCAGCAATCCATCATGAATTCCTGCAACGATGCGCTGATGCAGATGTCGTATGTGATCGGCAAGGAGAATTTTACAAAATACCAGCACATATTCGGCTTCGGCCTGAAAACAAACATCGATCTTCCGGGGGAAGCGCGGACGGACAGCCTGATCTATTCGCTGGATGATATGACAACCATTGATCTTGCGACAAATTCCTTCGGGCAGAACTATAACTGTACCATGATCCAGATGGCGAGTGCCTTTTCCTCGCTGATCAACGGCGGGTATTACTATCAGCCCCATGTCATGAAAAAGATCACGGATGCCGAAGGGAATACCGTGGAGG
Organism: Lachnospiraceae bacterium; assembly: GCA_045661345.1. Taxonomy (GTDB): domain Bacteria; phylum Bacillota; class Clostridia; order Lachnospirales; family Lachnospiraceae; genus RUG12461. The sequence goes on from JAZRFM010000025.1 coordinate 24,383, forward strand.
AGTTTGGAAAGAAGCTGATCAAGCAGACCGTTTCCGAAAACACGAGCGAGCTGATCAAAAGCTATCTCTACGCGACGGTCAGCGGCGGCGGCACCGGAAAAAGCGCCAAGGTTACCGGCTATTCCATGGGCGGCAAGACCGGTACAGCCCAGAAGGTTCCCCGAGACGGCATCAATTATCTGGTTTCCTTCATCGGGTATATTCCGGCGGATCACCCTCAGGCGGTGGTGTATGTGGTCGTGGATGAGCCGAATGCCGTAGAGCAGTATCACAGCACCTTTGCAATGGGGATCGCAAAAGAAATCTTTACGGACATTCTGCCTTATCTGAATATCTATCCGGATGAAATGACGCAGGAAGAGTATGAGGCTGCCATTGCGGCAGAGCAGACGGCTGCGGAAGAAGAGGCGGCTGCGGCTGGCCAGGCCGCGGAAGCGGCAGCGAACGGGACGGCAGAACAGACGCTGCCGGAGATGCCGGCAGCAGAGGCAGTACCGGCAGAGCCTCAGCCGGAGGAGTCTGCACCGGATGCCCCGGCGTCTGATCTCATGACGATTCCCACGGACGTGCTTCCCGTGATGGATATTCCGGCAGGTGTGGAGCTCTTGCAGTAAAGGGGAAAATACCTTATAATCTTCACGTTGAGAGATACACCGCAGGCGGATGAACGGAGAAGATTCATGGTAAAAGAGACGTTGCTTGCGCTTTGGATCGCATTTGGGGTGGTGGCATGCCTCGGTCCTTTTGTGATACCGGCGCTCAGAAAGCTGAAGGTCGGTCAGACAGAGAGAAAGGTATTAAACCACGACAGCAAGAACGGGACCCCGACCATGGGCGGGATCATGATTTTGATTGCCATCTTTGTCGCATCGGTCTTTTTTGCCGGAAAACACCCCCACATCATGCCGGTGCTGGTGCTGTCGCTGGGATTTGGACTGATCGGCTTTCTGGATGATTTCTTAAAGGTCGTACTTCACCGTCCGGACGGACTTCTTGCGTGGCAAAAGCTTTTGCTCGAAATCGTCGTTACGACGGAGTTTTTGGGCTACCTTCTGTTCTTTTCCGATATTACGTTACTGATTCGGATCCCGTTTTCGGGGCAATATCTGGACATCGGCTGGGTCGCCATTCCCATCCTTTATATTGCCGTGATCGGAACCGTGAACGGCGTCAATTTTACGGACGGTCTGGATGGCCTTTCCTCCAGCGTTACGATTCCTGTCGCCATTTTCTTTGCGGTGGCTTCTATTCTCCTCGGAGCGGAAGTAGAGGTGGTCGCAGGCGCGGTTGCAGGCGCCCTGATGGGCTTTCTGCTATTTAACGCGTATCCGGCGAAGGTCTTCATGGGAGATACCGGATCCCTCGCTTTGGGGGGATTTGTGGCAGGGATTGCGTATGCCATGAACCTGCCGCTGTTTATCGTGATCGTGGGCGGGGTTTATCTCATGGAGGTTCTTTCGGTGATCCTTCAGGTAGGGTATTTTAAGCTCACACACGGGAAGCGTATCTGGAGAATGACCCCCATCCATCACCATTTTGAAAAGGGCGGCTGGCCGGAGACCCGGGTGGTGGCAATGTTTATGGTAATCTCGATCCTTCTTTGCACGGTAGGGCTTCTGGGGATCGTTTGGTGAGAAGAGGGTACACATGGACGTTCAGGATAAAAAAGTACTGGTATTCGGAACCGGAAAAAGCGGTATTGCCGCTGCGGAGCTGCTCCGGGGAAAGGGTGCCTTCCTCCTGGTCTATGACGGGAACGGGAAGCTGACAGAAGAGGAGGTAAGGGGACGCAGCAAAGCCTTCGACGAGGCGGAGATCGTGCTTGGGACATTGCCGAAGGAAAAGACAGCGGATCTTGCGTTTGCTGTGTTAAGCCCGGGAGTGTCGCCGGAATCTCCGGAGGTGCAGATGCTTCGCAGGGAGCACATTCCGGTGATGGGAGAGATTGAACTTGCCTTCCTTTGCGGGGCAGGGAGACTCGCAGCGATCACGGGGACAAACGGAAAAACCACCACTACGAGTCTGGCGGGAGAATTACTGGCGGCACATTTTCAGGATGTGCGCGTGGTTGGCAATATCGGGATTCCCTATACACAGGAAGCATCCACCATGACGGAGGATACGGTCACGGTGGCCGAGATCAGCTCCTATCAGCTGGAAACAACGGATCAATTCCATCCGGAGGTTTCCGCCATCCTGAATTTTACGCCGGATCATCTGGACCGGCACCATACCATGGAAAACTACATTGCAGCGAAGGAACGGATCACGGAGCGCCAAACCGTCGGGGATACGGTGGTGCTGAACTACGAGGATCCCGTTTTGCGTGAATTCGGAAAAACCCTTACGCCCCGGGTGATCTGGTTTTCCTCTGAGGGAAAATTAAATGACGGCTTATTTTTTCAAAACAATGTGATTTATACAGCGATTCAAGGTGAAGCTGACCCATTGATCGAAGTGTCTGAGCTGCAGATCCTCGGAAAACATAATTATGAGAATGCCATGGCGGCAGCGGCCATTGCGCTTGCCATGGGTGTGCCGAGGGAAAAGATCATAAAAGCCCTCAGGGCGTTTCGGGCGGTGGAGCACAGGATCGAGTTTGTGACTGAGATCGGGGGCGTACGTTATTACAATGACTCCAAGGGGACAAATCCTGATGCGGCCATCAAAGCCGTGGAAGCCATGGACAGACCCACTGTTCTCATCGGCGGCGGCTACGATAAGAACGCCACCTATGAAGAATGGATCAAAACCTTCCCCGGCAAGGTAAAGAAACTGCTTCTTCTCGGTCAGACGGCGGATAAGATTGCAGCTGCCTGTGAGTCCTGCGGATTCAGTGAATATGAGAAGGTCGAAACACTGGGGGATGCCGTCAGAAGAGCTGCGGAAAGTGCAGGAGCGGGAGATGCGGTTCTGCTTTCACCGGCCTGCGCGAGCTGGGGCATGTTTGTAAATTTTGAAGAACGTGGAAAACAGTTCAAGGAATTGGTAAAGAATCTTTCGAAATCCCATGGTTGAGCGGCAAGAAGTCAAAAAACAAAAGAAGATTAAATATTTTGACTACAGTCTTCTGATCATCATCCTGACAGTCGTTTTTTTTGGTCTGGTCATGCTTTACAGCACCTCTTCCTATAACGGTCAGCTGAGATTCGGCGATAATGCCTACTTTCTGAAAAAACAGATCCTGGCTGTGGCAGTCGGGCTTGCCGGTATGCTCATTACGACGCTGGTTCCGTATCGTTTCTGGGATAAGGCCTCCTTTGTCATCTACATGCTGTCGATTGTGCTGTGTATTGCCGTTCTGTTTATCGGGCGTGATATCAACGGCTCCAAACGCTGGATCTATTTCGGGAACGTTTCCTTTCAGCCCTCGGAGTTTGCCAAAATTGCCGTCATTCTGTATCTGGCCACGGTGATCTGCCAGTTCCGCAAACAGCTGGGTTCCCTGAAAAACATCGCAAAAATCCTCTTCAGGATCTCCCCCTTGTTTCTGGTGGTCGCGTATGAGAACCTGAGCACGGGTATCATCATCGCCGGGATCGCCTTTGTCATGCTTTTTGTCGCGAGCCCGAAATACTCTCATTTTTTGTGGATCATCCTGGTCGCTGCCGCCGGGATGGCCGTGTTTCTTCTGGTGGCCAGCTACCGGGTGGAACGGATTCGTGTGTGGCTTCATCCCGAGGAATACGAAAAGGGCTATCAGACGCTGCAGGGACTATATGCCATCGGCTCCGGCGGGTTGTTCGGGAAAGGGCTCGGCGAGAGTATGCAGAAGCTGGGCTTTGTGCCGGAAGCGCAGAACGATATGATCTTTACAATCATCTGTGAGGAGCTGGGGCTGTTTGGCGCCGCCTGCGTGATCCTCATGTTTATCCTCATGCTGTGGCGTTTTATGATTATTGCAAACAATGCGGCGGATCTTTACGGGTCTCTGCTGGTTGTCGGGATTATGGCACACATTGCACTGCAGGTGATCTTGAATATCGCCGTGGTGACGAACACGATTCCGAATACCGGCATTATCCTGCCTTTTATCAGTTACGGCGGCACCTCGATCTCCATCCTTCTGACGGAAATGGGGCTGGCGCTATCCGTGTCCCGCGGGATCGTTTTTGAGACATAAACCGGAGGAACGCATGGCGTATCAGACGGAGCTTGAAAAAAAGAATAAAAAGATCCGTTGGATTGTGTTTTTGTCGATACTGCTGTTTGCGGCGCTGACGGGCTTCTTTTGTGTGACGGTCTGTACCGTGGCCGATGTGGAGATCGAAGGAAACGAGTTATATGATGACGAAAGCATCCGGGAATGGGTGCAGAACGACCGCTACAGCTGGAATACGCTTTATGTGTACTTCAAATACCGCTTTAAAAAGGCGGAGCAGGTGCCGTTTATCGATACGATGACGGTGGATTTGAAAAGTCCGAGGAGGCTTTCCGTACTGGTATACGAAAAGGGACCCATCGGGTACCTGGTGGATGAGACAACAGGACAGAATATATACTTTGACAAGGACGGATTCGTCATAGAGATCAGCTCAAAGCAGATCGAAGGCGTTCCCCGGATTTCCGGGCTGCCCTGCGAAAACATTGCGGTATATGAGAAGCTGGATCTGTCGGAGAGGACCCTTCGGACGCTTCTTACGCTGACGCAGAATCTGGAAAAATACCATCTTCATGCCGACAGCATCCAATATGACGGAAGCGGCAATATCACACTTGCTTTCGGACCGATTCAGGTGAACCTCGGGAAAGAAGACAACCTGACGGAAAAGCTGGTGCGGCTCGAGAAGATCCTGCCCCAGATCGAAGGCATGACCGGGATCCTGCACCTGGAAACCTGGACGGAAAACACGACGGATGTGACCTTCGAAAGGATATAGCGGTGTGAAAAAAGGATTGATTATTTGAATGAAAAAAAGTATAGTATATTTATATGGCTGAATAGGGTATTTGAGGAGAGAATAGAGAGAGAAAGAAGGAGGAAACACCTTGCTTGAGATTAAGACAACAGATACGGATAAAGCCTGCAAGATCATCGTTCTTGGGGTAGGGGGCGCCGGGAACAATGCGGTGAACCGTATGATCGCTGAAAATATCGGAGGAGTAGATTATATCGGAGTCAATACAGATAAGCAGGATCTGATGCTTTGTAAGGCTCCCACATTGATTCAGATAGGGGAAAAGATTACAAAAGGACTCGGCGCCGGCGCGAGACCGGAGGTCGGCGAGAAATCTGCTGAAGAGAGCGCAGAGGAGCTGAATGCAGCGATCAAGGGCGCGGATATGGTTTTTGTCACCTGCGGCATGGGCGGCGGTACCGGGACGGGTGCGGCACCAGTGATCGCAAAGATCGCGAAAGAGCAGGGGATCCTGACGGTAGGGGTTGTGACAAAGCCTTTTAAGTTCGAAGCAAAAGCGCGTATGACCAATGCGCTTAACGGGATCGAGAAGCTGAAGGAAAGTGTGGACACGCTGATCGTGATTCCGAATGATAAGCTGCTGGAGATTGTGGATCGCCGTACTTCCATGGCGGAAGCTCTGGCAAAAGCGGACGAAGTGCTGCAGCAGGCAGTACACGGCATTACGGATCTGATTAACATTCCGGCCATGATCAACCTTGACTTTGCGGATGTCCAGAATGTCATGAAAGACAAGGGCATCGCACATATCGGTATCGGTGTTGCGGAGGGCGATGAGAAGGCACTGGAAGCCGTTCAGCTGGCTGTCAACAGCCCGCTGCTTGAGACGACGATCAACGGCGCGAGCCATGTGATCCTGAATGTGACCGGAGATGTGGCTTTGAATGATGCCAGCGCGGCGGCTGAATATGTGACGCAGCTGACCGGCGAGAATGTGGAGGTTGTCTTCGGCGCCAGAGAAGATGATACCATGAAGGATAAGATCAAGATCACCGTGATCGCGACGGGGCTTGATGACCGTGCTGTCAGAAATGACATTCCCGGTATGATGCGCTACAGCGGACTGAGCAGTACCCAGGGGATTACCCGTACGGCGGTTCAGACGCCGGTGCCGCAAAAGACCGATATCTTCGCGCAGACGCAGGCACAGGCTTCGGCGCTGCAGCAAAGGGCTCTTTCCAATGTGCAGCCTGCCGAGACGCCGGTATCCGCCCAGGTACAGGCAAAGCAGCCGAAACAACCGGAACCGCAGGATATTTTTGCTGCCAATCTGGACAATCCGAAGAGACCGGTCAGCAAGATCCCGGAAAAGGATATCAGGATCCCGGAGTTTCTGCGGAATACGCGAAAATAAATTTTTTACAATTCATCAGAAAAGCCGGAGCGTAGGGTGTTCCGGCTTTTCTTTCAATAGGGGGATGAAATGCTTCTAGAATTCTTAGGCGCAGCACATGAGGTAACCGGGAGCTGCCACTATCTGAAATACAAGGATCATTCTCTGATCGTGGACTGCGGTATGGAGCAGGGGCCGGATCTCTATGAGAACCAGAATGTTCCGGTGAACGCAGCGGCCATCGATTACGTGTTCATCACGCACGCGCACATCGATCACTCCGGATTGCTGCCGCTTCTGTACAGCCACGGCTTCCGGGGAAAGATCTACGCGACTCAGGCGACCTGCGAGCTCTGTGAGATCATGCTGCGGGATTCCGCGCATATCCAGCAGGCAGAGGCGGAATGGAGAAACCGTAAGGCAAGGCGGTCCGGCAGAGCGGAAGTGACGCCCATCTATGATCTTTCCGACGTGGATGGTGTGCTGGAGCTTTTTATCCCCTGCCACTACGGGGAACTGCTGACGGTGGACGATATGCTGCGTGTGCGATTTTCCGATGCGGGGCATCTCCTCGGATCCGCATCCATAGAGTTTTATGTGGAGGAAGACGGGGAAGAGACAAAGGTGATTTTTTCCGGCGACCTCGGGAACGGGCAGCGCCCGCTGATTAAGGATCCGGCAAAGCTTTCCGGTGCAGACTATGTGGTCATGGAATCCACATACGGAGACCGGATTCATAACGTTTCTCCGGATTATGCGGAGGAGCTTGCGGATACGATCCGTTCCACATTCCTGCGCGGCGGCAACCTTGTCATCCCGGCCTTTTCGGTGGGCAGAACGCAGGAAATGCTCTATCATCTCCGCCGGATCAAGAGCGAACAGCTGCTGCCGGAATATCAGGATTTTGAGGTATATATCGACAGCCCTCTTGCGGTGGAGGCGACCAACATTTTCCACCAGAATAACGAGGAGTGTTTCAGTGAAGAGGCGAAGGAGCTGATTGCGAAGGGGATTAACCCGATCCGTTTTGACGGACTGCATACAGCGATCACAAGCGACGAATCCATTGCCATTAACTTTCTGAAAAAACCCGTTGTCATTATTTCCGCATCCGGTATGTGTGAAGCGGGCCGGATCAGACACCATCTGAAGCATAATCTCTGGCGGCCGGAGAGCACGATTCTTTTCGTAGGATTTCAGGTACCGGGAACCCTTGGCAATGCGCTTCTTTCCGGCGCGAAGGAGGTGCGGCTCTTCGGGGAGACGATTGAGGTCTACGCCGAGATCAAACAGCTTCCCGGTATGAGCGGACATGCGGACCGGGATCATCTGACAGAATGGCTTTCCGTCATGGAGCAGAAGCCCCGGAAGGTGTTTGTGGTGCATGGGGATGACAGCACCTGTGAAGCCTTTGCATCCCATCTGAACGGAAACGGATATGATGCTTACGCGCCCTATAGCGGGGATCTCTTTGACCTGTCCACCGGCATGATGATCAAGGTCGGCAATCATGAGAAGAAACAGAGGAAAGTATCCGAAAAAGTGTCCTCGAATGTGTTTGCAAGGCTTCTTGCGGCAGGGAACCGGCTGATGGAAGTGATTAAAAGAAACGAAGGCATCCCGAACAAAGAGCTGGCCAAATTTGCGGATCAGATCAATGCAATGAGCGAGAAATGGGACAGGTAACCGCATGAGTGATACGATTGAAGAACGCATGAAAAAAGACCAGATGGGACGGTCTGTCATCAAATACTGGCGAGTCCGCTATGCAGAAAAGCCGGAGGAGCCGGAAGAAGCTCCAGAGCCGGAAGAGGAGGCAGCGGCTGCGGTCAGCGAGGAGGATGAGGCGGCGCGCATCGCACAGGAGATTTATGAAAGGCTGCAGGCAGAGGCGGCGGAGGACGACGCGAAGCTGATGGAAGAACAGCAGGCAGCCTATGCGGCGGCTGCGGCCGCGGAGCAGGGCATATCCGACGAGGAAGCAGCCTGGAGGGAACGTACCGGTGCAGACGGCGTGTACGGACAAAATGCCTTTGAAAATGAGGAAGAGGCCGCGCAGGTGGCGGCGATCCTGTCCGAAAAGAAGGATGCATTTGCGGATATGCTGCACAATATGCAGGAAGAGGGGTCATAACAGGATGAAAAAACTGCTGGATGTGATCAGTGAGTATGTGGCGTTGGCGTTTCGTGCCCTCGAACTGGATGAACAGTATGCACAGGTGGTATGGAGCGCACGGCCGGATCTCTGTGAATTTCAATGTAACGGAGCCATGGCTCTTGCGAAGAAAGCGCATCAGGTACCGATTCAGATTGCTGAGGCAGTGGCCTCAAAGCTGTCGGAGGACCGCGATTCCATGTTTGAGGAAATCTCTGCCGTAAAGCCGGGCTTTTTGAATTTGAAGCTGAAAAGATCATTTCTGGCTTCTTATCTTGCGGAAATGCAAAAGAGCCCGCGATTCGGATCGGATCCCGTTGCAGAGACGAAAAAGATCGTGTTGGACTACGGCGGACCCAACGTGGCGAAGCCCCTGCATGTCGGGCATCTGCGTTCGGCAATCATCGGAGAGAGCATTAAGCGGATCCTTCGCTATATGGGGCATTCTGTCACGGGAGACGTACATCTTGGAGACTGGGGGCTGCAGATGGGGCTCATTATCACGGAGGTGTCCGAGCGGAAAGGAGATCTGCCGTATTTCGATCCGGCGTATACCGGGGAATATCCCAAGACCCCGCCCTTTACCATCGAAGAGCTGGAAGAGATTTATCCTACCGCAAGCGCGAAATCCAAAGAGGATGAAGCGTATAAGGAACGGGCGCTTCTTGCGACCCACGAGCTGCAGCGGGGAAGAAGGGGATACCTGGCGCTGCTGAAGCACATACTGGCGCTTTCCGTTACGGATCTGAAAAAGAACTATGAGAAGCTGAAGGTGTCCTTTGATCTCTGGAAAGGAGAGTCCGACGCGGATCCCTATATTGCCGACATGGTGGAGATGATGAAAGCAAAGGGGTTCTGCTATGAGAGTGAGGGCGCTCTGGTGGTGGATGTCGCGGAGGAGACCGATACCAAAGAGATCCCTCCCTGCATGATTTTAAAATCAGACGGAGCCTCCCTCTATACGACGACGGATCTTGCGACGCTGGTGATGCGGATGCAGGAGCTTTCGCCGGATGAGGTAGTCTATGTTGTGGACAAACGGCAGGAGCTTCACTTTGTTCAGGTGTTCCGCTGTGCGAAAAAGACCGGTATCGTACCGGAAAACGTTACCCTCCAGTTCATCGGGTTCGGTACCATGAACGGAAAGGACGGGAAGCCCTTCAAGACCAGAGACGGCGGTGTGATGCTGCTGTCCAGCCTGATCAAAGAGATCGGGGATCGGATGTATGAGCGGATCCTTGAGAGCAATCCGGATACGGATTTGAAAACCGCGCGGGAAACCGCGGAGATTGTGGGTCTTTCCGCTTTGAAATACGGGGATCTCTCCAATCAGGCTTCGAAGGATTACATTTTTGATATTGACAGATTTACCTCATCGGAGGGAAATACCGGACCGTATCTTTTGTATACGATTGTCCGTATCAAGTCCATTCTGCGGAAGTATGAGGAAAGCGGCGCTTCTGCGCAGGACACCATCATCGGTGCGGCAACCACGGAGAGCGAGAAGAACCTGATGCTCAGACTGGCAGGATACAATGCCATGATCGAAAATGCGGCGGAAGAAAAAGCGCCGCACAAGATCTGCGCCTTTGTCTATGAGCTTTGCAACGCATTCAACCATTTCTACCATGAAACGAAGATCCTGGCGGAGGAGGATGAAAAACGCCAGAAGAGCTATATCAGATTGCTGACGCTGACAAGGGATGTGCTGCTGCAGTGTATTGACCTGCTGGGTTTTGAAGCACCGGAAAAAATGTAAAGGAAAGGACGGTTAGCTGCTATGAGTACCAAAATTGATATTGTGTCGGGATTTCTCGGCGCCGGAAAGACCACTTTGATCAAGAAACTGTTGGAGGAATCCCTGCAGGGGCAACAGATCGTTTTGATCGAGAACGAATATGGAGAGGTCGGGATTGACGGAGGCTTCTTAAAGGATGCGGGCATCCAGATTACCGAGATGAATTCCGGCTGCATCTGCTGTACTTTGGTGGGGGATTTTGCCAAGAGCCTGCGGGAGGTGCTGAAAACGTATCATCCGGACAGGATCATCATCGAGCCCTCCGGGGTCGGGAAGCTTTCCGATGTCATGAAGTCGGTGATTGATTTTGAAAAAGAGGAGGATGTGAAGCTCAATGCCCTGGTGACGGTGGTGAATGCGCTGAAAGCCGCCAAACAACGGAAAGCCTTCGGAGAGTTTTTTGAGAACCAGCTGCAGTATGCCACCACGGTTCTGCTGTCCAGGTCGCAAAAGGCGTCGGAGGAGCAGCTGACCTTCTGCCAGGAGATGATCAGGGAAATGAACCCGGAAGCGGCGGTGATCACCACTCCCTGGGATCAGATCAGCGGGGATCAGATCCTGAAGGTGATGGAAGGGCAGGATTCTCTGGCGATTCAGATTCGTGCCGAAGAGCAGCATTTGAAGGATGCTGCTGAGCATGAGGCGGAGCATCATCATCATGAGCACGACCATGACCATGAGCATCATGAGCACGAACATGAGCATGCGCATCACGAGCACGAGCATCATGAGCACGAACATGAACATGAGCATGAGCATGACCACGAACATGAGCATGAGCATGAGCACGAACATCACGAGCACGAACATGAGCACGAGCATCATGAGCACGAACATGAACATCATGACCATGATCATCATCACCATCATCATGCAGATGATATTTTCACCAGCTGGGGGAAGGAGACACCCCATAAATTTGACCGGGAAACGATTGAGAATGCGCTGAAGAAATTTGCGGAAACCGAGGAATACGGGAATGTCCTCCGGTCAAAAGGAATGGTGGAGGGAACCGACGGGAAATGGATCTACTTCGACATGGTTTCGGGTGAGTATGAGCTTCGGGACGGAGAACCGGATTATACGGGACGGCTCGTTGTGATCGGAACCGATATTGACGAGCATAGGATTGAAGAATTGTTTGGATTGGCATAAAGGCAAAAAACCATGGAAGAGATTTATGTATATCTGTTTACCGGCTTCATGGACAGCGGCAAGACAAGCCTGATTCATGAGACGCTGTTTGATCAGGAATTCGCCGCAGACCAGAAAACGCTGATTATCGCCTGTGAAGACGGAGACGTGGAATACGACGAGGAGCGTCTGAAGGGAGTCCATGCGGTACTGGAGTGGATCGAAAAGAAAGAGGATTTTACCGCCGAAAAGCTCCGCAAGCTGCATGAGAAGCATCATCCCGAAACTGTCTTCATCGAATATAACGGCACCTGGGAGATTGCGTTGATCCTGGAAACGGAGTTGCCGAAGGGATGGCAGATCGTCCAGGCTCTTGCCACGGTGGATGCGGGAAGCTACGAGATGTATTACAACAACATGCGCCAGATGATGAAGGAACAGATCTTCAAGGCGGATGTGGTGATTTTTAACCGGTGTACGGATGAAACCAATAAAACCCTGTTCCGCCGTACCGTAAAAGCCATCAACCGTGCGGCTCAGATCGTCTATGAGCGTGCGGACGGCACCATTGATCAGGGCGGAGATGAGGAGCTTCCCTTTGACATCAGCGGCGATGAACTTGATATTTCCGATGCGGACTATGCCATTTGGTATCTTGACGCCATGGAGCATCCGGAGCATTACAAAGGGAAAAGAATTCACTTCCTTGCCCTTGTATATAATCCCGAGAAGCAGCGCGGAAAAGGTGTGTTTGTGCCGGGACGCTTTGCCATGACCTGCTGTGAGGCGGACATTCAGTTCATCGGGTTTAAGTGTAAATACAGGGAGGCGGATCAGATACCGCATAAAAGCTGGATTGAGCTGACGGCGGACTTCCGGGTCGAGTTTGCAAAGGAGTATAAGGGGAAAGGACCGGTGCTTTATCCCACGGAGATCAGGCCGGCGGAACGTCCGGAGGACGAACTGGTGTATTTCTCATAAAGGATTTGAAAATCCGGGAAAACCGTTAAGGAAACGCTGTCGGACAGGGTACCGAGGGTGAATTTTGCGGCAGGACGGAATCTTTCAGGAAAAGAGTCGTGATCGGCTCTTTTTTTTCTTGACATTTTTTTATGGGGGGGGGTAAAATTTACTAGGTGTTTTGTTTTTTTGGGGAGGAATCAATCGGGAACAGCGTGTTTTTGATGCAGATTCCGTATAAAAGGAAAGGGGAAGAGAAACGACATGGAAAACGGAGTTGCTTTTATTGAGGAGGTGCTTTCCGAGGAGGAGAGCTCGGCTTCGGAGGATTCCTGGATGTCTGCGGATTACCAGGAATGGCATGATTTCTGGAACGATTACCATTGATTCCGGACCGTGCTCCAGCTTTTCAGACGCCGATCATCAAGCTCACGGAACACTGCAATTATATTTGTGAGTTCTGCCGCTATGCGAATCATCCGCCGGAAGGATCTGCGGTCATGGAGCCGTCTCTTTGCAAACAGATTTTGAGAGAGACGGCTCTTTTTAATGCAGAAAAAGGACGGAGATCCGAGACGGTGATCTTTCATGGCGGAGAACCTCTGCTTTGGGGAAAAGAACGATTCCGGGAGATTTACGCCTATGAGAAGGAGCTGGAAAAAGAAACCGGGATTTCCTTCCGGAACAATATACAAACCAACGGGTTTTTGATCGATGAAGAATGGGCGGAGCTCTTTTCGGAGATGGAGATGCACCCCGGCATCAGCCTGGACGGGCCGGCGGAGATGAACGCACACTACGGGAAGGATGGCAATCAGGCTTCCCTGGAGCGGGTGATCAGAAATATGGCGCTGCTGCGGGAGAAGGGCATCCGTCCCGGGATCCTGTCCGTGGTTTCAGAGAAAAGCTATGGGAAGGCAGAGGCATATTTTGCCTTTCTGGAGGAAGCCGGGATCGAAAGTGCCGGCTTTTGTCTTTGCTATAATCCCATGGATCATTGTGTGGCGCAGCCGGAGGCACTGGCACAGTATCTGACGGAATGCTTTGACCTTTACTATCACACGAAAAGAAGAGTCAGGATCCGGGAATTCGACTTTGCCTTAAGAGCCATGTATGGGAAAGGGAGCCGGGGCTGTGTTCATAACTGCAGGAGGGAGTGCGGCAATTTTCTCTCCTACACGCCGGAGGGCTCGGTGAATTTCTGCGATGCCTATGAAAAGGATACCTTTGTCATTGGAGATCTGAAGGAGCAGAGCTTGAAGGAGATCCTCGGGACTGATGTGTATGCGTCTGTGAAAAGGCTTTATCAAAGGCCCGCGGATGAGGCCTGCAGAGCGTGTGAATGGCGGGAGGTATGTGGCTGCGGCTGCGGCCGGAACGATGCCGGAGAGGGAGAAGCGCGAAAAAGCTATTTCTGCGAAACCTATCAGAGGCTGTACAGTCATATTTTGGATACGGTGAGGTCGGATTCGCGCCTTGCGGGGGCAAACAAGAGATTAATCAACCGGTACAGGGAGATCTGAATGGATTCAAAAAAACAGGAGAAATGGTGCTACACCATCTATATGGCGGAGGATGCCGGTTATGTTTATGAAGTCTCTTCCGAGTGCTTTGGGTTTGACACAAAAGAGGAAGCACAGTCCTATTTGGATAGAGCATTGAATGATCCGATTTATTCGGATAAGGATGTGTATGGAATAGTGCGGGAAGAATACATTGATTAAAAAAAGAAGGAGCGAAAAATGGATCAACTATTGAACAAACTTGGAATCAACGGAAACCAGAGCCCGGAGGAGATCCTTCACGAGCTGGAAAAAAAGCAGATGGAGCTTTTGGATCGGCTGGACAGCGTGACAGATGAAGCCCGTCGTGAAGAGCTGAGTGCGGATCTGAAGGAGCTGGAGGGCGCCATCGGCTCTCTTTCCTGGATGGTAAAGCGGCAGGAAAGCGGCATCGCAAGAGATGAAGCAGATACCGGTGCCATCGGCAGGGATGAGGAGACTTCGGATGGGCCGGACGCCGGCGTGACTGCAGGAGAGACCGCATCTTTTGGCGGCGGTGAGCAGGAGGCATTGAGCGGGGAGCTTCTTTCCGAAGCAATAAACTATAAGCTGGGGGAGAACGGCTATGAACAGGATTCGCAGAAGGCATATGAAAAGGCCCTGGAAGCGGCGAAGCTTGGGAATGCCAGAGCACAATATCTGACTGCGACCTGTTATCATCACGGAGACGGAACAGTTAAGGATATCGGAAAGCGCAACGAGTGGCTGGAAGCCGCGGCGAAGGGCGGGGATGTCCAGGCAGAGTCCTGGCTGGGAGAGATATACCTGAATGGAGACGGGGCTCTGGTCGATTATGAGAAGGCGGCGGAATGGTTTTTGAGGGCCGCGAATCAGGGGAATCCCTCGGCACTTAACAATCTCGGATATATGTACCGGAATGGCTATGGAGTTCCGGAAAGCCAGGAAAAGGCGAAGGAATACTACCATAAGGCAGTGGACGCCGCAGAGGAAGGAGGTTATCAGGAGATCCTGGATATTGCAGCGAGTAATCTCCTTGGCCTGGGAGATGAATTATGGTACGGAAACTTTAGGCTGAACCGGGTTCGGAAGCAGTATGAGGCGGATCAGGAGCTGCTGAAGGAAGGCGGGCGTCTTGGAAAAGATCAACTGAGTCCGGAGGAAATGCGTGAAAAGGCGAACCGTTCGACACCTCTCGTCCTTCGTTATTTCGGCTATGGCGAAATGCTGCAGGATGAGGGAAAATTTCTGGCGGCGCTTCCGCTTTTACAGGAGGCATTTGAGGAAGGAGGATATGCCGCGGCCACAAACATCGGCGCGATCTATATGAGGGGCAGTGAAACCGTACCCCAGAATTCTTCGATGGCGATCTCCTGGTGGCAGAAGGGCGCTGACAAAGGTGTGGTTGCCTGCATTGAAAATATGGGCTTCGTTTACCATGATGGAAACGGCGTCCCACAGGACTATCAGGTGGCTGCACACTGGCTTCAAAAGGCAGCGGATGCGGGGAGCGGGAAGTCCATGTTTTCTCTGGCCTGGATGTATATGGAGGGTGCCGGGGTTCCGAAAGATCCGCAGAATGCATACCGGTTGATGCGGCAGGCAGCGGATGCCGGGGAGACAAGAGCTTATAATGACCTGGGAACCTTCTACTACCAGGGCATGGGAACAGCAAGGGACTTTGATATGGCAGTGACTTATTTCGAAAAGGCTTATGAGGCGGGTGACCTGAACGGGAAGAATAACCTGGAGGCCATCCACATGGGCAACAGGGCCATGATCGTCGAGCAGAGACTGAAGTGGAAGGCTCAGAAAGAGGAGCTTCGCGAAAAAGCGAATGCTCTTGCAGAGGAGCTGCAGGGAGGCGATGCGCTGGAAGCAAAAGCGAAGGAGTATAATGGGCTTGGGGGCTCTGAGAATGAAATAATGGCAGAACTCCTTCGGGAGATCGCCGCAGAAAGAGGAAATGCCGAGGCACAGTACCTGGTAGGCTTTAACAGGCTCTTGCAGGATTACCAGGATGAAGGCGCAGCGGATCTGATCAAAAAGGCGGCAGAGCAGGGGAATCTGGAGGCGTTATGCAGGGTTGCTGAGTGGCATCTCGGGGTTGGCATCCATGGCTGCCCGGGCGATAAGGAAAAGGCCATCGAACTCCTGGAGCGGGCGGCAGCCGGAGGGAGTATCACGGCAAAAGAAAGCCTGAAAAAGCTGAAACCCTTTGATGGTATTGGAAAGAAGCTCTCGGGGCTATTCGGAAGAAAGTAGTAAGCCCTTATGATACTTGGAATTGATCTCGGAACCACCTACTCGGTGGGAGCCTATATGGATGAAAGCGGAGATCCGCAGGTGATCGAAAATGCGGAGGGGAGTCACCTGACCCCCTCCGTTGTGATGCTGGAGGACGGAGCTCAGGCGGTGGTAGGGGAGAATGCAAAGGATGAATCCCTCCTGCGGCCGGATGATGTAATCTCTGTGATCAAGAACGAGATGGGGAAACGAATCGTGGTGAAGGAACGGGGGCAGCGGCAGTTCACACCGGAGATGGTCAGCAGCCTGATCCTCCGGAAGATCGCAGAGGACGCAGCGCGTTCCTCCGGCAGAACCGTGGATTCCGTAGTGATCACGGTACCGGCATATTTCAAGGATTCCCAGCGGAAGGCGACGGAGGATGCATCGACCCTGGCGGGACTTCCTCTCGCCGGCATGATCAATGAGCCTACGGCAGCAGCCCTCTGCTATATCCATCGAAACCGGATCCGGGAGGAAACCCTTCTGGTTTATGACCTGGGAGGGGGTACCTTTGATGTGACCATCCTTCGGATCGATGGGGAGGGGGAGATCACCGTGCTTTCTACAGACGGACTTTCCCGTGCCGGCGGGAGTTTCTTTGACAGGCAGATCGCGGATTACGTCTGCATGGAGATTAAAGACCGGCAGGGGATTGACCTGAAGAGCGCGGAGTACCTGGACGAGCTTCAGGAGCTGCTGATCAGGGCAGAGAAAGCGAAAAAGGAACTGAGCGCAAAGCAGGAGGCATCGATCCCCCTGCGGATCGGAAAAGTCCGGGAACAGGTGACCCTGACCCGGCAGACCTTTACGGAGATGATCCGCCCCACGGTGGAGAAGACCCTGCGGAAGACGCGTGCAGCCATGGAGGCGGCAGGGCTTTCGGGGGCGCAGATAGACCGCGTCCTCTTTATCGGCGGCTCCAGCAGGATCCCCTTTGTCCGGGAGGAGGTGTCGCGCTGTCTTTCCAGAGAGATCAGCGCGGATATCAATCCCGATGAGGCGGTGGCCATCGGTGCGGCTATCTATGGAAATGCGCTGGCAAAAAAGGAAGCTTCTCTCCACTTCACGGATGTCTGCTCCCACAGCATCGGCATCGTGGTAACAGGGGAGAATGGGAAGGAAGAGAATGAAAAAGTGATCTTCCGGAACTCCAGACTTCCCGTGGAAAAGGAACGGAGGTTCCGTACCATCGCCAGGGATCAGAAACGGCTTTCCATCTCCATCACGGAGGGAGAGTACCGGGAGCTTACGGATATCACCATCATCGGTAATTTTGACATCGCGCTGCCCTCCGGGGTGCCTGCGCATTCTCTGGTGCTGCTTTCCATCGGGTTGGACCGGCATCAGCTGATCCATCTCAAGGTTATCGTACCGGAGATCGATTTTTCCGAGGAATACCATATGAAGCGCATTGCGAATATGGAGGAGGGAGAGGTCAGAAAAATCGCTAAGGAAATGAGGGAACTTTCCGTTGGCGTCGAACATACCGCAAAGGATCTGGAAGCCCCGGGAAAAGAGGGGTTTCCTTCGGAGGAAGGATCTCCCGGTATGGATACGCTCCTTTCCGGTTACCGGGAGATCCTTTTGGAACTGGATGGTCTCATCGGTCTTGCCGGCGTGAAGGCACAGGTAAAGAGAAGGATCGAGACACTGGAAGCGGATCGGAGAGCCGAGGAAGCAGGCGCCCAAAGGAAGGGCGGCGGCGGAACCATTCATATGCTTTTCACCGGAAATCCCGGTACCGGGAAAACCACGGTGGCAAGACTCCTTGGGAAGATCTACAGGAAGGCAGGGATACTTCCAAGCGGAGATAAGCTGGTGGAGTGCAACCGGGGAAATCTGGTGGGGATGTACCAGGGGCATACCGCCCAAAATGTGCAGAACAGGTTTCAGGAAGCGGAGGGCGGCATCCTTTTTATCGATGAAGCCTATGCACTCATACAGGATCGTGGAGACAGCTTTGGACATGAGGCGGTGGATGAGATCGTTGCCCAGATGGAGAACCGCAGGGACAGCGTTTGCGTGATCCTTGCAGGCTATGAGAAGGACATGGAGGATTTTTTACGGGCAAACGCCGGACTTAGGAGCCGTATCCGCAACCGGATTGACTTCGCGGATTACAGTCTGGAGGAGATGTGTGAGATCTTTGCGCGCTTTGCCAGGGAAAGCGGCATGCTGCTTGGGGAGGATGCGATGGAGCCATTGCGTCAGATCCTTTCGATCCGATCGAAGCAGCCTGATTTCGGCAACGCCCGGGGCGTCCGGAATCTCTTCGACGACGTCAGAGAGGTACAGAATACGCGGCTCCTTCAGATGGAAGCATCGGGGAAATCACCGGGCGGAAAGGACTATGACACGATCCTGGCGGAAGATCTTAAAAAGCTGCTGGGACAAAGCCTCCGGGAGGAGAAATCCCTGGAGGAGCTACTTTCGGAGCTGAATGGTCTTACCGGTCTTTCTGCGGCAAAAAAGAAGGTGCAGGAGATGGTGGATGCCGTGATGGTGCGGAGAATGATGGAGGAACGCGGGATCACTCCTCCCGCTGAAACCGGTACACTTCACCTTATCTTCAAGGGCAATGCCGGCACAGGGAAGACCACCGTGGCCCGGCTTCTCGGAGAGATTTACACGAAGCTCGGGGTTTTGAAAAAGAAGGTGTTCATCGAGGTGAGCCGGGCGGATCTGGTGGCAAATTATGCAGGGCAGACCGCCACAAATGTGATGGAAAAGCTGGATCAGGCGGAGGGAGGGATCCTTTTCATCGACGAAGCCTACACCCTTTTGAACGGGGAACAGGATGAATTCGGCAGAGAAGCGGTGCAGACTCTGGTGGCGGAGCTGGAAAACAGAAGGAACCGGCTGATGTGCATTGTGGCGGGTTATGGAACGGAGATCGACGATTTTCTTTCCGTCAACCAGGGGCTGAAAAGCCGGCTGTCCAATGAGGTGGTTTTTGAGGACTATCGTGAGGATGAGCTGGTGAGGATCTTTCAGCAGATGCTGAAACAGAAGGGACTTCAGATGGAAGATGGACTGGAGGACGCTATCCGTCTAATGATCGAAAAAGCCCGTCGTGACACGGTGGACTTCGGGAACGCGAGGGGAGTCCGAAACCTTCTCGAGCAATGCATTCGAAGAAAGGACAGCAGGATCGCCTCCTCGCTTCGGGAAGGGAAGCCTGTGGAGGATGACGAGCTTTTAACGATCCGGCGGGAGGATCTGTCTGCCGGCTTCCTTTGACCTGAGGGAGCGGTACGGAGCAGGCGCTTTAAAATGAGTATCCTTGGAAAAGAACCGAAAACCCGGGCTGCCGATTGACAGTCCGGGTTTGTTATGTCAAAATCAAGAGAACCCTATCTGTTTTGCAGTTCTGACAAACGATGCGGGATGTCCGGCATCCGTCTGCGGGGTTCCCGCAGAATACCTGATACCTGCGGTGCTTTACGAATCACAATACAAAAAAGGAGAAGATGAGTATGAACGATGAAATCCATTTGACCAGCCGGAAAAAGAAAGGCGTTTTAAGGATCCTCTTTAGCCGGACCGGTGTGGTCATCCTTCTGTTGCTGCTTGCCTTTGTCGTGATTTTTCTGCTGCTGGCCTTTTTTTCACAGATCATTTCCTACACCCTGATCGGAGCGCTGATCTTTAACCTCGCAGTCGTCATAGCACTTTACAACAGTGATATGGATTCCTCGGCCAAGCTGACCTGGATTCTGCTGATCTCAGTCACCTCCGTTTTCGGCGGCATTTTTTACTTATATACACGCATCAACGCCGGACACAGGATGGTGGGAGGGCGTTATAATGCCCTCGCACAGGAACACCGGAATGAGATCAAACAGGATGAAGGAGTGATGGAAAGGCTTCGCGAAGAAAGCCCGGAAACGGCAGAGCTTGTGACCTACCTGAACCGCAATACCACGTTCCCCGTTTCGGATCAAAACCGCGTTACCTACTATCCCGTCGGGGAAGATAAATGGGCGGCTATGCTGGAGGAGCTTAAAAAAGCGGAGCATTTCATTTTCCTGGAGTATTTTATTGTGGAAGAGGGAATGATGTGGGGGAAGATCCTCTACCTCCTTGCAGAGAAAGCAAAGCAGGGCGTGGATGTGCGTGTGATGTATGACGGCACCTGTGCGATTTCCATGCTTCCGTATAATTATCCGGAAATGTTGAAAAAGCTGGGCATCAAGGCCAAGATGTTTTCTCCTTTACGCCCTCTTTCCTCTACCCACTATAATAACCGTGACCACAGAAAGATCCTGGTGATTGACGGGAAGGTCGGCTTCAACGGCGGCGTGAACCTGGGTGATGAATATATCAACCATATCGACCGCTTCGGACATTGGAAGGACACGGCAGTAAAAATCGAAGGGGAGGCCGTGAAAAACCTGACCCTGATGTTCCTCAATATGTGGAGCTTCGAAGAGGAACATCCGGACTACCAGACATATCTGACAGCACAGCCGGAGCATTTTCCGGATCAGAAAGGCTTTGTGGTGCCTTACGGATTCAATCCCTATGAGAAGGATCGTATAGGAGAGAAAGTCTATATGGACATTCTGAACCGTGCGAACCGCTACGTCCATATCATGACCCCGTACCTGATTCTGGATGACCAGCTTCTGACTGCTTTGAAGTTCAGTGCGGAGCGGGGAGTGGATACGAAGCTGATTCTTCCGGGGATCCCGGACAAGAAGGCGGTCTATGCACTGGCAAAGACCTATTTCAAGACGCTTCTGGAATCCGGTGTTGAGATCTACCTCTATACCCCCGGCTTTATCCATGCCAAGGTATTTGTTTCGGACGATGTAAAGGCTGTGGTCGGTACCATCAATCTGGATTACCGGAGCCTGTACCATCACTTTGAGTGCGGCACCTATCTTTATGATACGCCCTGTATTCCGGACATTGAACAGGACTTTACCAACACGCTTCAGAAGTGTGTGCGGGTTACCGAAGAATCCATCAAGGCAGAAAAACTGGGCGTGAAGCTGCAGGGTCGTTTCCTGCGCCTGGTGGGGACGCTGCTTTAAAGTAACGCTGAAATCTGCGGTTCCTTTAGGAAAGTGCACATCACCGATTTGGACATACCGATCGGCAGGAGGAAAAGTTTGATATGAAAGAACAGGCAATCTTATCAATTATCTTAACCGTAGTGATCGGGCTGATCGTCATGGCGGCGGCGCTTGGGATCACACAGGCCGTTTTCAGACACATTCAAAGAAAGCGGGCAGATATTATGGCAGTCCTGTTAAGGAGGCTGGTATCCCTGGGGATCATTATTATCGGACTTGTCGTCATTGTTACTACGATTGGCGGGTTCAATCCGTTGTTGGTAACGCTGATCCTGGTGGTCGCGGCTATTGCCCTTGTGATTGTATTTGCCGCTCAGGGAATGCTGAAGGATTTACTTGGGGGTGTGCTGATCAGCATCTATAAGCCCTTTGAGATCGGTGACCGTATCTCGCTGGAGGACGGCACCACCGGGGTTGTCAAGGATATTACCATGCGGCATGTGGCACTGATCGGACTGGATACGGAAACCTTCGTTGTGCCGAACAGCAAGCTGAACGACATGAAGATTACGAATTTTTGCTATCACCGGGATAACCGGTCTGCAAAGTTCAACTTTTATGTCGCATTAAACAGTGATATGGAAAAGACCCTGCAGGTGGTGAGAGATGCGATCATATCCTCTCCCCTTAGTCTTCCCGGAAAGGAAAAGGACGGGAAAATGGACTATGGACCGGTCTATTTCATGGCCTATGAGGTGACGGGCTTCCGTGTTTCCACCACGGTCTATTTTCCGGCGAACGTTCCCACGGAGGTATTGATCTCCGATATCAACCTGAGAGTGACCAGGGCTTTGGCAGAGAACGGTATAGAGATTCCCTATCCTTACATCAATGTGGTGGACAAGGGGAAGGCCGGAAGCGGTCAATAAGCTATACAGGAAACGAATTCATTCGTTTCCCTGTCGCCTGTGCAGGCCGGGTGAGCGTTGAATCAACTGTAACAGTTCCTTAGAATAGAGGAAAAGGAGATGAACCATGTTTGAGATCAAAAGAGCGGAGAATCTGGCGGATAAGATCTATCTGTTTGATGTATATGCACCGAGAGTGACAGCGAAATGCCTGCCCGGACAGTTTGTGATCGTTCGCACGGATGAAAAGGGAGAGAGGATTCCTTTGACAATCTGCGACTATGACAGAGAAAGGGAAACGGTAACGCTGGTGGTACAGACCGTGGGTGCTTCCACAGAGCGGATGAAGGATCTGAAAGCGGGCGATGCTTTCCTTGATGTCGTGGGGCCCCTTGGAAAGCCATCCGATCTTTGCGAGGAAGAAAACCTGGAGGAGACGGGGAAGAAAAAGATCGTCTTTATTGCGGGGGGACTTGGAACTGCGCCTGTGTATCCGCAGGTGAAATGGCTTCATGAGCACGGAGTGGAGGCGGATGTGATCATGGGATCCAGAACCAAAGATCTTTTGTTTTACATGGATGAAATGAAAGCCGTGGCGAAAAATGTGTATGTCACCACGGATGACGGTACCTTCGGATTTCACGGGATGGGAACCAATCAGCTCCAGGCGTTATATGACCAGGGTGTGAGATATGATCACTGCGTGGCCATCGGTCCCATGATCATGATGAAGTTCGTATGCCTGCTGACAAAGGAACTGGGGATTAAAACCATCGTCTCCATGAATCCCATTATGGTGGACGGAACCGGTATGTGCGGCGCCTGCCGGCTTCTGGTGGGGGGTGAAGTGAAGTTCGCCTGTGTGGACGGACCGGAATTTGACGGGCATCTGGTGGATTTTGACGGTGCGATGAAGCGTGTCCAGCAATATAAGACGGAGGAGGGGCGCGCGATGCTGGCCCTGCAGGAGGGCGAAACACACCACGGGGGTTGCGGAAGCTGTTAGCGAATTTAGGCAGTTAGAAGGAGAGCGGAAGAATGAGCGCAGATGTATTAAAAAGAGTACCCATCAGGGAACAGGATCCGAAGGAACGCGCACACAACTTTGAAGAGGTGTGCCTCGGGTATGAAGAAGCACAGGCGATGGAGGAAGCGTCCCGCTGCCTGAACTGCAGGAATCCGAAATGTGTGGCGGGATGCCCTGTTTCCATTAATATTCCGGGATTTATCGAGCAGATCAAGGAAGGACGGCATGAATCGGCTTATCAGATCCTCTCGGAGGCAACCACGCTTCCGGCGGTCTGCGGAAGAGTCTGTCCGCAGGAAAGCCAGTGTGAAGGACAGTGCATCCGCGGGATCAAGGGAGAACCGGTCTCCATCGGAAAACTGGAGCGTTTTGCCGCGGATTGGGCCAGAGAGCACGATGTGAAGCCGGAACCGCCGAAGAAAAAGAACGGACGAAAGGTAGCCGTGATCGGATCCGGACCGGCGGGCCTTACCTGCGCGGGAGATCTGGCAAAGAACGGGTATGATGTGACGATTTTTGAGGCACTGCATGAGGCGGGCGGGGTTCTTGTTTACGGGATTCCGGAGTTCCGTTTGCCGAAGGATGCGGTGGTAAAGGCCGAGGTGGAAAATGTCCGTTCTCTTGGCGTCCGGATCGAGACAGACGTGGTCATCGGGAAGTCTGTGACGATTGATGAATTATTGGAACAGGAAGGATTTGAAGCCGTTTTTATCGGCTCCGGTGCGGGACTGCCGCGGTTTATGGGGATTCCCGGAGAGCAGGCGAACGGCGTGTTCTCGGCGAACGAGTTTTTGACCAGAAATAATCTCATGAAGGCCTATAAAAACTATGATACACCGATCAAAAAGGGGTCAAAAGTAGTTGTGGTAGGCGGCGGCAATGTCGCGATGGATGCGGCGCGTACGGCGCTGCGGCTCGGTGCGGAGGTACATGTTGTCTACCGCAGAGGCGAAAAAGAGCTTCCTGCGAGAGTGGAGGAAGTACATCATGCCAGGGAAGAGGGCATCATCTTTGATCTTCTGCAGAATCCGAAGGAAATCCTTGTGGATGAAAACGGCTGGGTGAAGGGGATCAGGATCGTGAAGATGGAGCTGGGAGAGCCGGATGAATCAGGACGCAGGAGTCCTGTGGAGATTCCGGGCAGCGAGTACGAGATTGCCTGCGATACGGTGATCATGTCGCTGGGAACCTCCCCGAATCCGCTGATTTCGTCCACGACAAAGGGGTTGGATGTGAACAGGCGGCAATGCATCATCGCAGAGGAGTCCACGGGTGCGACCAGCAAAGAGGCGGTATTTGCCGGCGGAGATGCTGTCAGCGGAGCTGCGACGGTGATTTTGGCCATGGGTGCAGGGAAGAACGCGGCAAAGGGCATACACGACTATTTAAGCCATCATTGACCGACAGCCTGACTTCCTATAGGATCCATACAAAAAAACGCCAGAACGGGAAAATAACGACAATCAATCGGAATGGAACTGCAGTCACGCAGTTTTGGGAAAAATAGACAATGGAAAAACAAAAAAAGACCGGCTTCCGGATCACGGAAAGCCGGTCTTTTCTGCGTATCGCCAAAAACGAGAACCAGAATGACAACATAAGGTGTTCTCCGGAAGAAAATGTGTATATCTAGAGGATTATATCCAGATATAATAGAAAAATATGCACAATAGAAGGATGAAACAGGCATGAAACCAGAGAATTCCGCCTTATTCGACGGGATAGTTCATTGAGAGAGATAGAAGGGTAAATATTGGCAAATATGAGACATATCTACGCAATATGGACTCATTTTACAGCATGAAAATGCCTTAAGAAAATATAATCCTGATAGGAGTAACATACAATATTAAATATAAATTATATATAAGAATTGTTTCCTGCAAAAATGTATATGATTATTAAATATCTGACAAAATAATAAATTTTTCGTGTTTTTACACAATAAAAAACAGAACGCACGTTCGTGAAAGGGAGGGACTTACTTTTGGGAAGAAGGAGTGAGGGAGTTTTGATAAATCAGGGATAAACTTTGATAGAACGAAAAAAGAAGCTTATGGGACAGGGTGACGATGGAGGGAAGGGGAGCCTCCGCTATCCGTTTTGGCCAGAAGATTTTGAAAGCAGCTTTTCGGAAAGCCGGTCATTTTGCGCCGGCATCAGAAAACAGAAGCGGATATAGCGTTCATCCAGGAACGGGAAAGTGGAGCAGTCCCGGATCATCATTTTTTCCCGGATACAGGCATCAAACAGGGATTGGGCGGTCAGCCCTTCTTCTTCGATCCGCAGCAGCATGAAGTTCGCAGAGGGCATATAGGCCTTGAAGCGGGAAGAATGGGAAAAAAGGGCATACATCCGTTCTCTTTCCGCGGCGATGAGCGCCCGTGTCTTTTCAATATAAGACGTATCCCGGAACATGACGGTCCCCGCAAGCTCCGCAAAGGAATTGATTGTCCAGGGATCAGCGTTTGTACTGATCCGGGAGAGAAGATTGGTGTTGCCCGTGACGGCATAACCGAGACGAAGCCCCGGTGCCGCGAAGAACTTGGAAACACCCCGCAACACAATGAGATTATTATAGTCATTTGTGAGAGGAATGGCGGAATACCGCTTGAGATCGGAGACAAACTCAATATAGGTCTCATCCACCATCACAAAGATCCCGTGTTCCATACAGCAGTTCAGGATGGTACGCATATCGGAAAGAGGGATGCAGGTGCCGGTGGGATTGTTGGGATTACAGATGACGAGCAGATCCGTGTCATCCGTGAGCTTGTCGGTGAGGGCCTCCACGCGAAGCGCAAAACCGTCTTTTTCCTGCAGGGGGAAATAAACGGAGGAACCGTTGCAGACCGAAACGGAGTGCTCATATTCCGAGTAGGTGGGACCGAGTATCAGCGCTTTTTTGGGCAGCGTATGGGCAATCACATGGGAAATCAGCTCAGTGGTGCCGTTTCCGACAAGCACCTGGGAAGTGTCGCAGCCGGCGTAGTCCGCGATGCTTTGTTTGAGAGCCGTATAATCCCGATCGGGATAAGCTTCGATGCAATGCAGGTTATGCGCGATCGCATCGGCGGCCTGGGGGGAAATGCCCAGGGGATTCACGTTTGCGGAATAGCTGATGATCGTATCCCGCTGAATGCCGTAAATCGCTTCGATCTTTTCCAGATCACTGCCGTGAAAGTGGTCTTTGTGTTTTAATATCATGAGATCCTTCCTTGCGTGGTATGTGAAAATCCGATATAATAACGTAAACGAATGATACCGTTTCTTCATAATAAAATGGGCAGGTCGAAATGCCGCAGGCAGCATGTGACTTTTGACCTTAATATCACATATTTATTATAGAAGACATCGGTGCGTATCAATTATGATAGCAACAGTATCGCAAAAAATCAATGGAATGTCCAACAGTCCGAAGGTGGTGCCGTGCGTAAGCGGATGAAAGAGCTGGCCGGAGGGATGATTGATAATTCCGGACCGATCCTGAAGATCTCATCCGATAAGGTGGAGCTCGAAGTACTGGAGGGACAGACCGCGACCGGAGAGTTTCGGGTGTCTTCCCTGGATCGGAGAAAGATCCGGGGAATTGTCTATACTTCCGGTATGCGGATGAATTGTCTGACCCCGCAGTTTGAGGGAGAGGAAGCGGTCATCCGCTATGAATTTTATAGCGAAGGGCTGCATGAAGGAAACATTGAGAAGGGCTTTTTTTATCTGATCTGCAATCAGTGTGAATACAGCCTTTCTTTTGTTGTCACCATTACGAAACCCTACGCCCTTACCAGTATCGGACGGATCCGTTCTCTCAGAGATTTTCAAAAGCTGGCCGGAGAAAGCCCGGAAGAGGCTGTGAAAATCTTTTCCTCCTCGGTATTTCGCAGTATTTTCAAAGACAATGAATGGAAGGAGCGACTGACCTACGAGGCGCTGCTTGATCCGCTTCATGCCACAAACAGCATGGAGGAGTTTTTGATTTCCTGTGCCAAAAAGGAGCCCGTGGACTTTTCGCTGGAGTGCCATGAAAAAACCTATGAAGCCCCGGAGGAGGATGTCAGTGACACGATTCCCCTCGTAGTCACGGGACAGGGAGAGTTTTTTGTGACGATCCGTTCGGACAGCCCGGTTCTGGTGCCGGAGAAGGAGTCCTACACAAGAACAGATCTGAACGGCAGCAACGGACAGATCGTATTTTACCTCCGCCATAAGGCGATGCACGCAGGAGAAAATGATGCGCTTCTTACAGTGGAGTCTGCACGCAAGACCGAGACTGTTCGGATACGGATCCTTGCCCCGGCGCGGGATGAAAAGGATGAGGAAGAGCGTCACAAGAGAGCAGAGATAGCCAAAGGCCGGATCCGCCTGACAGAGGATTATCTTTCCTACCGCCTGAAACGGATGGTGACAGGAGAGTGGGCGAAACGAACCATTGACCTGTGCCGTCATCTGAACGCATTGGATCCGGAGAACGACTGGTACGTGCTCATGCAGGCACAGGCTTTTCTGGTGAATAAACAGAAGCAGGAGGCCAGATGGATTCTGGACGCATACCGGAAGGAAGCCAAGGCTACGGATACGCCGGAGTACGCGTACTTCCTTTACCTGTGCACGCTTTCAGAGCGCGAAAGCGCTTACGTTGACCGGCTGACTGAGGAGATCGAAGAGATCTATCACCGGAATCCGGAAGATCTGGCAGTGTTCTGGATCCGCCTGTTTTTGCGGGAAGAGTTTTGTGATAATGATGAGAAACGTCTGGCGGCCATCAAGGCGCGCTGCATGGAAGGCGCGAGAAGCCCCTATTTGTATATGGAGGCCTATTACCAGATGTGGATGGATCCCCATATGCTGGAGCGTCTGGATGATTTTGAAATTCAGGTGCTCTATTGGGCGGCAAAGCGCAAAGCGCTTTCCAAGGATCTGGCCATACAGATTTCCTCCCGTTCCGAGCAGCGAAGGGACTTCCATCCCCTTTTGTACCGGCTGCTCTGCATGACCTATGAGGCTTACCCCCGTGATGACCTCGTACAGGCGGTCTGCGCTTATCTGATCAGGACGGGGCATACCGCGGATTCCCGTTACTTTTACTGGTTCGAGCGCGGTGTGGAGCTGAATCTTCGTGTTACCGGTCTGGCAGAGGCTTACCTGCTGTCCATGGATATGCAGAAGGCGGAAGTGCTGCCGAAGGTGATCGAGATGTATTTTCAATACAGCAGCACCCTTCCGAAGGAAAAGAAGGCCGAGCTTTTTGCCCGGATCGTAAAAGAAAAAAAGAAAAACAGGGAGCTGTATTACGAATACCGCCGCAATATGGAAACCTTTGCGCTGGATGAGATGCAGGAGGGGGCGATCAGTGAAGACCTGGCGGTGATCTATGACGATCTCCTGTCGGAGGGGATGATCAACAAGGAGATTGCACTTTCCATGGAGCATCTGATGTTTACCTATCAGGTGCAGTGCGCAAATCCCCATATCGTTTCTTTGATCGTGGTGCATGAGGAACTGAAAAAATCAGAGCGGATCCCCGTACGGGATCAACATGCGCTGATCCGTCTTTATACCAATCATTACAGTATCGCGGCGGAGGATGCCGAGGGACGGCGGTTTTCACCTCTGACAGCGGAGCTGACTTTAAAACGCCTCATGAATCCCGTTCATTACCTGCCGAAATGCATATCCCTTGCCGACGGACGGCTGCCTTACGTGCTGCATCATCTTTCCGGAAAAGAGAATTACCGGGAATCACTTACGAAGGAACGGGACAACCTGCGACTGCTTATGTCATCCGATCAGATCACGGATGCATACAAGCTGAAGCTGTGTCCGCTGCTGGTGCGGCTTTACGATGATTATTCGGATCCGGCTGAGCTTACCGCCTATATTCGCATTATCGACGGGAAGCGTCTTCCGGCGGAGAGCCGTGTGGAGCTGACGGAGCTGATGATCGAGAAAAAGATGTATCAGGAAGCGTATCTGATGCTGCAACAGTTCGGAACGGAGCTTGTGGATCCCGGAAAGCTGGTACCCCTCGTTTCCTTCAAGATCGAAAGTACGGATTACGCCGAGGATGATTTTTTGCTGGCTCTCACCATGGAGGCCTTCCGCAGTCATAAATACAATGACATCATGCTGACGTACCTGTGCAAATGTCTGAACGCACCGACAGATGAGATGGAAGCTGTATGGCGTACGGCACAGGGCTTCGGGATCGATACCTTTGAACTGGAGGAACGGATCCTGGTACAGTCGCTGTATGCGGCCCGGATGACGCCGTCGGTACAGAACGTGTTTGACAGTTACGCAAAGGGTGGCGGCAGAGAGCTCGTCATGGATGCTTATGCGAATTATGTTGCCTACTCCTATTTTGTGCGGGAGCAGGTGACGCCGCCGGCTTTGTTCGAGGAATTAAAGGCACGTTATCTGGATGGTGCGGAGCTGACGGATATCTGCAAGCTTGCCCTGTTAAAGTATCATACGGAAATACCGGAGCTTTCGGAGGAGGACGAGAAATGGATGGATGAGCTTCTGGCAGAGCTGATCCGGCAGGAAATGTTTTTCTCGTTTTACCGGAAGCTTCCGGAACGTCTGCTTGAAAAATACCAGTTTTATGACAAGACCTTTTTGGAATTCAGGACAGATCCGAAGCGTCGTGTTCTTCTCCACTATGCGCTGCCGGAGGCACCGGATCAGTATATGACGGAAGAAATGCAGCATATGTACGGCGGCATCTTTGTGAGGCAGTTTGTCCTGTTTTTTGGGGAAAGTATCCAGTACTACATCACGGAGGAGGAAGAGGAGACGGAAAAGGTGGTCTTGTCCGACCAGATCACGAACGTGGATGTCTTCTCACAGATCCCCGAGACACGTTTCTCCCTGCTGAATGAGATTATGCTGCACCACACGTTGAAGGAATCAGATGAACTGCTCCGGTGTATGGAGGAATATGAGGCGAAGCAGGAGGTTGTCCGGCGGGAGTTTCAGGCGCTGTAGGAAAGGATGATTATGCTGACAGATAAACCGAAGTTGTTCCTGGGGCTGGAACTGAATCCGGATTTTGCCATGATCAGCTCCTGCACGGAGCTGAAAAAAGAACCGGAAACAATCAGCCGTATCAACGGAAGTGAACAGTATCAGATTCCCATGACGATCTGCAAACGAAAAGGGATCGGTCAGTGGTTTTATGGCGATGATGTGAGCAGATCAGCAACGGAGGAAGTGGTGGTTGTCGACGATCTGTACCGCAGAGCGCTGGCAGGAGAGGAGATCCGTGTCGAAGATGCGGTGTATCAGGCAGAAGAGCTGCTGGCACTGTTTATACGGAAGGTATTGATGCTTCCGCGGCGGCTCGGCAATCAGCTTGAGATCGCAAAGCTGGTGGTGACGGTACCGGAGCTGCTGCCCGGGAGTGTCGCGGTACTGAAGCGCGTTTTGAGGCAGAACGACCTCAGAGAGGAGCAGATCCATCTCGTCGATAATCGGGAAAGCTTCTATTATTATGCCCTCAGCCAGACAGAGGACCTGTATCTGCACGATGTGGCGCTGTTTGATCTGACGGAGGGAATCCTGAAATTCTGTCTCCTTTCCAGAAATGAGCGCACCACGCCCCAGACCATTCAGATCGCGGAAAAGAATTACGGGATGCTGTATCGGGATCTGGATGAAATGTTTACCGGCGTCATCGAAGATGCCTTTGCCCACCGGATCGTTTCCACCACCTATCTCACCGGAGACGGGTTCGACAGCAGCTGGATGAAAGAATCGCTGCGGGTGCTGTGCCGCGGCAGAAAAGCCTTTCTCGGACGTAATCTGTATTCCAAGGGCGCCTGTTTTGCGGCGCTGGTAAAGGGAAACGAAAAGCCCTGGAATTATGTGTACATGGGGGAAAATGAGCTGAAGCTCAATGTCAGCGTGAAGGTGCGCGATGAAAGGGAGATGTCCTTTCTGACGCTTCTGACAGCGGGGGAGAGCTGGTATGATGCGGCCGGCTCGGTGGAGGTGATCTTAAACGGCAAGCCGGAGATTGATTTCTGGCTGCAGGAGCCCCAAAGCCGGGAAGCGAAGATCCAGTCCGTGGAGCTTCTCGATTTTCCGGAACGGGAGGAGAAGACCAGCCGACTCCGGATCAGCGCGAAACCGGAATCGGACAGGAAGATCCGCGTGTCTGTGAAGGATCTGGGATTCGGGGAGATTGTACGCGCAACGGAAAAGACCTGGGAGTACGTAATCAATGAGTGAGCTGATCTTATGTGATGGCAGGATCGCGGCCATGCCGTTTTATATTGAGAGCGCGGAGCTGAATATCTATACCATGGAGGAGCTCTGCTACTATATCCGCCACAATCTCTATAACCTTGACCAGGATCTGATGAGTGAGGATTTTATCCTGTTTCTGGAGCATGAGCTGGGTAAAACGGAGCTTGCCGCGGAGCTGCGGCAGGTGCGGCGGAGAGAAAATGCGGCATATCCCTTTTATATGACGATTCTCCTTGCCTGCGGATATCTGAACAGAGAGGAGCTGCAGGAATGTGATGCGGTTCTGAAGGGTCTGCGCAACAAATCGGCGTTTCAATGCCGTAAGATCCGGGCGGATCATTATCTGAAACGGGAAATGTATGCAAGGGCCATCACGGAATACCGGATGCTTCTGCAGTCCGAGGAACGCAGGAAGGAAGCGGATGTGGAGGTGGGCAATGTCTGGCATAACCTTGGCTGCGCTTACGCGGGACTGTTCCTTTTTGCGGAGGCGGAAGAGTGCTTCTTTACGGCGGCAGGCAAAAATCAGTCGGAGTACACGGTAAAGCTTTTGGAACTGTGCCGTGCATACCGGAAATCCGGATTTCCGGCACCGGGAGAAAATCTGGATTCGACGTATCGCGCCCTGGTGAACGAAGCAAAGGGGCATTTGCGGGAAAACGACCTGGAAGGGTTTTATGCATCCCTGCTGCCGCGGATCAATGAGTATAAGAATACCTATCGCAAAAACAGCCAGATGATGTGACGGAGGAGTTGGATGTCGTTCTTTTCAAAGCTGTTTCGTAAAAAGAAAAAAGAGCCGGCGTTTGAAGACATCGAGCAGGATCTGGTAAGAGACGAACAAGCCTATCCCGTTTCTGCATCCCACGCGGCGGTTGATGGCTGTGAAGAGCTGATCGAGCTTGCAAGGGAGCTGGAGGATGCCAGATCCGAGTACCGTGTGGTGACGGCCTACCTTTCCGACGTCGAAAGGCTGCAGGAGCTCCCGGAGGATGAAAAAAAGCGTCTGGCCGATACAGCGGAACACATGGTGAAGCTGACACAGGATCGGGAGAAGCTTCTGAAAAAGGAAAAGAAGATCTCGGATGTTGTGTTTCGCGAAATGGAACGCGAAGAGAAGCAGATGCCGGACGTGATCGAACGCTATGCGGCAAATGAAGCTTATCTTGCCACCCTGGAACGGGACATGAATTATCTGGAAAATGAAAAGCTGCAGTGGGAGATGCTGGGGGAGGATTACAGGGATTCCGTGCAGCGGTTCCGCTTCCTTCTCAGAGCCCTGTTCTCCACAGCCATCGCCTTTGTTGTCATCATGCTGGTGCTGGAGTTTGCGTTTCAGATCCATCTCATTACCGCTTTTGTGATTCTGTCTGCGGTACTGGCCATCGCCGGGTTCTTTGTTTACCTGAAGATGATGCATGATGAGAGGGAGATTCAGCAGTGTGACGTGAACAGGAACCACGCAATCAAGCTGCTGAATAAAGTCCGGATCAAATATGTCAACATCAGGAACGCGGTGGACTACACCGCAGAGAAGTATCACGTCAGGTCTTCCAGAGAGCTTTTGAAAACATGGGAGGACTATCAGGAAGCAGTACGGGAACGGGCAAAGTTTGCCGTAAACAGCCAGGATCTGAACTTTTATACAGATAAACTTCTGAAGCTCCTGAGAAGCTATCGGCTCTACGATGCGGCGGTCTGGCTTTCCACACCGGAGGCGCTGGTTGACAGCCGCGAGATGGTGGAGGTCAAGCATAACATGATCGTTCGACGCCAGAAGCTGCGCCAGAGGATAGAATACGGCACCGGGAAGATCAGGGAGGAGCAGGAAAACATCGAAAAGCTCCTGCAGAAGGATCCTGCGGGGCGTGCAGAGATGGAAAACGTGCTGAAGACCATTGATAAAATACTGGAATCATAACCGGACAATGACTGGGGGAAATAGAAGGAGGGGAAAACCATGATGAATGCAGATGAAAATGTGATTAAAGTAAAGCATGAGGTGCTTCGTGTGGTGGCAAAGCATGCATTTGAAGGAGATCTGGAAAGTGCCAGGGACGATATCCCGTATCAGATCATTCCCGGGCCGACACCGCAGTTCCGGTGCTGTGTTTACAAGGAACGGGAGATCATACGGCAGCGGATTAAGCTTTGTGAGGGCAAGGCTTCCGGTCCGGTGGATGACGGCAATATCATCCAGGTGATCCATGCCGCCTGTGAGGACTGCCCCATCAGTACCTATACGGTGACGGAAAACTGTCAGAACTGCCTGGGGAAGGCCTGTATCAATGCCTGCAAATTCGGCGCGATCGAAGCGGGAAGAGACCGCTCCCATATCGACCCGCAGAAATGCAAGGAGTGCGGGCATTGCGCAAAGGCCTGCCCCTACAATGCCATTGCACACCTGAAGCGTCCCTGTAAGAACGCCTGTCCTGTAGACGCCATTACCTATGACGAGCACGGGATCTCCGTGATCGATGAGAAGAAGTGCATTCGATGCGGGCAATGTATCCACAGCTGTCCCTTTGGAGCCATCGGGATGAAACGGTGGATCGTACCGGTGATCAATGCGCTGAAGGATCCGAAGAAAAAAGTCTATGCGATGCTGGCACCGGCGACGGAGGGGCAGTTCGGCCCCGACATTACCATGAACAGCTGGAAGAAGGCCATGGAGCAGCTTGGCTTTGACGGGTTTGTCGAAGTCGGTCTGGGCGGGGATATGACGGCAGCCTACGAAGCGGAAGAATGGCGGGAGGCGTATGAGGCCGGCGAAAAGAAAGTGACCTCCTGCTGCCCGGCGTTTGTGAATATGGTGCGCAGGCACTTTCCGGAGCTTGCGGATCGGGTTTCCACCACCATCTCGCCTATGGCTGCGGTATCCAGAATGCTGAAATCCGCGGATCCTGATTGTGTCACTGTCTTCATCGGCCCCTGTGTGGCCAAGAAATCCGAGATCGTGGATCAGAAGATCGAGGGAAATGCCGACTATGCGTTGTCTTACAGCGAGATCCGTGCCATCATGCGGGCAAAAGGCGTGACGATCAAGCTGGATGATACCAGCTATCAGGAAGCATCCATCTACGGAAAGCGGTTTGGCAATTCCGGCGGAGTGACGGCAGCTGTGCTGCAGAGTCTGCGGGAGGAAGGGCATGTGGCGGATGACGCGAAGGTCTGTATCGCAAACGGCGCCAAGGAATGCAAGAAAGCTTTGATGCTGCTGAAAGCCGGAAAGCTTCCGGAGGACTTTATCGAGGGCATGGCCTGTGAAGGCGGCTGCGTCGGCGGGCCAAGCGCTTTCAACGACTATATTTCCACGAAGAAAAGCAGGGACGAACTGCTCAATCAGGCGGACGGCAGGTCGATACACGGAAATCTGGGGAAATACCCGATGGATCGTTTTTCCATGCATCGTTCGTAGAAAAAGGGAGAAAAAAGATGAAAATCCGAACAAGATTTGCGCCGAGTCCGACCGGCAGAATGCATGTCGGAAATCTCAGAACGGCGCTGTATGCTTATTTGATCGCCAAACATGCGGGCGGAGATTTTATCCTCCGTATAGAGGACACGGATCAGGAACGTTATGTGGAGGGCGCAGTGGACATTATCTATCGTACACTTGCGGCCACGGGGCTTTTGCATGATGAGGGACCGGACAAGGATGGCGGCGTGGGACCGTATATCCAGAGTGAACGTCAGGCGAAGGGAATCTACCTCGAGTATGCCAAAAAGCTGATCGAAAAGGGGGAAGCGTATTATTGCTTCTGCGATCAGGAAAGGCTCTCTTCCCTGAAGCAGACTGTCGCGGGGAAGGAGATCTCGCTTTACGACAAGCACTGCCTGTCTCTGACGCCGGAGGAGGTGGAGAGGAATCTTGCCGAGGGAAAGCCTTATGTGATCAGGCAGAATAATCCGCGGACGGGCACCACCACCTTTGAGGATGAGATCTACGGACCCATCACTGTGGACAACGCGGAACTGGACGATATGATTCTGATCAAATCCGACGGATATCCGACCTACAACTTCGCAAATGTGGTGGACGATCACCTCATGGGGATCACCCATGTGGTGCGGGGAAATGAGTATCTTTCCTCTTCCCCGAAGTATAACCGTCTGTATGAGGCGTTTGGCTGGGAGATCCCGGTTTATATTCACTGCCCCCTCATTACCAACGAGGAACACGAAAAGCTCAGCAAGCGGAGCGGGCATTCCTCTTATGAGGATCTGATCGAGCAGGGGTTCCTGACAGAGGCGGTGGTGAATTTTGTCGCGCTGCTGGGCTGGAGCCCTGAGGACAATGAAGAGATCATGACACTGGAAGAGCTTGTGCAGAAGTTCGATTATCATCATATTAATAAGGCACCGGCGGTTTTTGATTATACGAAGCTGAAATGGATGAACGGGGAATATATTAAGAAGCTTCCCTTCGAGACATTCAAAAAGACGGCAGAGCCGATCCTCAGGGATACGGTCAAACGGGATTGTGACAGGGAGAAGATCCTGCATATGGTACAAAGCCGGATCGAGGTTTTTCCGGATATTCCGGAGCTTGTGGACTTCTTTGAGACTGTGCCGCCTTATGAAAGTGCGCTGTATACACACAAGAAAATGAAGACGACGCCTGAGAGCTCGCTGTCCCTGCTGAAGGAGATTCTGCCGGTTCTGGAAGGGCAGACGGACTATACAAACGATGCTCTGTATACGGCACTCACGACATTTGCGCAGGAGAACGGTGTTAAGAACGGATATGTGCTCTGGCCGATCAGGACGGCGCTTTCCGGGAAGCCGTCCACACCGGGCGGTGCGACGGAATTGATGGAGATTCTCGGAAAAGAGGAATCCCTCTCCCGTATCCGCGCAGCGATTGCAAAGCTTGAAAAAGAAAGATAGGGAGGGCGCATGTTAGATTCCACACAAATGGAGGCTGCAAGGCACGAGAACGGACCGTGCCTTGTGCTGGCCGGACCCGGGTCCGGCAAAACCACAGTTATTACAGAACGGATCAGGTTTTTGACACAGGAGAAAGCAAAACCGCCGGAACAGCTTCTGGTGGTCACCTTCACAAAAGCCGCCGCAGCAGAGATGCGGGATCGTTTCCTTTCACTGACCGGCCAAAAACGGACGGCAGTCACCTTCGGCACATTTCATGCCATCTTTTTCCAGATTTTAAAACATGCATACAGAATCGGAACCCAAAGTATTCTGCGGGAGGATCTGCGCTACACACTGGTGAGAAATGCGTTGATCCGCGCAGGAGTCACCCTGGACGAGGAAAGCGAGTGTGTGCGCGACTATCTGAGACAGATCAGCTATCGGAAAAACACCCGGGGAGCGAAGGATGCGCTTATGACCGGAAACAGCCCGGATCCGCTTTTTCACCGGATCTACGGGGAATATGAGAGGGAGAAAGAAAAGAGGCGCCTGCTGGATCTGGATGACCTCCTGACGCGGACGTATCAGCTCCTTTGTGACCGGGAGGACCTGCGGGAAGCATGGCAGCAGCGCTTTGCCTATCTGCTGGTGGATGAATTTCAGGATATCAATCCGATCCAGTATGAGATCGTAAAGCTGCTTTCCGCGCCACAGGATAATCTCTTTGTTGTGGGAGACGATGACCAGTCGATCTACCGCTTCCGCGGCGCGTCGCCGGAGATCATGCTGCATTTTCCGACGGATTATCCCGCATGCAAAAGGATTCTGCTGGGAAAGAATTACCGCTGCACGGGGAATGTTGTGGAGGCCGCACAGCGACTGATCACACACAACGAACACCGCTACGAAAAGAAGCTGACGGCGGTCAAAGAGAAGGGAGAACCGGTGGCAGTCCGTACCTTTGCGGATCAAAACGAAGAGCTGCATCATGTGCTTTCGGAGATCGGGGTACAACGCCGGAGGGAAGGAGGGCGCCGGATGCAGATCGCGGTGCTTTTCCGTACCAACCGCAGAATGTGGGAGCTGGCCGAGCATCTTCTGGCGGAAAACATCCCGATCCGCTGCAGGGAGCATATTCCGAATCCCTATCAGCACTTTGTGGCACAGGATCTGTTTGCCTATTTTTCCCTGGCTGCGGGGAGCCGGAGACGTGGGGATTTTCTGCGCGTGATGAATCGTCCGAAACGATATCTGAGCCGTGAGGCGGTGAGAAGCGATCCGTTTTCTTTTGAGGAGATGATGGCGTTTACTGCGGATAAACCATGGATCACAAAACGCATCGAAGAGCTGGCGGTGGATTTACGACACCTTTCCGGCATGAATCCCTATGCCGGGGTGAATTATATCCGGAAGAAGATCGGGTATGATCAGTTTATCTCGGAATATGCAAAGGAACATTTTCTGCCGGAGCAGGAGCTGCTGGAGCGCCTTCATGATCTGCAGGAGGCGGCAAGGGAATTTCGCACCATGGATGCGTGGAAAGCGCATATCGAGGCCTTTACAAAGGAGCTTTGGCAAAAAGAAAAGGAGGGAGCGCTGGCGAAGGATGCCGTGACTTTGGCTACGCTCCACGGCGCGAAGGGGCTGGAATTTGACAGGGTCTATCTCTATGACATGAATGCGGGGGTCATGCCTTACCATAAAGCGATGCTGCCAGCCGAACTGGAAGAAGAACGGCGCATGGTGTATGTGGGGATGACACGGGCCAAAAAGGAGCTGATTCTGCTTGCAGTGAAAAATGAAAAAGGAGAGGGTCAGGGCCCGTCTCCTTATATTGCGGAAGCAATGGAAGATGATGAGGGGGAGGCAAGCGTGCCCTCAGGAAGCCGGTTCGTCAAGGTCTTCGACCGGAAGCTCTGAAAAGGCATTGGAAACAAGGTCATATTCCTCGTCCGTTTCGATGTTGTCCAGTGAGGGGTTCCCGTCTGCGTCCTCCGCATAGCGGTAGAGGTAGATCTCTCCCTCGGCGTTGTCTTCGCCGTTTTCATCCTGGGGGATCAGAGCGATATAGTCCCGTTCTCCGGCGGTAAAGATGGTCAGAATCCGGCACTCGACCGAGGCGCCTTCATCCAGATCCAACGTCACGCGCACGTCTTCCATCATATCCACTTCAGCCATGGTGTTCTCCTTTTTCCCCATTATAGAATCGGCGCGGAACGGTTGTCAATCTGCGATTTTGTGATATACTATGATGATATGGGATATCAGATCAGACAGGGGAACTATGAGAAAATGGGCGCTTTCCAGATGGGAAGCGACGTTGTGTTTACGTTTGCGTGTCCGAACGGAGAGGACTGCGCGGTACTGCTTTACCGGAAAGGGACGACAAAACGGTCGACCGTGATCAGGGTGCCGAAGAGCTACCGGATCGGATCGCTGTATTCCGTCCTCGTGCAGGGAATTTCTCTGGAGACCTTTGACTATAATTTCAGGATCGGAGAGGCGGTTGTTACCGATCCCTATGCGGTTCGGATCGTCGGCAGGGAGAAATGGGCCGACAATACGAGGCTTTCGGATCCTCACAGCCTGCGCAGCGGCTATTATCCCGAGAACTTTGACTGGGACGGTGACGAACGCGTGCATCTTTCCGATGAGGAGATGATCCTCTATAAGCTGCATGTGCGCTCGTTTACGAAGGACGGACTGGCGAAGGGAAACAGAAAGGGAACCTTTGCGGGCGTACAGGACGCGATTCCCTATCTGAAGGAGCTTGGCATCACTTCTGTGGAGCTGATGCCGATCTACGAATTTGAGGAGATCCTCCCCCGGGAGAAAAAACCGGCATACCAGAGCTATGAGGCGTGGAAAGAAGAACGCAAGGCTCCCGATACAACGGATGCGTCCGATGTGACGGAGCCGGAGGAGCCCCCGCAGAAGCTGAATGTATGGGGATACCGGGATGCGGATTATTTTGCCCCGAAGGCATCCTTTGCCGCGGGAGATGATCCTGCGGGAGAGGTACGGGAGCTCGTACGGACCCTCCATCGCAACAGGATGGAGTGCATTCTGGAGTTTTTCTTCCCGGAGGGGTATACGGGAAGCTTCATAGTCTCTGTTTTGAGATACTGGGTCAGGGAATACCACGTGGACGGGGTGCACCTGCTCGGGTACCACCTGCCGATGCGGGATATCATCGGAGATCCCCTGCTGTCCGATACCAGGATCTTTTACACCGGATTTGATATGGAATTCATTTCCGGCAATAAAGTAAAGAACCGGCTCTTTGTATACAACGATGAATACCAGTATCCTGCGAGAAAGATGCTGAACCGTCTGGAGATGAATCTGGATGAAATGGTCTCCCAGATCGTGAAGTGGCATCCGGCGCAGGGCTTTGTCAACTATATCACGAGTAACAACGGCTTCACGCTCTATGACCTTTTCTCCTATACGGAAAAGCATAATGAGGCAAACGGAGAGGGAAACACGGACGGCAGCAACTGGAACTACAGCGCGAACTACGGGGAAGAGGGAAAAAGCAGAAAAAAAACCGTGAACCAGGAACGCGAACGTCAGATGAGGAATGCCTTTTCCCTGCTTCTGCTCTCCAAAGGTGTGCCGCTGATCTATGAGGGCGACGAACTCATGAACAGCAAGGGCGGCAATAACAATACCTATTGTCAGGATAACCGCGTTTCTTACGTGACCTGGTCAAAACGCAAGCAGAACCTTGAAATGCATGAGTTTGTAAAGCAGCTCATCGCTTTTCGGAAAAACCATCCCGTGCTTACGGACCGGGGGGTGCAGGGGAAAACCGTACGGCCGGAAAGCGGTCTGCCGGAGATCTCCTACCATGGGGAAAATGCATGGATCTCGGGACCGGAGTATGGGAGGTGTGCCATCGGGATCCTGTACTGTGGCGAATATATCATGGATGAGGCCGGGAAAACCGACGACCTGATTTATGTGGCCTACAATTTTATGGGTGGACAGCAGACCCTGGCGCTTCCGAAGCTGCCCTTTGAGGGGAACTGGGTGAAGATCATGGATACCGCGGTTGCTGCAGAGCCTTTTCTGAAGAAGCCGGAGCGGACCAGGGATCAGAGAATCTACATGCCCGGACGGTCCGTGCGCATCTATATCGGCAAACGCAGTAATCTGAAGAAAACATCCCCAAAGACGGAAAACAGCGGGAAGCAGAAATGAAAGCGTGGGATCACTTTTGCACGATTACCCACCACAGGCATCTGGTGCGGCATTACTGCTTTATGGCAGGGCTTTACTGGCAGGGGCTGACCCACGACCTTTCCAAATATTCCTGGGTGGAGTTCCGGGTCGGAGCAAGGTACTTTCAGGGTACCCGGAGTCCGAACAACGCGGAACGCGAGGCAATCGGCTATTCCACGGCCTGGCTTCATCACAAGGGACGTAATAAACACCATTTGGAGTACTGGATCGATTACGGGATCGGAGAAGTCAAGGGCATGACCGGGATGCGGATGCCGGTGCGCTATGTGGTGGAGATGTTCTGCGACCGGATTGCTGCCTGCAGAACCTACAATAAAGAGACCTACACGGATGCGAGCCCCTATCTGTACTACGAAAAGGGGAAATCCTATCATATACTCCATGAGCGTACCCGCGCACTGCTGGAAGACCTGCTCTTACGGCTAAAGGAGGATGGGGAGGAAAAGACCTTCCGCTATATCCGGGAGGTGGTGCTCAGTCCTTCGTATATCGCAAAGTATGAGGACGAGGTCATTGCCGGAAAAACGGGGGAAGGGTTATAAGAACGGAAAGGAACTGAGAACGGACGTGGAAAAGGACAAAAAGATTTTATACAGTGGCATGCAGGCCACCGGGACACTGCATCTCGGCAACTATCTCGGGGCGCTGAAGAACTGGGTGGCGCTGAGTGAGGAATATGACTGTATTTACGGGATTATGGATCTGCATTCCCTGACAGTGAGACAGGATCCGACCACATTCCGCCAGAATGCAAGGCGCTTTTACACCCTCTATGTGGCGGCAGGTCTGGATCCGGAGAAAAATATCGTGTATTATCAGTCTCACGTGAGTGCACATGCGGAGCTGGCGTGGATTCTGAATTGCTTTACCTATATGGGAGAGCTTGGCAGGATGACGCAGTACAAGGACAAGTCGCAAAAGCATGCGGACAATGTCAATGCGGGGCTGTTTACGTACCCGGTACTGATGGCGGCGGATATTCTCCTTTATCAGGCGGATGCCGTGCCGGTGGGCGCGGATCAGAAGCAGCATGTGGAGATCTGCCGGGATATCGCACAGCGCTTTAACGGGATCTACGGAGATGTTTTCACGATTCCGGAGCCGTTCATCGCGAAAGCGGGCGCCAGGGTGATGAGCCTGG
Organism: Lachnospiraceae bacterium; assembly: GCA_045661345.1. Lineage (GTDB taxonomy): Bacteria > Bacillota > Clostridia > Lachnospirales > Lachnospiraceae > RUG12461. Next base: position 65,958 of record JAZRFM010000025.1, read on the forward strand.
CGGAGCCGGAGAGGAAGATGAGCAAATCGGATGAAAACGTGAATGCCACGATTTTCGTGCTCGATGACAGAGATACCATTCTCCGCAAGTTCAAGCGCGCTGTTACCGATTCGGAGACAGATGTGCGCTTTGATCCCGAAAACAAGCCGGGAGTGTCCAACCTGATGACGATCTACGGCTGTGTGACCGGAAAAGATATGGAGAGTATCTCCTCCGAGTTTGCGGGCAGGGGCTACGGCGATTTTAAGGCGGCTGTGGGAGAAGCCGTGGCGGATCATCTCGCGCCGATCCAGAAGAGGTATGAGGAGCTGACAAAGGAAAAGACCTATATCGAGACCTGGATTCGGACAAATGATGAAAAGGCAGCGTACCTTGCGAATAAAACCCTCAGAAAGGTGCAGAAAAAGGTGGGTCTCACCGAACGGATCAAATAGTCCGGTCTGCATATTTTAGAAAAATTTTAGAATTATAGAGATGATCCTGTGATAAGATAAGATCATCTCTTTTTCTTTTTGCGCAGAATTCTCTGCGGACATTCCCCCTTACAGCTTCGTCCGGAGGGGAAGCATTTCTCTTCGGACAACCAGGAGGTTTGATTCATGTATAGTGAGGTGCAAACGGCGTCCGTCTACGGGATTGACGGTCTGCCGATCCGTGTGGAAGCGGATGTGACGGAGGGGATGCCGGCGTTTCAAATGGTGGGGTATCTCGGATCGGAGGTACGGGAGGCGCGGGAGCGCGTCACCACGGCTTTGCGAAACAGCGGGTTTCCGCTTCCCGTAAAGCGGATCACGGTAAATCTTTATCCGGCGGACATCAGAAAATCCGGTACGGGATTCGACCTTCCCGTTGCGTTGGCGATTCTTGCGGCCATCGGCGTGATCCCGACAGATGCCTTTGAAAAGACCTATGTCATCGGAGAGGTAAATCTGCAGGGGAATGTATGCCCGATTCCGGGGGTCTTGCCCATCGTGGCAAAGGCGCAGGAGCTTGGGATCGAGCGGATCCTGGTCCCGGATCAAAACCGTGTGGAGGCGGAGCTTCTGGGCGGAATCGGGGTGATTCCGGTAGAAAGCATCACGGAAGCCGTGAGCGTTCTGACCGGCAGGGACTCCGTCAGGACGGGGGAGCGGATGGAGGAATGTGAGGAAGAAACCGCGCCGGATTTTGCGGAGATCAAAGGACAGAAACTGCTGAAACGCGCCTGTGAGATCGCCTGTGCCGGCATGCATAACCTGCTCATGATCGGTCCTCCCGGCGCGGGAAAGAGTATGGCGGCCAAGCGTCTGCCGTCCATCCTGCCCGAAATGGATCGCAGGGAACAGATGGAAACCAGCAAGATCCAAAGTGTGGCAGGGCTTTTGACAGGCAGGAAGACCCTTTCCAAAAGGAGACCCTTCCGCGCACCGAATCATACCGCGTCGCTGCAGGGGATGGCCGGCGGCGGGATGGTTCCGCGGCCGGGGGAGATCTCACTTGCCCATAACGGGGTGCTGTTCCTGGATGAGCTGACGGAGTTTTCGCCGCAGGTGCTGGAACTGCTGAGGCAGCCCATGGAGGATCAGGAGATTACGATTGCGCGTGCGGCAGGCAGTTACCGGTATCCGGCAAAATTTATGCTCGTTGCGGCCATGAACCCCTGCCAGTGCGGTTACTATCCGGACAGAAACAGGTGCCGCTGCACAAGACGCCAGCTGGACCGGTATCTGGGGAAGATCAGCGAGCCCGTGATTGACCGGATGGATCTGTCTGTCGGGATTCAGGCGGTGGCGTTTGAGGAGCTGAGCAGTGATACGATAGAGGAATCCTCTGCAAGCATCAGGCAAAGAGTGGAGGAAGCGCAGAGGATCCAGCAGGAACGCTACCGCGGAGAATCCTTCCGCTATAACGGCGCATTGCCGGCGGGTCTGATGAAGACCTATGTACCCCTGGAGAGGGAGGCGCGAGACTACATGGAGGAGATCTTCTTCCGGCGGAATCTGACGGCCAGAGGTTATCATAAGATCCTGAAGGTTGCGAGGACAATCGCGGATCTTTCCGGAAAGGAGCAGGTGGATCTTTGCTGTCTCACAGAGGCGGTATGCTTTCGCGGTGTGGAAAAACGGGATTGGGAAGATGATTACAGAAGAACGGAGTGACGGAGGGAGCTATGGCAAATCAATATGATCTGTGGCTGGTGGGGATCCCGGGGATCGGCCCGAGAAAAATCACTTCTATTATGAATGCCTGTGGAACTGCACGGGAATGTTTTTTCCTGAAGGAAGAGGCGCTCCGGTTCATTCCGCTGCTCAGGGAAGACGATATACAAAGGATTGTACAAAGCCGTCGCAAAGAGGACCCTGCCAGACTCTGGGAGCGCCTGCTCAAAAGCCGGGTCGGTGTGGTCGGGAAGGGAGAAAGAGGATATCCGCCGCGGCTGCTTTCGATTCCGGATCCGCCCCATCTTTTATTCTACCGCGGGAAGCTTCCGAAAGAGGACCACATGGCGGTGGCCATGGTGGGGGCGCGGGAATGTACGGACTATGGGCGTGATATGGCAAGGTGGATTGCCTGCGCCCTTGCCAAAGCAGGGATTGATGTGATCAGCGGTATGGCGCGGGGGATTGACTCGGCCGCCCATGAAGGGGCGCTTTCAGGCGACGGGGAAACCTATGCGGTGCTTGGCTGCGGCGCCGATATCTGCTATCCGAACAGCGCCGGGCGGTTATATGAAAAGCTCGTTTCACGGTTTGGCGTACTGTCGGAATATATGCCCGGCACGAGGCCAGAGCGTGGCTTTTTCCCGGCCAGAAACCGCCTGATCAGTGCGCTTTCCGATGCGGTGCTGGTGATGGAGGCGAGAGAGCGGTCCGGATCGCTCATTACAGCGGATCTTGCCCTTGAACAGGGCCGGGATGTCTACGCTTTGCCGGGCAGGATCACGGATGCCCTCTCTGCGGGCACCAATCAGCTCATCCGGCAGGGCGCTTATCCCATCGTTTCCACAGAGGAGCTGCTGTCTGATCTGAAGGGCGCAGCGTGGCGGCAGACAATCACCGCGAACCCCCGGCAGGGGAGACTTTCCGAGACGGAGCGGCTGGTATGGGAGGCACTGGAGATTCTGCCCACGGGACTGGAGGATCTCCTGCAAAAGACCGGACTGCCTCTTCAAACCCTGTCGAAGGTGCTGGAGGATCTGATGAGAAAAGATCTTGCAGAGCAGGGATTTCCGGGTGCCTACCGGCGCCGTTACCAGGGAAGCACATTCGAATGAGCATGGTGTGCATCCTAACGCATTTTCCAAAAAGTTCTTGAAAAAGTTGGAAAGCGGGTGTATAGTGGTCTCGATTTTTGACACTACATGAGTTAGGAGGAAAGGTGTTGTGAAATGTCTTGTCATCGTGGAGTCACCGGCAAAGGTGAAGACGATCAAGAAATTTTTGGGGAAGAATTATGAAGTATGCGCATCCAACGGGCATGTACGGGATCTCCCCAAAAGCCAGATGGGAATTGATACGGAGCATGACTTCGATCTGAAATATATCACGATCCGGGGAAAGGGGGATATTCTCTCAAAACTTCGGAAAGAGGCCAAAAAAGCGGATCGCATCTATCTCGCAACCGACCCGGACCGGGAAGGGGAAGCGATCTCCTGGCATCTGGAAAAGGCGTTGAACCTGGAGGATAGGGATGTCCGGCGGATTACCTTCAATGAGATCACACAGTCCGCGGTAAAAGCTTCCCTCAAGCAGCCGCGGTCGATCAACCAGGATCTGGTGGACGCGCAGCAGGCAAGACGTGTACTGGATCGTCTTGTGGGATACAAGATCAGTCCGCTGCTGTGGGCAAAGGTCAAGCGCGGACTTTCCGCCGGACGGGTGCAGTCCGTGGCTCTCCGGATCATCTGTGACCGGGAGGAGGAGATCAATGCCTTTATTCCGGAGGAGTATTGGACGCTGGAGATTGAATGCAGGGTCAAAGGGGAAAAGAAGCCTCTGATTGCGAAGCTGACAGGGAAGGAAGACAAAAAGCTTGAGGTGAGGATCGAAGCGGAGATGAAAGAGATCATCAAAGCGGTGAAAAAGGCGAAGCTCAAGATCCTGGAGGTGAAGAGAGGGGAGCGCGAGAAAAAGGCGCCGCTGCCCTTTACGACCAGTACGCTGCAGCAGGAAGCAGCAAAACACCTCAATTTTTCTACGCAAAAGACCATGCGGATCGCACAGCAGCTTTATGAAGGTGTGGACATCAAGGGGCAGGGCACCGTGGGTCTCATCACCTATCTCCGTACGGATTCGGTAAGGATCAGTGAAGAGGCGGATGCGGCCGCAAAAGCCTTTATCCGCAGCGCTCACGGCGAGCAGTATGTCATGAAAAGCGAAAACGCAAAACGTCCGGGGGGAAAGATCCAGGACGCGCATGAGGCCATTCGTCCCTCGGATATCACCCGAATTCCATCCTCCGTGAAAGAGTCCCTTTCGAGAGACCAGTATCGTCTCTATCAGTTGATCTGGAGCCGCTTTGCCTCCAGCAGGATGGCTCCGGCCAGGTATGAATCCACCACGGTCCGCATCGGCGCGGGGGAATACCTCTTTTCCACCACGGCTTCCAAGCTCCTGTTTGACGGGTTTCTCGCGGTTTACTCCGAGGAAGAGGACAAGAAGAGCGAAGGGAACCTGATGCTGGGAAGTCTGGACGAGAAGAGCGTACTGACTCTGGAGAATACAGATGCCAAACAGCACTTCACACAGCCTGCGCCGCATTTTACAGAGGCATCTCTTGTAAAAGCGCTGGAGGAGAGAGGGATCGGTCGGCCGTCCACTTATGCGCCCACGATCACAACGATCCTGGCGCGCCATTATATCACGAAAGAAAACAAAAATTTGTATGTCACGGAGCTGGGAGAGGCTGTCAATGCCATCATGAAGCAGTCCTTTACCACCATCGTGGATGAACGCTTTACCGCCAACATGGAATCCCTTTTAGACAAGATCGAGGAGGGGGAGATCCAATGGAAAACCGTGGTGCGGAACTTCTATCCGGATCTGGAGGAAGCCGTGGAAAAAGCGGAGAAGGAACAGGAAAAGGTACAGATCGCAGACGAGGTGACGGATGTGAAATGCGAGTTCTGCGGTCGTAACATGGTGATCAAATACGGTCCCCATGGGAAATTTCTCGCGTGCCCCGGATTTCCGGAATGCCGTAATACCAAGCCCTATCTGGAAAAGATCGGGGTTAGCTGTCCGAAATGCGGCAGGGAAGTGGTTCTCCGGAAAACGAAGAAGGGCAGAAAGTATTACGGGTGCGAGGGTCATCCGGACTGCGACTTTATGTCCTGGCAGAAGCCCCTGGAGCAAAAATGCAGGAAATGCGGCGGATACATGATCCAGAAAGGGCAGCGTGCCGTCTGTGCGGATGAAAAATGCGGGTATGTCGAGGCGCTGCCACAGAAGAATGTGGAAAAAGTTTGAAAATTTTGCATGTTCTGATTGAATTTTTAGATAAAAGGTAGTATAATAACATCACTTCACCGGGAGGATGGAATGAGCGTACAGTTACTCGACAAGACGAGGAAGATCAACAAGCTCTTGCACAACAACAACTCGTCAAAGGTCGTATTCAATGATATTTGTGAGGTATTGACCGACGTTCTGGATTCCAACAATCTGGTGATCAGCCGCAAGGGAAAGGTGCTCGGCACCAGTCATTGGAGCGGGAAGCCCACTATCGCGGAGCTGATCCACGATCCGGTGGGAGGGTTCATAGACAAGGCCCTGAATGAGCGGCTGCTCGGCATCTTGTCCACGAAGGAGAATGTCAATCTGGAGACCCTCGGATTTGGGGAGGAGCTGTGTGAGGTTCATGCCATCATCACCCCGATTGATATTGCGGGAGAGCGTCTCGGCACACTGTTTGTATACCGCAATGACAAGCAGTTTGACATAGATGACATTATCCTCTGTGAATACGGCGCTACCGTCGTCGGACTCGAGATGATGCGCTCCGTCAATGAAGAGAATGCGGAGGAGACCAGAAAGCAGCAGATCGTCAAATCAGCGATCAATACCCTGTCTTTCTCGGAGCTGGAGGCCATCATTCATATCTTTGATGAGCTGGACGGCATGGAAGGGATCCTGGTGGCCAGCAAAATTGCGGATCGTGTGGGGATCACGAGATCAGTCATTGTCAATGCGCTGCGCAAGTTTGAAAGTGCCGGCGTGATCGAGTCGCGGTCATCCGGTATGAAAGGAACCTATATCAAAGTATTAAATGACGTCGTCTTTGATGAACTGGCGGCGATCAAGAAACAGAACCGACGATAATTTTTTCACAAACCACAGACAGAAACGGATTTGCCGGAGCTAAACGGATTTGGAGCTTTCCAGATCCGTTTTTTTGTTTGAAATCGTCGATTTTGTAGATGTTTTTCAAAAAAACCGCAATATCATGTAAAAACAGCTTGTCAAAAGTTTAAATTTGAATATAATAAATTCTGGATGCTGGGGTGTGAAAGCGCCTGTTTGTACAAATAAAACTGCGTCTTTATGACATCGCAATTTTGCACTTCCTGCCATCCGGGTGAAAGGAGCAGCCTATGATCAGTTCCAATGCATTTAACTACATCGACGTGCTGGACAAAGCCATGGACGCGAGCTGGGAGCGGGAGACCATTCTGGCGAACAACCTGGCAAACGTGAATACGCCGAACTACAAGCGTCAGGATCTGGACTTTGAGGCGGTTCTCGAGTCCGAACTCGGGAAATCGAAGTACAAACCCCTGAACGCCAAGATTGACGATATTCATATGCATCACCTGCGGCCGCGGATTTATACGGATTACGCGAATTTTTCCTACCGGCTTGACAAAAACAACGTGGATGTAGACACAGAGAACGTGGAGCTGGCATCGGAGCAGATCCGCTATCGGACGCTGGAAGACGCGATCGATTTTGATTTCAGCGGACTGAAAACGGCGATGCAATCCTCGTGATCGGGATAGAAAGGAGCACTCCTTATGGGACTTTTTCAATCATTTGATATCAGCGCAAGCGGCATGACGGCAGAACGGTTTCGAATCGATGTGATTGCGGAAAATGTCGCCAATGTCAATACCACAAGAGCAGAGTCGGGCGAGCCTTACCGGCGCAAGATCGTTACGTTTGCCGAGAAGAAGGTTACCCCGTTTACCGATGTGCTGGCGCGTTCCAGACAGGCTTATCTCGGGAACGGTGTCAAGGTTTCGCATGTGACGGAGGATGAGGAAAATGATTTTGTGATGGAATACGATCCGTCTCATCCCGATGCGGATGAAAACGGATATGTATCGTATCCGAACGTCAATATTGTAACGGAAATGACCAACCTGATCGATGCCAGCCGCGGATATGAGGCGAACACGACGGCTTTTGAGGCCGCGAAGTCCATCGCAACCACGGGACTCTCCATCGGGAAAGGATAAATAAATGACAGCGATCACGGAACTGACAAACGTATCATCAAACGTCATACAGAAAACCGCGGACGAGTGGAAGGTCAAAAAAGACAACGACACCTTCGATTCCGCGTTGAACGGCGCCATCAAGATGCTGAACGAGACCAACGGCCTGTGGAACAAGGTCGCCGAAGAGGAAGTGCGGTTTGAACTGGGGGAAGCAGTCAATACGCATGATCTGCAGATTGCGCAGGAGAAGGCAAATGTCGCTCTGCAGTACACAATCGCGGTACGGGATAAGGTCCTGTCGGCATACAAAGAACTGATGAATATGCAGGTGTAATAGCCAGATACCCTTCGAGTCATCGAAGATGACGAGTTACGGGATCGGGTCAGAACGGATTCAGTCAGATCTAAACAGCCGTTTATAGATGAGTGGGATGATGAGGAGAGAGCTATGCCTGAGAGACTACAACAGTTATTGAAAAGGATTGCCGAATGGTGGGCGAAGTTCACGACCAGACAGAAGGCGCTGATGATCAGCCTTGCGGGAATCGTCGTGACAGCCCTTATTATTCTGGGCGTTGTGCTGAGCCGACCCAAGATGGTCGTGCTGTCCACCTGTGATACCACGGCAAAAGCAGGCGAGGTCAAGGCACTGCTGGATGGAGAAAGCGTGAAGTATGAGCTGTCCACGGATGGTTTAACCTTCTATGTGGAGGACAAGGATTACGCGACAGCATCCATTCTGCTCGGCTCCAACGGGATCCCCTCCGAGGGGTACAGCATCGACAGCGTCTTTGACGGAGGATTTTCCACCACCGAGGCGGATAAGGCGAAGAAATACCAGCTCTATCTGGAAAACAAATATGCGGACGCCCTCAAGACCATTTCCAATGTGGAAGAGGCGACGGTGTCCCTGTCCATTCCCGTGGACGACGGCACGCTGATTCAGAGAGAACAGCCCACCTATGCCTCCGTCCTTCTCACGCTAAGCGACCCCATGTCGGAGGATGAGGCGGCGGGGATCGCAAAATACATCTCCACGACGGTCGGCAATGACAATACCGACAATATCCTGATCCTGGATACAGCCGGGAATGTCCTGTTTTCCGGGAGCGATTCCAACAGCTCGGCAGGGCTTGCAAGCACGCAGCTCTCCCTTCGAAACAAGCTGGAACAGTCAGCCAGAAATGCGGTGAAATCCGTCTTGCTCGGAACGGATCTTTTTGATAACGTAGAGGTGGGTGTCAACCTCTCCATGGATTTCAGCTCAAAGGAAATCGTGGATCATGAGTACTATGTGGCGGAAGGTTTGACACAGGGGTATCTCGACAGTCGTTCTGTCTATGAGTCGGAGTCCGTCGGCGGCAATGCGGCGGTGCCCGGTACCGACAGCAATGACGATACGACCTATGTGATCCGGGACAATGAATACACGAGTGCGACAGTCTCCGACACGACGGAGGATTTCCTGCCGAACGAGAAGATCACCACAACGCACGGCAACGGCGGGGATGTGGATTACAGCAATTCTTCCCTGTCGGCAGTCGCCACCACCTATGTGGTGTATAATGAGGATACACTGAAAGCCAACGGGACTCTGGATGATATGACCTTCGATGAGTTTGTGGAGCAGAATTCCGCCCGGAAACAGCAGGAGGTTGATCCGCAGTTTTTGACCCTGCTCTCCAATGCGACGGGGATTCCGACGGAAAACATTTCCCTGGTGGCTTACGATGTACCGTTCTTCCAGTATTCAAGCGAAAAAGGACGGTCATTGACCGACTGGCTGCAGATCATCCTCGTGATCCTGATCTTTGCCATGCTGGGTTATGTTGTATTCCGCAGTACGAGAAAAGAGAAACAGCCGGAAGTGGAGCCGGAGCTTTCCGTAGAGACACTTCTGGATGCCACGAGAGAGGCAGAGGAGGAAGAGCTGGAGGACATCGGATTCCAGGAGAAATCCGAGACAAGAGTCCTGATCGAGAAGTTTGTGGACGAGAATCCGGAGGCTACCGCAGCGCTGCTGCGTAACTGGCTGAACGATGACTGGGATTAGGAACTGTTTTACAGGGAAGTATGATTAGGGAAAAGTAGTATGGCAGACGAGGAGGAGTACACAGGCGTCCAAAAGGCGGCGATCCTGTTGATTACACTCGGACCAGAGCGTTCGTCAACAATTTTCAAACATCTGAAAGAGGATGAGATCGAGGAGCTTACGCTCGAGATCGCCAACACCAGGAGTGTATCTCCCCAGACCAAGGAAACGGTTCTGGAGGAGTTTTATCAGGTGTGCCTTGCACAGCAGTATATCGCAGAGGGTGGTATCGGCTATGCGAAAGAGCTTTTGGACAAGGCTCTCGGCGAAGACCGTGCACAGGAAGTGATCACAAAGCTGACGGCGTCCCTGCAGGTACGTCCTTTCGAATTTGTCCGGAAAACGGATCCCAGTCAGATCCTGAACTTTATTCAGGACGAGCATCCGCAGACGATCGCCATGATCCTGTCCTATCTCCCGGCTTCCCAGGCTGCCATGGTGGTGGGAGCCCTGCCGCCGGACAAGCAGTCTGACGTGGCAAAGCGTATTGCCATGATGGACCGGACTTCACCGGATGTCATCAAGGAGGTGGAACGGGTTCTGGAACGGAAACTGTCCTCGCTGATCAATCAGGATTATACGATTGTCGGTGGTGTGGATTCGGTGGTTGCGATTTTGAATACCGTAGACCGCGGTACCGAGAAGCATATCATGGAGTCCCTCGAGATCGAAGAACCGGAGCTGGCCGACGAGATCCGCAAGAAGATGTTTGTCTTCGAGGATATCCTTCTGCTGGACGACCGTGCGATTCAGCGTGTGCTGCGTGATGTGGAAAACAACGATCTCGGTGTGGCATTGAAGGGCGCCAACGAGGAAGTCCAGAACGTTATTTTCAAGAACCTGTCCAGCCGTTTGGCGGCCATGATCAAGGAGGACATGGAATACATGGGGCCTGTGCGTATGAAGGACGTGGAGGAAGCCCAGCAGAAGATCGTCAGCGTGATCCGCAAGCTCGAGGATGCGGGCGAGATCGTGATCAGCCGTGGCGGAGGAGACGAGATCATTGTCTAATGTTTACAAATATTATGTTCCGCAGGAAAAGACGGATCAGACCCGTTATATCAACAGCAATGCGGCATCCGAAGAAAAAATAAAACGGTTTGCGGAGGCGGAAGCCAGAGCAAAAGAGCTGCAGAGAATGCAGGATATGTCTCCCTCGGAGGCAGAAGAGGAAGGTGAAGAGGGGGGCGAATTCGTAGAAGGGATTCTGGCCGATCAGGTGGATCCGGAAGGGCGGAATGTGGTCGGTGCGGAGGGCGAACCCACGCCGGAGCCGCAGGAGCAGGGACCGCCGCCGGAAGTGATGCAGCAGATAGAAGCACTGGTGGATCGCGCAAACGAGGAGGCGGAGCAGATTCTCTCAAATGCCAGGGCGCAGGCCGAGGAATTAAAGAAGGCTGCCAGCGCCAAAGGGCATGAAGAGGGACTGCAAAGCGGACGTGCCGCTGCCGAGAAAGAAATAACCGAGCGCATGCAGGAGGTAGAGGCGCTTAAAACACGCATACAAGCAGAACGCGATCAGGCGCTGAAGGAATTGGAACCACAGCTTTTGGATGTCATTCTTCAGGTGTTTGAGCGCGTTTTTCATATCCAGTTCGGGGAGAAGAAGGAGATTCTGGAGTATCTGATCATTCATACCATCATGAATGTGGAGGGATCCAGGGAGTTTAGGATCAAGACGTCTGAAAGCAATCTGGACTATCTGAATGCGCATCTTCCCGAGATCCGTGCCCAGGTGGGGCAGGAGTATTCGCTGGAGGTGATCTCGGACAGCGCTCTTTCGCCCAGCCAGTGCGTGATCGAGACAGAGGCCGGACTCTTTGACTGCAGTATTGACGTGCATCTGGAGAACCTGATCAAAGACTTGAAATCACTTTGCCCGTAGGATAGAATTTTTATAGATCTTTTCATCTGGGAAAATCCATGCAATACGATGTAAACAAATATCTTCAGGCCGCGGAACATACGCATTTCAAGCGGATGGGAAAGGTGATGAAGATTGTCGGACTGACGATCGAATCCCTCGGTCCTGAGGCAAAACTGAATGACCTCTGCAAAATCATCATCAATGAGGAAAAAAATCAGGTGCTGATGGCGGAGGTCGTCGGATTCCGGGACAAACGGATCCTTCTGATGCCCTTTGAGAACACGGAGGGCCTCGGTGTCGGCTGTACCGTGATCAATACCGGACATCCGCTGACGGTACCGGTGGGGGACGCTCTCCTCGGTCACACGCTGGACGGGATCGGCCGGCCGACGGACGGCGCGGATCTTTCCGACCTGCCCTATGAATATCCCACGGAGGCCATGCCGCCGGATCCGATGGAGCGTGTGATCATCAATGAGATCCTGCCGCTGGGGGTAAAAGCGGTGGACGGAATGCTGACCATCGGGAAAGGACAGCGAATCGGGATTTTTGCCGGATCCGGTGTCGGAAAAAGTACGATCATGGGCATGTTTGCCCGCAACACCAAAGCGGACATCAACGTCATCGCCCTGATCGGCGAGCGGGGACGTGAGGTAAGAGAGTTCGTCGAACGGGATCTGGGCGAAGAGGGCATGAAACGCTCCGTTGTGGTGATCGCGACCTCAGACACGCCGGCACTGATCAGAAACCGTGCCGCCAAGACGGCCACCGCCATCGCGGAATATTTCCGGGATCAGGGCAAGGATGTGCTCCTCATGATGGATAACCTGACGCGTTTTTCCATGGCGCAGCGGGAGATCGGACTCGCCTCCGGAGAACCTCCGGTGACCAGAGGCTATCCGCCCAGTGTGTATGCAGAGATGCCGCGGCTTCTGGAGCGGGCGGGCAATGCCAGGAAGGGCTCCATCACCGGGCTTTATGCCGTGCTTGTGGACGGCGATGATTTTAATGAACCCATCAGTGATCTGGCGCGTTCGATTCTGGACGGTCATATTGCGCTGAGCCGGCGGATCGCGCAGAAGAACCACTACCCGGCCATCGATGTGCTGGGGAGCATCTCGAGATGTATGAGCCAGATCGCTTCCGACGAGCAGAAAAAGACCGCCGGACGCATCAGGAACGTGATGGCCACATATAATGAGGCGGAAGACCTCATCAACATCGGCGCTTATAAACGGGGCTCCAATCCGGCGATTGACGAAGCCATAGAAAAGATTGATGCCGTCAACAGCTTTTTGATGCAGGGAACCCATGTGAAATACACGTTTGAGGAGATGCGCGCGGAGATGGAAGCGATTTTTGAGCCGAATCAGGAAGCGCAGCAGGCGGGGTGACGATAGATGGCGAAATTCAACTATCGGATGCAAAGTATTCTGGATCTGAAGGTAAAGCTGGAGGATCAGGAACGGACAGCCTACGGGCTTGCCGCCATGCGGCTGCGGGAGGAAGAGGAAAAGCTGCAGGCACTGGCTCTCAGGAGAGCAGGGTATGAACGCGCGGGACGCGAGATGCGATCCGGCGGGACGATTGACGTGAAGGAGCTCGAGACGAACCGCAGAGCCGTGGAAGCCATGAAGGTGCTGATCCGTGCCCAGATGCTGGAAGTAAGGCGTGCAGAGAAGGATGTGGAAGCCGTAAGGCGCCGGCTTCAGGAAGCCATGCAGGAACGCAAAATCCATGAAAAGCTTCGGGAACGCGCCTTTGAAGCCTTTGTGGAGGAGCTGGAAAAAGAGGAAAGCAAGGCCGTGGATGAGCTGGTCAGCTACAGCTACAGCACGAAGTAAGGAGAGAACGGAAGGAAAGACCAATGGCAGAGGAAGAGGAAGAACTGCAGGCGAAACCGGCGGAAGATCCAAAGGCCGAGAAAGCCAGATTGAAGGCGGAAAAGCGTGCCGCGAAGCGTGCGAAGAAGCGCGGGAAAAAGGGCGGCGAAGACGGGGATGAGGAAGGTCAGGAGACCGTAGGCAGTAAGATCGCGGTCTTTTTTGTGACGCTTCTGATTATTTTTATCTGGCTCGCCATTTTTGCCCTGCTCATCAAGGCGGATGTGGGCGGATTCGGTTCCTCCGTGATGCGCCCCCTGATTGGAAACGTGCCGATCCTGAACAAGATCCTGCCGGACGATCCCAACGCGCCGGAGACGAACACAGAGGTTTCCTCGGAGGATGCCAAATACCGGTACAAAAACATGGATGAGGCTGTTGCTTACATCAAGGAACTGGAGCTGGAGCTGGCAAATGCGCAGACGGGGAACGAAGCGGATGCGGCGCATGTGGCAGAGCTGGAAGCGGAGGTGGCAAAACTGCGTACTTTAGAGCAGGAGCAGGCCGCTTATGAAGCTGAAAAACAAAAATTTTACGAGGAGGTTGTTTTTTCGGACAAAGCACCCGATATAAATGAATATATCAAGTATTATCAGAGCATTGATCCGGAAAACGCGGAGGTACTGTATCAGGAAGCACTGAAGCAAAAGGCGGTCAGCGACGAGATGAATGACTACATCAAGAAGTATTCCTCCATGAGTGCCAAGGCGGCGGCAGGAATCTTTGACGCGATGACAGATGACCTGCCCCTGGTAGCCGAGATCCTCACCAATATGGATGCCGATTCCGCGGGGGCGATTCTGGGGAAGATGAACGCGGAGACGGCGGCGAAGGTGACCGAGATCATGCATCCGAAGAAATAACGACGGTCGATCCGGCGGTAGCCGAAGACATAGCAACCAAAAGGAGGCTCGATCAATCATCGGGCAGCAAAACAGGAAAGGAGGAGAAACGTTTGACGAGTGCAGCGGTATCAAACATTACAGCCCCGGCAACATCTGCAGGCAGTAGCGCAAAGGATACCAACAAGGTCGCAGAAGGCGCGGACGTGACGTTCCAGAATCTTCTGCAGAACCCGAAGCAGCAGAACAAGTCCCTCACGGCACAGGCAAATGCCGCGACACCGCAGAAAGCGGACACTGTGGGCGGCGTGAAGGCGGCGGACAAGCCGTATGAAGCCGTCAGCAAACGGGAAGCAGTCAGAATCGACGATGCTTCCAGGGGATCAAAGGCAGAGCTTTCCGATGAGGAGATGGCACAGGCGCAGGAAGCTGTTTCGGCATTTGCGGAGGAAGTGAAACAGGTACTCGAAGAGGAGCTGAATGTCAGCGAGGAAGAGATCGAGAATGCAATGGAGACATTGGGACTCACATTCCTTGATCTTTCCGCACCGGATCAGTTGGTGCAGCTTGTCGGCATGCTTACCGGCACCGAAGAGACCACAGACCTTCTGACGAACCAGAACCTGAACGGAATCATGGCTCAGGTGTCCGAACTTGTCACGAATCTCACGGAGGAGACCGGCATCCCGATGGAAGAGCTTACCGCGCTGGGGATGACGGAAACGGATGACACACAGGATGCGGATTTTCAGAACATCCTGACAGAAGCAGCGGTGAGCGATGAGGGTCCGGAGATAACCGATGCGACGGCAGAGGAGAAAGCTCCGGCATTTGACGTGCGTACGACGGAGCAGAAAGAAACCGTCAAAGAGGAAGCGCCCCGTGACATTCCGGAGGAGGTACAGCCGGAGAGCGAAGGCATCCGCACCCAGAATGTGGAAGTACAGACGACGGAAAGGCAGATGCAGCAGGAAACGGGCGGCAAGGAATCCCAGACCGGAAAAGAACCCTCAAAAACAGAGCAGCCGGAAACGGCTGACAAGAACATGCCGGAGGCGCATCATGCCGTTCAGCAGACCGCATCACGCGTGGATGCGGAGGTGATCCGTCCCGAGCAGAGTGAGCTTCGTCCCACTGTTGATGTCAGGGAGCTCATGGAGCAGTTCCAGCAGTTCGCAAGAACCAACATCACGGCAGACACCACTTCCATTGAGATGCGGCTGAATCCGGAGAGCCTCGGACGGCTTTTGATCCACGTTACAGAGCAGGAAGGCAGTGTACGTGCCACGATCCAGACCCAGAGCGAGCAGGTGCGGGAAGCAATGGAAGGACAGCTTGCCGTGTTGCGTACCACACTGGAAGGCCAGGGCATCAAGGTAACGGAGGTGGAAGTCACGGTAGCGTCCCACGAGTTCGAGGAAAATCTCGAAAAAGGCAACACACAAAGTGCCATGGGAGAGGAACAGCAGCAGGGCGAGCGCGCCGGGGAAGAAGCGCAGAGCGGCCGCAGGAGAAATCTGAACCTCAACAATCTGGATGAACTGCAGGGACTGATGAGCGAAGAGGAAATGCTCGCGGCGCAGATCATGAAAGACAACGGCAACTCGGTGGACTTTACCGCATAATAAAAAAGGAGGTAATCTATGGCAGTAGACATGAGCAGTATGCTGACCCAGTCGGTGACCAACGGCAAAGTGGACGACATGACAGCATCGGCCAATTCTCTTTCTTCGGAAACCAACAAGACCGGAGAAAAGAACCTCGGCAAGATGGATTTTATTAACCTTCTGGTCGCGGAAATGCAGTATCAGGATCCGCTGGAGCCCTCCAGCAACACGGATTACGTAGCGCAGATGGCGCAGTTTTCACAGGTGGACGCATTAAATGCCATGCAGCAGAGTATGAAGAACATGCAGGCAAGCGGGCTTGTGGGACAAACCGTGGTACTGTCGGTGACAAATCCGACGACGGGCAACACGACGGAAGTGACCGGCAAGGTGGATTTCGTGCAGTATGAAGGAAGCAAGACCTATCTTTCCGTTAACGGTTCCCTTTACAGTATGGATGATCTGCAGACCGTCATCAACAGTGATTTCTATGAGGCGAATGAGATCTCCGAAGAGCTGGCGGCACTGGTGAACAGCCTCCCGTCTGCGGACAGGGTATCCCTTGCAAACTATAACGATGTGAACAAGGCAGTAGTGGTACGGGATGCATTGACCGCTTATCAGCTCGGCTTTATCGATCCGGATGTCCTGCAGAAGCTTTCTGAGATCCAGAAAGCGATGGAAGACATCATCGCGGCGGAAGCGGAACGCCTGAAGGAAGAGGCGGAAAAAGCAGCGAACGAAACCAAAGAAGCGGAAGAGAAGCAGGAAACGGATACGACGACGGAACAGACGGCAGAGGCGGCAGCCGAAACCGGCGCAGTCACCGCGGCAGAGGAAGAATAAAGGGAGAAATGCTTATGACAAGGATCGCGAACCCACATGCTTCCATCGAACAGATGACAAATGATTATCTGAAGGTCGGAAGCAGTCGTGCAGCGACCGGGGAAAACGGACTTTCCTTTGAAGAGATTCTTTCCGGAAAAGCAGCGGAGAGTGCGGAATTAAAATTCTCCAAGCATGCGAGCGAACGGCTTTCGACACGCAGCATTGACCTCACGGAGGAAATGAGCAGGCGTTTGCAGGAAGGCGTGAAGCGGGCAGGAGAAAAAGGGATCAAGGATTCCCTGGTTGTGGTGGACTCCTACGCATTCATCGTCAACGTTCCCAACAAGACGGTGGTGACCGCCCTGGATCAGGGAGAAACGGGAGACCACATTTTTACCAACATTGACGGCGCAGTCATCGCCTGACCGGACCTTAAGGGAGGTCTGAGGCTCCTGATTGACAGAGAGAGCCAAAGCGAGGCGCCACACCATAAAAGGAGGGCTTTGCCTTATGATGAGATCACTCTACTCGGCAGTGGCCGGGTTGAAAAACCACCAGACCAAGATGGACGTTATCGGTAACAACATCAGTAACGTCAACACTGTCGCCTTCAAGGCATCCAGTGTGACCTTCAGCGATATTATTTATCAGACTCTTTCCGGCGCATCCGGACCGAACCAGAGCCTCGGCGGTATCAACGCCAAGCAGATCGGTCTCGGCATGAGCACGGCCGCGACATCCATGAATATCACCGGCTCCGGCTCCGCCCAGACCACCGGAAAACCCTTTGACCTGCGTCTGAACGACGCCGGCAATTCCACCAACTTCTTTGTGGTAAACAATGGTACGAAGAACGTCTATACCAGAGACGGCTGCTTTTATATTGACGGCGCGGGAACCCTTTGCATGGACTCCACCGGCTATAAATTGATGGGATGGCTTGCGGATCTCAACACCGGCGAAGTCATTACCTCCGGCGATGTGGTTCCGCTTTCCATCATGGACACCCCGAACCTCACCAGCCCTCCGGAAGCGACGGAGAATGGATATGCCTCCGGTATCATTGATAAAGATACGCCGGATCTTTCCAGTACGCAAGGCTATACGATGGCTCTGGAATTCTTCGATGATCTGGGATATCCTTACTCCGCGAGGTTTACGGTTCGGTTGGACAGCGATGACGGGAGTGTCTATACCGTAAAGCTTTCCCAGATCCTGGATCAGAACGGTGTGGATGTGCTGAAGCAGGCAATGGAATCCCAGGGGATCACCTTGGATCAGGTCTTTGGTGCTTCCAGGACCGAAGACGTCAGTCTGAACAATGGTAAGCCGTATATCACGAACAAAAACCTGGGCGATGCCGGCACCATGCAAGCAGGATGGAACTATGATACGGCTGAGTCCAGTCAGTATACGGGCGGCATCATCGGGCATCTTACCGGACCAAACGGGGAGAATATCTACTTTAACAAGGATGGGCATATGTATGCGGATAAGGCGGCTACGCAGGAGTATACACCTACCGCTGCACAGGCACAGAACTGGGGTGATATTCTCGTAACGAGGCATCCCTGGAGTGATACAGACTCTAACTCCATTACTCTTGACGGCTCCGGGCAATTTGTCCTGAAACAGATCACACAAGGGGAATCATCCGCCCGTGAAAAACCCAACTGGTATTTCCTGCAGGAAAGTGACGGGGATGCATTCCCGGATGTAGAGAGCGGAAAGCATTATGTCACCTATGGAAACTATAAATATCCGGATCCGGCAGAGACCAATCCACCGGCGGATCAGTGGGCAGGCTACTTTGTCAACATCTCCACCAACCGTCTGGTAGCGGTGACTACTTCCGGTACTCTCTATGAGTATGATACTACCAGCGGAAAGTATAATGCAGCTTCTTTGGGGTTTGACAATATTCTTGATAATTATTCCGCGGATACCACCAAACTGTCGATTAGTGGTTCGACTCTTAAGGCAACCTATACAGATTATAATCTGACCTTTTCCCAGGCAGACGGCTCCTTTATCGGTATCGATGATCAGGATTCTGTATTCCTGTATGGTGCGACCTTAGGACCCAACTTCCACAACATCAGCATTGACTTTACCTCCCTGCGGAACGCCAACAACGGCAAGAAGTCTACAGCCGGCATGGACAGCGGAACCTCCGCCATCGATACCACCGGCGCCGGCAAGAAGCTCGGTTCTCTCGTCGGTGTAGCTGTACAGAATGACGGTAAGATCTACGGGTCTTACGACAACGGAAATACGGTACTCCTGGGGCAGGTTGCCGCGGCGCATTTCTCCAATGCATCCGGTCTGGAGAAGATTGGAGAGTCTTGTTATGACACCACCTTAAACTCCGGTGATGCGGTCATCGGCGACATCAGTGCCGACGGATCCTCCATGACCTCCGGTGAGATTGAAATGAGTAACGTTGACCTCTCGGCTGAATTTACAGATATGATCACCACCCAGCGTGGCTTCCAGGCGAACTCCCGCGTCATTACGACTTCGGATACGCTCCTCGAGGAACTGATCAACCTGAAGAGGTAATCTTAACCGGAAGATTATCTCATCCGTTTGGCACACACAACACAATGGCGGCGCTCCTTTTCGGAGCGCCGTTTGTCATATATTTTTGTTTTTGCATTTTGAGTGAGGCTGTGTTATATTAAATTATATCATTTAATATCAAACCATAGTCATTATATTAAACTATATTATATTATATCAAATAATATCAAATCAAAATGTTTATATTAAATGATATCTAAGCGGAGGGGTCGCATGTATACGCAAGACAATCCTTATACCATCGGCTTTGGAAGAATTCCGTCCCATTATATCATCCGGGATTTGGTCATAGCGGATATTGTGAATCAACTCAATCAGGAAAAAATAAGCGGTCAGGCATATAAACTGACCGGTATCAGAGGAACAGGAAAGACCGTCACTCTGACCGAAATAGAGCGACAGCTTAGGCGAGATGAAACATGGATTGTTATTGGTGTCAAGCCGGATGGCGCTATTACAGAGGATATTGTCGGAAATATTTACAATGAAGTCCCTTTTCTTGCGCCCTTTTTTAAATCCGAGCTCAACCTTAGCAAATTTGGGATAGGTGTAAATATTCGTCATGTACCGCCTGTTAGCAGTTTGGATGCAGCGTTAAAAAAAATCCTGACAGAACTGATGCGAAAAGGCAAACGTCTTCTTATCACGATTGATGAAGTGAAAAACACACCTGAAATCAGGTCTTTTGTGCAGGAATTTCAACTGTTGATCCGCCAGGACCTGCCGATATACCTCGTTGTTGCGGGCTTATATGACGATATTGAGAGCTTGGAAAATGCTGATCATCTGACATTTTTCCTCAGAGCGGAAAAATATGAAATGAAACCATTGAATCATACTTTGATCCGCCTGGATTACCAAAAAACGCTGGGAGTTAGTCCAGAAATTGCAGATCAGATGGCCGCAATCACAAAGGGATATGCATTTGCTTACCAGGCGTTAGGCAAATACATGTGGGAGTCTGGGGAAGGTCAAATGACCGATGAAGTAATGGCGCGGTTGGATGAAGCTTTATCCGAGAAAGTCTATCAGAAAATCTGGACAGAAATCTCTCCGAAAGAACGCTGGTTCCTCGGTTTCATTGTACAAAAAGAAAAAATGTCTGTAAACGAACTTCTAGCATTGTCACACCAAAGCAACAGCCAGTTCTCCGTGCCGCGTCAGAATCTGAAACGTAAAGGTCTGATTAACACGGAAACACGCGGCAAGATCAGCATTTCTCTTCCGCGGTTCAAAGAATTTGTGGAGGCACAGGAGAAGATATGAATCAAATCGAACGACGGGACAAACAAATCCTCTATATTTCCGATGACGCAGTCTTTGAAGAACAAAAAAGATGCAGAGCGCTTCTGCAAAAAATCAATTTCTGCGACCGCAGTGATTTTTCCGGTATTTCCGCCCTGGCAAAGGAACTCTTCGGCAGCTCCGACGGCGTGTTTTTGAATCCTCCTTTTTATTGTGACTACGGCACGCATATCCATGTGGGCAGGAATTTCTTCGCCAATTATAATTGCACCATCATCGATGTGGCTCCGGTGGTGATCGGCGAAAACTGCCTGTTGGCTCCAAATGTTTCGATCTACACAGCAGGACATCCCATCCACCCGGCCACCCGGAATACCACTTATGAGTACGGGATCAGCGTAACCATTGGCGATAATGTCTGGATCGGCGGCAACACCGTGATAATGCCCGGGGTGCAGATCGGAGACAATGCTGTGATCGGTGCCGGCAGTGTGGTGACAAAGGATATACCCGCCTGGCACGTGGCAGCAGGCAATCCATGCAGGATCCTCCGGAAAATCACGGAAGCGGATCGGGAAACCTACTTCCGTCACAGATCCGTAGATTCGGAAGCCTTAACGCATATGCGACAAATCTGGGCAGATGCCAAAGATCCCGTAAAATACCCCAAGGCTCCCGATGCGTAAAAAAGCCGCACACTCATGCCTTTTTTCAGAGAAAGCAGTACAAACGGCGCTCCGAAAGGGAGCGCCGTTTTTGTGAGCATGGGTTAGACGGATGAAATGATCTTTAACTTAGGACTACCTCTTCAGGTTAATCAGCTCCTCCAGGAGCGTATCCGAAGTCGTAATGACACGGGAGTTTGCCTGGAAGCCACGCTGGGTTGTGATCATATCCGTAAATTCGGCAGAGAGGTCAACGTTTGACATTTCAATCTCGCCGGAAGTCATCGAAGAACCGTCCGCACTGATATCGCCGATAACAGCGTCGCCGGAGTTCAGGGTCGTGTTGTAGCAGGACTCGCCGATTTTCTCAAGACCGGATGCATTTGCAAAGTGTGCGGATGCGATCTGCCCGAGGAGTACGGTATTGCCGTTATCATAGGAACCATAAATCCGGCCGTCATTCTGGACTGCCACGCCTACCAAAGAGCCAAGCTTCTTCCCGGCGCCGGTGGTATTGGTAGCGGAGGTGCCGCTGTCCATACCGGCTGTGGATTTCTTGCCGTTGTTTGCATTCCGGAGCGCTGTGAAATCAATACTGACATTGTGGAAGTTCGGTCCTAACGCAGAGGTGAACATATACACAGAATCCTGATCATCGATACCCTGGAAGGAACCGTCTGCCTTGGAAAAGGTCAGATCGTAGTTTGTGTAGGTCACAGAAATATCACGACCTGTGATTTCCACCTTCGTTGTGTCAGGATCGAAATCTTTCAGCATACTGTCCAACCCCAACGAAGATGCAATGTAAGTGTCAGATGCTTTGTCATATTCATACAGTGCGCCATTAACAGTTACTGCTAACATACGATTCGTGTTTATGTTGACAAAGTAGCCGGCCCAGGTGTCGGCAGGGTTTTTCTCTGCAGGGTTCGGATATTCATAATCCCCATAATGAGCCGGCCATCCATCTGTAGACGGTATCGGATTTCCTTCCGGGTCTTTTCTTGGCTCCTTTTTGGTGGTTTTCTCGTACAGTTTTGCAATTTGTATTGCGTAACATCCGACTTGGCGCCGAGGTGCATGGCCTGCTGAGAAGCGAATCATACGAACTACCGGTGGAAGCAATCCGGGAGATGATAGTCAATGCGCATTGCCATCGCAATATGACGGATGAATCGTGCGTTCAGGTGGCAATATACGATGATCGTCTGGAGGTCACATCGCCGGGTGGATTGTATAATGGGCTGACATTTGAAGATATGATGCACGGACATTCCAAGCTAAGGAACAGAGCTATTGCTAATGTATTCAGTCAGATGGGGTTAGTAGAATCGTGGGGTACAGGGATAAGGAAAATCAAAGACACCGCACGAAAATATGGTCTGCCGGATCCGGAGTTTATTGAAATGCCGGAAACATTTCGTGTGAACCTCTTCCGTAAGCCGTTACAGGTGGACGATCGCCAATCTGCTGTTGATAATTCCGGTGATGACGGTAATAAACTTGGTGATGGTTCGGCGAGATTCGGTGAAAAGGGCGCAGAAACGGCAGAAGGCACAGAAAAGGGCACAGAAAAGGGCACAGAATGTCAGATGAATATTCCAAACCGCCATACAAAAGAGGCAGGGATTAGAGAGTGTTGGAAAGTTTTCAGAACCTGCAGAGCAAGCTAAAAAAGCAAGTAATCCTTGACTTTTTCAGAGATTTTTGCTATAAAAAAGAGACAGGGAGGCATTTTCCAATTCCAAGGGACTGGAAAGTGCCTTTCTGTGTGT
Source organism: Lachnospiraceae bacterium (assembly GCA_045661345.1). Classification (GTDB taxonomy): domain Bacteria; phylum Bacillota; class Clostridia; order Lachnospirales; family Lachnospiraceae; genus RUG12461. The sequence goes on from JAZRFM010000025.1 coordinate 88,762, forward strand.
GTTGTTGAAAATCTTAAAAAAAAATAGACAACAAAGTCAAAGTCGGGTAAGATATTATAAGGGCTGAGAGTATGCCTATTTTTAGCATGGAAGGTGAATAATCTTGGATATAGCGTCGCTAGCGGGTATCGCGATGGGTCTGGTTATGGTCGTGTTCGGCATCATCAGTTCCGGTGGTGCTGCCGCGATCACAAACTTTATCGATATACCGTCTGTCATCATCACGATCGGAGGGTCTATCACCGGTACGATGGCCTGCTTCAAGATGCCTGATTTCATCGCCGGCGTCAAGTCACTGACGATGTCCATAAAGGATCCGAAATACGATGTGGGAGAGGTCATTACACAGATCATATCCCTTTCCAATGTTGCCAGAAAGGAAGGCTTGCTTGCTCTGGAGGAGGCGGCAAACGGAATAGAGGATCCCTTTTTGAAGAAGGGTATCATGCTTGTCGTGGACGGTACCGATCCGGAGCTGGTGCGCGGTATCATGGAGACGGAGCTTGCCTGCATAGAGGGCCGGCACAAAAAGGTCATCGGCTTCTGGGCGAGATGGGAAGCACTCGGACCTGCATGGGGCATGATCGGGACCCTGATCGGTCTCGTGAACATGTTAAAGAACCTGGAGGACGCGTCCACCATCGGACCGAACATGGCGGTCGCTCTTCTGACGACGCTCTACGGATCGCTGATCGCGAACTGGATCTGCGCACCCACCGGTGCGAAGCTGGCGGTCAACAATGATAATGAAATGATGGTAAAAGAGGTTGCCGTAGAAGGATTGCTTTCGATTCAGGCCGGGGAGAACCCGCGCGTCATCGAGGAAAAGCTGAAATCCTTCCTGGCTCCCGCAGTCAGAGACAGCCTTACGATTGGTGATAATCCGGCTGGAGGCGGGGAAGGCTGATGGCAAAGAAGAAAAAAGAGGAAGGCGGCGGAGGCGGCGCACCGGGCTGGATGGCCACTTTCTCCGACCTTATGAACCTGCTCCTTTGCTTTTTCGTGCTTTTGTTCTCCATGTCCTCTGTGGATGCCGCGAAATTTGAAGCAGTCGTTGCATCGCTCCAATCCAGCTTTTCGATTCTGCCGGCCGGCGGATCCTCCATCGGAGATGCGAATATGATCAGCTCCGGGATCAGTCAGCTTGAGAATCTGGACATCTATGTGAATCCCCAGGCGACCGCTTCCGACGGTGAGGACACCAATGACGGAGATACCGCGGATGAGGAGTTGCAGGAGGCGAAGGAGACCATTGAAGAGGCGGAGCTTGCAGAGTCCGAGCAGATGGCGGAGGAGATCGAGAAGCTTGCCCAGGAATACGGCATTCAGGATCAGGTGGATGTATCCTTCAACGGAGAGTATGTACAGCTGACCTTGAACGGGGCGATTCTCTTTGACTCCGGAAAGTCAGAGATCAAACAGGAGGCGCTGCCGCTGATCGACAAGATCGGCGCCATCTTAAACGGTTACCAGAGCAACGACATCGAGATCGAGGGACACACCGACAATGTCCCGATCCATAGCGCGAAATACGAGAGTAACGATGTTCTGTCCATGTACCGGGCGCTTTCGGTGGCGGATTATATCAGACAGATCACCGGGCATCCCTCCGGACATATCAAGAGCTCCGGCAGAGGGGAATATGTGCCGATCGCGGACAATGCCACCCCGGAGGGGCGCGCACGGAACCGACGCGTGGAGATCAAGCTGTACAATTCCTACAATTCCGGGAAGGATGAATCATGATACTAACGCGGATCGGTAAGGCGTTTCCGCGATACGAAAGGAAGACGTTGCAATGAAAAAAAATCTGATGTCGGTGCTGATCCTTGCACTTGTGGTTGTGAATCTGGCACTGACAGCGCTGCTTCTTTTTACGGTGCTGCCGCAGTCCAAGAAGGCGAATGAGCTTGTGTCGAAGGTTGCATCCGCCATCGAGCTTGAGCTGGAGAGCGGACAGGTGACCAGCTCGAGCACGATCCCCATCAGTGATCTGGAGGTTTATGCGGTAAACGGCGGGAATGCGTGGCTGATCAATCTGCAGAGCACGGACGACAAGGCACATCACGCACAGATCGCGGTCAGCCTTTCCGAAAACACACAGGCCGATGGTTATAAGGACGGCAGCGAGGCGCTGGCATCCAAGGAAGCGCTGGTCATGGATGTGATCAACCGTGTGATTGGAGGATATACGGCGGACGTTTTGAAGAACGATCCGCAGGGTGCGCAGCAGGAGATCCTGAAGGAGCTGCAGCAGCTCTTTGATGATGACTTTATTGTCGGCGTCACGTTCCCGACTTTTACGGTAGAGTAAACGTTTTAGGGGGAGAAGCCCATGGGCGAGGTCCTTTCCCAGAGCGAGATCGACAATCTCCTTCAAGCGCTCAGCAGCGGTGAAGTAGATGTAGAGGACATGAAAGACCGGGACGAGAAGCAGGTCAAGAATTATGACTTTGCGAGACCGTCCAAGTTCTCCAAGGAACATCTCAGAACTCTGGAGATCATATTTGAACATTACGGGCGGCTGCTTTCCACGAATCTTCCGGTATACCTGAGCAAGTCCGTTACGATTGAGGTCATGAACTCGGAAGCCGTGACTTATTCGGAGTTCTCCAACGCATTGTCCAATCCGGTACTCCTCGGGATCGTCAATTTTTCTCCTTTACAGGGGAACGTGATTCTGGAACTGGCTGCGAATCTGGGCTACACCATCGTGGATCGTATGCTGGGAGGCCCCGGAAAACCGCTTGAAAAGAACCGTGATTTTTCGGAAATTGAGCTTTTGATTATTGACCGCATCATGGCTGTCTGCGTGAATCTTTTACGGGAGCCCTGGAAGAACGTGGTGGATCTGCACCCGCATTTGGAGCGGATCGAGACCAATTCCCAGTTTGCGCAGATCATCGCACCCAGCGAGATGATCGCCATTGTCACGATCAATATTCATCTGGGGGATGTGGAAGGTCTCATGAATATCTGTCTTCCCTATCTGACACTGGAAGACGTCATGGACAAGCTGAACACAAAATACTGGTTCTCCACCATGCAGGAGATGGACGAGGCTTCCTACCGCGACAATCTGGAAGCGCTTGTCAACAAAGTCCATGTGCCCGTGAAGGCGATCCTGGGGAACAGCAGTATCAATGTGAATGACTTCATCAATCTGCAGGTGGGTGATATCATCCGTCTGGATAAAAAGGTTGAAGATGAATTAGATGTATATGTAGGCGACATCAAGAAATTTACGGCGCTGCCGGGCGCATCCGATGATGCGTACGCAGTCAGAGTCACCTCGATCATCAGAGAGGAGCAATAAGCGTGGACGGAGTATTATCACAAGAAGAGATCAATGCCCTGTTGGACAGCGGGGGCGAAACCAGCCCCGCCGATGACGGACCGGGTTCTCTTTCTTCCACCGAGATGGATACCATCGGCGAAGTCGCCAATATCAGTATGGGAACCGCCGCGACGACCCTGTTCTCACTGGTCAACCGGAAGGTGGATATCTCAACGCCCGTGGTTTCCGAGGCGACATGGAAAGACATCGCCGGCAATTATGAAAAGCCTTGCGTTTTTATCCGGATCGGCTATACTTTAGGATTGGACGGCAGTAATATTCTGGTGCTGAAGGAACGCGACGTCAAGGTCATCACGGATCTGATGATGGGAAATGACGGGACGAATACGGACGGTGAGTTGTCGGAACTCCATCTTTCCGCCATCAGTGAGGCGATGAACCAGATGATGGGATCGGCAGCGACCTCCCTGTCCTCGATGCTCAATAAGATGATCGATATCAGTCCCCCGGTCGCCGATCTGATCGACCTGCAGGAGACTGTTGATGAAAGTGAGATCGAGCCTTTTCTCGCCGGACACTTTGTCAAGATCGCCTTCAAGATGCAGATCGGGGATCTCGTAGACAGCGAGATCATGCAGTTATATCCGTACAGCTTCGCACATGAGATGTGCGACAGCATTACAAAGAATATGCAGATGGACAGCGACAGCGTGGGAGGAGAAGCCGAGAGTGCACCTGCCCCGGCGCCGTCCCCGGCACCCGCTCCGGCACCTGCAGCGGCTCCGCCTCCGCAGGCGGCAGCGCCCCCACCGATGGCAGCGGCTCCGCCGCCACAGGGGATGCCGGTGCCGCAGGCGGTCGATATGTCCATGTACGGCGCGCCGGTCAATATTCAGCCCGCCCAGTTCCAGCCCTTTGTGACGGAACTGAATCCGGCACTGCAAAAGGAAAACATCGATCTCATCATGGATGTGCCTCTGGAGGTGACGGTAGAGCTCGGGCGGACCAGCAAGTCGATTCAGGACATCCTCGATTTTGCGCCCGGTACCATCATCGAGCTCAACAAGCTTGCGGGTGAGCCGGTGGATATTCTGGTCAACGGCAAATATGTCGCCAAGGGCGAGGTGGTCGTCATCGAAGAAAGCTTCGGTGTACGGCTGACGGAGATCATCAAGTGACAGCAAGGTTCTTAAAAGAACCTTCTGAATATAAAAAGAAAACACAAAAACAGATCAAGATAAGGAGAGAAACAAAATGGCAAAGAACATCTTAATTTGTGATGACGCAGCGTTCATGAGGATGATGATCAAGGACATCCTTACAAAGAATGGCTACAATATCGCAGGTGAGGCAGAGAATGGAGCCAAGGCGGTTGAGAAGTACAACGAGACCAAGCCGGATCTGGTTCTGATGGACATTACGATGCCTGAGATGGACGGGATCCAGGCATTGAAGAAGATCAAGGAGGGGGATCCGAACGCAACGGTGATCATGTGCTCTGCCATGGGTCAGCAGGCCATGGTTATTGAGGCTATTCAGTCCGGAGCAAAGGATTTCATAGTGAAACCGTTCCAGGCAGAGCGTGTTCTGGAAGCGGTTAAAAAAGTTGTAGGCTGATCCGATGATCTTGCTTAGCACGAGAGGATCTGTTCAGAGTGCGTTTCAATTGATCGGCGTACTCCTGATCTTTGTTTTTGTGCTTGTGATTACCTATTTTACCACGCGGTTCATCGCGGGGTATCAGAAGGTGCAGTCACAGGGACGGAATCTGAAGGCTGTAGAGACCCTGCGGCTTGTGAACAACAAATATCTGCAGATCGTCAAAGCAGGCGAGAAGTATCTTGTGATAGCCATCGGAAAGGATGAGGTGCGCTTGCTTGCGACGTTGACGGAAGACGAGCTGGTTCAGTATGAGCCGCCGGCATCGCCGGTGACGACGACTTTCCAGGAGTCGTTCCGCATAGCGCTGGGTAAATGGAAGGATCATTTTCCGAAAAAGCAGGCCTGAAAGATGAACAGAAAGTATGTGTTGCGTATTGCCGCCGGTTTGGTTGCGGCGTTTCTCATTTGTTTATTCGCAGTGCCAATGCGCGTTGCGGCGGCTGAGCCTTCCGACATAAGCTCACTAAATGTTGAAAACAGCAACGGAGAAGAGGTTCCCCGCGCCCAGGACGATATCAACAATGGTTTCGCCATCATTTACAACAACGATGAGGGGAGCCTGACGGCGCCGATTAAGATTCTGATCGTGATCACGATCCTTGCCATTGCGCCGGCAATCCTGGTCATGCTGACCTCCTTCACGAGGATTATCGTGGTGCTGCATTTTCTTCGTACCGCCATCGGGACGAATACAGCCCCGCCGAACCAGGTGTTGATCGGACTCGCGCTGTTTTTGACATTTTTTATTATGTATCCCACGTTTTCCGCCATCAACGAGAATGCGATCCAGCCTTTGGACAGGGGGGAGATTACGCAGGAAGAAGCTGTGCAGGAAGCGATCCTGCCCCTCAGGACATTTATGCTGAGTCAGGCGAAGGAGAAAGATATCGATCTGTTTTGCCAGATCGCAAACATCACCTATCAGACCAGTGATGATATCCCGAATATGGTGTTGATTCCGGGATTTATCCTGAGTGAGCTCAGGCAGGCGTTTGTGATCGGCTTTTTGATTTATATACCGTTCATTGTGATCGATATGGTGGTCTCATCGGTGCTGATGTCTATGGGTATGATGATGCTGCCGCCGACAACCATCTCGCTGCCCTTTAAGGTGCTGCTTTTCATACTTGCGGACGGCTGGGATCTGGTGATCGGAAATGTGGTTCGTACATTTTACTGAGGAGAAGGAGGAGAGAAACGATGATCACACAGGGAGAGATTCTCGATATTGCCAGAGACACCTTTTACACGATCATTCTGACGTCGGCGCCTCCGCTTCTCATCTCACTGGTCGTCGGACTTGTGATCAGCGTGTTTCAGACCGTTACCAGTATTCAGGAACAGACCCTGACATTCGTGCCGAAGATCCTGGCGATCTTTTTGTCTTTGATGCTGATCGGATCCTGGATGCTGGATAATCTGACGGACTTTATGACACGTTTATGGAATAACTTTGCGCTCTATCTGAATTGATATGGTAACCTTCACTTTTTCGCTGTACGCATTTGAATTCTTTCTCATGATTCTGGTGCGGACAGCCAGCTTCTTTTTCGTCGCACCTTTGTTCGGCGTACAGGGCGTGCCGAGCCGGATCAAGATCGGACTGGCTTTTTTCCTGTCCCTGATGCTGTACAACATTCTGCCCCACGAGGTACTGGGGTATCAGGACGTGGTGGGATTTGCGGTCATCATCGTGAAGGAGACCATCGTAGGACTGCTGCTTGGCTTCATGGCCAATATCAGCACCTACATCATCAACCTGGCAGGTACCTTTATCGACCAGCACATGGGGCTTTCCATGGCCGCGGATTTTAACCCCATGACCCAGATGCAGACCAGTGTGACGGGCAATCTTTACTATTATCTGGTGCTGCTTCTGCTTCTTGTGACGGGGCTGGATCATTACCTCATTCAGGCGTTGGCGGATACCTATACCGTGATTCCCATAAATGGCGCGGTATTTCATACCGACCGGATGCTGGAAGCGTTTGTACAGTATATGGCGGACTCCTTCATTCTGGCGTTTCGGATCGCGTTACCGGTATTTGCCTGCATCATGATCCTGAACGCTATTTTGGGTGTTATGGCGAAGGTGGCACCCCAGATGAATATGTTTTCCATCGGTATGCAGCTCAAGATTTTTGCGGGACTCGCGATCCTGATCATGGTCACGCAGCTTCTGCCGTATGTATCGGATTTTATCTATACGGAGATCAGGCGGATGATGGTATCGATCACGGAAGCCATGTATTAACGATCTAACGGAAAGGTGCCGGGGAGACTCCTATGGATCTTCTGCTTCAATATAACCTGCAGTTCTTTGCCAATGATGATGCGACAGAAGAACCTACCGCCAAGAAGACCGAAGATGCGCGGAAGAAAGGACAGGTCGCCAAGAGCAAAGAACTTGAGAATGCGGTCATTCTGCTGGTGCTGTTTCTGACGATCCGTATTGCGGCAGGTATGATGTCGAATAATTTCGGAAACGTCTTCCGTTACGTATATGGACATGTACCGGACATTCTCACCAACGCGGCGATGGAGGGGGGATTTTCCGCCATCACGATCCGCAGTATGCTGATCTACATCCTGACGCGGATCATTGTGATGTGCCTGCCGTTTTTCTTGCTGGGTGTTCTCGTGGCGTTCCTGATCAATGTTCTGCAGTTCGGATTCAAGGTGACGCCGGAGCCGCTGAAACCAAAGCTGGACAAGCTCAACCCGGCCAGCGGACTGAAGCGGATCTTTTCCAAGGATTCGTTGTTTGAACTGCTGAAGTCGATTTTAAAGATTGCGATCATTGCCGTGATTGCATATGTCACGATCAAGGATCAGGCGGACCGGCTTTTTGTGATCTACGATATCGGCGTCCTGCAGGCCGTGATTCTGATGGGAACCATCATTCTGGATGTGGGGATCCGCATCAGCATGGTCTTTCTGGTACTCGGGTTTGTGGATCTTCTGTATCAGAAGCGGAAGCACCATAAGAATCTGATGATGACCAAGCAGGAGGTCAAGGACGAATACAAGAACACGGAAGGTGATCCGGCGGTCAAAAGCGCACAGCGGCAGCGCATGCGTGAAGCAAGCCAGCGCCGTATGATGCAGGATGTACCCCAGGCAGACGTGGTCATTACAAACCCGACGCATCTGGCGGTCGCATTGAAATATGACGGAGAGAAAAACCGTGCTCCCGTCGTGGTGGCAAAGGGAGAAGAATATGTTGCCGCCAGGATCAGGGAAGTTGCAAAGGAGCACGGTGTGCAGATCATAGAGGACAAGCCCCTGGCAAGAATGCTGTACACGACGGTGGAAGTGGGGCAGGAGATTCCTCCGGAGCTTTACCAGACGGTGGCGGAAGTGCTGGCGATGGTTTACAGCATGAAGAAAGTATCGTAATTCTGACGGAAAGGAGGACCTATGGGCGGGATCAAAAAAGCCGATATCGGCGTTGCGGCATACCTGATGGCTGCGATTCTGTTTTTTATCATCCCGATTCCAAGCGTGATGCTGGACGTCATGCTTGCGATCAATCTGTCCATCGCCCTGATCGTCCTGTTTAACTGTCTTTTTGTCAAAGAAGTGCTGGACATGTCCTTTTTCCCGACACTGCTCCTCTTTACGACGATCTTCCGGATCTCTTTGAATGTCAGCTCCACACGTCTGATCCTGACAACGGGAGAGCCGGGGAATGTGGTGGAAACCTTCGGTCAGTTCGTGGGCGGCGGTGATCTCGTCATCGGCGCGATCATTTTTATCATTCTGATTATCATCCAGTTTGTGGTTATCAACAAGGGCTCCGAGCGTGTTTCCGAAGTAACCGCGCGTTTTACGCTGGACGCCATGCCCGGAAAACAGATGGCCATCGATGCGGACTTGAATACCGGCGCGATCGATGATGCGGAAGCGAAGCGCAGACGTGACAAGATCCAGAAAGAATCCGCTTTTTTCGGCTCCATGGATGGTGCGACAAAGTATGTCAAGGGAGATGCGACAGCAGGCCTGATCATCACCGGCGTCAACCTGGTGGGCGGTATCGTGATGGGCATGATGAACAGTGGGATGTCTGCGGCCGAGGCGCTGCAGAGATACGGGCTTCTCACCATCGGTGACGGGCTTTCCTCCCAGATTCCCTCGCTGGCGATCTCGCTGGCCACCGGTATTCTTGTCACGAAAGGGAGTGCGGAAGCGGATTTCTCCGGAATTCTGGTCAGTCAGCTCTTTGGCGTGCCGAAGGTACTGATGCTGGTGGGTGCGGCCCTGGCGTTGCTCGGAATTTTTACGCCCCTGAATGTGCTCCTGTTTCTGGCACTGGGCGGGATGTTCTTTATCGTCGGATACCGCATGAGCAAGACCATCGAGATCAAAGAAACAGAGGAGGAGGCGCAAACCGAGGAGGAACAGGCGGAGGAGATCCGCCGGCCGGAAAACGTGGTCTCTCTCCTTTCGGTGGATCCCATAGAATTGGAGTTCGGCTACGGCATCATACCGCTTGCGGATGTGAATCAGGGAGGCGATCTTTTGGATCGTGTCGTCATGATCCGGCGGCAGATCGCACTGGAGCTGGGTACCGTGGTGCCTATCATCCGTCTGCGTGACAATATCCAGCTCAACCCGAACCAGTATATTATTAAGATCAAGGGCATTCAGGTTACGGAGGGAGAGATCCTGTTTGACCATTATATGGCGATGAACCCGGGATACGTGGAGGAAGAGATTACCGGTATTCCCACAACAGAACCCAGCTTCCACCTGCCTGCGACCTGGATCACGGAGAGCCAGCGGGAGCGTGCGGAGAGCCTGGGCTATACCGTAGTGGATCCCCCGTCCATCATTGCAACACACCTGACGGAAGTGATCCGTTCTCATATTGCGGAGCTGTTGACCAGGCAGGATGTACAGAATCTGGTCAACAATCTCAAAGAGAGCAATCCTGCCCTCGTGGACGAGCTGGTGCCAAAGCTCCTCGGGCTCGGAGAAGTGCAGAAGGTTCTGCAGAATCTTCTGTCCGAAGGAATTTCCATCCGGGATTTGCTGTCCATTTTTGAGACTCTCGCGGATCATGCCACCACAACCAGAGACACGGATGTTCTGACGGAATATGTGCGGCAGGCGCTGAAACGCGCCATCTCCAACAAATACTTTCCCGCGAATGAAGCGACCAGCGTCATCACGCTGGATCCCAAAATCGAGCAGGAGATCATGGGATCTGTCAAGCAAACGGAACAGGGGGCATACCTCACCATGGATCCGGATCGCACGAAGGGCATCATGAAATCCGTGGAGGAAGAGACCACGAAGCTGGAGAATCTCGGAAAGATGCCCATCGTGATCACCTCCCCCATTGTTCGGATGTACTTCAAAAGGCTGACGGAAGACTTTTTCCATGATTTGATCGTCGTTTCCTATAACGAAGTGGAGTCAAACGTGGAGCTGCAATCCGTGGGAATGGTGACGGCATAGGAAGAATACCATGACAATCAACAAGTTTCAGGGGAAAACGGAACAGGAAGCGGTGGAGAAGGCCCGCAAGGAGATGGGGCCGAACGCGGTGATCATGAATGTCCGCGCAATCAAGCCGAGAGGCTTTCTGGCAAGTCTGAAAGGGACGACGTATGAAGTGACGGCGGCGATCGAAGAACGGGAGCAATACCGGGATCCCGTGCCCGCCCTCAAGACCCCCCTTAAGATGCATGACAATATCAGTGTGGCAGCGGATGAAAATATCGCATTGCCTCCCCTGGGAGCGCGTCAGGCAGGTCCTGCCGGTCAGGGAAGCCGTCCGGCTCCGGACGCCGGCATTGAGAAACCCCGGGTGAAAAGCCCGGTGCTGCAGGAACAGAAGCCGGCGGAGGAGAGCGCCGAGCTGAAGGGACGGCTTGAGAATCTGCAGAAGCTGTTGGAAGAGAAGCTTCCGCAGGAGGAAAAGAAGAAGCCGGCCGAAGAGGACAATCAGATCGAGGCGGCAGACAGAAAAAACGCGCAAAGCGAGGAATTTCGCTTTTTACGGGCGGTTTACGGGATCCTGCTTGATCATGAGGTGGATGAGAAATATGTGAACGAGATTTTGGACGATGTGGAGAAGGTTGCCCGGCATGGGAACGGTGTCGATCTCATCCTTTCCAATATTTACCAGAAAATGATTCTGAAATTCGGCACGCCGAAAACCATTGAGCTTTCAGGGAAAAAGCCGAAGGTGGTCTTTTTTATCGGACCTACGGGGGTCGGCAAGACGACCACCATCGCGAAGGTGGCTTCGGCCATGAAGATGGATCATGAAAAAAAGGTGGCGTTTCTGACGGCGGACACCTATCGGATCGCCGCTACGGAGCAGCTCCGTACCTATGCAAATATCCTGGATGCGCCCCTTACGATTATCTACTCGCCCCAGGAAATGAATGATGCCATCGAGCGCGTGAAGGCATACGACCTGGTGCTTGTGGATACGGCGGGCTTTTCCCACAAAAGCGATGCACAAAGAGCGGATACGCGCGCGCTCATCGAGAGCCTGGATCCGAAATATGAGCGGGAGATTTATCTGGTATTATCCGCCACCACAAAATACAAGGATCTCCTGGAAATTGTGGATGTTTATCATGAGATGACCGCGTATAAGCTCCTGTTTACCAAGCTGGACGAGACCTCGACCTACGGGAATCTGCTGAATATCAAGCTTTATTCCGGTGCGGATATTTCGTATGTGACTACAGGACAGAATGTGCCGGATGATATAGAAGTATTTCACACCCAAAAGATTGTGAAGCAGCTTCTGGGAGGGAAATAGCGGATGGATCAGGCAGAACAGCTACGCAATGTGATCAAAATGCGTTCCCGGACGGAAGAGGCGGCAAAAGCCAGGGTGTTTACCATCACAAGCGGGAAGGGCGGCGTCGGCAAAAGCAATGTTGCCGTCAATCTTGCAGTGCAATTCCGAAAGCTTGGGAAACGCGTTGTGATCTTTGATGCCGACCTTGGACTTGCGAACGTGGAAGTGATGTTCGGCTCCATCCCGAAGTATAATCTTTCCGACCTGATCTACAGAGGAAAGACCATGAAGGAGATCATCACACCGGGGCCTCTGGATGTCGGCTTCATTTCCGGCGGATCCGGCATCATGGCGTTAAACAACCTCTCCCGGGATCAGATCATGTATCTGGTACGGAGTCTGTCCGAGCTGGATCAGATTGCCGATGTGGTGCTGATCGATACGGGGGCCGGGATCTCGGACAGTGTTATGGAATTTGTCATAGCCAGTGCGGAGATCCTGCTTGTAGCCACCCCTGAGCCCAGCTCCCTCACGGATTCCTATTCGCTGCTGAAGACGCTGTTTCGCAACCCGAATTTTCCGCAGAACGAAGCGGAGATTCACGTGATCGCAAATAAAGTGCTCAGTAAAGAGGATGCCGAGGCGGTTTATGAAAAGCTGGATACGGTGGTTCATCAATTCCTGAATGCGGATATTCATTATCTCGGGATGATTCCCCAGGACACGATGCTGGAAAAAGCGGTGCGCCAGCAAAAAACGGTTTCGCTCCTGTATCCGGAGGCACAATCGACCAAAGCGTTTGAAGTACTGGCGAAAAATCTTCTCCATCACGAGCAGAAGGAATACGTTATGAAAAGAGGCTTCCTGCAAATGCTTGCAGGGCTTGTGGGAAAGGCATAAAACGACAAAATGAGAACAGACGTCCTGTCGATCGGAGACAAGGTTGAAATCAGAATTATGGTGGAGGTTGCACAGGAAAGAAAAACCGGTGTGGCTCCTCGTGTTTTCAAAAGCCAGCTCCTTGATATCAAGGAAAACGGCGATCTGGAGCTTGCCATGCCTTTCTCCGGCAGCAAGATCGTACTCCTTCCCCTGGAGCTGCGTTACGAGTTTGTCTTTATGGGGAAGGAATCCACCATGTATAAGGCAGAAGGGCAGATCGCGGAACGCTATAAATCGGAAAACAGATTTATGATTCGCATACGTCTCGCGACGGATCTGGAAAAGATCCAGCGGCGGGCCTTTTTCCGCCTGGAGTGTTCCATGGATGTTTTCTTCTGGAAAATCACGGAAGAACAGATGGCACTTCCGAACACCGCCGCCATCATCCATGAGCTGCAGCAGAGTGAGGATTATCTGCATAACCAGATCAAGGCGCGTACCATTGATATCAGCGGCGGCGGCGCCAGATTTCAGACGGAGTATCCGCTGGAAGACGGACAATGCCTTTTGATGTGCATCAATCTGAAGTCCGATGAGAGAGATGAGCAGATTACGGTGCCGGGACGCGTACTGACAAGTGAGCAGATCCGAACGGAGCATCATACGGTGTACCGCAGCAGGATCGTATTTGTGAACTCTGATAGGAAAGTGAATGAAACAATTGTCCGTTTCGTCTTTTCGGAGGAACGGAAATACCGTAAAAACGGGAAAGGTGTCTTATGAAAAAAAATATTCTGGTTGTCGATGATTCTGCACTCATGAGAAGAGTTCTCTGTGATATAATCGATGCAAGCGATAATTACGTCGTGGCAGATGTTTGTAAGGACGGACAGGAAGCATTTGACAAACTGAGCACCCAAAAATACGACGGGGTGCTGCTGGATGTGAATATGCCCCGCCTGAACGGACTGGAACTTCTGGATAAGCTTCGCGCAAACCGGATCGACGCGACAGTGATCATGGTCAGTACCGAGACTACGGAAAACGCTGACATCACCATGAGAGCGCTGGACAAGGGTGCGATCGACTTTGTCGCGAAGCCAACCAACATCATAGAGGCAAAAGGAACAGCCTTCCGGGACGACGTGACACGGGTTCTTGATGCGGTGGTGCAGTCGCACAGACACCTGTCGCAGCATCAGGCAGATCACAAGGCCGCTGCGGCGGCAAAACCTGCCGCACCGTCGATCCATCGTCTTCCGCAGGTGACGGGAAAGGCGAACCGCCTGATTGCGTTGGCATGCTCCACAGGCGGACCGAAGGCGCTCCAGAGTGTGATCCCGTTTCTGGATCCGAAGATCGATGCACCGATGGTTCTCGTACAGCACATGCCTGTTGGATTTACCAAATCCATGGCAGAACGACTGGACGAGATCAGTAAGGTTCACGTGAAGGAAGCAGAGAACGGGGAGCAGCTGCAGAAAGGCTGGGTGTACATTGCCCCGGGCGGCAAACACATGGAAGTCAGGAAAAATCCCGGCGGTGTGCACACGATCTATCTGCATGATGCACCACCTATCGGAGGACTGAGACCCTGTGCCGATGTGATGTACAAATCACTGGTGAATTGCGGATATGATGAGATCACCTGTGTTGTGCTTACCGGAATGGGAGCAGACGGGACGGAGGGGATCAAGGTGTTATCCGCGAGGAAACCGATTCATGTGATCGCACAGAATGCGGCGACCTGTGTTGTTTACGGGATGCCGAAAGCGATCGCGGAGGCCGGGCTGGTGGATGAGGTTGTTCCGCTGACATCTGTTGCAGACACCATCAAAAAGAATGTGGGGGTACATTAGTATGGATGTAAGCCAATATCTGGAGATTTTTATTGACGAGACGAGTGAACACATTCAGGCGCTGTCCGACAGTATCATGGCGCTTGAAAAAGAACCGCATGATATGGATACCGTCAACGAGATCTTCCGTGCGGCCCATTCTCTGAAGGGAATGGCCGGTACGATGGGATTCAAGCGTATGCAGCATTTGACGCATACGATGGAGGATGTGTTCCAGGAGGTGCGTTCCGACAAGGTACAGGTCAACAGTGCCATGATCGACATTCTGTTCAAGTGCCTGGATGCCATTGAAGGCTATCTTGAGAATGTGAAGAATACCTCTAATGAAGGAACAGACGACAATGAAGCGCTGGTGAAGTCCCTGGAGGATTATCTGCATGCGGCAGAAGGCGCCACATCTGCTCCGGAGGAGAAATCCGCAGCCCCGGCCGCAGAGGAAGCGGCATCCGGTCAGGAAGCACCCTCGGATCAGGAACCTTCCTATCTTGACATAGAGCTTGCGGATGAGGAAAAAGACGCCATCCGAGCTTCTCTGAATGCAGGACAGAAGGTATACGGTGTCACCGCCTATATCGATAAGGAATGCCTGCTGAAGGCGGCCAGAGCCTTCCTTGTGTTCAAGGCTGTCGAGGAATTCGGACAGATCATCGTATTCCATCCGTCCTCTCAGGAAATTGAAGACGAACAGTTTGAATTCGATTTCAGCTTTTTCCTGGCGACGGCAGAGACCGACTTCGAAAAGATCGCGGCTGCTGCGAGGGCAGTGACGGAGATCGTCGAAGTGCTCGGCGGTGAGATAGATGAAGATTTCTTAAGCGGCGGTAAAAGCGAAGAGGCGGAAAGTGCCGGAACAGATCTGGCGCCTGCCGTTGCTGAACCGGCATCGCAGGTGGCACCGGCTCCTACGGAGGCAAAGTCCTCCGGCAGCTCCAATGCTCCTGCGACCAAGAATAAACCGGTGGCCGGACGCACCGTCAGAGTGGATATCGAAAAGCTGGATTCGCTGATGAATCAGGTATCCGAGCTTATCATTGCAAAGAACAGTCTGGTCTCTCTCAGCAATTCCGCCGACGGCAAGGGTCTGACCCAGCAGGAGGCAACAGAGCAGATCGAGTATCTGGAGCGCATCACGACGACGCTGCATGAGTCCGTGATGAAAGTCCGCATGGTTCCCATCGAGAGCACTGTAAACAAATTCCCGCGTATGATCCGCGACCTTTCCAGAAAGCTGGATAAGAAGATGGAGCTGATCATGACCGGTGAGGATACCGAGCTTGACCGTACCGTGGTGGATCAGATCGGGGATCCGCTGCAGCACCTGCTCCGGAACTCCGCAGACCATGGTCTGGAGTCCGCAGAGGTTCGTCGGGAAAGAGGGAAGCCGGAGACAGGTACGATCCGTCTCGATGCATATCAGGAAGGCAACAACGTTATCATCGAAGTAAGTGATGACGGAAACGGTATCGATACAGAGGCCGTAAAAGCGAAAGCCATTGAACGCGGCGTTGTTACGCCGGATCAGGCCGAGACCATGAGCCAGAAGGAAATCGTCGACATGCTCTTTATGCCGAGTTTTTCCATGGCAAAAGAGATCACGGACATCTCCGGCCGTGGTGTGGGACTTGACGTCGTGAAGTCCAATATCGAGGCACTGGGCGGTGACGTTGAGGTGAAGAGCAAGCTTGGGGAAGGATCCAAGTTTACGGTGCGCTTGCCCCTGACGCTCGCGATTATTCAGGCATTGATGGTAGAAGTCAGGGATGAGAAATACGCCATTGCGCTGGCGTCCATCGAGACCATCGAAAACATTTCGGTGACGGATATCAAGTATGTCGAGGCGAAGGAAGTGATTAACCTCCGCGGCGTGGTCATCCCGATCATCCGTCTGGATCAGATCCTGGAGTGTACACCCGAAAAAGAAGATGATGACAACCTTACTGTCGTGATTGTCAGAAAGGGTGAGAAGCTTGTGGGTCTTGTGGTTGACAATCTTGGCGGTCAGCAGGAGATCGTTATCAAGTCTCTTGGCAAATACATCAGCTATAACAAGATCATCAGCGGCGCAACGGTGCTCGGTGACGGCGGCATTGCGTTGATCCTTGATGTGAATGTCTTAATGTAGGAGGTGTCCCATGACGGAATTAGAATTAAACGAAGACAGTGCAATGCAGTACATTGTAGTAAAGATCGGCAGTGAACAGTACGGGATCAACATCGCGTCCGTGGACAACATCATCCGTATGCAGAAAATCACCAGGGTTCCGACGGCACAGTTCTATTTCAAAGGAGTGCTGAACCTGCGTGGCGTGATTGTGCCTGTCATGAGCATTCATCAGAGAATGGAGCTGGAGGAGAGCGAGATCACGGATAAATCCCGTGTCGTGATCCTTCGGATCGAGGAGAACGGGTTGCTTGGCATCATCGTGGACGAAGTCAGCGAGGTAGTGACACTGACCCGTGATGAGATCGACCCGCCGAACAGAGATTCCAGATCCACCAAAGATTCTTTTATCAATGGGATCGGAAAGAATGGCGGAAGACTGATTTCGCTGTTTGATATCTCAACCATAGTTGATCAGGAAGAAATTGCATAGGAGGAGACTATGTCAAACTTTACGTTGGAAGATGTAAACAGCATGTATTTTGATGTGCTGAAGGAAATCGGCAATATCGGTGCGGGTAACGCCACTACGGCTATCGCCAATATGCTGGGGTTGAAGATCGATATGAAGGTTCCGAATGTAGCGCTGCTGTCATTTCAGGAGCTGACTACGGCAATCTGCCCCGAGGAGGAAGTGGTCGTCGCGATTTTCCTCGAGGTGACAGAGGACATCGATGGCAGTATGATGTTCATCATGCAGAGAGAATCCGCACGTTACCTTGTGAACATTCTTATGATGAAGCAGGGGGAAGAGTCTCTGGAGTTTGATGAGATGGAACAGTCGGCGCTGAAGGAGATCGGCAACATTATTGCGGGGTCGTATCTGAATGCTTTATCCACACTGACAAATCTGAAGATTGCCCCGTCAATTCCGTATCTTTCCATCGATATGGCGGCATCCATTCTTTCGGTGCCCGCGATCATGTTCGGGAAATACGGGGACAATGCGTTGATGATCTCTACGGAATTCGGAGATGATGTGAAGATCGACGGACATTTTATCCTGCTTCCGGAGCCGGACTCCTACGACAAGATTCTGCAGTCACTTGGTATTCCGGTATAAGAGATAAAGGAGATTATTATGGCGAATGTCATAAAAATAGGAATCGCGGATATTGCCGTCAGTAAAGATCCGGATATTATAACGACGCTTGGTCTCGGATCCTGTATAGGGATCGCGATGTTCGACGCCACCTCCAAAATAGGCGGACTTGTCCATGTCATGCTGCCGGACAGCACCAAGATCAAACAGAATGCCAATCCTTCCAAGTTCGCGGATACGGGGATTCAGGAGCTTTTGAACCGTATGGTGAAGGCGGGCGCCAATAAAGCGCGGATTGTTGCGAAGATCGCAGGCGGAGCCAAGATGTTCGAAGTCAGTGGATCGACGGATGTCGGCAATGTTGGAGAGCGTAACGCACAGGCGAGTAAAGAAAAGCTGAAGGCTCTCGGGATCCGGCTGATCGCGGAGGATACCGGGGCGAATTACGGACGAACCGTGGAGTTGAACTGTGCAAACGGGGAATACGTGATCAAGGCGGTCGGGAAACCGATCAAGAAGATCTGAGGAAGGAATGAAAACAAAACATATTCCTGCGCTTGTGACGCTTTTGGCCGGTGCTGTCGCAGCGCTTCTCATGTGGCTTTGGAAGGTAGACTTCTTCACCTTTACCAGAAATCTTTTGATCGTTCTGGTGATCTTTTATATCCTCGGCATTGTGATCAAGGTGATCCTGGATCGCAATTTCAAGGATATGGAAGAGGAAACGACGGAAGAAGGGGAAGGTGGGGCCGGAGAAGGGACCGAAGAACAAATATCCCAGGAGAATGTAGATACCGAAGATGAAGATGCTTCGGGAGAGGAAAAGCAGTAAAGACTGTTTGTAACAGGATATGAAGGTTGAGACAGATAAGGAAAAGCTTTGGATTGAATATCAGAAAAAGCAGACGCCGGAGCTGAGAGAGCAGCTGATCGTCGAATACGCGCCTCTTGTGAAACTTGTCGCGGGACGTCTTTCCATGTATCTCGGCTACAATGTGGAGTATGACGATCTGGTCAGCTACGGCGTATTCGGTCTGATTGATGCGATAGACAAGTTTGATGTTTCCAAGGATGTCAAGTTTGAGACTTATGCGAGTCTTCGGATTCGCGGATCCATACTGGATCAGATCCGCAGAATGGATTGGATTCCGCGCACGGTGAGGCAGCGCCAGCGCAAGATTGATGAAGCGGTAAAAGAAATCGAGATGGAGACGGGGAAATCCGCGACGGACGAGCAGATTGCGGAACGTCTCGGTGTTTCCGGTGAAGAGTATACGGATTGGCAGTCCCAGATGAAGGTGACGAACGTGGTTTCCCTGAACGAGTTCGTCGAGCAGGGGACGGAGCCGGCGATGGACGCAAGATCCAATTCGCACTTTGCGCAGCCGGAGGACGTGGTGGAAGAAGCCGAATTGAAGAAGGTTCTGGCGGAGACACTCGAACTTCTCACGGAGCGTGAAAGGAAGGTTATTACGCTTTATTATTACGAAGATCTGACACTGAAGGAAATCAGCAAGGTACTGGAAGTGTCGGAGTCACGTGTGTCACAGCTTCATACGAAAGCCCTTGCCAAGATGAAGACAAAAATGGGGAATTATATGTTTATGCTGAATTAGGAACTGCATCAAAGAGGAGACGGGTATGGCAAGAAACGGGTATTTTCGCCTCGATATGAGGTCGGATGGGGTATACCTGAACATTATTCCTGAGGAAGACGGAGGGGAACCGGTTTCCATCAAGGAAGTGACGGAATATCTTCAGGCAAACAAACTGACAGACTATGATCTCAAAACATTGAATGCAGCGACCATGGACAAGTCGGGATCGGCAGAGGTTAGGGTCTCTGGTCCGGTCTCATTTTTTGTAAACGAGACCATGGCGCTGGAGCTTTCCGCAGACCAGATGAGGCTGTATGCACGCTTCTATCCGAATTCCGTGGGAGGTACCAGGCTGCGGATGGAAAGTATTGTCAATGACCTTCATTACAAAAAGGTGCGGTACGGGATCAAGGAGGATAACATTAACCGGTTCCTTGCGGAGAGAGCCTACTGCACCGATTATGTCGTTGCGGAGGGTACTCCCCCAAGATCCGGGACGGATGCTTCCATCGAGTATTTTTTTAAGACAAAAGTGGATCTGAAGCCGAAGACGAATGAGGACGGGTCGGTGGATTTCCACGATCTGGACATTGTCAGCGCGGTGGAAAAGGGGCAGCTCCTTGCGAGGCTCACCCCGGCAGACCCGGGAGATCCCGGTACGGATGTCTTCGGGAACAAGATCAATCCACCGAAGGTCAATGTACTGAAGCTTCAATACGGCAAGAATATATCCATCTCCGGAGATATGACGGAGATTTATTCCGAGGTGACGGGACATGCGATGCTGACCGGAGACCGGGTCTTTGTATCGGATGTTTATGAGGTGGCGGCGGATGTGGACAATTCCACCGGCGACATCGACTATCCCGGCAGTGTGCATGTACAGGGCAACGTCAAGAGCGGCTTTACGGTAAAGGCCACAGGGGATGTGGTGATCGACGGCGTGGTGGAAGGTGCGATAGTGACCGCCGGAGGTCAGATCGTCGTGCGACAGGGGATTCACGGTATGGGTAAAGGCATGCTTGTCGCCGGATCCAATGTGCTCTGCAAGTTTATTGAGAATGCCACGGTGAAATCCGAGACCGGATATGTAACCTCGGATACCATCATTCACAGCCATGTCGAGGCACACACGGAAGTACGGGTTTCCGGCAGAAAGGGAAATATCACCGGCGGGACGATCCGTGCCGGTCAGCTTATCGAGGGAAACTATTTCGGCACGGAAATGGGCGCCAACACGGAGCTTGAAGTCGGAAGCGATCCCGTTGCGATCAGGAAAAATGCCGAGCTGCTGAAGGAAGAAAAACAGCTTTCCCTGGAAATCGAGAAGATCAAGCCGATTCTTGCCGGCTTTACACAGAAGCTGCAGAGCGGTGTGCAGCTGGATGCAAAGAAAAAGCTATATGTCACGACACTCGCCCGGCAGCTGCAATCCCTTCAGGAACGCCACAGGGAAGTGACAGAGGAGCTGCGCATGCTGTCCGCTTTTGTATCGCAATCAGGCAGATCGAAGATCATCGTTCACAGAACCGCCTATCCGGGGGTGACGATTAAGATCGGAAATGCCTCCACGACATTGAAGAGTAAGCGGGATTATTGTTGCTATATGTCGGATGGCGCGGATGTGGTAACGGAGGTTCTTTAATGAGTATTCGACCGATTGATTTTAACGGTATGATCCAAAACAGCTCGGAAGCCGGGACAATCAGACAGCATGAAGAAGCCCGTCCCATGGTGGAACAGCAGAGCATGGCTGTTTCGATGGAGCAGGAAGTGCAGGAACGCATGAACCAGGTGGAAGAGGCGAACCGCACGGAGTCCGGTGAGGACAAAATGGACGCCAAGGATGGCGGCAATGGGGAATATCAGGATAATCGCAGGAACAGGAAAAAGAAAGACCAGGGAAAGAGCGCACAGCAGGATCGCGTGATCATCAAGGGGCAGCCGAAGGGCTTTGACATCACGATCTGAGTGTGCTGAGGGAAAAGGATGGCGGTGCTGGAAATAGCGCTTCTGATCATCGGAGTGGTGCTTTTGATCGGCAGCTTTTTTATTACGGAAAAGCTGTCCACATCGGAAGTACAGAAAATGGCAGAGCTTTCGGATGAAGAGATCAAAAAGATCCTGGATAAAAGACTGCAGGCGGCCGATGACCGGATCGAAGAAAAGATCGGGGATGCGATTGATAACTCCATCGGACGCGTGGAGCGGTCCCTGGACAAAGAGACCAATGAAAAGATCATGGCAATCCATGAGTATTCCGATACCGTCATGGATGAAATGACCAAGACCCGGGAAGAGATCACATTCCTTTACAGTATGCTGAATGACCGTCATGGGGAAATGACCGAGATGGCGGGGAATCTGCAGGAGTTGATCCATCAGGCGGATGATGTCAGAAAAGACGTGCAGACGGAGGAAGCCGCACCGGTGATCCGGGAAGAACCGTTCCCGGCATTTGTGTCCCGGATGAAGGAGGAGCCTTTTTCGGAGCCTTCCTTCGTGGAACCGGCGCATTTGCCGGAAGATGTGCAGACGGAGAGCACTGCTTTCGATGATGAGGCGGGGAATGAGCTTTTTGGCGGAGAAGGGAACCATAACAAGAGGATCCTGGAGCTCGCGTCACAGGGAATGGATGCAGTCGAAATCGCAAAAGAGCTGTCTCTCGGTACCGGGGAAGTACAGCTTGTGCTGGATCTGTATCGTCGTTCCTGAAAGGAGCCGGGGGGCATGAAGCTGAAATATTATCTCCGGGGCGCGGGAATCGGTGTGATCGTATCGACGCTGATCCTGATGATCGCTTTCGGTGTTTATCAAGGGAAAACCAAAGAGACTGTGCCAGCGGACACAGAGAACACGTCGCAGGAGCTGACCATCGCGGAAGCGCTGTCGGAGCTGGATACCGAAAATGACACGGAAACAACGGACGTTGCAGTGACAGAAACCGGGGAAACCGCCGCCGCGGCGGAAGAGACAGAGATTCAGCCCGGGGAAGAAGCGACCGGGCCGGGAGAAGAAACAGAAGAACCCGCGGAAACGGCAGATGAGCCGGCAGAAGAGGCAGGGGAAACTGCGGAAGCTGTGGATGAGCCGGCAGTCGAGACCGGCGAGCCGGATGAAGCGGATATGACCGTGAAAAAGACGGTATCGGTGGTCATACAGGGAGGGGATTCTCCCATGGTCGTCGCACACAAGCTTGTCACGGCGGGTGCGGTGGACGACGAAAATCAGTTTTACAGATACCTGTTGGATCACGGGTTAAATGACGGGATTGAGATCGGCAATTTTTCCATCCCGGAGGGCGCGGATTATGAAACCGTTGCCAGAATCATCACGACAAACGAATACGAAGGCCGGATGCAAAGATAGTCCTTGCATCCGGTTTGTTTTTATGCTAGTATATATAAGCCGTTCTGCGGCAAACCAACAAAACACATGCACGGATCCCTGCTGGGAGGTGCCGGTAATTTTCGCCGGTCTTGCAGGAGCGGAAATGCATGGAAGCCAAAACCAAAGGAGGAAAAAAACATGAGTGTAATTTCAATGAAGCAGCTTCTGGAAGCAGGCGTCCATTTCGGACACCAGACCAGACGGTGGAACCCGAAGATGGCGCCGTACATTTATACGGAGCGGAACGGGATCCACATCATCGACCTGCAGAAGTCGGTGGGCATGGTGGACGACGCTTACAAGGCTGTTTTTGACGTGGTGGCGGACGGAGGGACGATTTTGTTCGTCGGCACCAAGAAGCAGGCGCAGGATGCCATCAAGGCGGAGGCAGAGCGCTGTGGGATGTTTTATGTCAACGAGCGCTGGCTCGGAGGTATGCTGACCAACTTCAAGACGATTCAGAGCCGGATCGACCGTCTGAAGGCGATCGAGAAAATGGCAGAAGACGGGACGTTTGAGGTGCTTCCGAAGAAGGAAGTGATCCAGCTGAAGAAAGAGCTTGAGAAGCTGGAGAAAAACCTTGGTGGAATCAAGGGGATGAAGCGCCTCCCGGATGCTATTTTTATCGTGGATCCGAAGAAGGAGCGTATCTGTGTACAGGAAGCGCATGCACTGGGGATTCCGCTGATCGGTATTTCCGATACCAACTGCGATCCGGAGGAACTGAATTATGTGATTCCGGGGAATGATGACGCCATTCGCGCCGTGAAGCTGATCGTTTCCACCATGGCAGATGCGGTTGTGGAGGCGAACCAGGGTCTGGAAGAGATCGCAGCGCGTGCGGAAGCCGGCGAAGATATGCCGGAAGAGGCCGCAGAGGAAGCATAAGAGAAACGGAGTAACGCGTTTTCGACTACAAGAAGAAAGGGATAAGATCAATATGGAAATCACAGCATCGATGGTAAAAGAGCTGCGCGAGCTGACCGGCGCAGGTATGATGGATTGCAAAAAGGCGTTAAATGAAACCGGCGGCAATATGGATGAGGCGGTAGAGTTTCTGCGCAAAAACGGACAGGCGAAGGCGGAAAAGAAAGCTTCCCGGATTGCGGCGGAGGGGCTTTCCATGGTTTATAAAAAGGATGATCAGACCGCGGCAGTCGTAGAAGTAAACTCCGAAACCGATTTTGTGGCAAAGAATGAGACTTTCCAGCAGTTTGTACAGTCTGTAGCCCGTCAGGCAGCGGATTCGGAGGCAGCGGATCTGGATGCGTTCCTTGCGGAAAAATGGATTGAGGATAATGCAAAAACCGTTTCCGAGGCGCTTGTGGAAAAGGTTGCCGTGATCGGAGAAAACTTAAAGATCCGCCGGTTTGAAAAAGTAACGGCCTCTCACGGCTGCGTGGTATCTTATGTGCACGGCGGCGGTCGGATCGGCGTGGTCGTGGAAGGTGAGACGGATACGGTAAACGATACCGCCAAGGAAGCACTGACAAATCTTGCCATGCAGATCGCGGCAATGAATCCGAAATATGTGGATCGGAGCGAGGTCAGTGATGAGTTTATCGCACATGAGAAAGAGATCCTGAAGGCACAGATCATGAACGACCCCAAGGAATCCCAGAAGCCGGAAAAGGTGATTAACGGCATGATTGAGGGCCGTGTCAGCAAAGAGCTGAAGGAAATCTGTCTGGTGGATCAGGTTTACGTCAAAGCAGAGGACGGAAAGCAGACGGTCGGGAAATATCTGGAGCAGGTTTCCAAGGAACTGGGGACAAGTCTTGCGGTAAAACGGTTCGTGCGGTTTGAAACGGGCGAAGGTCTGGAAAAGAAGAACGAGGATTTTGCGGCGGAAGTTGCGGCGCAGATGAATGCATAATCCACTGCTTGCATTTAAAAGCCTGCGTGCCCTGAAACATTCCGATCTTCGTAAAAGTTGTGACAGAGGAATGGATTCGTGGTATAATCACTCTAACACGCAAAGGAGTTTTTTGCATGCCAACTGACAGTAATCTCACAGAACAGCTGGAGCGGCGAAAACGGATCAATCGCATGAAAAAAGGAATCTTGACGTTCCTTGTGACATGGATTCTGATCGTCAGCGTGCTGATGGTGTTTTTG
Source organism: Lachnospiraceae bacterium (assembly GCA_045661345.1). Taxonomy (GTDB): domain Bacteria; phylum Bacillota; class Clostridia; order Lachnospirales; family Lachnospiraceae; genus RUG12461. The sequence continues at coordinate 113,538 of JAZRFM010000025.1, forward strand.
GTGGTACAGACCCTTCGAATGCAGCATCAGATAAGCATTTTGGCTGCAAACCAACTGGAGCTCAGCCAGATGTCGGCGGATGTCTTATATGATGGCAGCGGATCCACGGTGGAAAGTGAGGTGTCCCTTCCGGCACCGGTTGCTTCCGTAGCGCCGACAGTGGAGGTCGCATCGCTTGATGAATCCAATCTGGCCGAGGCCGGTGATCAGCTGAAGGTCTATCTGACCTTTGATGACGGGCCCAGCAGCAATACGGCTGCCATTCTGGATATTTTAAAAGAACATGACGTGAAGGCGACTTTTTTCGTGATCGGCAGAGAGGATGAAGAGTCACAGGAACTGTACAAGCGGATCGTGGAAGAGGGGCATACACTCGGTATGCACAGCTACGCCCATCAATACAGCCAGATCTACAGTTCCCTGGACAGCTTTGAGGATGACTTTTATCATCTGCAGTCCTATCTGAAGGAACTGACCGGTGTGGAATCGGTCTATTACCGGTTTCCGGGGGGCAGCAGCAATCAGGTCAGCAATGCGGATATGGGGTCGTTCATTTCGTTTCTCGATGAGAACGGGGTGACCTATTATGATTGGAATGTTTCCAGCGGAGACGCGACGACCCAGGCCTATACCAAGGAAGAGATCGTGGATCATGTCATGAATGATGTGGTGAAATACAAAACGTCCATTGTGCTGCTGCATGATTCCGATGCAAAGACCATTACGGTGGAAGCGCTTTCTCCCCTGATCGAAGCGCTGCAGGGGATCGGTGCGGAGATCCTGCCCATTGATCAGGACACCTATCCGGTTCAGTATACGGTGCTGAGCGAAGCAACCCCGGAACAGAAGACCGAAACGCAGGAAGAAGAGAAGCCTGCTGAGGAACAGCAAGATAATGAAAACCAGATACAGGAGTGAACGGAGGGAAAGAATATGAGCTTTTTCAAGGATTTTAAGGAAGATCTGTCTACCGCAGCTGATGAGCTGCTCACGGGAAACGACGGCGACTTCGGTGCCAAGAAGACGGACAGCGGCAAGGACATCATGGTGGATACCTTCTCTGCCGACAATAAGGATGACAAGGGGCTGGAGAAGATAGACACGCTGTTCGAGAAAGTGACACCGGCTGATTCCGGAAAGACCGACAATAAGGATAAAGATAAAGACAAAGCCAAGAAACAGGACACCGCATCTCCTGCGGCGCCGAAGCCGGCATCTGCGCCGGCAAGTACACCGCTTTCCTACACCCTGAACTCCACGACGCCGGCAGCACCGGCAAAAGAGACGCTGCCTGTGGCGGATGAGACAACTGTGATCACGGCAGGCACCGTGATCCGCGGTGATATCGAATCCGCAGGATCTTTGGATATCAGCGGAGAGATTTCGGGTGACGTAAAATGCCGCGGCAAATTGACCGTGACCGGTACAGTCAACGGTAACAGCAGCGCAGAGGAAGTCTTCGCGGATTCGGCACATATCAGCGGTGAGATCGTCAGCAACGGAACCGTCAAGATCGGGCTTGGATCGGTGGTGATCGGAAATGTTACTGCAAACTCTGCGGTAGTTGCAGGCGCCATCAAGGGCGATATCGACGTGCATGGTCCGGTGGTGGTGGATACCTCTGCAGTTGTGATGGGAAATATCAAGTCACGTTCCGTACAGATCAACAACGGCGCCGTGATCGAGGGCTTCTGCTCGCAGGCGTATGCGGAGATCGATGTCAACAGCCTGTTTGGCGGGAAATAATCATACCTGATGAAACGAATTCTTCTGAAGCTGAGCGGGGAAGCACTCGCCGGAGAGAAAAAAACGGGATTTGACGAGAAAATCTGTCTGGGGGTTGCAAAGCAAGTGAAGCAGCTGACAGAGCAGGGGGTGGAAGTCGGCATTGTCATCGGCGGCGGCAATTTCTGGCGCGGCCGGACGAGCGGGATCATCGACCGCACCAAAGCGGATCAGATCGGCATGCTGGCGACCGTCATGAACTGTATTTATGTCTCGGAGATTTTTCGGCATGAAGGGATGCCCACGGCTGTGCTGACGCCCTTTGAGTGCGGATCTTTTACGAAGCTGTTCAGCAAGGATCGTGCAAACAAATATTTTGCCCACGGCATGGTGGTGTTTTTCGCCGGAGGGACCGGACATCCGTACTTTTCAACGGATACGGCCACACTGCTTCGGGCGGTTGAAATCGAGGCAGAGGGAGTCTATCTGGCGAAGGCTGTCGACGGTGTCTATGACGCTGATCCGAAGCACCATCCAGAGGCAAGGAAATATGACACGATTTCCATCCGGGAAGTGATCGACAAGGGGTTACAGGTCGTGGACATGACGGCGTCGATCATGGCCGAGGAGCAGAAGATGCCGATGTATGTGTTTGCGTTACAGGGAGAAAACAGTATTGTGCAGGCAGTGACCGGCACTTTTCAGGGGACTGTCGTAACAGTATAAAACAAAGCGGGGGTAGAAGGCGATGGATGAACGACTGCAGCCATTCGAGGACAAAATGAAAAAAACCATGGCAAATCTCGGGGAGGAGTTTTCCGGGATCCGCGCGGGACGAGCCAATCCGCATGTGCTGGACAGGATCAGGGTGGACTACTACGGAGCGCCGACACCGATCCAGCAGGTGGCAAACGTCAGCGTACCGGAGCCCCGTATCATACAGATCCAGCCCTGGGAACCGAATATGGTGAAGGAGATCGAGAAAGCGATTCAGACCTCCGAGATCGGCATCAATCCGACGAATGACGGCAAGCTGATCCGGCTCGTGTTCCCGGAACTGACGGAGGAACGACGGAAGGATCTGTCGAAGGATGTCAAGAAAAAAGGGGAGAACGCCAAGGTGGCGATCCGGAATATCAGACGGGATGCCATTGACAGTCTGAAAAAGCTTTCCAAGCAGGACGATATCTCGGAAGATCAGATCAAGGATCTCGAGGATATGGCACAGAAGCTGACAGACAAGTACATTGCAGAAGTTGACAAGGCGGTAGAGGAAAAGACGAAAGAGGTCATGACCGTTTAAGAGTGGAAAAGGGAAAGGGACAAATGCGAAATGCTTTTGTCCCTTGTTTTTCAAGTGAGGTGGAAAAAATGACAGTTCCGCAGCATATTGCCATTATTATGGACGGAAACGGACGATGGGCAAAGGCACAGGGGAAACCGCGCAGCTTCGGACACAAAGCCGGAGCCGATAATGTGGAGGTGATCTGCAGGGCGGCGAAAGCCCTGGGGGTGAAATACCTCACCATGTATACGTTTTCCACGGAAAACTGGAGCCGGCCGAAGGACGAGGTCGAGACTCTGATGAAGCTGATCCGCCAGTATCTGAAGAAATTCGAAAAGACTGCCATGGAAGAGGATATGCGCATCAGGATCATAGGAGACCGGACGAAGCTTAGCAAGGAGCTGCTTGCGCAGATTTTGCATACGGAGGAAGTGACGGGAGGGCAGACCGGGATGCAGCTGATCCTTGCCATCAATTACGGCAGCAGGGATGAAATGGTTCGCGCGATGCGTCTTCAGGCCGGGGAAGTGGCGGAAGGGAAGCTGAAACCGGAAGAGATTACGGAGACTTCCTTTGCCGCTTATCTGGATGCTGCGGATGTTCCAGACCCGGATTTTCTGATCCGAACCAGCGGAGAGGCGCGGCTTTCCAATTACCTGCTCTGGCAGCTTGCTTACAGTGAGTTTTATTTTACGGAGGTACCCTGGCCGGCCTTTACGCCGGAGGAACTGAAGAAAGCGGTAGAGGCCTACGGAGGGCGTGACAGGAGATTTGGCGGGGTACATACAGAAAAGAAAGAGGAGAAGTAAGGAATGTTTAAGAAAAGGTTGCTGAGCGGGATTGTGCTGCTTGCGGTTACGATCCTCCTGATTCACATCGGAGGCTATGTGTTGCTCATCGCTTCGGCGGCTGTGGCGCTGATCGGACTGATGGAGCTCTATCGGGTACTTGGGATCCACAAGACGGTACTCGCCGGGGTGGGCTATTTTTCCTCGGCACTCTACTATGCGTCCCTGGAGGTGCCACTGGGGACGGACGTTGAGGAGCTGCTTCCTGTCGTGGTGATCCTTTTTTCGCTGGTGGCGTTCCTTTTCTGCTATGTGTTGTCTTATCCGCGTTTCCATGCAAAAGAGATCATGGGTGCCTTTTTTGGCGTTGTCTACGTCTCCGTGATGCTTTCTTACGTTTATATGACGAGAAACGATATTGCCGGCGGACAGTATCTGGTATGGCTGATCTTTCTTTGCTCCTGGGGGAGCGATACCCTTGCTTACTGCACAGGCATGCTTTTCGGCAAACATAAGATGACGCCAAAGCTTTCACCCAAAAAGACCTGGGAAGGCGCCATTGGCGGCGTGGCAGGCGCATCCCTGCTGACGGTTCTGTTTGCATGGATATTCAGAATTCAGATGGGTCTGACACCGGAAAAAATCGCAGTCCTTGCGGTGATTGCGGCAGCGGGAGCCGTGATTTCCATGGTGGGGGATCTTGCGGCCTCGGCCATCAAGCGAAACTATGATATCAAAGATTACGGAAAACTGATCCCCGGTCACGGGGGGATACTGGACCGGTTCGACAGCGTGATCTTTACGGCTCCCATCATTTTTTATCTGGCATTGTTTTTCGTGTAAAGGAGGAAAAACCGGAGAGTGATGAAAAAAATAGCGATTCTCGGTTCAACGGGCAGTATCGGAACACAGACGCTGGATGTCGTACGGGAGCAGGGAGATTTGAAGGTCGTAGCCATGTCCTGCGGGACGAACCTTCCGTTGTTTGAAAAACAGATTCGGGAGTTCAGACCGTCTCTTGTGTCCGTGAAGGATGCTTCTCTTGCCTCCGATCTCAGCAGTCGTATCCGGGATCTGGACGGGGTCTCGGTATGCTTTGGTATGGACGGACTGATGGCGGTCGCATCGGAAAATGATGCAGAGATCGTTGTGACAGCCATCGTAGGGATGCTTGGAATCCGGCCCACGATTGCGGCAATCCGCGCAGGAAAGGATATCGCCCTGGCAAATAAGGAAACCCTGGTGACAGCCGGGCATCTGATCATGCCGATGATCAAAGAATACGGTGTGAGGCTGCTTCCGGTAGACAGCGAACACAGCGCCATTTTTCAATCCCTGAACGGAGAGAGGGAAAACCGGATCGCAAAGATCCTGCTGACCGCATCCGGTGGGCCTTTCCTGCACAAAACGAGAGAGGAATTACAGAACGTGGGTGTGCAGGATGCGTTAAAACACCCGAATTGGTCCATGGGAAAAAAGATTACGATCGATTCTGCCACCATGGTCAATAAGGGATTGGAGGTGATCGAGGCAAAGTGGCTGTTTGCTGTTTCTCCGGAACAGATCCAGGTCGTGGTGCAGCCGCAAAGCATCATTCACTCCATGGTGGAATATGAGGACGGTGCCGTAATTGCCCAACTCGGCACACCGGATATGCGCCTGCCCATCCAATACGCGCTGTATTATCCTGCCCGGCGGCCTTTGTCAGGGGATCGACTGGATTTTGCGCGTCTTTCCGAAATTCGTTTTGAAAAACCGGATACAGGGACATTTATGGGACTCCCATTGTGTTATGATGCAATCAGACGCGGGGGAAATATTCCGACAGCGTTGAATGCGGCGAATGAGCTGGCAGTGGCGAAGTTCCTCAAAGGGGAGATCCCGTTCCTTTCGATCTATGAGATTCTTTCGGACGCGGTCGAAACCGCAGCATTCATCCCGGAGCCCTCGGTAGAACAGATCCTTGCGACAGAGCAGGCGGTCTACGACAGAATAAGGAGCAAGTGGTGATATGGGGATACTGATTGCGATCCTGATCTTCGGTGCTATCGTGACGTTCCATGAATTCGGGCATTTTATCATCGCCAAAAGAAACGATGTACAGGTGAATGAATTCATGATCGGTTTCGGACCGAAACTGATTGGCGTGAAACGGGGAGAGACGATTTTTTCACTCAGACTTCTTCCTTTGGGCGGAGCCTGCGTGATGGCGGATGAGGAGGAAGGACAGGATAATCCCAGATCCTTCCGCAGAAAGAGTGCCTGGCGGCGCCTGCTGATCGTGGCAGCGGGACCGCTGTTTAATTTCCTGCTTGCTTTCGTGCTTGCTTCCATTATGACGGCGCTGATCGGCGTGGACCGGCCCGTTCTTACCGGTACGGTGGACGGTCTGCCCGCGCAGGAAGCGGGATTGCAAGCGGGGGATGAGATTACAAAGCTGAATCATAAAGCCATCCACTTTTCCCGGGAGCTGCGCCTGTATTTACAGACCCATGGAAATGAAGAAATGCGTGTCACCTACAGGCGTGACGGAGAAACCCGCGAGACGACGATGATCCCTGTGTACAATCCCGAAGCCGGGGCGTTCCAGCTCGGGATCACCTACAGCCCTTATTCCGAGAAGGTGGGACCGTTGGAGGTGCTGGAGTACGGCTGGTATGAAACAGAGTACAGTATCTGGTCCGTGTTTGAGGGATTGCGTCTGCTGTTCACCGGCGGAGCCTCGGTGAATGATCTGACCGGCCCGGTCGGGATCGTGAAGGCCATCGATGAGACCTATACGCAGAGCAACGAGGCGGGGGGTGCCTTTCTGGTGCTCGTCAACATGCTGAATATCGCAGTTCTTTTGTCTGCGAACCTCGGCGTGATGAATTTGCTGCCGATTCCGGGGCTTGACGGAGGACGTCTGATCTTCACGGCTGCAGAGCTTTTCACAAGGAAACAGCTTCCCGTGGAGAAGGAAGGCGCCATCAACCTGATCGGGATGGGTTTACTGTTTGCGCTGATGATTTTTGTGGTGGTGAACGATGTACGAAAATTTATGATCGGATGAGGCAGGGAACTGTTCCAGATGCCGCAGGCGGCATGTGACTTTTGATCTTACGGTCATTGGATTTTGAAAGGGAAAAGGCATCCTATGCAAAGAAAACACACGAGAGAAGTGCAAATCGGGAATGTCAGGATCGGCAACGGTCATCCCGTCGCGATTCAGTCTATGACAAATACCAAAACAGAGGATGTGGAGGGGACGGTCGCACAGATCGAGAAGCTGACAGCTGCAGGCTGTGAGATCATCCGCTGCGCCGTTCCGGATGAAGCGGCGGCAAAAGCTCTTTCGGAGATCAAGCGCCGGATTTCGATCCCGCTGGTTGCGGATATTCATTTCGACTATCGCCTGGCGTTGCTGGCGATCCGGCACGGCGCGGATAAGATCCGGATCAATCCCGGCAATATCGGTTCCGAGGACCGCATCCGTACGGTGATTTCCGCGGCAAAGGAACGCAATATTCCGATCCGCGTCGGCGTCAACAGCGGGTCTTTGGAAAAGGGTCTGGTTGAAAAATACCATGGCGTGACCGCAGAGGGACTGGTGGAAAGTGCGCTGGATAAGGTACATCTGGTAGAAAGCTTCGGCTATGACAACCTGGTGATCAGCATCAAGTCCAGCGATGTGATGATGTGCGTCCGTGCACATGAATTGATTACGGATCAGACGGATCATCCGCTTCATGTCGGGATCACGGAAGCAGGGACGGTTTATGCCGGCAATATTAAATCGGCAGTAGGCCTGTCGCTGATTCTGGGGCAGGGGATCGGGGATACGATCCGTGTGTCTCTCACCGGGGATCCGATAGAGGAGATTCGCTCCGCGAAGCTCATCCTCAGGACCCTTGGTCTCAGGAAAGGCGGGATCGAAGTGGTATCCTGTCCCACATGCGGACGCACCAGCATTGATCTCATTGGTCTTGCAAACCGTGTGAATGAAATGGTAAGTGAAATGGAGAAAGATCTGGACGGGAGCCTCAAGGTCGCGGTCATGGGCTGCGTCGTCAACGGCCCGGGGGAAGCGGCGGAAGCGGATCTCGGGATTGCGGGCGGCAAAGGAGAAGGATTGATTCTGCGCCATGGGGAGATCCTCCGCAAGGTGCCGGAGGAGATGCTTCTGCCGGAGCTGAAAAAAGAACTTGAGGAAACCATCCGGCAACGAAAAGAGCAACGGTAATCTGAAACGATCATGGCAAAACCATTTTTTGAAGTATTCCCGACATTGGAACTGCATCCCGATCTGCAAAAGCTGTTCTCGGGCATGGAGGTGGAGCGGCTTTCGCAGAACCCTTCCCATACGATGTTACGCATCTATCTCAGCGGACACCGTCTGGTTCCGCATGACCAGATTACCCGCCTGGAGAAGGAGATCGCGGCGCAGGTATTCCGGGGCAAATCCTACACGGTGAAGATCTACGAGCGCTATACCCTTTCCCGGCAATACACGCCGGAGACCCTGTTTCAGATCTACGGGGAGAGCATACGCAGGGAACTGCAGCAATACAGTATGCTGATGGGACAGATTTTCCGGACTGCAAAGATGGAGTTTGACCGGCCGGATCATCTGCTGTTGACTCTGGAGGATACGATTATCTCCAGAGAGCGCGGGGATGAGCTGATTTCGATTCTGGAGAAGATCGTCTGTGAGCGCTGCGGGCTGCAGCTTCGGATTGAGGCGGCTTATGCGCAGCCTGAAAAGAAGAGCCGGGAGGACGAACTGAAGATACGGCAGGAGATCGAGACCATCGTGAGCCATACCACCTTCGCGCAGCGAAGCGGAGAGACTGCGATGCAGGATCAGATCACAGACCCCGGACTGCCCGCGGAGAAGCCCCGGGAAGACACTGCCACGGGCGGGTCTGAAAAGACGCCCCCGGAGGGGACATACGCTGCGGCCGGCGACAAAGACGCCAAATCCCGCGGTCAAAGAGCCCGCAGGACCTTTTCAAAGATCCGTTCCGACGACCCGAACGTGCTATATGGGCGGGATGTGGAAGAGGAAGCCATCCCGATATCACAGATCGAGGACGGGATCGGGGAGGTGACGATCCGGGGAAAGGTGATTGGCCTGGATTCCCGCGTGCTGAAAAACGGGGAGCGTACCCTTGTGTTTTTTACGGTCACGGATTTTACGGATACGATTTCCTGCAAGATGTTTCTGGACGCTGAGACGGAAGCGCCGGAGATGATGAAACGCCTGAAAAAGGGGATGTGTCTGAAGGTACAGGGCATGGTGCTGCTCGATACCTATGACCGAGAGCTTACCATCGGAAAGATCCGTGGTATCAGAAAAATCGCTGATTTCGCCACAACCAGGATGGATCGCAGCATCAGGAAACGGGTGGAGCTGCACTGTCATACCAAGATGAGTGATATGGACGGTGTGTCCGATGTAGGGGACATTATCAAAGAAGCTGCGTCGTGGGGACACAAGGCGATAGCCATTACGGATCACGGCGTGGTGCAATCCTTTCCCATCGCAAATCACAGTATTCCCGAGGGCTCCGACATCAAGCTGATCTATGGGGTAGAGGCTTATCTCGTGGACGATCTGAAAGATATTATCAGCAATCCCGCCGGACAGAGCCTCGCGGAGACGTATGTCGTGTTTGATCTGGAGACCACCGGCTTCTCTCCCGATAAATGCAGGATTATAGAGATCGGCGCCGTAAAGGTGCAGGACGGGAAGATCACTGACCGGTTTTCCTCCTTCGTAAATCCAAAGATCCCGATTCCCTACAGGATTGAAGAGCTTACCAGCATTAACGATGCCATGGTGATCGATGCCCCGGAGATCGCGGAGATCCTGCCGGCGTTCATGAAATTCTGCGAGGGAGCGATCCTCGTCGCGCACAATGCAGAATTTGATATGAGCTTCATTGAAAAAAACTGTCGGGATCTGGGGATTCCATGCGCTTATACCGTGGCCGATACCGTGACGCTGGCACAGTTTTTGATGCCGCAGCTCAATAATTACAAGCTGCATACCGTTGCACGTGCCCTCAAGGTATCCCTGGAGCATCATCACCGGGCCGTGGATGATGCCGGGTGTACGGCGGAGATCTTTTGTGAATTCCTGCAGCGGCTTCGTGACCGGGGGATCGAAACCGTGGATCAGGTGAATAAGGCAGCCAGAGAGTCCCATCATCTGACCCGTCGGTTGAAATCCCATCATGCTATCATCCTCGCGACCAATGACATCGGTCGTGTGAATCTGTACCACCTGGTTTCTTTGTCCCATATCAGGTATTTTCACCGGAAGCACCCCCTGATTCCGAAAAGCGAAGTACAAAAACACAGGGAGGGGCTGCTCCTGGGCTCTGCCTGTGAGGCGGGAGAGCTCTACCGCGCCCTGCTTTCCAACCGCCCGGAGGAGGAGATTGCGCGGCTGGTGAAGTTCTATGATTATCTGGAGATCCAGCCTGTCGGTAACAACCGCTTCCTGATCGCGGATGAAGAGTCCCGGATCCAGTCAGAGGAGGACATCCGTTCCATCAACCGCAGGATCGTACAGCTCGGGGAGGAGTTTCAAAAGCCTGTTGTCGCAACCTGCGATGTGCATTTCCTTCATCCGGAGGATGAGGTCTACCGCCGTATCATCATGACAGGGAACGGGTTCAAGGACGCGGATCAACAGGCACCGCTTTACCTGCATACGACAGAAGAGATGCTGGAGGAGTTTGCCTACCTCGGGAGTGATAAAGCAGAGGAAGTGGTCATCACGAATCCGAACCTGATCGCCGACTGCTGTGACAGGATCCAGCCGGTACGTCCGGACAAGTGCCCCCCCGTGATAGAGGATTCCGACAATCTGCTTCGTACGATCTGCTACAACAAGGCGCATGAGATGTATGGAGATCCCCTGCCGAAGCCCGTGGAGGAACGCCTGAAAAGAGAGCTGGATTCCATCATCGGAAACGGTTACGCCGTCATGTACATCATTGCCCAGAAGCTCGTATGGAAGTCCAACGAGGATGGCTATCTGGTCGGATCCCGTGGGTCTGTCGGCTCCTCCTTTGCGGCGACAATGGCGGGGATCACGGAAGTGAACCCGCTGCATCCCCATTATTATTGTCCCCAGTGTCATTATTCCGATTTTGACTCGGAAGAGGTCAGAGCCTACAGCGGCCGAAGCGGCTGCGATATGCCGGATAAGCGCTGCCCGGTTTGCGGGATTCTCCTGAAAAAAGACGGATTTGACATCCCCTTTGAAACCTTCCTCGGGTTCAAGGGAGACAAGGAGCCGGATATTGATCTGAATTTCTCCGGCGATTATCAGGCAAAGGCACACGCCTATACAGAGGTGATTTTCGGGTTCGAACAGACCTATCGTGCCGGGACCATCGGCACTCTGGCGGATAAGACGGCTTTTGGATATGTAAAGAATTATTTCGAAGAGCGGGGCGTACAAAAACGCAATTGTGAGATTGACCGTATTGTGCAGGGGTGCGTGGGTGTCCGCCGTACGACAGGGCAGCATCCCGGCGGGATTGTGGTTTTACCCATGGGGGAGGAGATCAATTCTTTTACCCCGATCCAGCGGCCGGCCAACGATATGGAAACGGATATCGTGACCACGCATTTTGAGTATCATTCCATTGACCATAATCTGCTGAAACTCGATATTCTCGGACACGACGATCCGACGATGATAAGGCTCCTGGAGGATCTGACGGGACTGGATGCCAGAGAGATTCCCCTTGATGATCCGGCGGTGATGTCTCTGTTCCAGAATACGGACGCAATCGGCGTGACGCCGGAAGAGATCGGAGGATGTCAGATCGGCGCACTGGGGATCCCGGAGTTTGGTACGGACTTTGCCATGCAGATGCTGATTGACACGAAGCCGGTGGAGTTTTCGGATCTGGTGCGAAACTCGGGTCTTTCCCATGGCACCGATGTTTATCTGGGAAATGCGAAGGATCTTATCATGAGCGGCCAGGCCACGATCTCTACGGCGATCTGTACCCGCGATGACATCATGACGTACCTGATCAACATGGGACTTGACCCTGCGGAAGCCTTTCAGATCATGGAGGCGGTGCGGAAGGGGAAGGTCGCAAAAGGCGGGGTAAAGAACTGGGATCAGTGGAAAGCGGATATGAAAGCACATGAAGTGCCGGACTGGTATATCGGATCCTGTGAAAAAATCAAGTACATGTTTCCGAAAGCACATGCTGCGGCTTATGTGATGATGGCATGGCGGATCGCTTATTGCAAGGTGTATTACCCCCTGGCGTATTATGCGGCTTTTTTCTCCATCCGCGCCACAGGCTTTTCCTATGAGCTGATGTGTCAGGGAAAGGAAAAGCTGGCGTATCATCTCGCGGATTACAAAAGACGTGCGGATGCGCTCAGTAATAAGGAGCAGGATGAGCTGAGGGATATGCGCATCGTGCAGGAAATGTATGCGAGGGGGTTTTCGTTTCTCCCCATTGATTTGTATCGTGCGGATGCGAAATATTTTCAGATCATTGACGGGAAACTGATGCCAAGCATCGGCTCGATCGCAGGGGTGGGACCGCAGGTGGCCGAGCAGGTGCAGAAGGCGGCAAAAGAAGGACCGTTTTTATCCCGGGATGATTTCAGACAGCGTACCAGAGCGAGTACGACGCTGATCGAAAAGATGCAGTCCCTCGGACTCTTTGGAGATCTTCCGGCGTCGAACCAGATGTCCCTGTTTGATTTCGCCTGAAATTGTCGGTGCCGGTGCGGATGCCGTTATTGTTCTTTACCCGGATGGAAGGTGGTGACGGCACCCCCGGAAAGAGGCACCTGATAAAAGGTGTAATCATCGTCAAAGCTCAGGAAATAGAGGGTTCCGAATGCTGCATTGAGACAATGATAATTTCCCTCCGCGATGACCTCCTGCTGTCCGGTGCCAATCGACAGACGGATCAGAGCAGGGGCTGTGGCACTGTTTCGCTGGTAGAACAGGGTGTCCTGCGAGACCAGAAAGCAATCCACCCGGTCCGTGGTAAGGACCTCGGTGCTCATGTCGGCGAGATTGGTGCGATAGATCGCATAGTTTTTGGAGGGCACCATGTAATAGACATAGTTTTGATCCACCACAGGGTTCCAGGAATCCGTCGGGATCACGACGCTTTTCTGACCGGAAATGGTATCCATCCTGCTGACGGACAGATCCGTATCCACGGCGGTATAGTAGATGTATTGCTGGCGGGCAGAGCAGGGGTAGATGGGAGAAGCCATGACCTGCTCTTTTTCTTTGCCGTCGATGCGGACCCGGTAGAGCGTCGTCGCATCGGATTTCCCGTAATGCATATAGTAGACGTAGTTCCCCACCAGAGAAGCGTAAAGATCCGGATCCGGATCAAGGATCAGAATCTTCCCGTTTTTTTGCGTGAGCCGGCAGAGACTGTTGGTATCCACATGGAGGAAGGAAAACTGGCTGTTGTCGGTTCTGTTGTTTCTGGTGTAGTAGACATAATGATCATCTGCATTGATGGAAGAGGCGACATCTTCGGAAAGGCGCTTTAATTCCGTACCGTTGCGCTTCATGGAATAGAGGCGCCGGCCGTCATCGGGGTTACTGAAAAACAACGTATCTCCGTGTTCGCAGAAAAGCCCGTCGTTGTAAAGGTTGCTGCCGGTATTGCCGTTGACGTAATCGTCATTCATGACCGTCTTTGACGCCATATGCCTGACAAATAACAAAAGCAATATCACGGCGATGGGGACAATGAATAACAGAGCAGTGCGCATTTTTTGACTCATAGCTACCACCTCCTCCTGATTTCCATTATATCCCTATCAAACAAGGGGTTCAAGGGAGACGCGCAGTTTTGGTGTTTTTCCGGAAAGTATGGTATAATGAGCCAATGGACGATTTGAAAACCATCAGAAAGAAAATTGATGAAACGGACCGCGAGATGGTGGCGTTGTTTGAAAAACGTATGTTTCTCGCGGAGGAGGTTGCCAAGTACAAGATCAAAAAACAGATCGAGGTGCTGGACAAGGCGCGGGAGGAGGAGAAGCTTGCGGAAGTGGAAATGCTTGCCACTACACCGTATACGAAGAAGGGGGTGCGTGAGCTTTTTTCCCAGATCATGTCCATGAGCCGTAAACGGCAGTATCAGCTCCGTGCAGAAGAGAGAGCAGCAGAGACTCTGGCCTTTCGAGAAGTGCCGTCTCTTAAAAAGGAGCAGATCCGCACGGTGTTTCAGGGAGAAGAAGGAGCTTATGCCCAGGCGGCCCTGTACGCATTTTTCGGTCCGAAGACGCCCTGCTATCATGTGGAAACCTGGAGGGATGCGCTCGAAGAAATCTGCAACGGGCGCGCGGATTATGCGGTGCTTCCTTTTGAAAATTCCTCTGCCGGCTATGTATCCGAAAACTTTGACCTCATTTCCGAATATGATGTGGCCATCGTGGGGGAGCAGATTATTCCCATTGAGCATTGCCTGCTTGCAAAGGAGGCGGTGGATCCGGAAACGATCCGGACGGTTTATTCCCATCCGCAGGCATTTTTGCAGTGCAGCCGGTTTCTGGAACAGCACCGGAACATGGAACAGATCTCTCTGAAAAACACCGCTGCCGCCGCCAAGAAGATCAGCGAGGAGGACAGGACGGATCAGGCGGCCATCGCAAGCGCACTGACCTCGGATATTTACGGGCTGAAAAAGATCAAAATCGGTATTCAGAACAATGAATCGAATTCCACGCGCTTTTTTGTGGTATCGAAGGAAAAGGTGTTTGTCAAAGGAGCGGACAGGATTACCGTCAGCTTTGAGATCAAGCATGAAGCGGGTTCTCTGTACCGCACCCTGTCACATTTTATTTACAATGATTTGAACCTGAACCGGATCGAGTCGCGTCCGATCCAGGGGCGGAACTGGGAGTACCGTTTTTTCCTGGACATAGACGGGAACCTGAATGAAAGCGCCGTGCAGAATGCGCTGCGTTCACTTGCGGCTGAGACGAACCAATGTAAGGTTTGGGGGAATTATTAAGAGACATGAATTACAGGCATCTGATCTTATATCGTTTTCCAGGCGAAGACAGGAAACAACCCTCTCTGCTGCGCGAGTTTGCAGAGCTGATTGAAAGGTGCAGTGCGGACGAGCCGGTTTCCGAGGAGGAGCAGCCTCTTCTGCAAAGGGTCTATTACCGCTGTGCGGGACTGCTTTTTGAGATTGCATCCAGCCACGGTTTCTCCGGGAACCTCTGGCAGGACTATCTGACGCTGTTTCTGGTGGATGCGGAGAATGCGTACAGTATTTCCTGTGAAAAAAGAGGAGAAAGCGCCAGGTGCAGCGTCCATGATCTGGCCACCCACGATCTTGCCATGATCAGGGAGCTCTTTGATGCCGATCTTGAGAACCTGGGACGGGAGCTATCGGTGGATGGTATCGGGGAGCTTCGTGACTTTCACAACGCTGATGAGAACGGATTTGTTTTCAACCGCAGGATCAGAGACAGGATACAGGCTCTGTCACAAGAGCTTGCCGGATCGAAGGATGTGGGGGCATTTCAAAAAGCTCTGTCGGATTTTTACGCACAGTTCGGCGTCGGGACATTCGGGCTTCACAAGGCGTTCCGCCTGTCCCATGAGGAACGGGGAGAGCTCGTGATTCAACCGATCACCCAGATTCTTCATGTCAGTCTGGAGGATCTCGTGGGCTATGAAACGGCCAAAAAGAAACTGGTGGAAAACACGGAAGCATTCGTGAAAGGACTTCCGGCAAATAACTGTATTCTTTACGGGGATGCCGGTACGGGCAAATCTTCTTCGATCAAAGCCATTCTGCACCGCTATTATGATCAGGGTCTTCGCATGGTGGAGCTGTATAAACACCAGTTCCGGGATTTGAATGCACTGATCGGGATGCTGAAAAACAGGAATTACCGGTTCATCATTTATATGGATGATCTCTCTTTTGAGGCGTTTGAGACCGAGTACAAATATCTGAAGGCACTGATCGAGGGCGGTCTTGAAAAAAAGCCGGAAAACATCCTGATCTATGCGACGAGCAACCGCCGGCATCTGATCCGCGAGAACTTCTCCGACAGGGGTGAGCAGGATGACGATATTCACAGAAACGCCACGGTGCAGGAGAAGCTCTCTCTGGTGTCGAGGTTTGGAGTATCGATTTATTTCGGCGCACCGGAGCCCGAGGAATACGACAATATCGTTCTTTCCCTGGCAAAGCGCAGCGGGATTACCTTGCCCCGGGAGGAACTGCTTTCCGGAGCCAGACAGTGGGAGCTGGCCCATGGCGGGCGTTCCGGCCGTACAGCGGTCCAATATATCACATTTCTCAGGGGGCAATAAAAACGGATCACTTGTAAACACCACCCGTGACAGAAAGAAAAGGAGACAATCAATGAGTGACGAGGAAATGAGGGGGATTGTCATACCTCGTATATACAGGGACGCGGATACGCTTTATTTCAGCCCTGTTTATGAAGCAAAGACGCCCTTTACAGAGAACACCAATGTATTCTTTTTCCCGGTGGACCAGGAGGACGGAGAGAAGGAAGAGAAGGAGCAGCATGCGGAGCCGGAGATCTATCAGGAGCTGGATTATTATTTTGAGCATCTGAACGACGGCCGTCCTTTTTTTGTCGCATGCGCGCCGGATACCATAGAGCTTCTGAAGGAGCAGGTGATCTCGGGATATATGAGAGACCGCCATGAGTATTTCGGCAGGATGATCGCGACCTATGCGCCGGGGTATGCGGAAGACACAGAAGACAGCGGCCAGAAGCTGTTTCACAGAAAACCGCATAAGATATCCGAGAGCAGCGATGATATAGGCGTCATCGTCACAACGGCACCGGAGAATCTGCAGGAGGACATCGACGCCAGACACAGGGCATGGCTGGAGAAGGGCAGGATTCATGTACCGGAAGCGGTGAAGCTGTTGCCGAGGCTGATCCTGAAGCCCGCGACCTGCGGACCGGACTTTGTGAAAAAAAGGCATATCGGCGCATCCTTTCTTGCCATCGGCCTGCATGCATTGGGAGCCGCTTTCTTTGCTGCCAGTCTGTTTCACAGCACGAACACCGCCGTATTGAATTTTCTGCTGGATCTGGGGGATAAAATATCGGAAGGTCTTTACAGCCTGTCCGGTACCATCCATGAGCTTCTGGAACAGTCCCTGATCAGCCTGATTTCCATGATCCCCGGCATCGGAGAGGCGCTGGGGTCTTCCCTGGATAACGCGGCAGGGGCGGGGCTGGATCATGCCGCCAGATATTTTTCTCTGGAAGTAAGCAATTTCCTCAACAAACTGTATGATGTGCTGGAGCTGCCGGAGGGGCTTGGCTTTGCACTTGGTCTCGTCGGCTGCTTTGCGGCCTCCCTCATGATGGTGCTTCTGATCAAGGTGTTGTTGAAGATCACGTCGCATCCCATGAGAAAGAAGGGAGAGAGCCTTGCCATCGCGGGGATCAGAAGCATGATTGCAATTCCCTTTGTGGTCATCGCGGCGATTGCATCCATGTTTTCTCCGCTGATCGGGCTTCTTCTCTACAATCTGGTGTTTATCTATGAGGTTGTATACATTTTCACGGTGGTTATCCGCAGCGGCGACGCAAAGAGCGCTGACAGGCTGAGTTTCCTTTATCCCTTCTTTGTTGTGATTGCTTTAGGGGTGATGCTGCTCGCCTTCGGGATTGTCTTCGCAGGTGCCGCAGTGACCATTTATTCCAAAGCGTCTGCGTTTATCAGTACATTGGTCGGGTGAGAGGGATCGAAATCCTGCTTTTGGCTGGCACAGGGTAAACATGATTATGGAAGGAGGAGAACGATGAAGAAAAAGTTTCGATGGGCCTATATCGGCTCGGGCAGCATTTGTGAGATAACGGCGGATCAGATTGTAAAGGGTGATCATGAAATCGCTACGGTTTATTCCAGACGATTTGAAAGTGCAGAGGAGTTTGCGGCACGTTACGGCGCGGCACCCTGCAGAACTTTTGAAGAGGCTGTGGACCGCGATGACATCGATGGGGTGTATATCGGGACACCCCATACCTCTCATAAGGATTATGCAATCCGCGGGCTGCGCATGAAAAAACCTGTTTTGTGTGAGAAGCCCATCGGCATCAATACTGCGGAAGTAGAAGAGATGATCGCGGTTTCCCGGGAGGAGGGAGTCTATCTGGCGGAAGCCATGTGGACCTGGTATGCACCGGTTGCCCATGAAGTGAGAAAATGGGTGCAGGAGGGACGCATAGGAGCGCTGAAAAGCGCTTACGGGAGCTTTTGTATCCCGGGACTGTCCACGAAACCACGGGAAAACCGGCTATTAAACCCCGCTACTGCAGGCGGTGCATTGCTGGATCTTTGCGTTTATCCCATCACCTATTTTTACAACCTGTATGGGATGCCGCAGGAAATTCAATGTGACGGAGAGCTGGCAAACGGAATTGATGAGGAAGAGAAGGTGGTACTCCGGTATCCGGCCGGGGAGTGTACCTGTGTTTCTTCTCTGAGATACCAGGAGGAAAAATTCTCGATTATCGGGGAAAAGGGAACCATCATCATCCCCGGCGAGTTTCACGGCGCCTCCATAGCCGAATGCAGATGTGGCAGTCAGACCTTTACCGCGGAAGGTGTGACGGATTATGCCAACGAGTTTACGAAGGTAGCAGAGGAAATTCTGGAAGGCCGGCAGGAATCGGCCTATGTGCCGCTCCGGCATACCCTGGATTGTATGAAGATTATGGATGAATGCCGCCGACAGCTGGGGCTCACCTATCCGGCGGATACCTGAGGAGCGGGCTGTTGATGGCTTATAGCCATGTGCAGAATCGTTCGGATCAACTCCCTTTCTTCCGGGTGCGTGCTTTACGATTGACGCTTTGCTCTATCTTTTGCAGGATCTGATCGGCAGGCATTCCGGAAGCACGGAGCTTCTTGATTTCATCCGCTATTTCTTTGCGCCCTTCTGCGCGTCCTTCTTTGCGCCCTTCTTTACGTCCATCCTCTATCAGTTCCTGAAATGCGTTTCCCATGTTGACTTTCCCTCCATCTGCTTCGTCGGTGCTGATCCTGACTGCGGTATAACTGTTTATCAGGTTCACAGTGCTGATGTCTACACTTTGATATTCCTTGCGTGTCTTCATTATAGCACGCATCCGTTCTTTGTCATCCGCAAAGTCTACGGGAAGGAAAGGCGGGAGAATCGAGGTTTTTTCGGAAGCGCGAGAGAATCCGCAAGAGGGAGCAGCAAACGACGGAGGCCAAACACCCCCCTGTCCCTCACCTTCCCTTCCATGCAAAACCCTCCCCGCGAAAACAGACCCGGGGGATCATTGTATTTCTTTCAAAATGAGGAACTTTTTGCTATAATGAAAAAGTATTTTTCAGATGTTTTACAGGAGAAGACGGATGGCAGGAAGAATCACGACATTTGCCGCGATCTACATCGGAACCTATGAGATTTCCATGAAGATCTGCGAGCTGGGCAGCGAAAAAAAGATCAAAAAGGTGGATCTTTTGCGTCACCGGATCGATATCGGCAGAGACGTCCTGCAGATCGGGGCAGTATCTGCGGATACCATGGATGAGCTGTGTGTCATCCTTTCCGATTTTGTGAAGATCATGGAGGGATACCGGGTCAGCGCATGCAGGGCGTTTGCGGGACCGTTTTTGCAGGATGCGGCAAACCGCCTGTTTTTGCTGGGTCAGATCAGGACACGGACCGGGTTGTCCGTTACGATCCTCAGCAACTCGGAACAGCGGTTTATCAGCTATCGCGCCGTGGCAAATCTGCCGGCCTTTGACAAGTATACCGCGGAGGATGCGGCGGTCGTGGATATCGGCGGCGCAAGCCTGCAGATTACGCTGTTTGATAATGGAGAGGTCGTGACGACGCAGCATTTGATCCTCGGAACCGTACGCTTACGTGAAAAGCTTTCCGTTTTTTCAGGGGAAACCCTTGCGAATTATAAGCAGCAGATCTGTGAGCTGGTGGATAAGGAGATGGAGGTCTTTCAGAGCATGTATATGCAGAAACGCTCCATCAAGAACATCATTCTGATCGGCGATTACTGCGCAAATCTGATGAAGCGTGTTTTGAAAAAGAAGGATGATGCCGTGGTATCCATGGATTCCTTTCTGAAGTATCTGAACAAGCTGTCTTCCTTTGATAAAGACCGGATTTTTGAAGAGCTCGGACTGATAGATGAGACCGATTCGCTGATCATACCGGCGCTGCTGCTTGTGAAGCAGACCATGGAGGTGCTGAATGCGGATTTTGTCTGGATTCCGGGAACCTCCATCAGTGACGGGATCGCGTATGATTATGCCCAGAAGAGCAAGATCTTTTCCGGCCGGCATGATTTTGACCGGGATGTACGGACAGCGGCCATTCACATGGCGAAACGGTATGAAAGCTATTCTCCGCATGTAAAGGCGCAGATCAAGATCTGTGACGAACTGTTTGATGCGGTGAAAAAGCCGGGCGGAATGACAAAACGCGAAAAGCTGTTGATGGAGGTGGCATCTCTGTTGCATGATTGCGGGAAATATGTCAGCTCCGTTACGGCGGCGGATTGTTCCTATGAGATCATCATGGCTTCCGAGATCATCGGCCTCACGCATCAGGAACGGGAGATCATCGCCTGCAGTGTCAAATACAATGTGCAGGATATGCCGCCGTTTGAGGAACTGGCGGACAAGCTGACGGAGGAGGCGTATCTGACAGTCGGGAAGATCAGCCAGATCCTGCGGCTTGCGAATGCGCTGGATCGGAGCCATCAGCAAAAGATCAAGGATCTCAAAGCCACGGTGAAGGGACGTCAGCTCCAGGTAACCGTGATGGCGACGGAGGATATCGGGCTGGAAAAAATGATTTTTGAGACAAAGGCGGATGCCTTTGAACGGGTTTACTCCATTCGGCCGGTGATTAAAGAGAAGAGGATATTGTGATCATGGAAAAAGAAAAAGAACTGTTTGATAATCCGCAATTTTATGAGAACCGGGAGCTTTCCTGGCTGAAGTTTAACGAACGCGTGCTTAATGAGGCGAAGGACAAGTCGATTCCCCTCCTGGAACGGTTGAAATTCACCAGTATCACCAGCTCCAATCTGGATGAGTTTTTTATGGTGCGTGTGGCGTCCCTGATGGACATGGTACATGCAGACTATAAGAAGACGGACATTGCGGGGATGACGCCGCAGGAGCAGCTCGACGCGATCAATGCCGCAACGCGTGAGCTTGTGGAAAGCCAGTACACGGTGTATAACCGCTCGCTTCTTCCGCTGATGCAGAAAGCGGGGATCGTGGTTTTGGACAAGCATGAGGATCTGACCGAGGCGCAGGCAAAATATGCGGACCGCTATTTCGAAAAGACCATCTATCCGGTGCTGACGCCGATGGCGGTGGATGCGTCACGGCCGTTTCCGCTGATCCGGAACAAAACCCTGAATATTGTGGCCCTGCTGAAGAAAAAGGAGGGGGTTGCCCTCGGGGGCACGGGAAAAGGAGAGGCAGAGTATGCGACGGTACAGGTGCCCTCCGTGCTGCCGCGGCTTGTGGAGATCCCCTGCGAGGAGGGACAGTCACGCGCATACATCCTTCTGGAGCAGGTCATAGAGCGCAACATAGCGCGGCTGTTTTCCAATTACGATGTGCGGGCGGCTTTCCCGTACAGGATCATGCGAAATGCGGATCTATCCATTGATGAGGATGAAGCGTCGGATCTTTTGAAAGAGATCCAGAAGCAGTTAAAGATGCGGCAGTGGGGAGAGGTTATCCGTCTCGAGGTGGAGAACACGGCGGAAAAGAAGGTTCTGAATTTTCTGAAAAGGCAGCTGGAGATCACCAATGACGGTGCGATCTACCATATCAACGGCCCCATTGACCTGACATTTCTGATGAAGCTTTACGGGCTGGAGGGATACGACGGGGAGCGATATCCGAAGTATACACCCCAGCCGGTACCGCAGATTCCGGCCGGTGCGGATTTGTTTGCATGTATCCGTAAGGGGGATATTTTTTTGCATCACCCTTATGAAACCTTTGATCCGGTGGTCAGCTTCATTCACCAGGCAGCGCTGGATCCGGAGGTGCTCGCCATCAAACAGACCCTTTACCGTGTCAGTGGCAATTCCCCCATCATCAAAAGCCTGGCGCAGGCTGCGGAGAACGGCAAGCAGGTGACCGTGCTGGTGGAATTGAAGGCAAGATTTGATGAAGAGAACAACATCGTCTGGGCGAAGATGCTGGAAAAAGCGGGCTGCCACGTGATTTACGGCCTTGTGGGACTGAAGACCCACAGCAAGATCGCTCTTGTGGTGCGCCGCGAGGAGGAGGGCATCCGGCGGTACGTTCACCTGGGCACAGGCAACTACAACGACTCCACGGCGAAGCTTTACACGGACTGCGGGATCTTCACCTGCGCGGAGGAGATCGGCGAGGATGCGACGGCGGTATTTAATATGCTTTCCGGCTATTCCGAGCCGCTGCACTGGAACAAGCTTTCCGTGGCGCCCATCTGGCTTCGCGCAAAATTCACGAAGCTGATCGAGCGGGAGATGCGACATGCCAGAGAGGGAAAAGAAGCCCGTATCGTTGCCAAGATGAATTCCCTGTGTGACCGGCAGATTATCGAAAAGCTCTATGAAGCTTCCTCTGCCGGTGTGGAGATCGATCTCATCATCCGCGGGATCTGCTGTCTCAAGGTGGGGATTCCGGGGGTCAGTGAGCATATCCGGGTACGCTCCATCGTCGGCAATTTTCTGGAGCACAGCAGAATCTTCTATTTTTATAACCTCGGAGAGGAAGAGATCTATATGGGAAGTGCGGACTGGATGCCCCGGAACCTGGATCGCCGGGTGGAGATTATCTTTCCCGTGGAGCAGCCGGCGCTGAAGGAAGTGGCAAAGCATATCCTGGAGGTGGAGCTTGCGGATAACACAAAAGCGAATATTCTCGGGAACGACGGTATTTACACCAAAGTGGACAAACGCGGGAAGGTGCTGGTCAATTCACAGGAACAGTTTTGTAAGGAGGCGGAGGATGCAGTGCCTGCACCAAAGGATGTGAGGAGAGAACGGGTCTTCATTCCCGCCCAGCCTGCTGACGGGGAGGCGGGATCCGAAGGGAGAACCGCAGAGGACGGCTTTTGATGGTAAAAAGGAGCCTTTTGTGTTATAATAATCGGGATTTTTGCAGTGACCTGCGAAACGGGCAAAGGAAAAGGGCTGAAGGAGGAGCTGTATGCGTAAGACAAAGATCATCTGTACCATCGGGCCTGCGACGGACAAACCCGGGGTGCTGGAAGAGATTGCACGGGTCGGCATGGATGTGGCAAGACTCAATTTTTCCCATGGAGACTATGAGCAGCATGCCCTGCATATCGCAAGGATTCATGAGGTGGAAAAGACGGTGGGGCATCCCATCGCAGTGCTTTTGGATACCAAGGGACCTGAGATCCGTACCGGCGAGTTTGAAGGCGGTTCCGTGGAGCTGAAGGAGGGACAGATCTTTACCCTGACGAATAAGGAGTGCAAGGGCGATGAAACACGCTCTTATATTACCTACGACAAACTCTTTGAGGATGTACATCCGGGTAATCACATCCTGATAGACGACGGGTTGATCGGATTGAAGGTGGAAAAATTCGACGGGGAAGATATCGTCTGCACGGTGGAAAACGGCGGAAAGGTCAGTGACCACAAGGGGATTAACGTGCCGGACGTTCATATCAGCATGCCCTATCTTTCCGAGAAAGACATGGCGGATATCCGCTTCGGGATCGAACAGGAGGTGGATTTCATAGCAGCCTCCTTCGTTCAGGGTGCGGAAGACGTTCAGAAGATCCGCTGGTTTCTGGAGGAGCACGGAGGATCCTCGATCCACATCATGGCCAAGATCGAAAGCCGGGAGGGTGTGGACAATATTGATGAGATTATCAAGGTTGCCGATGCCATTATGGTTGCAAGAGGGGATATGGGTGTGGAGCTTCCTCCGGAGGAAGTGCCCATCATTCAAAAGCGCATTATTCGAAAGGCGATGATTGCGGGGAAGCAGGTGGTAACCGCGACCCAGATGCTGGATTCCATGATGGTGCATCCGAGACCCACCAGAGCGGAAGCTGCGGATGTTGCCAACGCCGTGTTTGACGGCACGAGTGCCATTATGCTTTCAGGGGAGACGGCAAGCGGGGCTTATCCGGTGGAGGCGGTGAAGATGATGGATTGCATCGCCAGCCGTACGGAGCAGGAGATTGATTATCGGAAACGGTTCTTTACCCTGCGCAGAAACGAGAATCCGGATATCACGGATGCGATCTGCCATGCCACGGTGACGACAAGCTACGATCTGGATGTGAAGGCAATCCTGGCACTTACCACTTCCGGCAAGACGGCGCGGATGATTTCCCGATACCGTCCGGACAGCCCGATCTTCGGCGGGACTTCCTCTGAAAAGACATTCCGCCAGCTTTGCCTGTCCTGGGGCGTGACGCCCATTCTTTTGGAGGAGCGCGATGATCCCTTCGAACTGACCGAGTATGCTTTGTCGGAAGCGAAAAAGCGGGGAAAAGTAGACAGCGGAGACCTGGTGGTGATGACCTGCGGTGTACCGCTCAGGCATACCGGCTCTACAGACATGCTTCGCGTACAGACGGTGCAATAGGAGAAGCCCCCGGCACAGGACAGTAGGAGTTTGACAGAAAGGGAACAAAAACTTGAAAGATTTGATCCTGAGTGAAATAAAGCAGTACAGGGGTGCATTTCTGCTTGCTCCCGTTTTCATGATTCTAAGCGGGATCCTGGAAACCGAGATCCCCATGATGATGACCCATATCATCGATGATGGGATCTCTGCCAATAATATGAACGCCGTCTGGAAGTGGGGCACGTTTATCCTCATTCTTTCCATCGGCACACTGATCTTTGCGATTCTCGGATATCTGCAGTCTGCCAGGGCCTCAACAGGGCTTGCCGCAAACCTGCGGCAGGCAGTTTTCGGGAAGGTGCAGACCTATTCCTTTGCAAATCTTGACAAATTCGGGGTTTCCAGTCTTGTGACCCGTACCATGACGGATGTCACCAATATCCAGAACATGGCGCAGACTATCCTCACCAGCTTTTTCAAAACGCCGGTGTCTGTGGTCTATGCGCTGTATCTTACCGCAACACTGAATCGTAAGCTCAGTCTTGTGCTTTTGATCGGTGTGATCATTATCGCGGTATTTCTCACTTTGATCATCAAAAAGACGATTCCGATGTATCAGAAGGTCTATCAGGACTACGACAGACTGAACGGCAAGGTTCAGGAGAACGTGACGGGGATCCGGATCGTCAAGTCCTTTGCGAAGGAGAAGACAGAATGCAGGGAATTTGATGTTCCTGCTTCCGCGGTTCGGAAGGGCTTTATCAAGGTGGAGCGGATTCAGGCCTTCAACAATCCGGTTATGATGCTTGCGCTGGAGTTCTGCTTTATCGGCATCAGCTGGATCGGCGCGAAATATATCAGCGTCAATGAAATGACGACAGGGGATCTGGCCGGATTTATCAACTATGCATTTCAGATCATGACCTATATTTCCACCCTCGTCCTGAGCTTTGTGCAGGTATCCTCCAGCTTTGCATCCATCAAACGGGTGAAGGAGGTGCTTGCGGAGAAGCCGACGCTTGTGGAGGATGAGAATCCCGTGACGGAGATGACAGACGACGCAATCAGCTTCTCCCATGTGTCTTTCCGCTACGGACAGGGACAGGGCAAGAACGTGCTGGAAGATATCGACCTCTCCATCCGTTCCGGTGAGATGATCGGCATCATCGGCGCGACCGGCTCCTCCAAGACCTCGTTTATCAATCTGGTCAGCAGGCTTTATGATGCGACGGAGGGCACGGTAACCATCGGCGGTGTGGATGTCAGAAAATATTCCATGGAGACCCTTTCCGATCATATCGCGGTGGTATTACAGAAAAACGTGCTGTTTTCCGGCACGGTTCTGGACAATCTGCGTTGGGGAAAACCTGATGCAACGCTGGAGGAATGCGAGGCTGCGTGCCGCATGGCCTGTGCAGACGGCTTTATCCGGGAAAAGGAAGGGCAGTATGAGGCAGTCATTGAGCAGGGCGGCGCAAACCTGTCCGGAGGCCAGAGACAGCGTCTGTGTCTTGCCAGAGCGTTAATTCGCAAACCGAAAATTCTCATCCTGGACGATGCCCTGTCTGCGCTGGACACCGAGACGGAATCAACGATCAGGACCTCCTTGCGTAACGAAATGCCGGAGATGACGAAACTTATTATCACGCAGCGGGTGGGCTCGATTCAGGATGCAGACCGGATTCTGATCCTGGATAAGGGCAGGGTCGACGGGTTTGACACACATGAAGCGCTGCTTCAGACAAATGCGATCTACCGGGATCTTTGCGGTGTTGCAGGAAAGGAGTCGGCATGAAAGAGACCTTATTCAGACTCCTGAGATACATCAATACCAGAAAAAAAGGGCTCCTCATCGGACTGATGGTCTGTGTGGTGCTCGCGGCGATCACATCGGTGCTGTCATATTGGTTTTTATCCTCCCTTGTGGATGACTTTATCACCCCCCTTATTTCCATGGAGGACAAGGCGCCCGGGTTCCGGCGGCTTGCCTTTGCGCTGCTTGGACTGACAGCGGTCTTTTTGCTCGGGGCGATTGTGACATTGATTCAGGGATTTGCCGCAGCAAGGCTTTCCCATGATATCATGTACAGCCTCCGAAACGAGTTGTTTTCGAAAATGGAGCGTCTGCCGTTGCGGTATTTTGACACCCATACCAGAGGCGAGGTGATGTCGGTCTATACGAACGATATCGATGCGCTCCGGCTGATGCTGAGCCAGGGTTTGCCGTATCTGTTCTCCGCGATTGTGACGGCGGTTGCGATGATCCTCGCCCTGTTTTCCTTAAATGTGCCCCTGTCCCTTATCGGACTTGCCCTGCTCGTGGGCGTGACGGCGCTCAGTATGAAGGTGATTATGTCTGCCAGGGGGCATTACACGGCGCAGCAGGAACGGCTCGGGATCCTGAACGGTTATGTGGAGGAGATCATGAGCGGCCAGAAGGTGGTTAAAGTATTCCACCGTGAGGAGGCATGTAAAGAAGAATTCCGGGAACGGAATGACTCCCTCCGGAAATCCTCTTATCAGGCGGTGAAGTACACGGGACTGATCTCGGCGCTGAATATGCAGGCCGGGAATCTGATCTTTTATCTGCCCTTTGCGGTGCTCTGCGCGGTCTGCGTGATCAACGGATGGGGCGGGATGACCATCGGAAAGACGATTGCCTTTCTTTCTCTTGCAAAGACCATGAACGTTCCGGTGGTGCTGGCTTCAGGGCAGCTCTATTCCTGCGTGACGGCGCTGGCGGGCGCAAAACGGATCTTTGCCATGATCGACGAAGAGCCGGAGGAGGATCAGGGAGGCCTTGGTCTGAACGGCAAAAGACCGGAAGGCAGCATCGAATTGAAACATGTGGATTTTTCCTATGTGCCGGGTACCCCTGTCCTGCATGATATTACACTATCTGCAAAGCCGGGTCAGAAGATCGCCATCGTCGGAAGCACCGGATCCGGGAAAACCACCATTACAAACCTCCTGAACCGGTTTTATGAGATCGAGCACGGCGAGATTCTGATCGACGGAGTTTCCGTACAACAGTACAAAAAAGACGAGCTGCGTAAAATGATCGGGCTGGTGATGCAGGACACGCATATGTTTACGGGTACGATCCTTGACAATATCCGTTACGGCAATCCCTCTCTGTCGGATGAGGCGTGCAAACGGGCGGCAGAGAATGCCAGAGCGGCAGATTTCATCGAACGGCTGCCGGAGGGGTACCATACCGTGCTGACCCATGATGCGGACACGCTGGC
Organism: Lachnospiraceae bacterium; assembly: GCA_045661345.1. Lineage (GTDB taxonomy): Bacteria > Bacillota > Clostridia > Lachnospirales > Lachnospiraceae > RUG12461. The sequence continues at coordinate 141,222 of JAZRFM010000025.1, forward strand.
GGAAGGGCAGAGACAGCTTTTGAATATTGCCCGGGCAGTGGCCAGCGATGCACCCATCCTGATTCTGGACGAAGCCACAAGCTCCGTGGATCCGAGAACCGAACGCCTGATTCAGGAGGGCATGGATCATCTCATGGAGGGACGCACGTCCTTTGTGATCGCACATCGTCTTTCCACCATCAAAAACAGTGACTGCATTCTGGTTTTGGATCATGGACGGATTCTGGAGAGCGGCAGTCATGAAGAACTGATGGAAAAGAAGGGGGCGTATTACCGGCTCTACACAAGTACATAAAGATGGTGACAGGTACAGGACAGTATGCAACAAAAGGAGGAGTCAGATGAACGAGATTCAGCTATTGGAAAGCGGGAAGACGAGTGTTGTTGTGGGCTTTTTCGGAAGAATCAACAGGGACAATGCTATGGCCTGCGACAGTGAACTGAGAAAGATCCGGGCAGAGCATCCACAGGGGGGGCTGGTATTTGATTTTGAGAAGCTGGAATATATTTCCAGTGCCGGCTTGCGAATGATTCTGACGGCCGCAAAGGCGGAAAAGACGAAGATCAAGATCTTCCAGATCTCCTCGGAGATCTATGAGATTCTGGAAGACACCGGGTTCGTCAGGATGTTTGATGCGCATAAAGCGATGAAGCAATACTCCCTGGATGGGTTTGAACTGATCGGCCAGGGGGCAAACGGGGAAGTCTACCGGATGGATAAGGAAAACATCATTAAGGTGTTTCAGAAGAACGCACCCCTGGAGGACATTGACCGGGAGCGGACTCTTGCGCAGGAGGCCCTGCTTTGCGGGATCCCGACGGCGATCTCCTATACCGTTGTCCGCGTGAATGAAGACCGCTACGGCATCGTGTTCGAGCTCATCGATGCGGATCCCCTGTCTGTCATGCTGAAGAGTCATCCCGATACCTATGAGAGAAACACGGATCTGTATATCGATCTGTTCAAAAAGATTCACGGGACAGAGGGAGATACAGCGTCCTTTGGATCGATTAAGGATATTTATTATGAAAACATCAATGCCTGTGCAGCGTATTACAGCAAGGAGGAGCTGCAAAAGCTCCATGACCTTGTTGCCTCCGTCCCGGATCGTAAGACCCTGATCCATGGGGATTATCATCCGAACAATGTCATGATCCAGAACGATGAGCTGATTCTCATTGATATGGGCGATATGAGCATCGGGCATCCGATATTTGATTTCCTCGCGACGGCGGCAACCCAGGTGAATCTTGTGAAGCTGAGTCCGGAATATGCCGAATTCCATACCAAGATGCCGGCTGAAATGATTACAAGGACCTGGCGGAAGCTGATTGATCGGTATTTTGCCGGGAAGAGTGAGGAGGAACGTACCCGTATCGAGGATCAGATCTGCATCTTCTCCAAGCTCAAGGTTGCCCTTGCACCGGTATTCGGACGCGGTGCAGCACCGGAGATTATTCAGGCCAGCATTGATGATGCAAAACATAACTTCCTGCCCGGGATCGATGATCTGATCGGGGCAGTAGACTGGTAAGGGAAAAAGGAGAAGTGATGAAGAAGGTTGTATTGTATTCCAGCAACAGCAAACACCGCGACAAAAGCTCCAATTGCACGGTCTTTCCCAAATGGGCCGCGCAATGGGATGAAGTGGCACAGCGCCATCCTGATCTTGCTATTACCCTTGTGGTACAGCTGAACGGCCGCTATTTTCTCGATATTAATGAAGGAGAGCTGGCGGGTAAGCCGGAAAAAATCCATCTGGAGATCCTTCCAATGGAGGCAAAACTGGATGAATTTGCGGACACCGTGTCAGGCTTGAAGCCCGATATTGCGGTGGCGATGCCGGGACCGGTCAGCGGATATGACTGGAACGGGATCCGAGATGCGGCCATTGCGGAAGAGCTCCGCAGGAGGGGGATTGAGACGATCTGCTATTCCGCGGATACCGCGTTGGACTGCTTTGACAAATGGCGGACACATCAGGTATTAAAGAAAAACGGTTTCCGGATTCCGGACGCACTGTACCTTCACTATGAGATGTTTACGACTCAGAAGCTCAGTGCCGTCTCCACCGGGAACGTCTATCAGGAGTACATTCTGTACGAGATTTCCAAACTCCCGATGCCGGTCGTGATCAAGAGCACAACGGGATCCTCGTCAATGGGGATTCATATTGCGAAAGACTTTGAGGACGCAAAAAACTATCTTCTTTCCGGGGAACTGGTCGAAGACGTGATTATAGAGGAGTTTCTGGAGGGGGAGGAGTACGGTGCGGAAGTGCACGGCAGCGACGGCAGCTTTGTTGTATCGCCGCCCTATCGGATTTTTAACACGGTCAAGGGCGAGCTGAATGATCCGCTGGGGGCAACTACGCTGAAATACGGTCCGATCCTCGATGAAAAGCTCAGGGTGGAGGAAGTCAGAGCAGAGCTGAAGCGTATGGCCGAAATCATGGGTTTCTCCGGGATCATGGAGGTCGATCTTGTACTGGTGAAGGGGGAATGGTATATCCTCGAGATCAATAACCGGTGGTCCGGTCTTACTACGCTGATCACGGCTTCCCAGAACCGCCTTCCCTACGACGTGTATGTGGAGCAGGTGGAGCCGGGCGCGGTGGATCTGAACGACACGAAGAACCTTTCCTTTGCCTGCCAGTTTAAGATGCCGAAAATCGACAGCGAGACGCTGGCCAGAATCGCGGCGGAACCATCCATGTGCAGCGTGATCCAATATGAAGTGCGTCTGCCCGGGAAGGATCCGTTTTATTTCAATGACACGGTGACAGGCGGCTACAAGACGCTTGCCGCGCTGATGGACGGGTTTGAAGCGCTGCAGCAAAAGTACCCGGAACAGATTCCGGCGGAGCTCGTAAAAGCGCTGCGTGAAAAGGAAGGATAATCCATGCTCCAATTCAGAGAATACGACAGGGAACGAAACCACAGGACACTTTTGCAGGGGGAAGGGCTTTTTCATGAAGCGCTTGATGCGGTTTTACGCGGGGAAAAGCGGTTTCATGTCAGAAATCCCCATGGATCCGATTACGATCTGGAGTATGTGGAAAATCAGGCATGGGCGGAAGCGGCGCCGGCCTATCCGGACTCCCCCCTTTTTCATGAGGATCCTCTGTTTCCGCCGTATCTTCTCTATGACGAGCATGACAGGGGCCGCCTCTGCTTCGATATTCTGAACGGCTTTACGGGGGTCTGGTTTGAGGAAGTAAGCGAGTACACGGTGGTGCTGACCGGTGTATTGCTGCGCTTTACCGGTCTTCCGATCCAATGGAGGGATGAGAGGATCCGCTGGTTTTTCCCGGAGGAGTCAAGGATTACGGTGTCGGACGAAATCCCGTCGGTGGAAGAAAAGACGACACTCCGGGTGATTCATCAGTTTCACCCATCCTCTTTTATCTGCGACTTTTTTACGATGGATCCCGTGGCACTGTTTCATCATGTTTTTGTGCTGCAGTGGCTGACGGATCTTCCGATGGAGCAGGTGAAATACGCCGAGATCCTTGTTGCGAAAAGCGAGGGCATCGGCAGCATCCTGACGATCCATGCGAGAGCGGCGGACTTTTTGAAACGATACGGCATACAGGTCACACTTTGCCCCGGCAGTGCGCGGTATGCGGATCATATTATCGAAAAGTATTTCAGTGTCCGCATGACGCCCCGGGACGCAAATTCCTCCAATACCATTTATATCACCAATTATTACGGTCTTCTTTTTACGAAAATGCTCCGGTACAGCTCCGGCAATGATTTTGATGCTTCTTCGCTGAATCCGGGGTTCCTTTCGGAAATGCGGGAGTACGGCGACAGTGTATTGGGTGAAAGGCGATGGCTCGGGATTCTCCTGCGGGGGTCGGATTATATTGCTTCCGGGATGAGCGGGGCATCGGCACCCGTTACCGTGGAATCGGCATTGCCGAAGATCCGGGAATGGATGGAGGAGGGCGCTTATGACGGCATCTTCCTTGCTACGGAGGACAGGGATATTCTGGAAAAGATGCTGGCTGCCTTTCCGGGGAAGATCCGCGCTGTTTCACAGGAACGGTACGGCATCACGGATTTTCAAAAGGAGCAGGTGACGACCATCAGTGAGCTGGATCGGAAACGACACGCCAGTGCAGAAGAATACGATCAGTTTCTGGAGGACTCCACGGCGAATTATTTTTATGCCTTGTATCTGCTGTCGCGATGCGAATCGTTTATGTATTCCGGTCAGTGCGGAGGCATCGTCATGACGAAATCCCTCTCCGAAAAGGGATTTCGGCGGATGTGGTGTTTTGCGGAGAATAAAGAAGTGAAATAAGGGAGGGAACCATATGGCTGCAGTACGAAGAAGAGCGTTGCCGCATCTTCATAATTTCAGGGATCTCGGGGGATATGAGACCAAAGACCAGGCCATGATCATCTGGGGAAAGCTCTTTCGCAGCGACTGCCCGGATCAAATGGATGAAGGGGAATGGGATACTTTCAGGGCACTGAATATCAGAAATATCGTGGATCTTCGAAGCACGTATGAAGCAAAGGAGAATCCTGTACAGCCACCGGATGGTATCGTGTATCATCATTGCCCGTTTTTGAAGGAAGACACAGGCATCGAGGATCCGGAGGAAGCGGCCAGAATGTTTTTGGACAGCCTGAGCCTTGACTATGCCGTGATGCTGCAGAACGCCCTGGATGAAGTGGCGGGGATCCTAAACCGGGTGACCGGCTTCCTGGAAGAGGGCGGTGTGGATGTGTTCTGTACGGCCGGAAAAGACCGCACCGGGATTCTTGCAGCTGCGGTTCTGTATCTTTGCGGCGCTGCGGATGAAGAAATCATTGCGGACTATTGTGTGACGGAGATTTACAATGCCAGGGTGATGCAGGCACGGATCGATTCCCTGCCGGAATCCATGAAGGCGGAGATTCCGCCGGAAAAGATGAGCCTTGCGACTGCATCAAAACCGGAGACGATGGAGGCGCTCCTTGCATGGATGCACACGAACCATTTCAGCCACCTCATGGAAGAACGCGGTTTTGGAGAAGAGCAGGCAGACCGTTTGCGCGCCGCTCTTTTGAGACGATGAAGACCGGAGAGAAAAAGAATCACCGCATCCTCGGGAGGTTTGTTCTGCTCTTTTTGGGGGTGTTTGTGCCGGCATTTGCAGTGGCACTGCTTGTACTGGTCTTCGGGTTTATTCTGACCATTGCGGATACGAAGCTGACGGAGCTTACCGCTATGGGACGGTACGGACGGGACGTCCTGCTTTCCTATAAATCCCTGCCATGGCTGGTTCCTTATTGGGAGGAACATGCGAAAGAGCTGGAGCTCCCTGTTTTCGGGCTGAAGGACACCGATTCGACATGGTATCAGGAACACAAGTGGGTTTCCGAGATTTCGACGACTGACCGGTCCGTTGCGGAAATCAACGCTTTTACGCCGGAGAAGCAGAAGCAATTTGCGGAATTCTGTTATGAGCAGATTGCGGCACAATTTGATTATCAGGAACAGACCTACGGGAAACTGGAGTTTTACTGTGTAGATCTTGTACAGGGGCAGGAAGTGACCCTGCTTTTTTACGGGTTGGAACCGAATACAAAGCTCGATTTCTACCCCCTTGGAAAGGAGCATGCCCTGACAGCAGATAAAGAGGGTGCGGTCTGGGACGCGATCGAGGGAGAGGGAGAGCATGCCGTCATGAATTCCCTGGTCATGGGTTCTGCGTGGGATCAGCCCTATCAGGTCAAGTATACGCCGGTGAAAGTAGACGGTACCCCACAGTGCTACGTTGAAGTTGCCTTCATGTGGGACGAACTGATGCATACGACCCTGACGAGTATTGTCCGCAATACCGTGCGTGTGATGAGCATCGTTTTTGCCTTCGGATTTTTCCTGCTGCTGATCGTGGGGGTAATATGGGTGATCCGCCGCATCAGTCAGGTTCAAAGGGCGATGGAGAGGTATGCCGACAATAAGGACAGCGTCGAGGTAGGGGAACGGCTTCAGAGACGTGTGCGTGTGAAACGAAAGGATGAACTGGATGATCTGGCGTCTACTTTCGTGGCATTGACCCAGGATATCGATGGATACCTCTCGAAAATCGAGGCGCAGGCGGTCGAACGGGAGCACGCAAAGGCGGAGCTTTCGATGGCGGCATCCATTCAGGCAGGTCAGCTCCCCGGTATCTTTCCGCCCTATCCGGACAGACACGAGTTTTCTCTTTTTGCGTCCATGGATCCGGCGAAGGAGGTAGGCGGTGATTTCTATGATTTCTTTTTCATAGATCCGGATCATCTGGCGCTTGTCATCGCGGATGTTTCGGATAAAGGTGTGCCGGCAGCCCTGTTCATGATGACGGCAAAGACGCTGATCAAAAGTACCCTGTGCAGTGTCAGGTCGTCCCCCGGAGAGGCAATGGAACATGTCAACCGGCAGCTTCACGAAGCGAATTCGGCGGAAATGTTTGTGACAGTCTGGGTAGGGGTTCTCACCATCTCTACCGGCGAGCTGGTTTCCGTGAACGCCGGGCACGAGAAGAGCGTGCGCTATCATGTCGGAAAAGGTTGGGAGATCGAACGCGTGCCGCATGATATGGCACTTGCGCTGCTGGATGATCTGCCCTTTACAGAGTATAGGACGAAAATGCAGCCGGGGGATGCTCTTTTTGTCTATACAGACGGTGTGGTGGAATCCACCTCAAAAGAGCAGGAGCTCTTCGGGAGTGAGCGGATGATGGCTGCTTTGCAGGAAACGGCAGATGCCAACCCGGAGGAGATCATCTCTCATATGAAGGAAGCGATCCGGGGCTTCGTAAAAGAGGCAGAGCAGTTTGACGATACGACGATGCTGTGCCTGCGGTACAATGGCAGACGTTCATGCGTGGATGGCGTGGCAAAAGAGGGGGAAGCGGAAGGAGGAGCAGGCCATGATCAGCTATAACACAAGACTCTTATATACCATGATGTTGACGGGAGCCCTGTCCATGCGGCTACGCTTTGTCATGAAAGACCCCGTGGACGGCGCGGTTTTGACCGAAGCGGTGAGAGAGACGACCAGCACCCGATATCCTTACCTGATGAAAAAGCTGCTGGTACAGGAAGAAAGGTTTACCTATGAAAAAAACGACCTTCCGGTGCCGGTCATGGCGACAACGTACCCCTTGCCGCAGTATGGAACGCCTGAGACGAACTTTCATATGGTCCTTGTGGACTATGAGGAGAACAGAATCTTTTTTAACATGTGCCATAATATCAGCGCCGGCAGAGGCATGATGCGCTGGGCGTTGTCTTGTCTGGTAGCCTATGTGGAAAAGAAATACGGCGTGGCGTTGAAATGTGAGAATATTCGTAGATGGGATCAGGCGCCGGGGGCGGGAGAGGACTTTGTAGAGCCGTTTGATAATCTCCCGGATCTGGAGCGTATCTGGAAAGGGTATCCGGCCGACATCAAGCCTGTACTGCCTACGCAGCTGGAGACCATGCTTCCGGGTGCTGCGGGAGACGGCCTCTATGAGACGACGTTTCGCATGAAGAGTGCGGACGTGATGAAGCAGGTGAAAGCGTACCATACGTCACCGGCTGCGTATTTCGGCGTGTTGCTGTATCGTTCCCTGATCGCACAGATGGATGAAATACCGGCTGCGCTGAATCTCGGTGTTGCCTGCGATTCCAGTGAAGGTCTGGGCCTTCAGGAGACGATGTCACTGATCACGCGGTTTTTGCATGTGGTCGTGACGAAAGAGGAGGCAGCGCTGTCCGATGAAGAGCTTTGCCAGAAGGGGCGGACGCTCATGAAGGAGCAGATGGATCCCGCGATCATGGTCGAGATCCTGAAAAAAGAGAAGGCAAGCCTGACCGAGATGGAAAGCATCCCGGATCTGAAGGGGAAGGCTGCGTACTATATGCAGCATTCGATCCTGTTTGACCTTGTGCCGAGCGTGCTTGTGAGCTACCTCGGTAAATATGAGCTCGGAGATCTGGAAAACTATCTGACCACGCTGCACGTGGCTGGCGCGAGCTTCGGGAGAGGGATCGCGATCTGTGGCGTGAAGGATCTCTTTGAAGTGAGCTTCCTGCACCAGAAAAAGGAAAATGATCCGACCGTGCAGGCATTTCGCGCGGCGATTGAGAAAGCGGGCATTCCGGTCGAAGTCGATGTAACCGTACCGCAGAACAATGTAGGACTTGCCTTTCCGGCATAAGGAGAAATGACAATGGGAGAAATCAGTTACAGTGCATCTGTCTTTGCGTTGGATCCGAGACAGATCAATGATGCAAAGAAGAGCCAGTGGATCCGGATCACGATGGATGCGCCGATTGACGTTGCAAATATGCAAAAGGCGGTGGACAGAGCCTGCGAAGCGTGCCCGTATGTGATGTACTCTCTGGAGAAAAAAGAGGGGCGGCTCTATGGACATGTGCAGCATCCGGGGACACTAAAGGTGCTCGACCATGTTCCGGAGAAATTGGACGAAGCAGAGAACCAAGGTCTTCTGACAGCGGTTTGTGTGACCGGGAGTACGGTGACATTTATGCAGAGCCATTGTCTCACCGACGGCAACGGCATTTTCTGGTTTGTCAGAGCCGTGCTGGATTTCTATGCCGGAAATGATAAAACGCTTTACAACGGCGCGACGGCACCGGATTTCAATAAAGATCCTCTGGCAGAGCGCTGGCCGGAAGCAGATGGGGCAGAAGGACAGGCAGCGCCGGCGACGGTTTTTTCCAGACCCGAAGCAGAAATGCCGTTTGAAGACGAGAATCTCCAGTACCACGCCTCCGCAGAGGCTTTCCAGAAGCTTTACAAATCGCTGCATTGCTCACCGCAAGTGCTTTTGACGGCAATTGCTGCACGCGCCGTGCAGGAAGCCTATCCGGAGAATGCGGACATGATCTCCGTGCGGATCCCCGTAAATGCGAGAGCAGCGCTGGAAACGCCGAATACGTTCCAGAACTCGAGCCTGGTGAACCTGCGTGCGGAGCTGCCTCCGACGCTTTTACAGGAAGAAAAGACAGAGGAACTCCTGACTGCGATCGCAGAGCAGATGGGGGCGCAAAACACGAAGGAAGACACCATTTACCAGTTAAATCAGTGGCGGGATCTGATCCTGGAAACGGATCAGACGAAGTTTTATCAGATGATCCAGAAGATGGCAGGTTCGGATTCCATGGTAGTGAGTTACCTCGGCAAATTCCTTGTGCCCGACGAGATTGCCCCGCACGTCACCGAGATCAAAGAAGGCATCCGCTTATTCCCGCTGATGCTGTACGCCGTGATCTGCGGCGAAAAGCTTGAGATCACAGTCCGCGACGCCACCGGCGACAGGAAACTGCAGCAGGCGATGGAAAATGTGCTGAAAGAGTTTGGATTGATTTAAGTGTTTTTCATGCGAACGGAATTGATGGCGATCGGGATGTCTTGTTGCTGCAGTTAGAACGTGGTATGGTATAGATGTAAGGGCGATGGAAAAATGCTGGTCAATAGCTTTGACTTCTATATCATGCGATTACTACTTTTGAAACGGCGGGGGGGATTGTATGCTTTATCCTTTTATGACACTGGAAGATGAAACGGAGATCGTACATTCTGAGGCGATTCTGAAAGATGGGGAAGAACAGGTAAAGGTCGTGATTGAGAAACCTGTGGAAGGTGGCTTTCATTCTGCGGTGTGTTGGCTTCCAAAATATAAATGGGAGGAGATTAATGGCTTTCATGACGCTGAGATAGAGGGCTTTCAGGCGCTCTTGGAAAGCGTGTCGCATGTGATCATAGAGTTGGCTAGGAATGGGGGTTTTGAGCGTGCCGCAGGTTTTTAAGATTGGTGGGTACTTGGTCTATTTTTGGAGGTATTATTGCTGAGCCGCGGTGTGGGAGGTCAGGATGGATTTTATAGATGGCTGCATCATAAGCGATATCTCGGGTTTTCTGACAAGACAGCAGAGGGAAGGAAAGAAGCGCATAATTTTCTTGTGGCAGAGCGGCTCTTGTGATATAGTAAAGGCGGAATCCAAAAAAAGAATAACGGTGTACCACCGGACAGAGCGGGAACTCTGCCCGGCAGGGATGGCAGTCGGGCTGCCACACAGTACAGACAAAGTCTGCGGCACACACGGGTAATTGTAGCATACCGGTTGGTTGTTTACAAGGTTCGTGGTGGTGCTGGTTTTCTTATACAGACGGGTCTGGCGTTTTCAAAACAAACGGATACAGGTGTGGACGCACACTTGTGTCCGTTTTTTGGATTCCGAAAAAACAAAAAGGGAGGAGTTCTGTTGATGAAAAAAATGTTTGCAACCTTGCTGATGACAGCGGTGATTGCAACTGCTGGGGGATGTGGACATGAAGCAGCCACGCAAACGGAAGATGCATCCGAGGTGACTGCGATGGAGGAAACCGTCGAAGCGGGAGTAACGGAAACGGAGACGGAGACGGCGTCCGAGACAATGCAGTCAGAAGAACCGGAAGCAACCGAAGAAACTGAAGAGACGGAGGCAGTTGATGCGTTTGGACAGGATTATCTCGCAAAGGTCTATACGCTCATGGAGCAAAAAGACTATGAGGGCTTGAAGGAACTGACAACTTCTGCGGAGGCGCAAGATATTCTGGATAGCATGGAGGAGGATGTGGTGACGTATCAGCCGGATCGGACAGCGCAGGATATTTCAGGCACAGGACTCGGTCTTTATCGTTACCACGGAAAGGGTGGCATCGGAAACGCTTACTACTATTATTTTGGTGACTATGATGCCGGAATACGAAATGGAAACGGTTTTACCTTCCATCCCTTGGACGGCGGCTGGGAAAGCTATGAGGGAAGCTGGGAAAAGGATGTACCACAGGGGACGTTTACCAAAAAAGAGACCGGGCTCTACAACGGAGAGCCTTATGAAGCAACCACCACCGGAAACATGACGGATGGGCTGGAGAACGGTGATTTCACACAAACCATCAATGCATGGGGACAGCAATCTAAGATGTACTGGACATCTAAAAACGGCGTGGCGCAGGATATTTATGATGGACTTGAGGATTGGATGAAACAGTATCTTGCAGAAGTCCATCAGCCCGGATACACATTATATGCGATAGCGCTGCCAACAGATGGACAGAATATGTATATTTGGTGGGGCGTTTATGATCCGTCCAATGAGAAACTGGGGATTTATGAATATACGTTTGAGTAGAGTCATCAGAAAAGATGAAATCTTGGATAGATTCGAGTGCGACACATGATAAGAATCCACACTCGTGATGGAGGTACGATGAAGATGAAAAGAAAAAGTGTTTTGATGTCAGTAGCGATGATAGCGGTGCTGGCTGTTGCCGGATGCGGGAACGCGGTACAGCAACCACAGGAGGCGGTTGCGGCGACAGAGGCGTCTGCGCACGAATCGGAGACACCTGCTGTGTCGGAAGCGGAAACGCATTTACAGGCAGCAAAGGATGCTTTGTCAAACGGAGATTACCAACTGGCACTTGACGAAGTTGAGGAGGCACTTTCCATAGAGCCTGACAATGAGGAATGCGAAACGGAGAAGAGCAATATTTTACGGCAATATCTGGACTCGTGTATTGAGAAAGAGGATATTGATGAGGCAAAAAGCATCATTTCCTCATATCAGGAGAAAGCTTCCGGGTTTGATTTTGCGGCATATGAGGACAAGATTGCGGAGTTGGAAGAAAAGCTGAATTATGGGCGGGAGTTTATGGAGAAAGTCTATCAACTCATGTCTGCCAAGGACTTTGTTGCGATGATGGATGTGGATGGTTCTGATGAGGCAAATGCGATTCTAGACACACCATTTCGGTTTTTTAGGTATGCAGCAAACTTGCCACATCCAAAGGAGTGTTCATTTGCTTGAATAACTCCACCTGCTTTTTAAGACAATTACATACAGTCCATTGGCCATGACGCTTATGAGCTTTGACCATCCGT
>JAZRFM010000026.1:0-51712 GCA_045661345.1 Lachnospiraceae bacterium
CGGCTGGTCACAAGCACAACGGAATGCTTTGTGAGCGAGAATGTGATTCTTATCAGATTTCTCAATATCTAGCAACGAGCACACAGGACGTGTGCGAGAGCGAGCATCTGCCATGGATGGCAGGTTGCGAGCGGTTGCGGAAACGGTCGATGCATTGGCAAATCTGATTAGAAGCACATCGAGCGAGCATGTGCAGTTCCGATGTGCTTGTGAAAAGCCAGCGGGAGCCCGGCGGGGGCGGACATGCCGGGAGGGCACAGGGAGCCCGGCGGGGAGGGGGCGGGCAATCGTCCGGGGGCAGGGATTAAACTGCCGTTTAGAATAGGAATCCCTCCTCGGTGAGAAGATGGTGAACCGGGTGGTCCGTGTCTTCTGTCGGTAGTGGTGACCCATAGATCTGCTCCGTAAAGGCAATGCCGCAGCGGGTCACATGCGGGTGCGCTGCGAAGTAGCGGTCATAAAAGCCTCTGCCGTAGCCGTAGCGGTGACCGTAATGGTCGAAGACGACGCCGGGGGTGAGGCATAGAGCATTCTCCCAGGAAACGGGAGAAGTGCCGCCGGCAGGGTTCGGCTCCGGAACATGAAAGGTGCCTTCGATCAGGGTGTCTCGTGGGTGTATTTCGAAGAAAAGGATCTCCTCGCCGTACACCCTCGGGAAGGCAATCTGTTTTCCCGTCTCGTGGCAGAGGGTACGGATCGGCGTCAGGTCTGCTTCCTCCGGAAGTGCCGCATAACACAGGATTTGGTCATGCGAATGGAACAGATTGCTCTCCGAGAGATGCCGGCAGATCTTTGCGGATTTTGTGAGCTGCAGGGTCTTTTTCATCCCGGCACGGCGCATACGGTATGCATCGCGGATCCGGTCTTTCTCACCATTCATCACCAATGCTCTCCCGGATGTAGTCCGGCACATAGAAGTCCTCGTCTTTGTGGGCGGTAAATAAGGTCCCCGTGTAGTCGCCGGAAAAAATCCCGCTCAAAATGTGAAAATCCTTCCCGCTGGCAATGATCATATCCGCACCGGAAAGTGTCGCGATCTTTGCCGCATTAAGCTTCGTTGCCATACCGCCGGTTCCCACATCGCTCCCGGTGGTGTCTTTTGCCATCATGAACAGCCGCTCGTCGAGTTTCTCAACGACTTTGACCATTTTTGCGTCAGGATTCAGGTGCGGATCATCCGTATATAGTCCGTCTATGTCCGAAAGCAGGATCAGAAGATCTGCATTGGTCAGTGCCGCCACCATGGCGGACAGGGTATCGTTGTCGCCAAACTGCATCTCAAAGGTGGAGATGGTATCATTCTCGTTCACAATCGGAATCACGCCCATCTGAAACAACGCTTCAAAGGTGTTCTGGGCATTCTTTCGCGAGACATTATCAATGATTGTGTTTTTCGTCATCAGAACCTGCCCCGTCACCTGATTGTATTCCGAAAAGAGGCGCTGATAAATCATCATCAGTTTCGCCTGACCGATGGCGGAAAGAGCCTGTTTCTCTGCCAGTTTTTTCGGACGTTCCTGCAGGGAAAGCGCATGGCGCGCAGTTGCGATGGCTCCGGAGCTCACCAGACATACATCCATGCCCTGATTCCGCAGATCGCACAGCTCCCGTACAAGCTGTTCCATTTTATGATAGTGAATCCCGCCGGTCTCTTCATGCTGAAGGGATGAGGATCCTACCTTTATGATGACTCTTTTCCTGTTCATCTTTCTCTCCTGACCATGTTCATTCTATCATGAATGAATGTAACGCGTTTAGGAACTTTTCAGAAATAACCTTACAGTTTTGCGAAGGATGATTTTTCGAGTGCAGGGAAGAAAACGCAGGCAATGCGGGCATTGCCGAGGCTTTCTGACACAGCGATCGGGAAATCAGCCGGTAAAAGTGTAAAGTGATTCTGTAACAGTTCCTTACTATAGCAGACAGGCTATGCTTTGACAACCGTTACGCCTTATTATATAGTAAGCACATTCCATAAATGCGTTATTCGTGCACACGATTGCGATTCGTTCACTATAGTATCATGAACATGAATACCAAACTGTTCCGCAAAACAAGACACACTCTGCCAGTCACGGTTTACCGCCTGCTCTTTGGCCTGCTTCTCCTTTGCCTTCCCGGTCTCCTGGCCTGCGCCCAACCGAAAGAAGCAGCGCCCATCAGCCGAAGCGGTTTTTATTTTGATACGGTCATTACCATCACAGTCTATGAGGAAGAGGATGCCAAAGCACTGGATACCTGCTTTTCTCTTGCGGATCGATATGAGCACCTCTTCAGCGCCAGGCTCCCTGAAAGCGATGTGTCCAGAATAAACGCCGCAAATCAGGAGAGCGTGACAGTCGATCCCGAGACGGTCTCCCTTATCAATACTGCCCTCTTCTACGCCGATCTTTCCGGTGGGGTTTTTGACCCCACCATCGGAGCATTATCTTCCCTTTGGGATTTTCAGTCCGAGGAACCGCAGCTGCCGGATCCGTCCGCGATCAAAGCAGCTCTCTCCACCGTGGATTACCGGGATGTAGAAGTGGATGAAGCAGCGTCAACGATCCGGCTGCTGCGCGACGGCGCGGCCATTGATCTCGGCGGCATCGCAAAAGGGTACATCGCGGATCGTATGAAGGAGGCTCTCCTGAAGGAAGGTGTCACCTCTGCCATCATCAATCTCGGCGGAAACGTTCTGGTACTCGGAGAAAAGTCGGATGGCACCCCCTACAGAGTCGGCATCCAGTATCCCTTCCGCCCGGAAGGCACAGCTATCGAAACGCTGGACGTAAAGGACAGGTCTCTTGTCAGTTCCGGCTGTTATGAACGGTATATGACCATCGACGGTGTGCGCTATCACCATATTCTGGATACCGAAACGGGGTGGCCGGTGGAAAATGACCTGCTCGGCGTCACGATCCTCTCTGAACATTCCGTCGACGGAGACGCCCTTTCCACAATCTGCTATGCCCTCGGGTTGAAAGACGGTCTTTCGCTCATCGAATCCCTTCCCGGTACAGAAGCCGTTTTCATCAAAAAGGACGAGACTCTCATCCCGTCCTCCGGTCTTTCCTTATAATCCTAAGCAATCCCTCTTCTACCCGCTGCGACCAGGACACATGCAAAAAAGGCCGCCACATCCACCGCCACGATGGTCGCCCCCACCGGCGTTCCTGCCAGGATCGAGATCAGGATCCCAAGAAGCGCGCAGATCACGGAAAAAATCGCGGAAAATACGGTCACCCGCAAAAAGCTCCGGAACAGCCGCATGGCGGAAAGAGCCGGAAAAATCACGAGGGCCGAGATCAGAAGAGATCCCACCAGATTCATGGCAAGGACGATGATGAGTGCAATCACCACCGCTATCATCAGATTGTAGTATTCCGTTTTGGTTCCGGTGGCTTTCGCAAACGATTCATCAAAAGTCACAGCAAAAATCTTATGATAGAACAGGATAAAAATCAGCATGACGGCCGCCGACAGAATGACGGTCAGGATCACGTCCTCCTTTGTCAGTGTCAGGATCGAGGTCGAGCCGAACAACGTGCTGCACACATCTCCCGAAAGATTGGAGGAGGCGGAAAACACATGCATAATGAGATAGCCGAATGCCAGTGCGCCGACAGAGATCATCGCAATCGCCGCATCCCCCTGTATCTTCTTATTCTGTCCGGTACGGAGCAGCAGAATGGCACTGAGTATGGTCACGGGGAGTACAATGATCATCTGGTTCGAAAGGTTCGCAACGCTGGCAATGGCAATGGCGCCAAAGGCTACGTGCGACAAGCCGTCGCCGATAAAGGAAAATCGTTTCAGTACCAGTGTCACCCCAAGCAGGGACGAACAAAGTGCCACGAGGACGCCCACAATCACCGCATATCTTACAAACGGATAGGAAAAATACTCCGCCAGTTTTTCCATCTTCCCCTGCTCCTTTCGTAATTTGAGAACGATTTTCATTTTATGCGGAAACCTTTCTGTTGTCAAGAGTTTTTCCCTTGTCAAGGAGCCTCCGGGCGCGTATGATATAGGAAACGAATGAATTCGTTTCCTTTTGCGCCGATTGCGGGCGGCTGAAGGCCGTATTCTTAATCGCAGTCGTGTGCATCAATTGGTTTTTTATGAGGAGGGATCATATGCTGAAGGATTGGGTGAAACCGGAGAAACCGTCGGATGAGGTACTGGCAAACCGCTTGCGGGAGGCTCGTGCTGCTCTCGCTGCGCAGCAGATGGCTGTTAAGGAAAAGCAGCTCCCCGTTCTGGTCATCATGGACGGCTGGGGGGCGGCCGGGAAAGGAAGCGTGCTCGGGCGCGTGATCCGCAGCCTCGATCCCCGCTTCTTTAAGACGGAAACCCTTGGAAAACCAACCGAAGACGAGCTTCGCCGGCCTTTTTTGTATCGCTATTTTTCGCGTATTCCCGAAGGGGGCAAATATTCCTTCTTCGACGGCAGCTGGATGGATGAGGTGACCCGACTCTTCCTCAGTGACAAGATCAAAGAATCGGAATTCAAGCGCCATCTGACCAGCATCAAGCGGTTTGAGCGGCAGCTCTCCGACAATGGATATCTGGTCGTAAAATTCTTCTTCCAGATCAGCAAAAACGAACAGCGCAAGCGCCTCATGCTTTTATCCGAAAACCGGAATACCAGCTGGCGTGTGGAAAAATGGGATCTCTGGCAGAACAAGCATTACACGGAATGTATGGACGTCTACGACAGGTATCTGGATGAAACAAATCAATTTGTGGCGCCCTGGTATTTCATTGACGGAAAATCCAAAAAATGGGCGGAGCTGCAGGTGACGGAGCTTCTTGTGAAAAGCATCGACATCGCACTGAAGAACACGGCTCGTGCCGTGCCGCTCTTGCAGAACACCTTCCCCTTAAAGAACATTCCGAAGCTTTGCGAAATCCCCCTCGACAAAACCATCGAGGACGAGGCCTATGAAAAGAAGCTGCGTAAATATCAGGATCGCCTCAGTGAACTCCATAACGAGATCTACCGCAGGAAGATCCCTGTCATCATCGGTTACGAGGGCTGGGATGCAGCCGGAAAAGGCGGCAATATCAAGAGATTGACCGCCGCCCTGGATCCGCGGGGATATGAGGTGCACCCCATCGCCAGCCCCGAGCCGCATGAAAAGGCACGTCACTATCTTTGGCGTTTTTGGACGCGTCTCCCGAAGGACGGTCATATCGCGATCTTTGACCGCACCTGGTACGGGCGCGTCATGGTGGAACGGCTGGAGGGCTTTTGTTCCGAAAATGACTGGCAGCGTGCTTACCATGAGATCAACGAATTTGAAAAAGAGCTCTATGACTGGGGTGCCGTCCTCGTGAAGTTCTGGGTTCAAATTGATAAGGAAACACAGCTCGCACGCTTTACAGACCGGCAGAATACCCCTGAAAAGCAATGGAAAATCACCGACGAGGACTGGAGAAATCGTGAAAAATGGGATCTTTACGAGACTGCAGTTGATGAAATGATCGCAAAGACATCGACGGAATTTGCCCCATGGCAGATCCTCGAATCCAACGACAAGCATTATGCCCGTATCAAGGCTCTCTCCATCGTGATCGATGAAATCGAAAAGCGTCTGAATTAAAAGAAAAGAGCCTGTCGCATTACGCTAATGTGACAGGCTCTTTCTTCGTTTCTCTATGTTTTTTTACCCTGCCTCTTTTTCTTCCTTCGGAGGAAGCGCCCCGAGGATCACCTTCTTCGGGCATTTCACCGCACAGGCGCCGCAGCGCTGGCACTTGCTCTGATCGATCTTTGCGATGTTATCCTCCACATGCACTGCATCTGCCGGGCAGTTCTTCTGGCAGAGACCACATCCGATACAGCCCGCCCCGCAGACGTCCATGACGGCTTTCCCCTTGTCATGTGAGCTGCAGCGTACCAGATACTCGGCAGAGTACGGCACAAGCTCTATCAGGTGGCGCGGGCAGACCGCCACACATTTGCCGCAGGCTTTACAGGCCTCCTGATCCACCACCGCGATCCCGTTTACAATATGGATTGCGTCAAAGGGACAAGCCTTCACACAGCTGCCGAATCCGCAGCAGCCGTAGCTGCAGGATTTCGGGCCGCCGCCCGGCAGATAACGCATCGCCGTACAGTCCGTAATCCCGTCATATGCATACTTGTTTTTGGCCTTTTCGCAGTCACCGGAGCACTTGACAAATGCCACCTGCCGTTCTCCCTCTTCTGCGGAAATGCCCATGATCTCCCCGACCTTCGCCGCAACAGGCGCGCCTCCCACGGGGCATTGATTGACCGGTGCTTCCCCCTTCACAATAGCGGCCGCCAAACCGGAGCAGCCGGGATAGCCGCAGCCACCGCAGTTGTTGCCGGGGAGAACCCCCAAGATCTGCTCTTCTCTCGGATCCACTTCCACTTTGAATTTTTCACCCGAAACACCTAAGAATAAACCGATGATAATCCCGACCACGCCGACTATGGCAGCGGCAATGAGGATTGCTGTGAAATCCATGTTTTCTCCTCCCCTTTCAAATCATGCCGGAAAAGCCCATAAATGCAATGGACATCAGGCAGGCTGTCACCAGCACGATGGCCGTGCCGCGGAAAGTCGACGGTACGTCATTGTCTTCAACCTTTTCCCGGAGACCCGCCATCAAAACGATCGCGATAAAAAAACCAACAGCTGTGGCAAGCCCGTTTACCACACTTTCCAGAATGTTATAGCTCTTGGTCACATTCGTCAGAGCAACACCGAGTACCGCGCAGTTGGTGGTGATCAGCGGCAGGAAGACGCCGAGTGACTGATACAGCGGCGGTACCTTTTTCTTCAGAAACATCTCCACAAACTGCACCAGCGCCGCAATCACCAGAATAAAGATAATGGTCTGGAGATACTCAATATGAAGCGGCACCATGATAAAATTGTAGATCAGGGATGTCACCAGAGAAGAAATACCGATCACGAAGATGACGGCACCCCCCATACCGGCAGCCGTTTTCGTATTTTTGGAAACCCCGAGAAACGGACAAATACCGAGGAACTGGCTTAATACCACGTTATTGACGACAGCGGAAGCGACCGCAATCAGAAGTAATGTCTTCATGTCTTACGCCTCCCCCTTTCCTTCGATTTTGTCGCTGCTCTTTCCGGTGCAGCTGGCAGCAAACCCGCAGCCCGCGCAATCTCCCGACATGCAGCCCACAGGCTCATGAAGCGGCTTTCCGGCCGCTGCTGCTTTCTTTCTGATCACATTCATGATCGCAACCAGGAAAGCCAGCACGAGGAATGCCCCCGGTGCCATGATAAAGATCGTGATCGGGGTAAACCAGCTAAGGGACAGCACCTGTATGCCGCAAAGCTGTCCGGCGCCGAGAAGCTCTCTCACTGCCCCGAGGCAGCAAAGCCCGAAGGTGAAGCCGAGTCCCATGCCGATTCCGTCAAAGACCGACGGCAAAACGGGATTCTTGCTTGCATAGCTCTCCGCACGGCCCAGAATAATACAGTTCACCACGATCAGCGGGATATAAAGCCCGAGTGCCCCGTAAAGGGAAGGGAGATACGCCTGCATCAAAAACTGCACGACCGTTACCAGCGATGCCACGATGACAATAAACGCCGGCATCCGCACGCCGTCCGGAATCACCTTCCGAAACAGCGAAATGAGCAGGTTCGCACACACCAGCACGACGGTGGTGGAGAGCCCCATTCCGATCCCGTTGATCACGGAAGTCGTCACCGCAAGCGTCGGACACATTCCGAGCATCAGTACAAAGGTGGGATTCTCTGTGATCAATCCGTTTTTTAATCTTTCCAGATAAACATTTCCTTTCATTTTCTCCTCCTGCCCTATGATGCATCCCGTAAGAATTCTTCAAACACGTCCACTGCCGCGTTCACACCGTTCGCCATTGCACGGCTTGTGATGGTCGCTCCCGTGATGGCCTCGATATCCTCGCTCGAATCGGCGTCAGACTTGACGACCTCGAAGTCCTCCATTTCATCCACATCCTTGCCGCGGAATTGCTCTGCGAATTCTTCTTCCTCTGCTTTGCTTCCGAGTCCCGGCGTCTCTGAAATGTCTGTGATGGAATAGCCGTTGACAACACCTTCGTTCGTAATGCCGACAGAGAAAGCGATGTTGGACTGGCTGCCGTCGTTTGCGATCACGTTGACCACATATCCCAAAACGTTGCCGGAATCATCCATGGCTGCCTGGATGCTTTTGATCGTGTCTTTGTAGCCCATCTCCTCCAGAAAAAGGTTGATCTCTTCCATTGCCTGTTCGAGCTCTTGAAAAGCAGCCGCCTCGGCGAAGACCGCACGATAGGCAGCCTCTTCCGTGGCGATCTCGGCAGCTTTGATCCGCTCTTTGGTGATCTCATGCACGCCACCCAGAACGAATCCCAGAACCAGCGTAAAAGCCGTCAGGATCAATGCATCATGAAGGATTTTTTTCGTCGGACTCTTTTTCATGATTTCGCCTCCTTTTCCTTTTTCAGACCAAAGGCTTTCGGAATGGTGAATTTCTCAATAATGGGTACCAGCAGATTGCTGATAATGATGGCAAAGGATACCCCCTCCGCGTTGGCGCCGAACAAACGGAAAATACCGGTCAGTAGTCCGCAGCAGATGCCAAAAATGATCTGCCCGCCAGGTGTGATGGGGCTCGTCACATAATCCGTCGCCATAAAGAATGCACCCAGCATCAGACCGCCGCCGCAAAGCTGCGCCACCAGATAGTTCCAGTCAAATCCCCTGCCGGAAAACAGCAGCAGGAAAACCACAAACGTAATGATGTAGGCTCCCGGGATCCTGAGATTAATCACACCCATGAGGATCAGGAAGATCGCGCCGATCAGGATCAGAAGCGTACTGGTCTCTCCGATGGTCCCTGCCGTCTTCCCAAGCAGCATATCCATCGTATTCACGTAGCCGTCACCGTTTTTGATGATGGCAAGCGGTGTCGCACCCGTAAAGGTATCCGCGGCGAAACGGCTCGCCGAGAAGCTTGTCATATTGGCGGCAAAAGCCGTAATCAGAAAGCATCTTGCTCCAAGAGCCGGATTCATAAAATTCTGCCCCAGTCCGCCGAACAGGCATTTTACGATGGCAATCGCAAACACACCGCCCAGCACGGCCATCCACCAGGGAAGCGCAGGCGGAAGGTTCAGCGCCAGAAGAAGCCCCGTCACAACCGCGGACAGATCCCCCAGAGTGTTGGGCTTTTTTACGATTTTATCAAACACCCACTCGGTGGCAACGCAGGATGCGATGGTCACCGCAATCAGCAGCGCCGCATGCCATCCGAAATTAACAATGCCGAAGATCGACGCCGGCAGCAATGCAATGATCACATAGAGCATGATCCGGCTCGTCGTATCTTTCTCCCGCACATGCGGCGAAGAGGAAACTTTCAACATATTACTCACTTTTGTTCTCCTTTCCAGGCGATGCTGCTATTTCTTACGTTTCGCCGCAAGAATGTCTTTTTTCATGTCCTTGATGGCCTGTGCCAGCGGGCGTTTCGCCGGGCAGATAAAGCTGCAGCTCCCGCACTCCACACATTCCAGTCCGTGCCAGGTCTCGAAGTCCTCGCTCTTCCCTTTTTCGGAAAACTTCGCGAGTTTGGACGGCACCAAAAGCTCCGGGCAAGCCTCTACGCAACGCCCGCAGTTGATGCATGCGGTCCCCCTGGCACGGGAAACCTCGTCCTTCGTCAGGCAAAGCAGCGCTGAGGTCGTCTTTGTCGTCGGCACATTGAGATCAAAGAGCGCAAACCCCATCATTGTTCCGCCGGAAATCATCTTTTCGGGCTCCTTTTTAAAGCCGCCTGCGGCGTCCAGAAGCTCCTGATAACTTGTGCCCATGCAAAACCTGAAATTTCTGGGATCCGCCACGGCATCTCCCGTCACGGTAAAGATCCGTTCCATATTCGGCCGTCCCAGCTTCACGGCATCGTACACCGAAGTAATCGTCTCGACATTATCCACCACACAGCCGGCATCGGCAGGAAGCATCTTGGAATTGATCATCCGCCCCGTCACAGCGTAGATCATCTGACGCTCGCCGCCCTGGGGATATTTCGTGGCAAGGGGGCAGACAGAAAGCCGCGGCTCCCCTTTAATCGCCTCCTCCAGCTTCTCAATGCAGTCCGGCTTGTTATTCTCCACGCCGAAGATCCCCTGTGCATTGGGGAAGAGCTGCAGGATGATCTTCATCCCTTCCACCAGCTTCTCCGTATACTCCAGCATGATCCTGTAATCCGATGTCAGATAAGGCTCGCATTCCGCGCAGTTTGCGATGACGCGGTCGATCTTGTCCGGCTCCTTCGGCGAAAGCTTTACATGGGTCGGAAACCCCGCGCCGCCCATACCGACCACGCCGCCTTCCTTGATCCTGTCAATAATCTCCTCTCTGGAGAGTGTCGTGACATCGTCCACCGGGGAATAAGTGGTCTCAAGAAACTGTCCGTCGCTTTCGATCACGATGGATTGCACCATATCTCCCGTCGGCACACGGTGCGGTTCAATCGCTTTTACAACGCCCGAAACCGACGCAAAGATCGGCGACGATACGAAGCCGCCGGCTTCCGCGATCTTCTGCCCCTTTAATACGGAATCCCCCACGTTCACGATCGGTGTCGCCGGAGCGCCGATGTGCTGGGACAGCGGATAAACAAGCAGTCCCTTCGGAAGCAGCTCCGTAATCGGCTTGTCCTTGGACATCTCCTTCCCTTCAAAGGGATGAACTCCGCCTTTGAATGTACGTAAACTCATGCTGTTTTAACCCCTTCCTTCTTCTTTTGATCCCATCC
Organism: Lachnospiraceae bacterium; assembly: GCA_045661345.1. Classification (GTDB taxonomy): domain Bacteria; phylum Bacillota; class Clostridia; order Lachnospirales; family Lachnospiraceae; genus RUG12461. The sequence continues at coordinate 10,783 of JAZRFM010000026.1, forward strand.
TCACTCTCTCCTTGTCCGGGATCCTGTTTTGTGCAATTTTTACAGTTTCTTTACAAAAATTGCCCTGCATAGGTAACATTATACCATATACAAACATTTGGGAACCACTATTTTTTCATTTTCTGCTATAATCTTTTTGTTATGGAAATCATCAAAAAATCGATCTCTCTTGAACCTTTTCCAAAAATCACAAAGCGCATCTTTACAGAGGATACGCTGTTTTTTGATATTGAGACAACGGGATTTTCGCCAAGAAAAAGTGATCTCTACCTGATCGGCGTGGGCTATCGCGACGGAGAAGAAGCCGTCATTGAACAGTTTCTGGCAGATGACGCCACGGAGCAGCCCCAGATCCTGGATCGTTTTGCAAAGCGGCTGCATCAGCATTCCACCATTCTTACCTATAATGGGACGGGGTTTGATTTGCCGTACCTAAAGGAAAAGCTCGGCTGCGATCCCTTTGCTTCCCACGTGATACAGGATCTGTACAAGGATCTGACGCCACTTCGCGCATTTCTCGGTCTTCTGAATCTCAGGCAGAAAACCCTGGAGGCATTTTTGCATATCACGCGGGAGGACACCTATTCCGGCGGAGATCTGATTCCGATCTACAGGCACTACGCCGCTACGCATGATGATTTGCCCAAAAGGCTCTTACTGTTACATAACTACGAGGATGTGCTGGGGATGCTGAAATTGATTCCCATACTCTCCTATCCGGCGTTTCTGGAGGGAGGCTATCAGGTCAAGGCTGTGCAGAAGCCATCAAAAACCGCAGGCTGCTTTGATACAAAGGATCCCTCCGTGAAACCGGAAGGCACAGATCCGGCTGTTCTTAGAATCGTTCTTAAGCCCGCAGATCCTTTCCCGGTTCCCATTGAAACCGGCTATGATCCCTTTTCCCTTGCTGCCGATAGGGATACCGCCACACTCACGATACAGCTTTTTCGCGGCGAACTGAAATTCTTTTTCCCCGATCCCAAAAACTATTACTATCTTCCGGAGGAAGACATGGCGATTCACCGTTCTGTCGGAGACTACGTGGATCGTGCGCATCGGATTCCGGCCAAAAAAAGCAACTGTTACACACGAAAAGCAGGTATCTTCCTCCCTCAGCCCGAAGAGATCTGTACACCGGCTTTTCGAGCAGACGTAAAGGATCGGCTTTCCTACTTTGAATGCCCGGAGAACTTCGACTTGGCAGGCGATGATCTGTGCCGCTACATCAATGCCTGCCTCCGGTATCTATCGAATCATAAAAAGGGGGCTTCGCTTTAGATGATGAAATCATCCGGGCGAATCCCCTTTTTCATTTTTTACACTATGCGATTAAGACACCCTCGGCTATTCAAGACCCAAAAGATATGTAATGAGTTCTCCGTATTCTCCTTCTTCGCCAGAATCTTCTGCGCTGTCTTCCTCTCCAAGCATCCGTTTGGTAGCATGATTCTTCAGTTCCGTAAACCGTTCTGACTGAGGCGTCCATCCAAAGGCATCGTAGGCGTGAGGAACACCGGGTTCTACATAAAGTTCCGTAAAGACACCGGCCTGCATCAGCTTCTGGGCATAGTCTATGTCCTCATCACAGAAAAGATCAAGGCTGCCGACGATGACAAAAGTCTCCGGCAGACCTTTCAGCTGCTCGACGGATGCTACTGCCGGCGAGAAGTAGATCATCTCCTCATCGGTAAGCTCCTTTTTCTGCCCTGCCTTTAAGTCTTCCCATCCTGCAAGATTGTCCTCCCTTGTCCACATAAACTCTCCTGCATATTCATTCTTGTAAATATCCTCTTTCCCGGCAGTACGATAATCAAGCATGGGATAGATCAGAACCTGGCCCTTCAGTGGAACCTCCCCCTTGTCCCGGTTATAGAGAGCCAGGCGTGCAGTCAGTCCTCCACCGGCACTGTCTCCCTCAATGACGATACGATCCTTGTCCACATTTAATTCATCCGCGTGCTCATACACATAAAGCAGGCCTGCATAGGCATCTTCAAGCTCCATGGGATATTGATAGGAAGGATCCGTCGAAAGGGTGTAATCCACGGATACGGCCGTGGCATTGGCGCCATTGGCCACATCCTGTATGCCGCCCTCAAACAAACCGGTGTTGCCAAACTGATAGCCGCCGCCATGGATATAGTAGATAACCGGTGTCATATCTCCCTCCTTGTAATTCTCGGGACGGAAAACATACAGATTCAGTTTTCCTTCTCCCTGTGCGCCATCTATAGAAATTTTTTCCGCGTGCTCCGGCTCTAACCTTTCTGCTTCCAAATCTGCATTGGTAGTCCTGACAGGTATCTTCATGTCCTTCATCAGCTCATATTCATCTGCAAGAAGATACGCCGATTTTGAAGCTTCTCCTGTCTCAACCGTATTCTCTGTCCCAGATGCGGCATTCGCCTCTGTTTCCAAGGCGCATGCAGATAATGAAAGTCCCATTGTCAGCACCAGAGCGGTTGCCAGTAATTTCTTCTTCATATACTCCCTCCTTTATGCAGCTGTGCATTGACTACTTGATGCAGCCGCAAATAGCCACCTGACACTTTTGGCAACCGCATCATACCTTTGGTTCCGCATATTATCCGTAGTATATGCTCCTCCTAAAGGGAATACAAGACAAGTTTCCAGAATGTCAATTTACGTCGTATTGATAGACTTGCTTTTAGCAAGTTGCCTGATTATCATTGATAGAAAAGGTGGTATCCATTCCCATGAACACAAGGTTTGCGGAAACATTAAAGAAACTCAGAAAAGAAAAAGGGCTTTTACAGAATCAACTGGCGACCCGGATGTTTGTCACCCCCTCCACCGTCGCTCGCTGGGAAAACGGCAGCCGTTTGCCGGATGCATCCATGCTCACCCGCCTGGCTAAGGTTCTGGATGTGGACGTTGCTGTGCTGCTCTCCACTGCAGCCGAAAGTGACGAATCCCCCAACATTGTGATCGTGGACGATAATAAGACTGTCCTCTCTGACAGTCTGTTCGTTCTGGAAGAGGTTGTGCCGAATGCCACAATCACAGGCTTTAACAAGGCTCAGAAGGTGATCGACTATGCGAAAGTGAATCGAATTGACCTGGCCATTCTGGATATCGAACTGGGAATGACCAGCGGCATGAACCTATGCCGCACATTGCTTGATATCAATCCCTGCACCAATGTTGTTTATCTGACCGCCTATCCCGACTATGCCCTCAATGCTTGGGATACCGATGCCTGCGGATTCCTTGTCAAGCCGCTGACGCCGGCGCTCATCCGCAAACAACTCAAAAAGCTCCGCTATCCGTTCTCGACAGGAGGTGAAGAGGGGTGAACAGCTGGATCAACTCCTTCTACTACTTTATTATCGGAGCGTCTTTACTCTTAAGCGTGATGGGGCTGTGGTTCACCATTCTAATCCCCGGCATTGACCGCTGGAGCAAACGCTTTTTCCTGGTTTTTTTCATCCTTCTTCTGCTTTCCAGCCTTTCCGTTCTCATCGAACTGGTACTCTTCCACTATCCGGTTCCGGGTGGTGCAATATACTTCCTGCTGATTCTGGAAACCCTGCTGATCTCGCTGCCAATGCCTATGCAAATGGCATATCTGCTGCATTGCTGCGGTGAAAATGTGCGCTCGAGTAAGCCCTTTCAAATCACGCTTGGCTTATGGACCGTCTATCTTGTCCTGCTGGTCAGCGTTCCATTTGTCGGCGGTTTCATCACGATTACGCCGGAGAATCTGTATGACAGGGATTCCCTGTATCCGCTTCTTATGCTCCCTTTGATCGTGATCCTGCTGTTCAATTTCATACAAACGATGCGATTCCGCTCGCGTCTGTCACGGAAAGCTTTCCTGAGCTTCGTGATCGCTCAGGTGCCGCTGGCTGTCGCGCTGATCGTGAATATGTTCGTCGATGCCCTGCCGGTCTTTGACATCAGCTACATTCTCTCTGCACTGGCCATGTACAGCCTCATCCTGTCCGATCAGATTGAGCAGGAATTGAATCATCAAAAAAAAATTGTGCAGCAGCAAACGGAAATTGCCCGGCAGCAACGGGAGATCGCAAATCAGCGCACCAACGTCATGGTACTTCAAATGCGCCCCCATTTCATCTACAATACCCTGATCAGCATCTACAGCCTCTGCAGGCTCGACCCCCAAAAGGCCAGGCAGGTTACCATGGATTTCACCAACTACCTGCGCAGGAACTTCAATGCCGTCGCCAGCGACAGTCCCATTCCCTTTTCCACAGAGCTGGAACACACCCGTGCCTACCTCGCTGTGGAGCAGGCGCAGTATGACGATATGCTTGTCGTGGATTACGATACGCCGTATACCCATTTCCGACTGCCCCCGCTGACCCTGCAGCCCATTGTCGAAAACGCCGTCAAGCACGGCATGAACCCAGATGCCGATCCGCTAAGTATCTCGATCCAGACGCGGCATAAGAACGATGGCACCGAGATCATTGTGGAGGACAACGGTTGCGGCTTTGATCCTTCCGACGAAAGCAGACCCCATACCGCACTGGAAAACATCCGGCAAAGACTAGCCATGATGTGCGAAGGGGCTATTGAAGTGATGTCCCGCGATGAAGGCGGGACGAGGGTTGTCGTGACAATCCCGGACCGGGAGACATCCGGGAATTAAAATGAACTGTAAGTAAAAAGGGCTGTCGCATCAGATGATGGTATCATCTCATGCGACAGCCCTTTACAAATATAAGCGTTATTTCGCTTCCGATTCTTTTACGAAGAAGAAACTCTGCTTCCGGCCGAAGCCGATATCCCGATAGTTCATGATCTGCTCCGTACTGCCGATGAAGAGCATCCCGCCCATGACTAGAGATTTGTTGAACTTCTTGTAGATCTCGTCCTTGGCTTCCTCCGTGAAGTAAATCACCACATTACGGCAAACAATCAGGTGACACCCGGTAGGATAGACATCCTTTAAGAGATTATGCTCCTTGAACTCCACACGAGCCTTGATCTCGTCCGCAATCTTATAAGACTCGCCGACCTGCTTGAAGTATTTCTTTTTCAGATCCGCCGGAACGCCTGCGATGCTCTTTTCATTGTAGAGCCCGACCTTGGCTTTTCCGATGACGGTTTTGTCTATATCCGTCGCGACGATCTTGATCTGGTTGATGGGAAGATGCTTGGACAATGCCATCACCAGCGAGTAGGGCTCGTCACCCGTGGAGCAGGCCGCACTCCAAATCTTCAGGTTTTTGCCGAATTTCTCGATCAGCGCCGGAAAAACCTCGCGATCCATAAATGCCCACTGATCCGGATTACGATAAAACTCGGATACATTGATCGTCATGAAGTTGATGAATTCATCAAACTTCTCCTTATTGGTCTTGATCAGCGTAAAGTAGTCGGCAAAAGATTTCTGGCCGTTCTTTGTCACAAGCGTCTCGATTCGACGCTTCATCTGTTTCTCTTTATAGCAGGTTAAATCAATCGATGTCAGCCGCAAAATGTCGGCTTCAAACTTTTCATAGCCCTCCATAAGCTCCCGTCCTCCGTGAAATCATGCCTCTTCCGGCTTTTCCTCAGACGCTTCTGCCTCCATCTCCTGTCCGACTGCGTCAACATCCACATCAGCCACATCCGCTTCCGGTTCCTCCGGAAGAAGTGCTTTCATACTCAAGCTGATTTTCTTGTCCGCCTCGTTGAAATCTACAATCTTTGCCTCAATCTCCTGACCGGTGGTCAGTACATCCGACGGCTTCTCAATATGCTCTTTGGCAATCTGGGAAACATGCAGCAATGCATCAACGCCGGGTGCCAGCTCAATAAAGGCGCCGAATTCAGTCATCCTCGCCACTTTCCCCGTCACAATCGTACCGACGGCAAAGCGATCCGCCGCATCCTTCCAGGGATTCTCATCATCAAACTTCATCGAAAGCGCGATTTTGTCCTCGCGGATATCCTTGATGAAAACGCGAACCTCGTCACCGGACTTGAACAGCTTCTTCGGATTCTCGATGCGCCCCCAGCTCATCTCGGAGATATGAAGCAGTCCGTCTGCTCCGCCGAGATCAATGAATGCACCGAAGTCGGTCACATTCTTGACCTTGCCTTCGATCACATCGCCCACCTTGATCCGGCTGAACAGCTCTTTCTGACGCTCTGCTTTATCCGCCTCGAGAAGCTGTCTGCGGTCACCGATGATCCGGCGCCTGCGCGGATTAAACTCCGTGATGACAAATTCGATCTCCTGTCCCTGGTACTTCGTAAGATCCTTTTCATAGCTGTCGCTCACGAGACTCGCGGGGATGAAGACCCGTGCATCCTCGACCACAACGGAAAGACCGCCGGAAAGAACCTGCGCCACCGTTGCTTTCAGGACTTCGTGATTCTCAAAGGCCTCTTCCAGACGCTTATTGCCCTTCTCCAAAGCAAGGTGCTTATAGGAAAGGATCACCTGTCCCTCGCCGTCGTTCACCTTGAGCACCTTGGCTTCCATGGTGTCCCCGACCTTGACGACTGTGGTAAGGTCGACCGGCTCATTGCTGTACTCGTTGCGTGTGATGATTCCATCAGACTTATAACCGATGTTCAGGATAATCTCATCCGGTTTCACATCAATGACAGTGCCCTCAACGACCTCCCCATTTCTGATTGTTTTAAATGACTCATTCAGCATTTGTTCAAAACTCATTTCGGACATAATTTTGAACCTCCTCGATTATATTTTTGGGGGTTGATGCACCTGCCGTAATCCCGATCTTTTCGAAACCATGAAGCAGTTCAACTCCTAAGTCATTCTTTGTCTGGATGTAATACGCATTGGGACAATGATTGCGGCAGATTTCAAAGAGTTTCTGGGTATTGGAGCTTCCTTTACCCCCTATCACAATCATAGCGTCAACACCGGATGCGATCTCCTCTGCCTCCAGCTGACGCTCCTCTGTGGCATTACAGATAGTATTCAAGACTATACTATCATAACCTTTTTTTTGTATGATTTCAACTAATTCTTGAAATTTCGTGTGACGAAAGGTGGTCTGGGATACAATGCACAGTTTCCGTTCTTTACCCGTTAAGGCTTCGGCCTCCCCGTCGGTTTCGATCACATCCACCGGCGCATCGAGACACCACCCGCGGATCCCCTCCACCTCCGGATGATTCGCATTGCCGATAATCACGATATGGCAGCCTTTTTTTGCATGCTCCTGTACGGCCCGGTGGATTTTGGATACAAAGGGACAGGTGGCGTTTACCACCTCATACCCTGCCTCTTCTATCGCATGGAGTTCCGCTTCGGAGACGCCGTGGGATCGTATGATCATCACGCCTTTTTCATGTTTTTCCAGCCCGGAAAGATCTGTGATCACCGTCACGCCTTTTTCCGTCAGATCCCGCACGACCTCCTCATTATGAATGATCGGACCGTAAGTGTAGATCGGCCGTCTTTGATGTCCGATCTGTTCATAAACTGTATCTACCGCGCGCTGAACGCCAAAACAAAATCCCGCGGTTTTCGCCAAAATGACCTTCAAAGTCCCGTTTTCTCCTTGATGATGTCCCTGATCTTCGCTACAACTTCCTCAACAGAGAGAGCCGAGGAATCCAGATATACCGCATCCTTTGCCTGTGTCAGCGGTGCTGCCTCCCGGTGCATATCCCGGTCATCCCGCTCTGCAATATCTCTTTCGATTACGGAGAGCTCCGGTGCGGTACCGTTTTTTTCCATCAGTTCCCTGTATCTGCGCTCCGCGCGCGTCCGTGTGCTGGCGGTCAGATAGATTTTCACCTCTGCATCCGGCAGAACCGCCGTCCCGATATCACGGCCGTCCATCACAACATCCGCTTCCTCTGCCAGCTTCTTTTGAGAAGCCGTGAGTTTTGCCCGCACACCCGCATAGGCGCTGGATGCGCTCGCCATATTCCCGACCTCCTCCGTCCGGAGAAGTCCCGTTACATTCTCTCCGTTCAAAAAGACCTGCTGTTCTCCTTCTTCATAGGAAAGCGTAACAGTATCCTCATTTGCCGCGGCGACGATGCTTTCCTCGTCCGATACCGCCAGTCCCCGCCGCAGAAAATCCACGGCCAGGGCACGATACATGGCACCGGTATCCACATAGATAAACCTCAGCTCCGCCGCCAGCCGTTTTGCGATGGTGCTTTTCCCGGCCCCTGCCGGTCCGTCAATTGCGATCTTCATCTTTCTCACCTGTACTTTCTCCGGCCAGACGTCCCGTAGACCACGCGATCTGCAGGTTGAAGCCGCCGGTATGGGCATCACAGTCTATCATTTCTCCGGCAAAAAAAAGCCTCGGCACCAATTTAGACTCCATGGTCGCCGGATTGATCTCTTTTACCGGAATGCCGCCGTTTGTAACAATTGCTTCCCGAAAACCCGCCGTATCAATCACCGTCAATGGAAAGGCTTTCAACCCCGAAATCAAGGTCTGTCTCATCTCTTTTGTCAGGGAATGGAGTCGTGTCTCTCCCGGTAATGCCGCCACCTCAATCAAGACCTCTCCGAGACTCTTCGGAAGCAGACGGGGCATCAGGTTCTTCAGCTCCTGATTCGGGGTTTCTGTACATTCTCTGAGGATCCGCTCCGAAAGCTTCTCCTTCGTCAGCGCCGGCTTCAGATCCAGAAATGCAGACAGTTCTCTTCCATCCGATAAAGCCTTTCCGACCTTACAGCTGGCCTTCAAAGCAATGGGACCGCTGATTCCGGTGTGGGTAAACAACAGCTCTCCGAATTCGCTGCAAAGTGTTTTCGTTTTGTCAAGAAGTGACAACTTTACGTTTTTTAGGGTCAGACCCGCCAGCCGCTTTGGAAACGGCTCTTTCGTGACCAGCGGCACCAGGGACGGCAGCAGGGGCGTGACTGTATGCCCGAGCTTTTTGGCAAGGTCAAAAGCCGTCCCGTCCGATCCGGTTGCGGGATAGCTCATTCCGCCGGTGGCAAGAATCACTGCGTCCGCAGCTACCGGGGCTCCTTTCGCAGGAATGATCTCGAATCCGGTCTCCTGTTTCCGTTCCAGAACGGTGACTGTATTCTGCAGCCGCACGGTCACGCCAAGTCTTTTGAGTTCTCTCTCCAGTGATCGAATCACATCGGAGGAATGGTCGCTCACCGGAAACACCCGGCCGCCCCGTTCCGTTTTCAAGGGGATCCCCGCTCTTTTTGAAAAAAAGTCCATCACGGAGCGATTATCAAACGCATAAAAAGCACTGTAGAGAAATTTCGGATTTCTGACCACTTCCGTAAAAAAATCCGCAATATCCGCGTCATTTGTCAGATTGCAGCGTCCTTTTCCGGTCAGGTACAGTTTCTTCCCGAGTTTTTCATTTTTTTCAAACAACGTGACGGCATTCCCCGCTTCCGCAGCTGCGATCGCTGCCATCATACCGGCCGGTCCGCCGCCGATCACTGCTACCTTACGCATCTGCCTCCCCAAACTCCGTGAACCTGAGACGTCTCGCATCATCCACGGGATCCAGTTCATCATTCCCTTTGGTCTGATAATCCCTCCAGATTTCCTCCAGCGTCTCGAGATTACGACTCACATCCTTTTTGTGCCTGGATGCCAGCGCCACAAGAAGTGCATTCACCACACTGATGGGCGCCACCATGGACTCGATCAGTGTCGTCGTGTCACTGACGGCAATCAGGTTGCAGGAGGAATACAGGTTCATGGGGGAATAGACGTTATCCGTGATGGTGATCACCTTGGCGTTTCGCTCGTTCGCAAATTCCATTGCCCGCAGCGTCCGCATGGAATACCTCGGGAAGCTGATCCCGACGATGCAGTCGTCTTTCCCGATCCGGATCATCTGTTCATAAATATCGTTATCCGTGCTCATCCGCAGCAGAGTTACCTGATCCCGGATCAGATTCAGATAATAGGCGAAAAGATCCGCCACCGGCCCGCAGGTTCTGAGTCCGATTACGTAAACGCGGCGCGCTTTGGCAATCAATGACACTGCCTGTTCAAAGGCTGCCGCATCGATCTGCTCCATGGTCTTTTTGATACGCTCCCGGTCCGCTTTCAGCATGGTGCTTAAGATCTTCGAATCGGAAAGCCTGCCGTAGGAGGTCTCTGTCCGTTCCGTGGAGTTCAGTTCCTTCTGCACCTCTGCGCCAAGCACCTTTTGAAACTCCGGATATCCTTTATACCCGAGCGCAGATGCAAACCGGACCACCGTTGACTCACTGACACCCACCTGCGCGCCAAGCTGTGCAGCGGTAAAAAACGCGGCCTGATCATAATGATCCGTGATAAAGGCCGCCAGCAGCTTCTGGCCTTTACTCATCTGACGATATTGTTCATTGATCCGGTTTCTCAGATCCTTCGTCGCCATGGAATGAACCGTCCTTCTCCGGGAATGTGCCTGCATCCGCATGAGCCTGATGCTGTGACGCGTCACATTACGGGCGCAGGCGGAATCCGTCTCCCTTGAAAAATGCGCCGCAGAAGCCGGACGCTGCCGGTCTTCGCGACGCATGTTCTGCTTATTTCAAAAATTCATCAGACCGGATATGCTCCGTTCTTTGTGTCTGCCTTTGCAGCATCCACACCTGTCTGCTGTGCTTCCCGGTATTTGAAGAAGTCTGTGGCCACCTGCGGGAACAGGGCGTAGCTCAATACGTCCTCATCCTGCTGTTTGTACTGCTTCATCTCGGATTCCAGCTTATCCAGCTCCGGTGCAAGGTCATCCGCCGGGCGATGGGTGATGATCTGTTTCTTTTCCTCATCGGAAAGCACCTGATTCACCACATCCTGGTTAAACGGCTTTACGGTCTGCCCATAGCCGCCCATGAGAATACCCTTGGTCTCCTTTGTCGCCACCTTGTAGCGTCCGCCCATCAGGACATTAAACACAGCCTGTGTACCGACAATCTGTGAGGAAGGTGTGACAAGCGGCGGCTCTCCCAGATCCTTACGCACACGCGGCACTTCATTCAGCACCTCTTCAAACTTATCCTCCGCGCCCTGCTCCTTGAGCTGGGAAAGGAGGTTGCTCAGCATACCGCCCGGCACCTGATACTTCAGGGTCATGATATTGACGCCGAGCACCTTCGGATTCAGCAAACCGGAATCCAGTGCCTGCTGGCGAATCGGTGCGAAGTAATCTGCGATCTCGGTCAGCTGATCCAGGTTTAATCCGGTATCATACGGTGTACCCTTAAAGGTCTGCACCATGACCTCCGTCGCCGGCTGACTGGTCCCGAGTGCAAGCGGGCTCATGGCCGTATCAATGATATCGCACCCGGACTCCACCGCCTTCAGCAAGGTCATGGATGCCACACCGGAGGTGTAATGCGTATGCAGTTCAATCGGAATGGAAACGGCGCTCTTCAGCGCTTTCACAAGGCGCTCTGCCTCATATGGTACAAGCAGACCCGCCATATCCTTGATGCAGAGGGAGTTTGCTCCCATCTCCTCAACCTTCTTCGCCATATCCACCCAGTAATCCAGCGTGTAGGCATCCCCGAGGGTATAGGAAAGGGCCACCTGTGCATGTCCTTTTTCCTTATTCGTCGCTGTTACGGCCGTCTGCAGGTTTCTCAGATCGTTTAGGCAGTCAAAAATCCGGATGATATCGATGCCGTTCGCAATGGACTTCTGCACGAAATACTCCACAACATCATCCGCATAAGGGCGATATCCCAAAATGTTCTGCCCGCGGAAAAGCATCTGCAGCTTGGTGTTCTTAAAACCCGCTCGCAGCTTCCGAAGCCGGTCCCAGGGATCCTCTTTCAGGAAACGGAGGCAGGCATCGAACGTAGCGCCGCCCCAGCACTCAACGGCATGGTAGCCGACCTTGTCCATCTTGTCGATGATCGGCAGCATCTGCTCCGTCGTCATACGCGTTGCGATCATGGACTGATGCGCGTCACGCAGAATGGTCTCGGTGATTTTCACCGGTTTCTTTTCAATCTCAGACATATGATTCTCCTTTCAAAGTCACTCTGCTACTCTGCAGCGCGCTCAGATTCCAAATATTGCCATGAATGTCCCGGCGGCTACGGCGGTTCCGATGACGCCCGCTACATTTGGTCCCATTGCATGCATCAGAAGGAAATTCGTGGGATCCTCCTGGGCACCCACCTTTTGGGAAACACGGGCAGCCATGGGCACGGCGGACACGCCGGCAGAGCCGATGAGCGGGTTGATCTTGCCTTTGGTAATGACGCACAGGAGCTTCCCGAGCAGTACACCCGCGGCAGTACCAACAATGAAGGCCACCAGTCCCAGAATCACGATCTTGATGGTCTTGCCGTTCAGGAATGCTTCCGCACTCGTGGATGCGCCGACGGACGTACCCAGCAGGATCACGACGATGTACATCAGCGCGTTGCTCGCCGTCGTCTCCAGCTGCTTCACCACCCCGCACTCGCGGAAGAGGTTCCCCAGCATCAGCATACCGACAAGCGGTGCCGTCGTAGGAAGAATCAGGCAGACGATGATCGTCACGATAATCGGGAACAGAATCTTTTCCAGCTTGCTGACGGGCCGAAGCTGATCCATCTTGATCGCCCGCTCCTTCTTAGTCGTCAGAAGCTTCATAATCGGCGGTTGAATGATCGGGACCAATGCCATATAGGAATATGCCGCCACCGCAATGGGTCCCATCAGACCTGATTGTCCCAGCTTCCCGGCCAGGAAAATCGAGGTTGGTCCGTCAGCCCCGCCGATAATGGAAACAGCCGCTGCGGCCTTGTCGCTGAAGCCCAGCAGAATTGCGAGCAGATATGCGGTAAAGATACCGAACTGCGCCGCTGCTCCCATCAGGAAGCTGATGGGGTTTGCAATTAACGGGCCGAAGTCTGTCATCGCACCGACCCCCATAAAGATCAGGGACGGCAGAATCGACCATTCATCCAATTGGAAAAAGTAATACAGTAACCCGCCTACGCCGTTGCTTGTCTCTTCCGGAGAGGCAATGATGTCCGGATAGATATTGACAAGCAGCATCCCGAACGCAATCGGAATCAGAAGAAGCGGTTCAAATCCTTTGCGGATCCCGAGGTACAGGAACACGCACGCCACCGCAATCATAATATAATTGCCGACGGTCAGATTCAAAAACGCTGTCTGATGCAGAAGGTTACCTAAAGTCTCTGCAACATAACTCATAAGGTTCTCCTCCTGCTTAATTCAACGTCGCAAGAAGCTCTCCCGCTTCCACGCGATTGCCTACCGCTGTATCAATGCTTGCGACCGTACCATCCTGGGGCGCGACGACCGGCGTTTCCATCTTCATGACTTCCAGCACCATGATGGTATCACCCTTTTTCTTCGCATCACCGACCTTGGAGTCAATGCTGACAACCTTTCCTGCCGCACCTGCGGTCACCTGAACGCTCCCGGCTCCAGCGGAAGCGGCGGGAGCCGCTGCGGGTGCTGCTGCCGGTGCCGGCGCTGCCGCACGTACCGGAGCTGCCGCTGCCGGCGCTGCACCTGCGCCCTTTTCCTCAACCGTCACATCATATACATTGCCGTTTACTGTAATCGAATAGTTTTTCATTGATTGTTATCCTCCTGATTTCTCTTAAATACTCATCCTTAACGTCTTCGAATGGAACGAACCACGAAATCGTCCGTTGATGTTCCGGTTGAAACTGCAATCGCCGCTGCGATGACAGCAATGAGTTCGCCACTGTCCTGCTGTGTCTCCCGCTGCTCGATCTGTTCCACAAATGTGTCGCTCTCCGGCTTTTCTTCCTCTTTTTTGGAAAGGGACGCCTGAATCTTCGAGATCAGCTTGAAGGCAGCGATCACAAGACTGATCACAATCAGCACCACAAACACGATGGAGATGCACATGAGCGTATTCAGTCCGGCCTTTCCCATCTTTTCACTGGTGGTATAGACCTGATCCACATTGATATCCGTGACCTCCATGCTGTTGTAGTTAAACACGTAGGTCAATGTCAGCGGACGCTCTTCATAATTGACCGTCTGTGTCGCAGTCAGGGTCTTCCCTGCTTTCTCTACCTGAAAATCCCCGAATCCGACGAAGTTGCCGAGCTCCGTACGGTTCAGCACCCAGCTCGTCACCAGCGCCGCCGTGGATTCAGATCCGCTTTCCAGATAGGACTGCAATTCTGCCGGAGATAAGCTCTCGAGCGTACGCACCGTGCTCTGGCAGGCCTCCTGCAGCTCGTCATAGGTATAGCCGTTGTAGTCCACAGTCCTCGGGTCTTCCCCGCATGCGGCAAGACCAAATACCAGAAGACATACGGCTATGAGTAATGTCAGTTTTTTCTTCATCTTCTATCCGCACCCTTCTTATATTGCACTGTGTTTCTTAAACGGCACATCCATACGCTTGGTATAAAGCATTTCGAATGCGTCGATCAAGTACTTTCTGGTATCCTGCGGCTCCACAAGGAGATCCACATAGCCGCGCTTTGCTGCAGTCAGTGCACTGTCCTGCAGAGCATCGTACTCCTTTGCCTTCTCCGAAAGGGTTGCTGCATCCGCTTCGGGATACATGATCTTTGCAGCCAGTGACCCTTCCATCATGCCGATTTTGGCAGAGGGCCATGCATATACGAGGTCTGCGCCGACCTGTTTGGATGCCATCAGCACACCTGCGCTTCCGTAAGCCTCTCCGACGATCAGCGTCACCTTCGGCACGGTCGCATTGGCATATGCCACAGTAAGTGTCCCCAGTTCGCCTGCCAGACGCTTTTCCGCGCACATGCACTGGCAGAAGCCCTTCGTATTGACAAGTGTCAGCACCGGGATCTCAAAGGCGTCACAGAAATTGATAAAGGAAGCCGCCTTCTCAACCCCTCTCGCATTCAAAACCGCATCAAAGGAATCCATCTTTTCGCCGGCAGCATCATGCATCTCCGTCGCATTCGCCACAAGGCCTACCGTCGTACCGTTCAGGCGGACAAAGCCTGTGACCATCCCCTTTGCGAAGTCCTTTTTGGTCTCAAAGAACACATGATCGTCGGAAAGCTCTGCCGCCAGATAGCGTGCATCTCCCTTCATCACATCCATGGACTGGCACGCTCTGTTGAGATCATCCGCAGTCGGTGCATCCAGCTGTTTTCCGCTGTTGTTGTCCGGAAGCATCGGGATCAGTGTACGAATCGCAGTCAGGATCTCCTCTTCCGTGCCCGCAAGGTCAATGTTGCCGGTCTCTTCACTCTGGAACTTCGCCGCAGAAGTATCACATTTATCAATATGATTTCCCTCAATCGCATTCGGGGAATTCAAAAAGAGTCTGCCGTGTTCCGCTTCCATAAAGCAGAAATCACACATCGCAGGAACGACCGAAAGACCGCCGCCGCATTCTCCGAAAACCGCTGCGATCTGCGGAATCACACCGGATGCCTGTGCCATTTTCCGGTAAATCTTTCCAAGACCTGACAGCGCATCAACGGATTCCTGCAGACGAATCCCCGCACAATCGAGCAGACCGATCACCGGCGCCCCCATCTTCATTGCCATATCATAAACCCCGGCAATCTTTCTGGCGTGCATCTCACCAATCGTCCCATTCAGTACCGAGACATCCTGGCTGTACACGAACACCAGATTTCCGTCGATCAGTCCATGCCCTGTGATGACGCCGTCGGACGGCTCCGCCTGCTCTTTCAGGTTGAAGTCCGTGCTCCGTGCAGTCACAAGGGAGCCAAGCTCCACAAAGCTGTTCTGATCGAGGAGTCTCGCCAGCCGCTTTGCGGCTAAGCTGTCTTTGTTACTCATACTATCGCCCTCCATCTATTGATAAATCAAAAAATCAGCTACCCACAATCTTACCTCTATTCCGTGTTTTTTTCAATCTCTATATCAAAAAAAATCGGGCGCTTTTCGCGCCCGCTGATGGAAAATGCTGATGGAAACGTAATCAAAAAGGCTTTGTATCCCCTTATACCGTAACGACCTCCACACCGGCCTCCTGCTCGGCTTCGGTTCGGAACTGTTCCATCTGATCCGGCGTAAGCTCCGGCAGATCATCGATGGAAGACACGCCGAAACTCCGCAGGAATTCCTCTGTTGTACCGAAAAGCATCGGCTTCCCCGGTGCATCCAGTCTCCCGAGCTCCGTCACAAGCCCGTATTCCACCAGCTTATTGACCGCATGGTCGGAGCTGACACCACGGATCTTCTCAATCTCCGCCTTTGTCACGGGCTGCTTGTACGCCACAATGGAAAGGGTCTCCAGGAGAACATCCGTCAGTACACGTTTCCTGGGCTGTTTTGCGATCCGGATCAGATACTCATACATGGCACTGTCTGTACACATTTGATACGAAGAGCCCTCCAGGCACACGATCCTCACACCGCGTCCTTCCTCTTCATAATGCGCGGACAGCGCCTCAATCCGCCCTTTGGTCTCCTCTTCCGAAAGCCCGATGGCTCCCGCGATCTGGGACAGCTCCACGGAATCTCCCATGGTAAACAGAATTGCCTCTATGATTGCTTCATAGTTCTTTTCGCTCATGTTATGCTACCAGCCTCGATTCGATCCGGATGTCATCAAAAATGCGATCCTGCCGGATATGGATGGTTCCGGTCTTGATCAGCTCCAGTACCGCAAGGAAGGTGACGATCACTTCCATTTTTCCGGAC
Organism: Lachnospiraceae bacterium; assembly: GCA_045661345.1. Classification (GTDB taxonomy): domain Bacteria; phylum Bacillota; class Clostridia; order Lachnospirales; family Lachnospiraceae; genus RUG12461. Next base: position 27,336 of record JAZRFM010000026.1, read on the forward strand.
TGTGCCTCTAACAGATTTCGGAAGGAAAAGCTCTGGTGGGTCAGGCAGTAGTCCCGCAGATACGCAATCCGCTCCTCCAGGGAAACCTCTTCCTTCTCGATCCTGCCGAATTTGGAACGAATGGGGTCGATTCTGTCCTCCTGACGGCGCATCATCATCTGGAAAATATCGTTCAGCTTCTTTAATGTCACGTCAGACACCAGCTCCTCCAAATTGATCGGTTCCTCGTAGCGCGCCACTTCCTCCGGTATCGTCGGCGCTTTGAACCAGACACGCTCCGCATCGATCTGGCGGTCCTTGAGTTCATAGGAAATACATTTATACATCTTGTATTCCAGCAGCTGTCTTACCAGCTCCGCTCTCGGGTCTTCTTCCTCCTCATTTTCCGGATTTTCCTGTTTCGGAAGGAGCATTCTGGATTTGATCGAAAGCAGCGTTGCCGCCATCACGAGAAATTCGCTCATGATATTGAGATCCTGCCGCTGCATCTCACGAATATACTCCATATACTGATTTGTGATCTCCACGATGGGGATATCATAGATATTGACCTTGTTCTTCTCCAGCAGATGTAAAAGAAGATCCAGCGGTCCTTCAAATGCATCCAGTTTCACCGGTATTCCCATAACTCACTCCTGTTCCTGCTCATCATACAAAAACTATTATAGTGGTTTGGGGGGAGAAACACAAGACAAAAATACAAGATTATGTATAGACGGTTATAAAAACCTCAATATCATGGTTTTATGGAAATCAACACAGCCTCCGCGCGATCGAAAATACGGATATGAAAGGTATGGGTGCCGAGTCCCTTGCTCACAATCAGATGCCTGTCAGCCTGCCGGTAGTGTCCGCCGTCATATTTGGGAAAGAAAAGAAGCTCCGGGGAAAGGATGCTCCTGCCTCCCGGGAAACGCACGAGTCCGCCGTGGGTATGACCCGAAAGCGTAAGATCCGCTCCCCAGCGGAAGTAGTCATCTCCATAGGCAGGATTATGTGCAAGGAGTATGGAAAAATGTGTCTTGTCGCAGAAACCGATGGTTTTTTCCAGAAAAGAAGCCGGCAGAGTCTGCTTTTTCCGTTTTTCATAGAAGGAAAGGGGCAGCTCCAGCCCGTACAATGCAATCGTGTCGTCCTTCACCGTGATTGTCCGGCATTCGTTATGCAAAAAAACGATCCCGTTCTTTTGCAATGTCTCTTCAAACACGGCAAATTCCGGGATCTCTCTGCTTTTTGCTTTGGACTCATGATTGCCGAAGGCGAAGTATACGGGTGCAATCTCAGGTAATTTGCACGCAAATGACGTCATGCTGTCGTATGTTTCCACATCATCCTTCACGATCAGGTCTCCGCCGATCAGGACTAAATCCGGTTTTGCATCCCGAATCGCACGAAAAAGCCTCTCATTGTCCCGCCCGTAAGAAAAGCCATGCAGGTCAGCAATCAGCATGAGGCGGAGGGGATTTTTTACTTTCGGTGTTCTTATTTCATATGGGGTCAAACGGAAAAGGCGCAGCTCAATCAGCTGCGCAATTCCCGCTAACACTATGATTCCTGTGATAATTCCCAAAGCAATCATCGGTTTTGTCAATTACTGGAATACATGCCTTCCTTTGCCGGTACATCCTTCATGGAGAAGCTGAAACGTCCCGTCTTGTCCTTGCCAAGGCAGATAACGGTTACCTTGTCTCCCAGAGTCAGTACATCTTCCACCCGGTCGATCCTTGTTTTTGCGATCTTGGAGATATGTACCATTCCTTCTTTTCCGGGAGCAAACTCTACAAATGCGCCGAATTCCTTTATGGAAACAACCGTTCCGTTAAAGATCTGTCCCTTCTCAAAATCCGTCACGATGGTCTTGATCATGTCAATCGCCTGATCCATCATGGCTTTCTCCATACCGCAGACAGAAACGGCACCCTCATCATTAATGTCAATCTTTACGCCGGTACGCTCAATGATCTCATTGATGGTCTTGCCGCGCTGTCCCACCACATCACCGATCTTCTGGGGATCGATCTGGATCTGCACGATTTTCGGCGCATAGGGGCTCAGCTCCTTCCGGGGCTCTGCGATCGCCGGTTTCATACAGGTATCCATGATGAAGAGTCTCGCCTCTCTGGTACGGCGGATCGCTTCTTCTACGATGGGACGGGTCAGACCATGGATCTTGATATCCATCTGGATCGCCGTGATACCTTCCGTGGTGCCGGTGACCTTGAAGTCCATATCGCCGAAGAAGTCCTCCAGCCCCTGGATATCCGTAAGCACCAGATAATCATCATCCGTCTCTCCGGTGACAAGACCGCAGGAAATGCCGGCTACCATCCGCTTGATCGGGACACCCGCTGCCATCAGGGACATACAGGATGCGCAAGTGGAAGCCATAGAAGTGGAACCGTTACTCTCAAAGGTCTCGGATACTGCACGGATTGCGTAGGGAAATTCTTCCTCGCTCGGCAGCACCGGCAGCAGCGCACGCTCCGCGAGAGCACCATGACCGATCTCGCGTCTCCCGGGTCCTCTGCTGACCTTTGTCTCCCCGACAGAGTAGGACGGGAAGTTGTACTGATGCATATACCGCTTATTGACCACATTTGCATCCAGACCGTCTATCCTTTGTACCTCGGAAAGCGGCGCCAGCGTCACAACATCGCAGATCTGTGTCTGCCCTCTCGTAAACATGGCAGATCCATGTACACGCGGGATCAAATCCACCTCTGCGGAAAGCGGACGGATCTGATCAATGGCACGACCATCGGGCCGCTTGTGATCCTTTAAGATCATTTTCCGGACAGTCTTCTTCTGATACTGATAAATGGCATCGGAAACGAGGGGCAGCCACTCTTCCTTCTCCGCAAACGCCTCTTCAATCCTGTCGGTGATCTTGCGGATGTTCTCTTCTCTCACCTGTTTCTCATCGGTAAAGACAGCCTGCTCCATCTCCTCCGGCGGAACAAGACGCTTGATCTCGTCCAGCATATCCTCCGGGATCACATAATGCTCATATTCATGCTTCGGCTTTCCCACCTCCGCGACAATTCCGTTGATAAAGGAAATGATCGTCTGATTGACTTCATGGGCCTTGTAGATTGCCTCCAGCATCTTCGCCTCCGGTACTTCCTTTGCACCGGCTTCAATCATGATCACCTTCTGCGCCGTAGAAGCAACCGTCAGCTTCAGGTCGCCCTTTGCCCACTGCTCCTGAGAGGGATTGACCACCAGCTCCCCGTCAATCAGCCCCATCTGCGTCATGGCACAGGGACCGTCAAAGGGAATATCGGAAATGGATGTGGAAATAGATGCGCCGAGCATGGCGACAAGCTCCGGGCGGCATTTCGGATCCACACTCATGACCATATTGATGAGCGAAACATCATTTCTGTAGTCCTTCGGGAAAAGGGGCCGCATCGGACGGTCGATCACGCGGGAGGTGAGAATCGCATTCTCTGACGGCTTGCCCTCACGCTTGGTAAATCCTCCCGGAATCTTTCCCACCGAATACATCTTCTCTTCATATTCCACCGACAGCGGGAAGAAATCAATTCCATCCCTCGGTTTCTCGGATGCCGTCGCCGTGGACAATACGGTAGTATCCCCGTATTTCATAAATGCACAGCCGTTTGCCTGTTTTCCGACCTTGCCGATTTCCACGGTCAGCGTTCTTCCTGCCAGTTCCATTGTGTAGCTCTTAAACATGTTTTTTCTCCTTCTCTTCCTTCTTCTTCAAAAGCTTCTGTATAGCACCACGTACTTCATATATCGCAAAACAGAGCGGACAAAATGCCCGCTCTGTTTGACGGTCTATTTTCTGAGACCAAGCCGTTCGATCAGGGAACGATAACGCTCAATATCAATGTCTTTCAGGTAAGCGAGAAGTCTTCTTCTCTGTCCGACCATCTTCAGAAGTCCTCTTCTGGAATGATGATCCTTCTGATTTACCTTCAGATGCTCTGTCAGCTCGTTGATCCGTGTCGTGAGGAGCGCTACCTGTACTTCCGGTGAACCCGTATCTCCTTCACTTCTGCCATATTCCTTGATAATTGCTTCTTTCTGCTCTTTTGTCAGCATATCTTTCCTCCTTTTCTGAAACCGCCATTCACTCAGCATTCGGTCGGAGTGTCCGAAAACCGTGCGAAAGGCTGACAGCGTTGCTAGTATAGCATGATTGCCGCTACAAAGTCAAGATAAGATTTGTCTCGGCAGATCGCTCTGTTCTTATCCCAAAACCCGCGTTGCACAGATCGGCGAACGGTAATACATATTGGAAACCGTGATACCCGTACGTTTATTGCTCGCATGGCAGATCTGTCCGTTCCCGATGTAAATCGCCACATGTCCGATCCGTCTCCCGCTTCCGTAGAAGATCAGATCACCCGGCTTCAGATCGTCCAGACCGACTCTCGTACCGCAATTTGCCTGTGCTGCGGAAGAATGGGGCAATCCGACACCGTAATTGGCCATGACGCTCATGACGAATCCGGAACAGTCCGCGCCGTTTGTCAGGCTTGTGCCACCCCATACATACGGATTGCCGACAAACTGCGTCGCATAGTCCACAACCGCAACGCGCACATCAGAAACGCCTTCGCCGTAGCGTGCTTCCGATAAGGTCAGTGCATCCCTCAGCTGCTCGCCCACTTCGACGAACTCTGCTTTGACATAGCGCTCTTCCCCGTCCATTTCCACCTTGACCCAGTCGCCAAGGTCCTCCAGTACCGGAATCTCTTCTCCGGTCGCCACCTGATCCACGACTTCACAGTCCGTATTGGGCTCCTCGCGCACATTGACACCCTGTCCCTTGACCGTCGCCGTCAGGGTCAGCAGTTCTTTTGCACGCTCCCGCGCCGGTTCTCCGGTCAGAAGAAAATCGGATTTTACATATCCCTCCACTTCACCGGAGCGGATCTTTGTCCATTCTCCTTCTACAGAAAGAATCTCCGCTGCCGCATCCGCCGGAAGCTTCCCGGCCAAAGAGGCGTCCTCTCCCGCTTCGGAACGGATATTCAGATTATCTGTGACATTTGCGATCGCAATGTTTGTATAACCGGCGATCTCAACCGGTTCTTCTTCTACCGGCTCTTCCGGTTGTGCCTCGGCCTCTGCTGCAGGCGTTTCTGCAACCGTATTTTCCAAAATCGTGCTCAGATTACCGATGACTCCGGCACTTGCTGTCGGCGCCTGTGCAGGTGCTGCAGGGGCCTCTGCCTGTGCTTCTGCCGGAGCCTCTTCTGCTGCAGGAGTCTCTGGCTGTGCTGTTTCTGCCGCCGGTGCTGCTTCTGCCGTTGCCGGCGCTGCAGCCGCTTCCCCTTCCTGCAATAACGCTGCTGTTTCCTGGATCTCCGTGTTGGCTCCTGCCGTCTCCGCAGCAGACTCTGTGAGCTCTGTACCCGGAATCTCAACTGACGGCGCCTCCTCCTGGGCCGCAGCCTGGGGATCTGCAAGTTCTCCTACTGCAGAACGGACCAGTTGTGTGGAAGTAACCGTGGCAGGTAACGTCTTCTCAAGATTTCTGCCAAGTGCCTGTGCCACGCCGGATGTTGGCGTTGCTGCATACAACTGTGCTGCCGGCGTCATTAAAATGCCCGCCGCAAGCGTGATCGATACCAATGTCTTCAGTAATGCTTTTCTTTTCATCAAAAAACCTCAAAATACCTTACTTTTTCAACAATCCGAGGGTTATTATAGCAAGCGTTTTCACAGTTGTCAACAAATATGTAACATTTTTGTAATAATCATGAACGAAATATATTTTCCATCTGAGAGCCTGTGAAAAAAAGACTAGCCGCATCCCTTTCTATTTGATATGATGGTACGGACATGATGGATTTTCGGCCGGAAAGGAGTAACTTGCTAACATGAAAGTCAGAAAAATCAGTATTACGAATAAGATGATCATCGGTGTGATCCTTTTGTTTCTCGTATCCGATGCGCTTCTTGGTTTTATGGTCTATAAAAAGTCTTATCAAACGCTGCTTGACCAGATCAAGCATAATTCGGAAAACCTGGCGACCATCGTCGCAAACCGAGTCGATGCGGATGTGATCGCAAATGTACAGCCCGGAGAAGAAGAAACAGAGGAATATCTCGCAGTCAGCCGGGTACTTACAGGTTTTCTCAACGACGCCGGCGTTGAATATCTGTATGCGCTAAGGCCGACCGCAAACGGCGGTATGGAATACGCGGTAGACGGCCAGATTGAGGACGCCTCCATGACCGGCAATGTATTTGAAGATGAAGAAGCGCGGCCGGCGCTCTCCGGAAACGTCGTGTCCAACCGCAAGCCTTATACGGATGAATGGGGCACACATATCTCCTCATACTGCCCTGTTTATCTGGACGGAAAAGTAGTCGGCGCGATCGGTGTAGATGTCAGCATGGACTGGATCACAGAGCAGACCTCTGCACTCCTTCGGACGATCATTATTTTATGTATTGTCATCCTTGCGATTGGGATTTTTTTGCTTTGGCTGCTCAGCCGTCCGCTCAGCCGGAGTTTTCGGACGCTCGATGACAAGATCATCGACCTGACCAATGGCGACGGCGATCTGACCAGAAGCATCGAATTGAATACCGGAGATGAATTCGAAGTGATCGGTACACATATTAATGAACTGATCGCATTTTTCCGCAAGATGCTGCTCTCCATTCATCAGGATTCTTCCAGGCTGAACAAATCCTCTGCGGAGATCGCGGACAACGTCAGAGACGCGCGCAGTGATGCACAGTCCATCTCTGAAACGATGACGGATATGAGTTCCACCATGCAGGAGACGGTAGCTTCTTTGAATGAGATCAACGAGCTCATGGCCAATATTACAACGTCATTTGAGGAAATCGTTCGCGAGATCGAACACGGTCGTGATTTTGCACATGAGGTCAAGAGCTCTGCTTCCAAGATTGGAGACAATGCAAAAGACGAGCGCGGCGCGGCGGAGATCAAGGTGAATGACATGGCCGCAACGGTTTCTGATAGGATCGAACGCTCCAAAGCCGTCAGCCATATTGAAGATCTGACCGGAAATATCATCGCGATCGCAAACCAGACCAATCTCCTTGCGCTGAACGCTTCCATCGAAGCAGCAAGAGCCGGTGAAGCAGGTCGTGGATTTGCCGTCGTCGCAACCGAGATCGGCGAACTTGCCAACAATTCTCAATCTGCCGCTTCCGAGATCAAAGATGTCTCGACGGAAGTCATCTATGCAGTCAATGAGCTCGCGACCGAAGCGCAGTCGCTCCTGGACTTCGTCAATCAGACCACGATGGAAGGCTTTTCGAATCTTGTGAATATGAGTGAGGAATACATTCAGTCGGCCGAGCGGATCTCGGAGATGATGGAGCGGTTCTCTGATGCAACCACTCAGATCCAGGCCAATATCGACAACATTCAAAAATCCACCGACTCCGTGAATCAGGCGGTGGAATCTGCTGCAGACGGCGTCACCAGGACTGCGGAAAGAACCGTTGAGATGACGGACAACATGACCCGCATCGATGAGGAAGCACTCTCCAGCAGTGAGATCTCAAATGAATTGGAATCCGAAATCGGTAAGTTTAAACTCGAGTAAGTTCTTTCGCTTTCTCAATATCCGCCCGCATCGCTTCCTGCAGGGCCGTAAGATCCGGGAAGCGTTTCTCCGGGCGCAGGAAGGATAAAAACTCTGTTTTGATCTCCTCCCCGTAGTTCTCCCCTTCAAAAGAAAAGAGGTGCGTCTCGACGCTGACAGGCGCATTGCCTTCGACCGTCGGTTTGACGCCGACATTGGAAACGCCGGCATGGCGCACGCCGTTGATCTCGGTCGTCGTGACGTAAACGCCGTTCGGCGGCAGGAGTTTTGCCGGCTCCGGGATCAGGTTCATCGTCGGGATTCCAATCCTGCGACCGATCTGGTTGCCATGCCGCACCTTTCCGGACACGAAATAAGGATAGCCCAGCATGACGTTTGCCTTCTCCATATCTCCTTCACGGACTGTCTCACGGATATAGGTACTGCTGATATCGCGCCCTTCATGCTGTAATTTTTCCACGATCTTCGTTTCAAAGGACAGCTTCTGCCCAAGTTCCTGCAGTACCACAGCATTCCCTTCTTTCCGATAGCCAAACGTACAATCCGTCCCTGCGATTATGCATCGGATATTGGCACGCTCCTTCAGCATCCTTAAAAAAGCCTCCGGCCGCATGCAGCGGATCGTTTCATCAAACGGGCAAAGGATCGTCACATCAATCCCGGCGCGCGCAAAAAGTTCGCATTTCTCGCGATTTGTGGAAAGGATCTTTTTATTTTCCGATTGCGGGGGTGTCTCGAACGTAAAAATGACTGCTGTCAGTCCCTCCGCTTTTTTTTGCAGAAGTGCCTCCAGCAGGTATTCATGTCCGCGATGGAGTCCGTCAAATTTGCCGATCGCAAGTGCCGTCTCCTCTTTTATGAAAAAATCAGTCGTTCCCAGAAATGTCTTCATGGTTTCTTTTGTATGTCTCCATCCGGATGCACCGGATAAAAACAAGTCTCCAACGTGCCATTCTTTTCTGCCGCCTCGATCTCTGCGATCTTCATCGCGGTAGAAAGGGTGAATTCCCCGACACGGATGCGTACGAGGGATTCCATGCAAGCAGGGAGGGATAATTTTTCCCCGATATCCTCGCAAAGTGCTCGGATATAGGTGCCGCGTCCGCAGACTGTCGATATCGTAATACGCGGTAACAGCATCTCTTCCAGCGTCAAAGACGGGATCGATACCTGCCTTGGCTCTCGTTCGATCACGACGCCCTCTCTTGCGTATTCATACAGGCGTTTGCCATTCACTTTCAATGCGGAATACATGGGCGGGATCTGTGCATAGCCCGGTACAAAAGAGGTAAGCACCTGTTCAATCTCTTCTTTTGTCAGCGCCGGCACGTTGGCCTCGGCAAGAACATTTCCCGTGATGTCTCCGGTATCGGTCTTTTTCCCGAACAGTAACACCGCTCGATACTCCTTGTCATGGTCCATCAGCGCTTCGACTGCTTTCGTCGCGCGTCCGACACAGACCGGCAGCACGCCTTCCGCGTCCGGATCCAGCGTCCCGGTATGGCCGATCTTCTTAATCTTTAAGATCCGCCGGAGCTTCGCCACCACATCAAAAGACGTCCAGCCCTTTTCCTTATAGATATTCAGAATGCCGTCCATCACGCGCCTGCTTCCAGCTGTTTTTGCATCTCCGCGACGATTTCACTCAAAAATGTCTCCGGATCTCCATTTAATGTCGCTCCTGCTGCACGGACATGGCCGCCGCCGCCATATTTCATCGTAATCTCCGCACAATCTACGATCGAGGACGACCTGAGGCTCAGTTTGTACTCTCCTTCTCCGGTCTGATACATCAAAATCGATGCTTCCACGCCTTTTGTACAACGGAGCTGTGCAACAATGCCCTCCGTATCCTTCCTGCAAGCCCCGATCGAAGCGAAGTCTTCATTAGAAAGAATGGAAGAGATCACCTTTCCGCCCAAATGCAAACGGCTTTTCATCAGGGCGAGTCCCATGGCTTTTGTCTCTGCATACGTTTTCTGATAAAACGTATGATCCACGATTACGGGAAACTCGATCCCGCACTCCATCAAAAAGCCTGCCGCTTCCATCGTAGAACGGTGCGTACAGGAATACTGAAACACACCGGTGTCATGCACCATCCCGGTGTAAAGGCATTCTGCGATCTCTTTTGTGATCTTCTCTTTGGAAATGAGCTGGAAGACCAGCTCGCAGGTAGAACTTGCGTCCGGAAAAGTATAGTTTTCCTTTGCAAAGCTTTGATTACTGATATGATGATCGATACAGAGCGTGTCAGCAGCCTCTTCAAAGTATTTCGCACGGTCTCCGAGGCGCTTTAAGTCTCCGCAATCCAGGCAGATAAAAAGATCAAACGGCGCACGTTCCGGTACGTCGTTGATGATCTCTGCGGATCGGGACAGAAAAGAAAAGGCCGGAGGGATTTCCTCCAGAAAAAGCTCCGTTTTCACCTCGGGATGATACGTCCGCAGATAGTTATAGACACCCAGCGTGGAGCCGACGCAGTCACCGTCCGGCTTGACATGTCCGGAAATCGCAACGGTCTGTTTGCCTGTCAGCACTTCCTCCAATGACTGTATCATTCTTTTCCCCCAACTACTTCATCGATCTTTTTTGACATATTGACACCGTACTCGATAGACTGGTCCAAAATAAAGCGGATTTCCGGTGTGTTACGCAGATTCAGATTTTTAGCGAGGGTGCTTCGGATAAATCCCTCTGCACTCTTTAAACCTACGATCGTATTCTCCTGAGACTCCTTGCCGCCGAGCACGCTGACATAAGCCTTACAGGTCTTGAGATCCGGCGCGACCTCCACCGCCGTGATGCTGGTCATGGGGTCGATACGCGGATCCTTTAATTCAGAGCGGATGATGTTGGCAAGCTCATGATGAACCTCCTGATTCACCCGCTGATTCTTCATGGAATGTTTTCTCACGGGCTCTCCTTATCTTGCGACTTCGACCATCTTATAGGCTTCGACCTGATCAAGCTCCGCAATGTCATTGAAGCCGTCAAAGACAAGACCGCATTCGAAGCCTGCCTTGACTTCCTTCACATCATCCTTAAAGCGCTTTAAGGACGCGAGATCGCCTTCAAAGATCTGCTCGCCTTCTCTGGTGATACGGCACTTGCAGCCACGCTCAAAAACGCCGTCAAGCACATAGGATCCGGCGATATTGCCGATACCGGATGCCTTGAAAATCTGGCGGATCTCCGCATGCCCGATCACCTTCTCCTCGAAGACCGGATCCAGCATACCCTTCATGGCAGCCTCCACATCCTCGATCGCATTGTAGATGACCTTATACAGACGGATATCCACGCCTTCCGTCTCTGCGGTGGATTTTGCCTGGGGATCGGGACGCACGTTGAATCCGATAATGATGGCAGACGAAGCCGATGCCAAAATGACGTCCGATTCGTTGATCGCGCCCACACCGCCATGGATCACCTTCACCACGACCTCGTCGTTGGAAAGCTTCTCCAGAGACTGCTTCACAGCCTCCACAGAGCCCTGTACATCCGCTTTGACGATAATATCCAGCTCCTTGACATTTCCTGCCTGGATCTGTGAAAACAGATCGTCCAGAGACATTCTCGCCCGGGTCTCTTCCAACAGCTTCTCTTTGTCCTGAGAAATATATGTCTGTGCAAAGTTGTGTGCATCCTTCTCGGAATCGCAGACCACGAAGGTCTCACCCGCATCGGGGACGTTATTTAAGCCAAGGATCTCCACCGGAGTCGAGGGGCCCGCCTCTTTCAGACGTCTTCCCTTTTCATCGATCATGGCGCGGACTTTTCCGTAGGCAGAGCCACAGGCCACAGGCTGTCCGACCTTCAGGGTACCCTTTTGTACCAGAACGGTCGCCACCGCACCGCGTCCTTTATCCAGCTGTGCCTCCACGACGACGCCGCGGGCATTCCGTTTCGGATTTGCCTTGAGCTCCAGAACATCCGCCGTGAGCAATACCATCTCAAGGAGATTATCAATTCCCTCATGGGTGTGTGCGGAAACCGGCGCAAAGACAGTACTGCCGCCCCAGTCCTCCGGAATCAGCTCATATTCGGAAAGCTCCTGTTTTACGCGATCAATATTCGCGTTGGGCTTATCAATCTTGTTGATGGCAACGATGATTTCGATCCCTGCCGCACGGGCATGGTTGATAGCCTCCACGGTCTGCGGCATCACGCCGTCATCCGCCGCGACCACGAGGATCGCGATATCCGTGGACTTGGCGCCCCGCATACGCATAGCTGTAAAAGCCTCATGACCCGGTGTGTCGAGGAATGTGATCTTCCGTCCGTTGATGGATACCACATATGCACCAATCTTCTGTGTGATCCCGCCTGCTTCGCGATCCGTCACATGCGTATCGCGGATCGCGTCCAGGAGCGAGGTTTTACCGTGGTCAACGTGTCCCATGACGCACACGACAGGGGGTCTTGCCACCATGCGGCTTTCATCCTCTTCTTCCTCCCTCAGGAGCTCCGCGATCACATCGACCTTTTCTTCCTGCTCCGCGATAAAGTTGAACTCCAGCGCGATCTCTTCCGCCGTCTCATAATCGACTTCCTGATTCATGGTGACCATCTGGCCTTTCAGGAAAAGCTTTTTGATCAGTACGGATGCCTGTACCTTCATCCGGTCGGAAAGCTCCTTGATGGTCAGATGCTCCGGCAGGGTGATGGATTTGATCGTATCCTCTTCCTCTTTTTTCTGGGGCTGCGGCTGCGGTTTCTTGCGATTGCTGCGCTTCTCCAGATTAAAGAAGTTCTCCTGTCTCTTTCCGCCCAGACGGTCATTGTCCCGGCGGTTGTTATTGCCCTTCTGATTCCCTCTTCCACGTCCGCCGTCTTTTGCGTTGCGGTTGTCTCCGGAGGGAGATTGCTGTGCCGCGGCGGGATTGGTACGTACAAAACGATTCTGCTCTCCCGGCGCTCTTCTCACCGGTGCTCCCGTTCCTCTGTCCCCTCCCGCAGGGCGTCTCACCCGCTCTCCTGCCGGACGGGATTCTCTGGCCGGGCGTTCTGCCGCTTCTTTCTGCCGTGCAGCAGCCTCTGCCGCCGCGCGTTCCGCGTCGGCACGCTCTCTGTCCTGACGCTCGCTTTCCATGAGGCGCTTGCTGACCGGGCGCTCACCGTTCAGCCTTCTGCTGACCGGGCGTTCTCCCGGACGCGCCATACCGCCTCTGCGCGGATCCATGCCGCCCTGGGGACGATAGCCCGGACGATCCGCACCGTTCTTGGTATTCTGCGGATTAAAAACCGCAAAGGTGGTCTTCTTCTTCGGGCGCAGTGGCCTTCCGTCCGGCCCCAGCCTGACGGGGCGCTTTGCGGGATCCCCGGCCGGTCTTTTCGGGGACGCTTCCCCCGCTTTCGCTCCTTCCTGCTTTTCGGCAGGCTTTGGTTTCGCAGGCGCTTTTTCCTCCACAGGCTTTGCCGCGCTCTCCTTCTTTGCCGACGCGTCCTCTTTCGGCTCCTTCTTTGCCGGTACTTCTTCTTTCGGCTCCTTCTTCGCTTTCTTCTCTTCCGACTCCGCACCGGAGGAAGCCGCCTTCTTGCCGTATTTCCTGTTCGCCAGCGCGATCGCATCTTCTTTTGCGGTACTGGCGGCTTTTACCTCCAGGCCGTTTTCCGCAAGAAATGCGACAAGCTCCTTTGACTCAATTCCGAGTTCTTTTGCAAGTTCATGTACTCTCATCTACTTGGCCACCTCCGTCTTTACTCCTCTATTTCTCTCAGTTCCTGTTTGATCCTCATTCTGAAATGCCTGCGAAAGCATCTTTGCAAACGATGCATCCGTGACTGCGGCTGTTGCGCGAAAATCCCTGCCGATGCAATGGCCGAGCGCCTCTCTGTCCGCGTATTCCACCAAAGGAACCCTTCCAAAAGCACAGGCATCCCGAAATTTCTTTTTGGTATTCTCCGATGCATCCGTTGCCAACAGCACCAGACGTGCGCTGCCATCCTTGATGGCCGTCTCGGTCTGGAACTCTCCGCTTTTGATCTGTCCGGCTTTTGCGGCCAGAGAGAGGGCGGACAGCACTCTGTCACGTTTTTTCTCCAAACTTTCTATATCTCCTCTTTTAACTGAAGGGCAAGGTCTTTTGAAATCCGGTTCTTTTTCACTGCTTTCTCCAGGCAGCCATCATCCCTGCAAAGATACGCTCCGCGCCCTTCTCGTTTTTGTGTGGGGTCATAGGTCAGGGATCCGCTTATATCCTTCGTCAGGCGAAAAAGCTCAGGCTTTGCTTTCCTCGTCCTGCACAGGAGGCACATCCTCAGCGGCGTCTGCCTCGGTTCCTTCTTCTCCCGCAGGCGCTTCTCCTTCTTCATAGGCTCCGTCCTCATACGCTTCGTCCTCATATTCGCCTTCCACGTACTCACCTTCTTCGTATTCGCCCTCCAGATACTCGTCATCCTCGTAGTATCCGTCCTCATATTCATCATAATCCATGAAGTCGCCGGCTTCTCTTGCCTGTGTCTCGGATTTGATGTCAATCTTAAACCCGGTCAGACGGGCCGCAAGCCGCGCATTCTGGCCTTCCCGACCGATTGCCAGAGAAAGCTGATAATCCGGCACCACGACCTTTGCCGATTTTTCGTCACCGTCCGCAATGACGGAAATGACCTTTGCCGGGGAAAGAGCATTCTCGATCAGCATTGCCGGGTTATCGCTCCAGGTAATGATGTCGATCTTTTCCCCGTGAAGCTCATTGACAATCGCGTTCACTCTCGTCCCGTTCATACCGACACAAGCCCCTACCGGATCCACGTCCTCGTCATTGGACCATACCGCAATCTTGGTACGGCTGCCGGGCTCTCTCGCTATGCTCTTGATCTCCACAACGCCTTCCCGGACTTCCGTCACTTCCTCTTCAAACAGCTTCTTTACCAGCTCCGGATGCGTCCTGGACACAAGGATCCTCGGCCCCTTCGGAGTGGATTTTACCTCCAGGATAAAGACCTTGATGCGTTCATTCGGCCGGAAATGCTCGGAACGCACCTGTTCATTCTCCGTCAGCATCGCATCCGTTTTGCCGAGGTTGATGCTGATATTGCGTCCCACATTGCGCTGTACAATACCGGTTGCCAGCTGTCTTTCCATGGAAGAGAACTCATTGTAGATACTGCGGCGTTCCTCCTCGCGAATCTTCTGCAGGATCACATTCTTGGCGTTCTGCGTTGCGATCCGCCCGAAAGACTTGGACTGGATCTCCGTACTGACGATATCTCCCAACTGATAAGACGGATCGATCATCTTTGCATCGGCAAGACTGATTTCCAGCGCTTTATCCTCCACCTCGGAAACCACGGTTCTCTCCTGCTTCACCGTATATTCACAGGTCTCCGGATCGATATTGACCTTGATATTATCGGATTTGCCGAAATGATTTTCGCATGCCTTGAGCAGGGAATTACCGATCGCTTCCAGCAGGGTCTCCCGCGGAATGTTTTTCTCCTTTTCGAGCATGTTCAAGGCTTCCATCAGTTCTGTGTTCATCTTTTTCCCTCCATAAAAGAAACTGTATGTTTAAAAATGAAACGCCAATCGAATCAGCGCTATGTCCTTCCGTTGGAACGTCTGCTCCGTTTGATCCTCCTGCCTGATGGTCAGCGTATCGCTGTCAAAAGACAACAGAACACCGGAAAACTCCTTTTTCTTCTCCATGGGCCGAAAGGGTTTGATCTCCACCTCTTCCCCGAGACTGCTCTGAAGATGCCTGTCTTTTTTCAGTGTGCGGCCGAGCCCGGGTGAGCTGACTTCAAAGATATAGCTGCCCTCCACATAGTCTTCCTGATCGAGAAGCTCATTCATCTCACGGCTCACGGCTTCACAGTCGTCCACCGTAATGCCGCCTTCCTTTTCTATATAGACCCGCAGGTAAAAATCTCCACCCTCTTTGACGTATTCCACATCATACAGAAAAAAACCCATGCGCTCCAGGATCGGTGTGACAAGCTCTTCTGTATGTTCTTCAATTTCCTGCCGTTTTTTCAAAAGAATCCCCTCAAAAATTGAGAGTGGGCAAAACCCACTCTCACTGTCGTACTCTTATGAACCTATGTAACCTTAACACTTTTTCCCTTTGGATGCAAGGGATTTTCCTGTTTTTTCGCACTTTTTATAAAAATGCCGTTCCTGTTCCATTCTGCAAAAAACAGTTCGTAGGGGAATCGAACCCCTGTTTCCGCCGTGAGAGGGCGGCGTCTTAACCGCTTGACCAACGAACCATGACCGTGAGTCATTTTAGCATGCCCACGGAAAAAAAGCAAGCATTTTCAATCTTCAAATCCATTCGGATTATTCTTCTGCCAATTCCAGCTGTCCGCGCACATCTCGAGGATTCCGTTCTCGGCCTTCCAGCCCAGCTCCCTCTCGGCCTTTTTGGCATCGGCATAATTCATTGCGATATCGCCTGCGCGCCGGGGTTTGATCTCATAGGGAATCTTGATCCCTGTCGCTTTTTCAAAGCTCTTCACGATATCCAGCACGCTGTAACCCACACCGGTACCGAGATTGTAGATGCAAAGACCCGCCTTCTCTTCAATCTTCCTCAGGGCTTTCACATGACCGACTGCAAGATCCACCACATGGATATAGTCACGCACCCCCGTGCCGTCCGGTGTGTCATAGTCATCTCCGAAGACACCCAGTTTTTCAAGCTTTCCGACAGCAACCTGTGTAATATAGGGCATCAGGTTGTTCGGGATCCCGTTCGGATTCTCTCCGATTCTGCCGCTCTTATGCGCTCCGATGGGATTGAAATACCGGAGCAGGATCACGTTCCACTCCTGATCCGCTTTCTGCATATCGGACAGGATCTGCTCCAGCATGAGCTTGGTCCAGCCGTAGGGATTGGTACAGGTGCCTCGCGGGGTCTCTTCCGTTACCGGTACTTTTTCCGGTGTCCCGTATACCGTGGAGGAACTGGAAAAAATGATGTTCTTGCAGCCGTGAAGGCGCATCTCATCCACAAGGGTCAGCGTCCCGCTGATGTTGTTGTGATAGTATTCCCATGGCTTCTGTACCGACTCGCCGACTGCCTTTAGTCCGGCAAAATGAATACAGCTGTCAATCGTCTGCTCGGCGAAGATCCGCTTCAGAATCTCCCGATCCAGGATATCTCCCTGATAAAACGCAAGGTCTTTGCCTGTGAGCTCCTTCACCCGTTCCAGCGATTTTTCGCTGGCGTTGGAAAGATTGTCCAGCACCACCACCTCATATCCCGCATTCAGCAGCTCTACACAGGTGTGACTCCCGATATATCCGGCTCCGCCGGTCACCAAAATTGCCATTCGATTCACTCCTTAAGCAACTTTCTCTTTTGCAAGCTCTGCCAGCGTCGTGAAGCCGTCCGCATCATTCACCGCCATATCTGCAAGCACTTTGCGGTTCATCTCCACCCCGGCAAGCTTCAGACCATACATAAACTTGCTGTAGGAAAGTCCGTTCATCCGTGCAGCCGCATTGATACGAGCAATCCAAAGGCTGCGCATCTGACGCTTGCGCTGCTTTCTGCCCGCATAGCTACTGGTAAGCGCCCGCATCACGGACTGCTTTGCCACACGATACTGCTTGCTGCGTGCGCCGCGATATCCCTTTGCAAGCTTTAATACTCTGTTATGTTTTTTCTTTGCGTTTAAACCGCCTTTTACTCTGGCCATCTTTCATCACTCCTTTTTCAAATCCGACTCATTCCACCAAAACCATGAGGGCGCTTCCTTACAGATACGGCAGAATCTTCTTCATTACCTTCTCGTTGCTCGCATCCATCACTTCCGCATGACGCAGATTTCTCTTGTTCTTCGTGGTCTTCTTGGTCAGGATGTGACGTCTGTAGGCCTTGTTTCTCTTCAGTTTCCCGGTTCCGGTCAGTTTAAAGCGCTTTGCAGCTGCGCTTTTCGTCTTCATCTTTGGCATATCCTTTTCCTCCTTTATCAACAGGCGATGCTGCCCGTATGTTTGTCACTTTTTTTCGGAAACCACCATGCTGATGGTACGTCCTTCGATCTTGGGTGCCTTTTCCACCACCGCATTCTCTCCCAGCTGCTCCGCAAAATCATTCAGAATGTGCTGGTTTTCGCGCATATGCGCCATCTCGCGCCCCCGGAAACGCAACGTGATCTTCACCTTGTTTCCTTTGGAAAGGAATTTCTTCGCCGCGTTGATCTTGGTGTTGAGATCGTTCGTATCGATGTTCGGAGACAGACGAATCTCCTTAATCTCCACGATCTTTTGTTTTTTGCGCGCTTCTTTTTCCTTTCGGAGCTGTTCGTACTTGAACTTCCCGTAATCGACAATCCGGCAGACCGGCGGCTTCGCCGTCGGGGCGATCATCACGAGATCAAGCTCCGCCTCATCTGCAAGATGCTGTGCATCCTTCGTCGGCATGACGCCCAGCTGCTCTCCATCCGCTCCGATCACGCGGATCTCCTTGTCGCGGATCTGTTCATTGATCAGTTGTTTAATGGCTTTAACCCTCCATAAAAAAAGTGGATAGTCAGACTATCCACATAGATTACACTTCAAGCACAGAACCTGCGCTGTCGAAAACCTATTAACCCGAGTCGCTTCTGATCCGTGAACCGCTGTTCACTGCGCTAAGGTGAGAGTGGATACTCTGCTTTGTTGTTTGCAACATTGGTAAGATAACACGTTTTGACCACGGCGTCAAGAGGAAAATGATTGCAGCTGACATCTTTGTACCCGGCCGAGCTGTTCGTCTGTAAATTCCGGGCAATCCTCATCAAAAACATCCGGCAATTTAGATGCAGCCCGGATTTCCTTAATCTGCTCTTTTGTGGGCTTTTGCCCTTCATGAATCTCAATAGTCTTCATTGCCATAGTTTTCGTATATCCTTTTTTCTCCCCCGGAATGGGATGGTTCTCTCACAAAGAGCCATCTTGGGTTTTACATTATGGACTCCAATTACTATCACAGATATTCACTCAAATCAACCGGTTCTCCCATGAAGTCCTCACCCTGCAACGTCTCTGGGTCTATCGTATACCAATCCCATGTGGCCGTATGACCCATACCGCCCTCATCAGCTACTGCCTCAAACAAATGAATCACAATTTTTCCATCCTGTTCCACTGATTCAACCTTAGCGATCGGCGCTCCGCTTCTTCTTTTTGCCAATTCCGCAATCTCTTCATTACTCAGACGAGATGAACTACTATCCTCTGCCTGTGACTGAAACTCCGAATAACTTGGCACGCTCTGATCCGTGGAAAAACCTGTCAAGCGCTGCATACAGGTTGTAACATATTCCTTCTGGGTTTTGTCCGTCTCATCAGACCATGGCGGTGTTACTGTCAGAAATCTGTATATCAGGCTGTCATCCATCCGTAAATATTCATAGATTACATTCCCATCGTTATTATATCCACTCACATAGAAATAGCCATATCCATCCTCATAATGCAGCGTACCCTCCCCTTGGCCATTAAGCCTTTGCTGGTTTTCAGTCTCATAGAAGGTGCCGAGCTTTGGATCAATTCCGCCCGGTTCCACCCGTCCCATTACCTGGAAAATTTCCTCTGATCCGTCTGAAGCATAAAAATGCACCGTCTGAATATTCTTTGTGTTCTCATTGCCGAGCGGCACGGGATGCGCTTCCGTATCTTCCTCTACGCTGTTATAGAGATGGGATGGATACGAAAACCGGAAAAGACCGTTCCCCGAATCATATGGTATATATTCTGACGGATCCAAGCATAACTGGTAATCCGCAACGGTCTGATCCGAAATCACAAACTTGTTTCCGACATCTGATGTTTCCTCCGGTGCAGTTTGATCCTCAGAAGTTGTCGTGTCTCCGCCATTTTGATTCTGAGATACAGTTGCTCCTTCATTTTCTGTCTCTTGTTCTGTCACATGGGCAGTTCCTACACTACTTCTGCCTGCCTTGCTTCCAGAGATTATTCTGAAAATCAAAAAGCAGACAAGAACGATTACAACGATCCACACAGCAATCAACAAAATAATTCCCCATAGGCCAAACGGATTCGCTTGCTTAGCTACATTTTTCGCTCCTTGAGACTCCTTTTCCCATGCCTTTCCTTGCTGTGTCACGCCTTGTTGATCCTGTCCACAGTAGATACAGTATCGCGTCTGATCATCAATTTCTCTTCCACATTTTTTGCAATACATTATCTGAACAATTCCTCTTTACGAATGCTAATGATTTCCCTTCCGCTTTTCCTCATTGCGAACAATTAAATCCCTGTTTGCTATTTCATACTGGTTGAAAACATCTTCACTGAACTGATCCGGTGGGACAATTCCATCATACCATGTTTTGCTCGAAAAGTATGCCCTCAAGATTCCCACGCCAAAAGTCCCGTGGTTGCGTGTTCCCATATGTCGCTTCGCATCAAACTGACGCTCACTGTATTCGGGGCGTGGCTTCTCTATACATTTGCGCACAACAATCTCTACCGTCCGCAACCGGTCGCAACACGACGTCCTGTCGTGATGCTCCCTCTCTTCGCCATCCATGGCTCAGACTTGCTATATATTGTAAGCAAATGTCAAGAGAAGCCACGCCCCTCATAATGTTCGCTTACATTTTCATGCGAAGCGCCATATTGGGTATACATCCTGTCTTTTGTCGTGAGAATCATCGATATTCATTCGGGTCAACCGGCTCGCCAAGAAAATCCTCGCCCTTTAATGTCACAGGGTCTATCGTTATTCTCTATACGATTATTCCACCTGTACGATTCCCCTGGATATCGCAACATTTCTGTTCAGGCCAATAACCGAAAGCAATGTGTAACTGCTCTCTCCTTCTCTAACAAATGTAGCGTTACCACAACTCATTGTTCCCCCATTATAGTCTAGTTTATGGCTCATTTCTAACGCATCCATCTCCATTGATAACGTTTCTATTGTTTTAGGCTCACTACTTCGATAATTTCTCCAAAAAAGAACATGTTCTATTGTAGGGTTTTGACTTACAAACTTACTAAGTCTGTCAGAAGGGGAGTGTTGTATGATAACAGGACTATTAACCATTTCTATAAATATTTCATTAGTGGAATAATAATCTTTTTGCTGTGCAGATCCAAATATCTCTCCCACAAGCTCATCCTTATACATTAAATCCCATCCATACGCTTGATCTGGATTAATGACTGTCGAATTTCTCTTCAATCTCTCTCCATTAGGCTTTCTTAGCCACAGGTCATCTCCCAGCACAGAGTTATCCATTGCATCAAATAGATCTGCCACGGAATAAGTTGCATCCAGTGGAATCACAATATCATCAATTTGCACAATCGGATATTCCGAATCTGGATTAAGAACCCTAGCGCTAGGTTCGAAAGTAATTCCTTGAAGATTGTTATCTGATGTTCCATCTCCTGACATAGTTTCTTCATAGGCTTTTTCAGCAGTTTCTGTCGTCGTTTTTCCAGAATCGTTCTCCATCGATACTTCAGCTTGACTAACACCATTGTCTTGACCATACCCATAAGAATACTGTTTAGACTCACGCCTTAGCGCGGCTCCTCTTAATATATCCCCAGCAACTATGATTCCCACGATTAACGCCAAACCGGCAACCGCACCGATCACAATACCAATCAATACACGTGGCAGACGAGAATTCCCATCCTGATTTCCATCGAGCATCCCCGTCCCTTTATCAGATGGCGTTCCGTATTTCTGTTTTGCACCACATTTCATGCAAAACAGGGCATTATCCGGTATTTTATTCCCACATTTATGACAATACATACCGTTCATGTTGGAAGTGTTTCTATTATGTTGATCTCCAACATTTACCTTGGCCCCACACTTCGTGCAGAATAAAGCATCATCCGGCAGCTGGTTTCCACACTTCGCACAATACATCCCTTGCATCCCCTTCGATTCAAAACGACAAAAAGCGCCCTCCATATGGAAAGCGCCTTTTTCTGAATTATCGTCTGCTGTATTCTATTTCTTTGATATATGTGCCAGCACCGAAGCATAAATCCTATATGCTCCATTGTCGATCCCTTCTGGCTCGCGTGTCTTACTTTTATCCTCTATTATTCCCACAAGACTGCAACTTCGTACAGCACCATTGCCGAGTCGCTTGATATGATTTCAAATTTTTCTTCCATAGCTGTAGCAATGATTAAGCGGTCAAATGGATCCTTGTGTTTCCATGTCAAGTTGTATACGATATCCAAATACTCCTCTTTGATAGCAATGATCTTGATGTTCTCGGCTCCGCAGGTTTGCGCGATCTTACCGATTGAGCTTTTGATCTCCAATTTCCCAAGACTCGCTTTAATCGCAATCTCCCATAAAGAAACAATGCTTACAGCCAGCGGGGCATCGCTAAATATGACAGATCTTGCTTTCTCAGAAAGTCGTTCGTTATTGTATAGGTAAAAGAGCAACGCATTCGTATCGAGCAAATACATCACAAATAATCTCCAAAGCAATCCGGTGTCTTGTCAAAATCATCCGCCATAGACACAAAGTCTCCTGCTAACGGGCTTACCGTTCTATGGAATGTATGACCGGTATTGTCAGTAGTCATATCATCTTCGGAGGCATTTGAGCGAAGGAATCGCATAAACATCAGTGTCTGCTCAATGATGCTGTCAGGCAGATTCTTTGCTTCCTCTACAAGTGTTTCATATGCCATAATCACCATCCTCCGCTTTTTATGTCTGGCTTACATCGATATGGATCCGATCCCTGTATTCGACAAGATATACTTTGAACGACTCCGGCTCTTGATCAGGTTTTCTTCTTATCCTTACACACTTACTATACCACGTTCTAAATGCCCCGACAAGGCATTCCGAGCGCTTTCCGATATGAAGTTATCAATGTACTATTTCCTGCTGGTTCAATGAGCAGAACACCCGTTTGAAACCGGGTTCACGCATATTTCCGCATTGTTATCCGAACGCTGGTTGCTCCCCATGGTTCTACCAATGTCGTCTGTATGTCTTCAATGTCAAAAAAACCGTTCCCGCACAAAGCGTCATTCACAGCCGCGGTCACCTCCCGCGCACGATTACTCGCCTCCTGTGCAGTCGCAAAGATATCCATCTCTCCTCGTCCCTTTGGCCAGCCTTGTGTTGCCAACACACGACGCATGGACTCCGTCATAATCAGATAGTCATACTTCATGCAGCCGCCATTCTTCAATAATGCGTATCCGGAAAGCAACGCCTTAATCGTCAGCTCTTTTCCAAGATACATCGACACCCCATGCATCCATACAAAATCCTGCTTTCCCACAAGCCGTTCCTCTTGTGTCGATAGAAGGAGATTTTTTTTGATGTAGGTCGTATGCTGTTGCTGCCATTGAGCCTCCGGAAAAAGCTCCTCTACATTGCGAACCGCCCCGTCGTCAAATACGGTCAACTCCATCTTTGGCAAGTTCCCGTACAAACGCTCCGGCAAATTTCCACCGCCAAAAGCTGTGACATTCAGCGGAGAATCCATTTCTTTTTCTTTGGAAAGTGTCCTCAGAAAATCGTACACGCTCTTTGCCTTGATTCTCTCGTTGATATTCATACCCTCGAAGCAAGACATTTGATACCAGACATCTTCCCTCGGCACGCTGTTGAATTTCCCACGCAAATCCCATCCGTGGTTATGGAGATAGATCATCGCATCCGCCATCCTGCCTGTCCACATCGACAAGTAGAACATCAGCATATAATCACTGGATGGTATGTCAAAATATGCAAAATTATGAAGCAGTCCGGGATCCTCCAAACGAGTTTCAAATAATGCCTGTCCTGTCTGTTTATAAAAATCCAGATGTCTTTCATCTGCTCTTTCGTGAAACGCATCCGAGATTTTCTTCATCATCCCGGCTTTTCTGTTTCTTCCCTCTTCCGTTTCAGATACTCCGGCAATCTTTCCTTTTGCAAATTGCTCCGAAAGGGACGCTTCCTTTGTAGCCCATTCTTTCAAGACTTCTCTCGGAAGATGTCCGTATCCTCTTTCCACTTCTCCGTGCAATACATCCCGGCATGAAGCCATTTGTTTATAGATCCTCCTGTTGTTAGCATCCTTTGTGACGTTATCGCATCAGTTCTCTGCATTTGCACGATCCTCTTCGTAGGCAGCACGGTTTTTTTCAAAGGTATATTCACCCAACCCCATCAAATAACGCGGGTCATGCGAATAAACCCAATGTCGCGCGCCGTCAGCCGTCCATGCACATTTATAAATAATCATGCCTTTATCATGCTGTTCCTGCACCCAATCCCAGTCTTCAAACTGCGCTGGATTCAACGTATCATAGATATCTTCTGGTATCCCATCATCAACATGAAAAACAGCTGTAAATACACCGTAATCAGTATCTGTTATTCGGTACTCCATATCTCCATCCAATAACCCATTTTTTAGGGTTCCCTTCGTCATCTCAATTTCTGTTCCATCCTTCATTCTGGTAGTATCTGTAAAATTGCCATTTGGCACATCATCAGCGCACTCCATCTCGATCACCTCATAGCCATCGCCAGTCTTCCAAAACCAGTAGCCATCACCTTCCCTTTTACCATCTTCATAATTTCCATAATAAAAGTAATACGCGCCGCGTTCATCATCCGTAAGTCTATATCGATAAATACCAACGCCTTCTCCCGTAAAATGCTGTCCCAGTTGATCCGGCTGATAAATCAGTGCATCTGACTCCATCCCATCTAGACACAACAATTTGATTTTTTAGGTATGCACCTTGTCAATTTCATACAGCCCACAGTAACCGAAATACCCGGGAAGCACTGAAAATTAAGCGTTTTCTTCGGCTTTTGGTATTGCAATTCCTCACCATTCGCGCTATAATTTA
>JAZRFM010000027.1:0-210889 GCA_045661345.1 Lachnospiraceae bacterium
GCTTGGATTCTCTTAGCATTTGCCACTTATTAAGCAAGGATTCGCCTGGATGGCGAATCCAGGTACCATGCGCCATGGAAGGCGCGTTGGTACCGTTTGCGTACGGTGGAAGCAATCTGGCGCAAATGCTTAGAGAAGCCAGGTTCCGAAATGAGTGAGCGTCATTTTCATACAACCTGACATGCCGGGAGGACACAGGGGGCCCGGCGGGGGGGTAGACATGCCGGGAGGGCACAGGGAGGTCGGCGGGAGAGGGCAATCGTCCGGGGAGAGCAGGAGAGTAAACTACCGATTATGGAAGATATGAGAGAAATGAGGAACGAGACAGAAGAATATGAGTTTGAGGCGGCGCCGGAGACAGAGCCGGAGCGGACGTTTTACTTCGTGGAACAGGCAAGGCGGATCGTGACGGATCTGGCGGAAAAAAAGGGGAGTCCTTTGACGTCCTGTGTTGTGACATTCGGCTGCCAGATGAATGCCCGGGATTCGGAAAAGATACGGGGGATTCTGACAGAGATCGGATTTGTTGATACGAGGGACGAAGAGGCGGACTTTGTCCTGTATAATACGTGTACCGTGCGGGAGAATGCCAATAATAAGGTGTATGGGCGGCTCGGCGTGCTGAACGGGTATAAGAAGAAGAATCCGCTGATGCGGATTGCACTCTGCGGTTGTATGATGCAGGAAGAGCATGTGGTCCAGAAGCTGAAAGAGAGCTACGCATTTGTGGATCTGGTTTTCGGGACACATAATCTTTATCGTTTCGCGGAGCTTTTTACGCGGATGCTGCTTTCGGACCGGATGATTGTGGAAGTATGGAAGGAGCGTGACCAGATCGTGGAAGCCCTTCCGACGAAACGGACGTATCCGTTTAAATCCGGGGTGAATATTATGTTCGGCTGTAATAATTATTGCAGCTACTGTATTGTGCCGTATGTGCGCGGACGGGAGATCAGCCGCGAACCGAAGGAAATCGTAAGGGAGATTGAGCTGCTTGCGGCAAACGGTGTGAAGGAGGTCATGCTCCTTGGACAGAATGTCAATTCCTACGGAAAGAATCTGGAGCATCCGGTAACCTTTGCCGCTCTTTTGAAAGAGGTGGCAAGGATTGACGGACTGGAACGGATCCGGTTCATGACATCCCATCCGAAGGATCTGTCAGAGGAACTGATGGACGTTTTTGCGGAGACGGGGAGGGTTTGCCCTCATCTTCATCTGCCCCTGCAATCCGGAAGCAGCAGGATTCTCTCAAGGATGAACCGGCATTACGATAAGCAGCATTATCTGATGCTTGTGGAGAAAATGCGGGAGCGGCTGCCGGATATTTCCCTGACGACGGATATCATTGTGGGTTTCCCCGGGGAGACGGAAGAGGATTTCAAAGAGACGCTGGATGTTGTGGAAAGGGTGCGCTTCGACAGCGCGTTTACCTTCCTGTATTCCAGGCGAAACGGGACACCGGCGGCATCCATGCCGGATCAGATCGCAGAAGATGTGTCGAAGGAACGGTTTCAGAGACTCCTTGCCGCGGTGCAGAGGATTGCGGCAGATCGTGCCGAACGGTTTACGGGACAGACCCTTCCCGTTTTGGTGGAGGAGAAAAACAGGCAGGATGCGTCTCTTGTGACCGGAAGACTGGCGAATAACGCGGTTGTGCATTTTCCGGGGGATCCGTCTTTGATCGGGCAGATTGTGCCGGTGACATTAAAGGAGTGTAAGGGATTCTATTATGTCGGAAGCCAGAATGCATAGACGGTTCAAAAAGCAGGACGTGATCATCATCGGGATTCTCCTTGCGGGGATCCTGGTTCTGTTTTTACTGCAAATGCCGTGGAGAAAGGCTTCCGGCCAGTGGATCACGATTACGGTGGGCGGTACGGAATACGGGACGTTCCCTCTTGCGGAGGATGCTGTGGTCGAAATCAAAAACACGGCGGGAGAGGTGACCAATACGCTGACAATCAGGGATGGTGCGGCGAAAATGACGACAGCGGACTGCCCGGATCAATATTGCCTGCATCAGAAAAAGATCCGCCTGACGGGGGAGACCATTGTCTGCCTGCCGAACAGGGTTCTCGTCAGCGTGACGGGCCAGGAGGCATCGGATATGGATGCTGTTGTGAGGTAAGGCATGGGGCAGAAGAAGAATCATTCATCCTTATCGAAAAGAATTGCCCTTCTTTCCATCTTTCTTGCACTGGCGCTCATTTTGAGCTATGTGGAGGTATTGATCCCGTTTTCCTTCGGGATTCCGGGGATCAAGCTGGGGCTTACGAATGTGATGATCCTCCTTGCGCTGTATCTCCTTGGCTGGAAAGAAGCGCTTGTCCTTGATCTCGCAAGAATTGCATTATCTGCGATGCTGTTCGGATCAGTACCTGCTTTTCTGTACAGTCTCACGGGAGGAATGCTCAGCTTTCTTGTCATGTTCCTTCTCAAAAAATCAAATCGTTTCCATGTGATCACCGTCAGCATTTGCGGCGGTACAGCCCATAATTTCGGGCAGCTGATCATAGCTGCCGTCTTTGTGTCCGATCTGAGGATCTTTTTCTATCTGCCGGTACTTTTGCTTGCCGGCTTTCTGACAGGTGCTTTGATCGGCGTCATCAGCCGGGAACTGCTCCGGCGCTTATCACCATTTTTTGAGAAAGAGTTGTAAAATCGCTGAAAAACCCTTAGAATGAAAGAGTATGGGCAATTATGCCGATCAAGGGGGTGCTGTATGTATTCCTATATCAAAGGAATCCTGGCAGAGCTGTTGGAAGACGCGGTTGTGGTGGAAAATCAGGGTGTGGGATACCGGATTCTCATATCCGGCCGTGTCCTGGATGAACTCCCGCCTGTTGGGGAGGAGGTCAAGATCTATACCTATACCTATGTGAGAGAAGACCAGCTCGCTCTCTTTGGTTTTCTTACCCGGGATGACCTGTCGGTATTCCAGCTTTTGATCGGGGTCAGCGGGATCGGCCCGAAGGGGGCGCTTTCCGTGCTGTCCGCCATGAGTGCGGATGATCTCAGGTTTGCGGTGCTGGGCGATGATGCCAGAGCGATTGAGCGGGTTCCCGGTATCGGCAAAAAGACGGCACAGCGCCTGCTGATCGAGTTGAAGGACAAGTTTTCTCTGGAAGAGACCTTTGCGCATGCCTCCGGGACACCTGTACAGAGTACGGAGATCTCCGGGAAGAACGATCTTCGTTCGGAAGCCATCATGGCTCTCAATGCGCTGGGGTATGGCGCACAGGAAGCGGCGAAGGCTGTCCGTGCCGTACCGGTCGAGCTGCAGACGGATGTTGAGACGATTTTGAAGGAAGCGCTGAAACAGATGGCGTTTATATAAGGAATGAAAGATACCAAAAGACGTGTGATCTCCACACAGATCCAGGAAGAGGATCTGAAGGTGGAAAAGAGTCTGCGGCCGCAGTTTCTGACAGAATACATCGGGCAGGAAAAGGCAAAGGACAATTTAAAAGTATATATCGACGCGGCAAAAAAAAGAGAGGAGCCTTTGGATCACGTCCTCTTTTTCGGACCGCCGGGTCTGGGGAAAACGACGCTGGCCGGGATCATTGCCAATGAAATGGGTACCCACATCAAGATCACGTCCGGTCCTGCCATCGGAAAACCCGGTGAGATGGCGGCGATTCTTTCCAACCTGCAGGAAGGGGATATCCTGTTTGTAGACGAGATCCACAGGCTGAATCGCCAGGTGGAGGAAGTGCTTTACCCTGCCATGGAGGATTTTGCCATTGATATCATGATCGGGAAAGGCACAACAGCGCGCTCTATCCGGCTTGATCTGCCCAAGTTCACGCTGGTGGGCGCCACCACAAGGGCGGGCTTGCTGTCTGCACCGCTCAGAGACCGCTTTGGCGTGATTTCCCATCTTGAGTTTTATACTGTGGAAGAACTGATGACGATTATCGAACACTCCGCAAATGCCCTGGGGGTGGAGATCGAAGAAGAGGGGACGAGAGAGCTTGCCCGCAGATCCCGCGGGACGCCGCGGCTTGCGAACCGTCTTCTGAAACGGGTGCGTGACTTCGCGGAGATCCGCTATGAGGGTGTGATCACCAAAGAGGTTGCCGATTTTGCTTTGGATCTCCTGGATGTGGACCGGATGGGTCTGGATCAAAATGACCGGAATCTGATCCTTACGGTGATCGAAAAGTTTGACGGCGGACCTGTCGGACTGGACACCCTCTCCGCGGCACTGGGCGAGGATGCCGGTACCATCGAGGATGTGTATGAGCCGTATCTGCTGAAAAACGGGTTTCTGAACCGGACACCGAAGGGACGTGTGGCAACACGCAGGGCCTATCAGCATTTTCATATTTCTGAGAACAAGGAGTCTGTGACGGATGATTGAAAGCTACTACAATGCGTCATTTCATATTGTGGCAACCGTCCTTTGTGTTGCGCTCCTTTGCTTTCAGGTTTTGGAGGGACGCACCAAAAAGACACAGAACCGCATTTTTATCTGGCTTTTGCTGGATCTTCTGATCACCGCAGTAGCAAGTATTCTTCTGATGGTTCTGGTGCCGATTGCGCCCACGTCCTCCGTTGCACGTTTTGTGTATGATTTCAGCCAGTATATCTATTTCGTGGCGCACACCCTGCTGGCCCCCATGTTCGCCCTTTATGTACTGGAGGCAACAGGGACCTTCTATATCCAGAGCTTTCTGATACGGATGCTGTTTACGATGCCCTGTGCAGTCGCAGAGTTGTTTGTATTGACCAATCCCGTCACCCATGCCGTGTACTATACGGATGCGGCCATGAACTTCTCGCGGAATTGGGCCGAATACTTTGTCTATGCGGTCGCCGCCTTCTATTTCATTCTGGCAACGGTATATCTTTTATTCTCCTGGCGTGTTATGACAACGAGGCGCCGCGGGGCCCTGATCTACAGCTTCAGCCTGGCGCTGACCGGTGTGCTGCTGCAGCTGTTCTTTCCGAATCTCCGTGTTGAACTCGTGCTGGAGGCCATTGCGTTTCTCGGGATTCAGCTGCATGTGGAGAGAGAAGAAGACCGGCTGGATTCCGTGACGAATGTCTACAATCGAAGCGCCCTTGTGGGGGATACCTACAATTATGTGAGGATGGGACGTTCCTTTATCGCACTTTGCGTCCGGCTTACGGATTCCGATTACCTGCAAAGACTTTCCGGATCCGCTGACAGCGACATCCTTCTCTCCAATGTTTCGAGGGAGCTCTCCCGGATGCACCCGGCGCATCATATCTATCGCGTATCTCCGTATGCTTTCATGCTGATCGGCACCGAGACCACCGAACAGCGTATGATCAATATTGCAACTCTCCTCTCCAAACGATTCGAGAGGCTCTGGAATATGCGGGAGACGAGAGTGCAGCTGGATGTCGCGATTTTTATGGCCTCCGTTCCGGATGAACTCGGCGGAGATGACCTGATGCTTCTTGCGGACGCACCGCTTCCGCCCGGATGTGCCGGGAAGATCTTTGTCGGAGAGGAACTGACCTTCCTGAACCGCAGTACAGAGATCGCGGAGGCAGTGGCGAAAGGCCTTGCGGAGTACAGCTTTGAGACACAGTATATTCCCATCTATGACTGGAAGAGACGGTCGATTTTTGCGGCGGAAGCGGTGCTGCGGCTTCACGACCAGACCCTCGGCATCATGACGCAGGAAGAGTTTTATCCCGTAGCCATCGAAAACGGGACCTGGGATAATCTCATCGATCTGCTGCTTCGTGACGTGGCGCTGTTTCTGAACAGCGGCGTGCCGTTGGAACTGGGACTTGAGCGCATTGCGTTCTGTATCCCCGCATCCCAGTGCATTCAGCCGGGATTCCTGACCAACACCAGACAGCGTGTGGAGCGGTATAATCTGGATCCTTCACGGATTGTTCTGGAGGTGCAGGAGATTTCCCTTGTCCAGGACAGGGAGCTTCTGTCCAGCGCCTTCCATGAGCTGTCGGAGAACGGCTTCAAAATCATGCTGGATCAGTACGGGGTGGGCAATTCCGGGATTCATTCCCTGGGCTTCTTCCCCTATGATGTAGTGTCAATTGATCTGAATACGATTTCGAAGGAAGCGGATGTTTCCATGCGCAGAAGCATTCTTCTGTCCAATATCCGCATGCTGAACGCCCTGAATCACCGGATTCTCGTAAAGGGGATCAGTGTGGAACAGCAGCTGCAGACCGTGGAGGAGGTGGATGTCAGCTTCGTGCAGGGGACCCTGTTTTCCAATGCCGTGAGTCAGATGGAGTTTATGACGATTCTGCGTGCAACGGATATGTCCAGACAGGAGGAGGAAAAGGCGCGTGCCCAGAATGAGGCGAAGAGCAGCTTCCTTGCCAATATGTCTCATGAGATCCGTACCCCCATCAATGCCATCCTGGGCATGAACGAGATGATCCTCAGGGAGACGACGGATGAAGTGATCCGATCCTATGCGCGCGACATCGAGCGTGCCGGGGTCAATCTTTTGTCGATTATCAACGATGTGCTTGACTTTTCCAAGATCGAAGCCGGCAGTATGGAGATTGTGGAGGCAGAGTATGAGCTGAGCTCCGTGCTGCACGATGTCATGAATATGATCCGTATCAAAACAGATGAGAAAGGGCTTGGCCTGAAGCTTGATCTGGATCCGAATCTTCCGGAGGCTCTTTATGGCGATGAGATGCGGCTCCGGCAGATTTTGATCAATCTCCTGAACAATGCGGTGAAATACACGGACAAAGGCGGGATCAAGCTGCGTGTCCGGGGAGGCTACGCGGAAGGCGATAACGTCGAAATAACCTGCGACGTGATCGATACCGGCAAGGGAATCCGGGAAGAGGAGCAGGCGAAGCTGTTCGAGAAATTCCAGCGGCTTGATATGGAAAAGAACCGTACAGTGGAAGGGACGGGGCTCGGTCTTTCCATTACCGCCAATTTGCTTGCACTGATGGGAGGGACGATTGAGGTACAGAGTATCTACGGCACAGGCTCTACTTTTACGGTGAAATTAAAGCAACGCGTCATCCGCTGGGTACCCATCGGAGATTTGGAAAAACGGTACCGGGATGCCGAAAAGACGCGCAAACGGGATCAGGAAGCCTTCCGGGCACCGGATGCTACGATTCTTGTGGTGGATGATACCAACATGAATCTGACGGTGGTGCGTGCCCTTTTGAAGCGGACATTGATCAAGATCGATACCGCAAATTCCGGGGCAGAAGCCCTGACCATGATCCGCGCAAAGAAATATGATCTTGTTTTTCTGGATTACCGGATGCCCGAGATGGACGGCTCCGAAACCCTGCAGCGGATCAGGGAGGACCGGTTTCACCCGAATCAGGAGACGCCTGTCATTGTCCTGACGGCGAACGCCATTTCCGGCGCCAGAGAACGCTTCCTGGAGGAGGGATTTCAGGATTATCTGTCAAAACCCATCGATACCGCGAAGATGGAAGCAACCCTGATCCGGTACCTTCCGCCCGAGAAAGTAAAACTGTCGGGATCAGACAGCAGAGAGGAGGCGACGGCATGAATACGATTCATATGTTCGATATGTCCGCGTTTCATCTGGCTGCCATTGTCGTACTGATTTCCGCAATTTTATTCACGCTTTTGCAGAAGCATACGGATCGTCCGCAGAATAAGCTGTTTTTGTGTGCGGCACTCTCGCTCCTTCTGCAATGTCTGTTCGATATCGGCGTTATGCAGTCCTCCCTGCGGGTACATACCAGTGAAATAGCAAGGATCCTTCTGCAGATCTGTGATTTTTTCTATTTCCTCCTACATACGCTGCTGCCGGTTCTGCTTTTGCTCTATGCCCTGTTTGTCACCAGACGGTATTACCGGTACAACCGGATTCAGCGGGTGATCGGGCTGATACCCGCTGTGCTGGCGGAGTTCCTTGTATTATCGAATCCCTTCCTGCATCTGACATGGGGCTATAATGAACGCTTTCAATTCGAACGTCACGGGGGAGAATTAGTCTTATACCTGGTGAGTCTCATCTATTTTGTGTCGGCCATGGCAATTCTTCTGTTCCGGTGGCATGCCCTGACAAAACGCCGGAAAATGATACTGTGGTTTGGGATCATCAGCATCCTGGCGGGAATCGTTGTACAGCTGCTGCTGCCGGGGGTGATGGTGGAGCTGTTTTCGGAGGCCATCGGCATCCTTTCCATCATGATTGCAGTGGAATATGATGACGATCTTCTGGATTCCTCCACAAACGTCGGGAACCGGCATTCCCTTGTGCTGGATCTGCGGGTTCTCTTTGAAACGGAGACCCCCTTTTATGCGATTTCCATACAGTTCCGCAATCTGGAGCTTTTCCGGCGATTTTTGAATACCTCCGGTCAGGAACTGATCATTGACATCTCGGACAGTATCAAGGCGGTATGCCCGCGTTATCTGATCTATCGTTCCACACCTGCCTCGTTCCTGATTCTTTTGGAACGGATGGATCGTGCAGGAGCGCGTGCCATGGCGGATCGCGTCAGAAACCAGCTGCTTCTGGACTGGAGCGTTGATGAAAAGGGCATGGATCTGAAATTTCAGCTGACTCTTTCGGAAGCACCGAAGGAGCTGAAACGGCCGGAGGATGTCATCCTGATGAGTGAGAGTGTCCTGACGGAGAAGGAGGAATGCATCGTTCTGGAGGGACAGGATCTGAAGGGGATCTTTGAGCAGGCAAAGCTTTCGGAAATATTACGGCGCGGTATCGAAGATCACAACTTTAAAATGGTCTATCAGCTGATCTATTCCGCAGACCGTCACAAGGTGGAGGCGGCGGAAGCATTGCTGCGTCTGCATGACCCGGAGATCGGAGATGTCTACCCCAGCGTCTTTATCCCGGTGGCTGAGCGGATCGGTATCATCCGAAAGCTTGGCGAGTACGCCCTCAGGGAGGTGTGCGAGTTTTTGCAGACTGACCTGCCGGATCGGCTGGGAATCCGCTTTATGGGGGTGAATCTTTCCATTATTCAGTGTACCAATCCTGATTTTGTTTCGCATGCGGACGCTATTCTGGAGGAATACGGCATAAACCCGGGACGGATCTGCTTTGAAATCTCGGAAACGGCGGCTGCTGTGGATTACAAGCTTCTGTCAGAGACGATCAGGGACCTCAAAGACCGCGGATTCCGGTTTTCCATGGATGGGTACGGTGCCGGCTATGCCAATATGTATTCCACCTTCTCCATGGACTTCGATCTGATCAAGCTGGACCGGAGCCTCCTTTATGCTGCACAGGACAGCGAAGAGGGCAGGGTGGTGCTGCAGAGCAGTGCGCAGATGATCCATGATCTGAAGCGTAAGGTGGTCGTGATCGGAATAGAAAATGAGAGACATCTGGCGGAGATTCAATCCCTTCCGGTGGACTATCTGCAGGGGAATTACTACTCCGCGGCGCAGACCAAAGAGGAACTGGAAAGCATGGTTGTGCTGCCGTAGAAGCGCACAAACTTGCACAGCAGGTGACGTTTGATTATAATAAGGATAATTGGCGGGAGGAAGAGGAAAGAGTGATGACACCGAAATCAGACGTACAGGTCATTATCGGAGGAAAGGTGCTGACCCTGTCCGGGTATGAAAGCCCCGAATACCTTCAGAAAGTGGCAGCCTATATCAATAACAAGATCCGGGAGCTGGATCACGTGGATGATTACCGGAAGTTCTCACAGGATATGCGTTCCACGCTTCTGGAGCTGAACATTGCGGACGACCTGTTCAAGGCCCGCAGCCAAAGTGAGAAGCTGGAAAAAGAGCTGGAGGAGCGGGATCGCCAGATCTATGACCTGAAGCATGATCTGATCAGCAGCCAGATCAAGGCAGAATCCGACGAAAAGAAACGACGGGAACTCGAAAATGAAAACAAAGAGCTTCTTCTGAACAAGGCGAAGCTGGAGGCCACCCTGGAGGATGCCCTCCTCGGAAAAGTCACCAATAAAAAAGAACTGAAGTAACCGGAAAGAGTGTCGCAAGACACTTTTTTCATATCATCGGGTATTTTTCATATGGACAATCACAACGGGAAGACCATGGAGGTGCTGGCGCCGGCGGGATCGTTTGCGGCGTTTCAGGCTGCGGTAAATGCAGGCGCGGATGCTGTCTACTGCGGCGGAATGCGGTTCGGAGCGCGTGCCTATGCGCACAACTTTACGGAGGAGGAGCTGCTCCGGGCGATAGACTATGCGCATTTGTCGGGCGTAAAGGTTTACCTCACCGTCAATACCTGTCTGAAAAACAAAGAGCTGGAGGAGGTTCCGGGATATCTTCTGCCGTTTTACAAGGCCGGTCTGGATGCCGTGCTGGTGCAGGACTTCGGGGTTCTGACGCTGATCAGGGAAACATTTCCGGATCTGCCGGTGCATGCGAGTACCCAGATGAACATTACAAGTGTACAGGGGGCACAATTTGTGCGCAGTCTCGGCCTGCAGCGGGTTGTCCTTGCAAGAGAGCTGTCCTGTGCGGAAATCCGTGCCATTCATGAGGGCTCTGATATTGAACTGGAATGCTTTGTGCATGGCGCACTTTGCTATTCTTATTCGGGACAGTGTCTGATGAGCAGTCTCCTGGGAGGCAGAAGCGGGAACCGGGGGCGGTGTGCCGGACCCTGCAGGCTGCCTTATCAGCTGGAGCCGGAGGGAAAAGTCTGCTATCCCTTGAGCTTAAAGGATTTCTGCGCAGCATCCTGCCTCCCGGCCTTAAAGGAGGCTGGTGTACGGTCTCTGAAAATTGAAGGGCGCATGAAATCCCCCGGCTACACAGCCGGCGTCACCGCCATTTATCGGGAGCTGGTGGATCTCCTGGAAGAGAAGGGAACGGAGGCTTATACGGTTCCGCAGGAGAGCATGACACGTCTGCTATCTCTCGGAAACCGCAGCGGGTTTACGAAGGGCTTTCTGGAGGTGCATAACGATCCCGGGATGGTGACGATGGATTCTCCGAGTCATCGCAGGGGAAAAGAGGAATCGGAGCCGGAGGAGAACACGCTTCTGCAGACACAAAAAAAGCTTCCGGTGTGCGGAGAAGCAGGCTTTCGTGTCGGAGAGCCGATGAGTCTTACCGTAAAAGCCGCAGGGGTGAGTGTGACGGAGACCGGCTTTCTCTGCGAGAGGGCGGACAATCGCGCGACAACAGAGAAAGAATTGCGGGAAAAGCTTTTGGCGACGGGAGATACGGTATTTACCTTTGACACATTATCCATTACGGCGGATCACGATGTATTTGTGCCGATGAAAGCGGTCAAGGAGCTCAGACGTAACGCCCTGCGGCAGCTTTCGGAGGAGATCCTTTGTTCTGCCCGCCGTACGGGGACCGGGGGACAGACGCTTGCCGATGCGGCCGGGGGACAGGCACTTGCCGATGCGGCCGGGGGAAACAAACCCGCCCCCAGACCGGCGAATGGAAGAAGTAAGAACAATTCCCGTGCCCCCGGCGTTGCAGTACTTGTCAGTACGCCGGATCAGCTGGAAGCAGTGCTGGAAGCGGACCGGGTTTCCACAGTCATTCTGGACAGCTTCCTGTATGAACGGAGTTCCTTTCTCACCAGACTTTCAGAGGATATTGGGGCGGTACACGAAGCAGGAAAGAAAGCGGTCTATGCCCTGCCGTATATCTGCCGGCTCGAAAACAGTACCTTCTATGAGCGTTGCCGTACCGGCCTTTTCGCAGCACGCCCGGATGGCTTTCTGGTGCGGGATTATGACGGACTAGCGCTGCTTCGGTCTTTTTCCTGCCCGGCGGATAAGATCCGGCTGGATGCCGGGCTCTATACCTATTCCGAAAAGGCTTCCGAAGCCTTTTCCTCCCTCGGGTATCTGCATCAGACCCTGCCGGTGGAGCTGAATGAAAAGGAGCTTCTTCACCGGTCAGCGGCTTTTTCATCCTGGATCATTTACGGGAGACTGCCGCTGATGGTGAGTGCCAGCTGTGTTCGACAAACGGCATCGGGGTGTGACCGGAAAAAAGCGACTGCCATGCTGATTGACAGAAGGAAGAAAGTGTTTCCCGTACGATGTGACTGCACGGACTGCACAAACCTGATTCTGAATGCGGATATTCTGGATCTGCGGGGGGAGAAGGAGCTGATGGAAAAGCTCTGCCCGGAAGAGATCCGCTTTCAGTTCACCACGGAAAGCAAAGAAGAGACGGCAAACCTCCTGCGGGAGGATGTTCTCTGGCAGGATCACAATCAGCAATACACCCGTGGACATTTGAAGCGGGGAGTGGAGTAAGGATGACAAGTGTCTTTATCCAGACAGCAAAATATCTGATGATTGCCCTCATCGCGGTTTACACCCTGCAGGGCTTTCTGCTCTTTCTGCGGCATCACAGCCAGCAGGTGAAGCAGGTTCTGTTCAAAGAGCAGGTGGTACTCATCTATCTGTTTTTATCCCTTGGCTTTCTTTCCATGACGGCATATGCCGGGGAAAAGCAGATTCTGATTCTGTTTGCCTTTACCCTTGCCGTGATCACGGCCATCCAGCTGGTGTACCGGTTGATCTATATCCATGGTTCCGTGTTGCTTTGCAACCACATGTGCCTGCTGTTTGGGACAGGCATGCTGGTATTGACACGCCTGAATCAGGGTCAGGCAGCCAGACAGCTTGTGATTGGCGCTGTGTCTCTGGTTTTGACAGGGTTTCTGCCGTTTCTGATGTCAAAAATCAAAGATGCCTTCCGGAGATGGAAATGGGTGTATCTTGCTGTTTCCCTGCTCCTCCTGTTGCTGGTGCTTTTTGCGGGACAGACCAGCTACGGGGCCAAAATCTCCGTGGCAATCGGCAGTGTCAGTGTGCAGCCGGTGGAGATCGTGAAGCTTTTGTATGTGTTTTTTCTGGCTGCTTTGTATTATGAAAAGCAGACCTGGCAGAGCGCTGTTTTTGCGGGAGGCTGTACGGCAGCCTTTTTGCTGATATTGGCGGCGTCCAGGGATCTCGGTGCCGCACTGATCTTTTTTGTGATCTATGTGGGGATGACCTATGCGGTCTTCCGGAAATGGGTGCTGCTCCCGGCGGCGGCGGGACTGGTGGTGGGCGCCATGTTCGCTGCCGGCAGGATGCTCGGTCACGTCAGCAACCGGATCATAGCATGGAAGAATCCCCTGAGTGCCATTGACGACCAGGGGTATCAGATCAGCCAGTCCCTGTTTGGTATCGGAACCGGGAGCTGGATGGGATCCGGACTGTTTATGGGGAGACCGAAATCCATTCCCGTCGTGACGAAGGATTTTATCTTTTCCGCCATTTCGGAAGAACTGGGCGCCATCGTCGCCATCGCCGTGATCCTGATTTCTTTTCTGGTAGTGCTTTTGTTCTTCAGGATGGCAATAGAGATGCAGGATCCTTTTTACCGGTGGGTA
Source organism: Lachnospiraceae bacterium (assembly GCA_045661345.1). Lineage (GTDB taxonomy): Bacteria > Bacillota > Clostridia > Lachnospirales > Lachnospiraceae > RUG12461. The sequence goes on from JAZRFM010000027.1 coordinate 13,341, forward strand.
TCTCTCGGAATGGGAATTTGCTACGGATTTCAGGTGTTTTTAACTATCGGCGGCTGCATCAAGCTGATTCCCTCCACCGGTGTGACCTTTCCGCTGGTCAGCTACGGAGGGAGCTCTCTCCTTGTCACGTTTACGATGTTTGCGCTGCTTCAAAGCCTTTACATGACCACGAAAAAGAAGGACAGCAGATGAAAGCAAAAGAAGAGAAGAAAAAGCCGCACCGCTCAAGGGAACTGACGGTGCTGACCATATTGTTTGCGGCTGCGTTTCTGGCGCTGATCGTGTATCTTGTCTGTTTCCTGCTGTTTCAGAGCGAGAGCTTTATCAACAATCCTTACAACAAAAGGATTGACGCTCTTTCGGAAAAAACAGTACGGGGACCGATCTATGCCGGTGACGGTACCATACTTGCCTTATCGGACTATGATCAGGAGACCGGAGAGGAGCATCGCCGCTATCCCTTCCAAAACCTCTATGCCCATGTGGTCGGTTTCCCCGTAAACGGGAAGATGGGGGTGGAGGGAGCCGCGAATTTTGAACTGCTTCACAGCCATGCCAGGTTGACGGAACGCCTGAAGCACGCATTTACCGGTGAGAAGAATCAGGGAGACGGGATCGTCACAACATTACAGACCGCGCTGCAGGAGGCTTCCTACCGCTCCCTCGGCAGCTACCGCGGGGCAATCGTGGTCATGGAGGTTTCCACCGGAAAGATCCTCGCGATGGTGAGCAAACCGGATTTTGACCCGAATCGGATCGGGGAAACGTTTTCGACCCTTTCCCAGGACAATGAGGCGGCAACCCTTCTAAACCGTGCGACACAGGGACGGTATGCCCCGGGCTCCACCTTTAAGCTGCTGACAACGCTGGAATATGTCCATGAAAATCCAAAGACCTACCCCGACTACACATACACCTGTAACGGTTCCTTCCTCTCAGACGGGAAAGAGATCCACTGCTATCATCATACGGCTCACGGACAGGAGAATCTGACGGATTCCTTTGCCAATTCCTGTAATACCTCGTTTGCTTCCCTCGGCCTGACGCTGCAGGAAAAGGGACTGACAGAGATCTGTAACAGGGCGCTGTTTAACCGCAAGGTGCCCTTTGACCTTCCGACGGAAAAAAGCTATTTTACGCTTACACCCGACGCATCGGATGCGGAAGTGATGGAGACCGTGATCGGGCAGGGAAAAACGCTGGCAACACCGCTGCAGATGGCATTGATCGCCGCTGCGGTGGATAACGGCGGGAAGGTACAACGCCCGTATGTAATGGATCGTGTTGTGAACGATGAGGGACGTTTTGTGAAGGATCTTTCCGCGGAAGGGACGATTTCCATCATGAGCGCTGAAGACGCGGATTTACTCAAATCGTATATGCGCACCGTCGTCACGGACGGTACGGGAAGAGCCCTGCAGACGGACGCCTATACGGCATACGGCAAGACCGGAACGGCAGAATATAACGCGTCCGGTGACAGTCATGCCTGGTTTATCGGATTTGCCCATCAGGAAGAAAAAGAAGATATTGCCATCGCCGTGATCATGGAGAGCGCGGGATCCGGCAGCAGCTTTGCCGCACCCGCCGCAAAACAGGTGCTCGACACCTATTACCATTCTCTGCCATAGGAAGACAGGAAAACGGGATCTCCCTTCTTTCCCCGTCTTGCAACAACCCTGCTTTTGGGGTATACTGAACACAAGTTTTGAACCATACCGAGGAGGTTGCAGGATGATTGAAGCAACGAGTTGTGGCGGTGTGGTAATTTTTCGAGGAAAGATACTGGTACTGTACAAAAACTACCGGAACCGTTATGAGGGCTGGGTTTTGCCGAAGGGAACGGTGGAAGAGGGTGAAGAGCACACGGAGACGGCACTTCGCGAAGTGAAGGAAGAGACCGGCGTGTCCGCAACCATCATGAAATATGTCGGAAAAAGCCAGTATACTTTTCAGGTGCCGGAGGACGTCGTCGAGAAAGACGTGCATTGGTATCTGATGATGTCGGACAGTTATTACAGCAAACCGCAACGGGAAGAATACTTCGTGGATTCCGGATACTATAAGTATCATGAAGCGTATCATTTATTGAAGTTTTCCAATGAAAAGCAGATTCTGGAAAAAGCTTACGGAGAGTACATTGAGATGAAACGCAACAACCTTTGGGGCTTTCGCAGAAGATAAAGGATGAAGCAAAAGGATGTATGGTGGCTGAGAGACCTCTATCTCGGGCCATCCGTGAAAGAAAAAGAAAAGCAGATCAAAAAGCACCTTTTCCGTCGTGCCCTGCAGCCGGATCTGCAGGTACTGATGATCTCACAATCCCGACAGGAACAGATTGAAGTCCTGCCGGCAGTCCTGTTCCGGCAAAAGCATTTTCCACAGCTGCAATGGCATATTCTCGGACTTGCAGCCGGAAGGGAAGAGGCGTTTTCGCTGGTGCAAAGGATCGCGGAGGAGACCTACCGCGAGACCGGAGGCTGCGATATGAAGACTTATCTGCTGCAGAAGGAGTATCAATAAGAAGCAGAGGATCAAACGTCTATGATAGTATTAAAAATCCTTCTCATCATCCTGCTTGTGGTTGTGGGGCTCCTGCTGCTGATCCTGTTTTTCCCGCTTCATTATTCGATCCACGGAAAATCAAACGGGACATGGAATTTCTATGTGGATGTGAACTGGCTTTTTTACTTCGCTTTTTTCAGAGTGCACGTCAACCTGGAGGACAAAGAGCCCAGAGCCGTATTGCGCATCCTGGGGATTCCCATCACGCTGTATCCGCGGAAGGAAAAAAAGCAAAAACAAACCGGGAGACAGGAAACGGAAGAAGCGCAGCCGGCTTTGTCAGAACCGGACGGCGATGGAGAACAATCCTCCGGGAATGATGAGACAGGAGAACCGGGATCCCATGACCACATGGCAGGATCCGGCAAAAAGAAACAGAACCTGATCGAAAAGATCAAAAAGATACCGGCCCTGATCGGAAAAATCCGTACAGAGGTATTGGATCCTCATAATAAGGAAGCGATCAAACACCTACTGGCGGAGGCAAAAGGCATTTATTCCCATTGCAAGCCCCGCCGGATCCGGTTTCAATTGGTCTTTTCCACCGGAGACCCCGCGACCACAGGCAAGGTACTGGGAGGACTCTCACTGGTGCCATTGGTTTACCGGGACAAAAACCGCATCGTTCCGGACTTTGTATCGGACACAGCCTATGTAAAGGGACGGTTTCTGGTATCGGGACATATCATCTTGTTTTTCGTACTGACTGCGGCAGTGCGGCTGATGGCAGACCGCAATATCCGCAGACTGACCAAGCATGTGAAAACCCTCAGGGGATCATAGATAAAGGAGGACACTCATGTCAGAAAACAAGTTTAATGAAACAGTCAATGCGCTATTTCAGGGAATGGACGGCTTTATCTCCACCAAGACCGTCGTTGGCGAACCGATGCATGTGGAAAACACCATCATCATTCCGCTGGCGGACGTTTCTTTCGGGGTGGGCGCCGGCGTGTTTGCAAAAGATCAGAACAATGGCAACGGCGGCGGCGGCATCGGCGGCAAGATTCAGCCCAGTGCGTTACTGATCATACAGGACGGTACCACGAAGCTGGTCAGCCTTCACAATCAGGGGGCTCTGAATAAAGTAATGGATCTGGTGCCGGATATCATTAACAAGTTCTCCGGCAAGGGAGACAAGTCCATGACAGTGGAACATGCCGCGACCCCGGATGAAGAAGAGTAAAAAAAGCGTAAAAAAAACGCCGCAGTCATGACTGCGGCGGGTTTTACAAGTTACCGGAAAATTAAGCGCGCTCCACTTTGCCGGACTTCAGACACTGCGCGCAAACATAAAGCCGTTTCGGGGTACCGTTTACTTTGCAACGGACAGACTTAATGTTGGATTTCCAGATATGGTTGGATCTTCTATGAGAATGGCTCACGTTATTACCGAAATGTGCGCCTTTTCCGCAAATTGCACATGCTGCCATCGTGTCACCTCCTTGCTTCTTTTTCCTTTACCGAACCTGCAACTTTTATCAATATAGCAGATAGAATCCGCTATTGCAAGAAGTTTTTTCCTCATGTATAATGTTTCTTGTTTATGGAGGGAGACCTATGAAGGGGATTATAGAGAACCAATACGGGAAAGTGCTGATCGATCCGGATGTGATCGCGACCTATGCCGGGTCTGTTGCGGTCGGATGCTTCGGAATTGTCGGGATGGCAGCGATCAATGTCAAGGACGGTCTTGTAAAGCTTCTGAAGAAGGACTATCTTTCTCACGGGATCAATGTCACCATCGGGGAAGACGGGCGGATCACCATCAATTTTCATGTGATTGTTGCGTATGATGTCAACATTATCACGGTTACGGACAACCTGACACATACGGTGAAATACAAAGTAGAGGCTTTTACGGGAATGCAGATCGATAAGATCAATGTGATTGTAGAGGGTCTGCGCCTGATCGATTAAGGAGGAAGAAGCTTTGGCTATCAAAACGATTGATGCGTCGCTGCTTCAGAAAATGTTCCTTGCAGGCGCAAAGAATCTGGAAGCAAAAAAAGAATGGATCAATGAATTAAACGTATTTCCCGTGCCGGATGGCGATACCGGCACCAATATGACGATGACGATCATGTCGGCGGCCAAAGAGGTGGCGGCCTTACCGGATCATTCCATGGAAGCGCTGTGCAAGGCGATCTCTTCCGGCTCCCTTCGGGGCGCACGCGGCAACTCCGGCGTGATTCTTTCACAGCTCCTGCGGGGCTTTACAAAAGTCGTGAAAGAACAGCATGAGCTGGATGTGGAGATTCTGTCGGAGGCTTTCGAGAAAGCGGTTGCGACTGCCTATAAGGCCGTGATGCAGCCGAAGGAAGGCACGATTCTCACCGTGGCAAAAGGCGCCAGCGAAAAGGCCAAGCAGCTTTTGGACGAAACGGATGATCTTGCGTTCTTTATTGACGAGGTCATCAGGGAGGCAGAGTACGTCCTCAGCAAGACGCCGGATATGCTCCCGGTTCTGAAACAGGCAGGGGTCGTGGATTCCGGCGGACAGGGACTTGTGGAGGTGCTGAAGGGCGCTCGGGACGCATTCCAGGGGAAAGAGATCGATTATTCCATCGAGGGAGCTGTCGGTGGAGGCATCGCACCGCAAAAGATCGCTGCCGAGACAGAGGCAGAGATCCGGTTCGGCTACTGTACCGAGTATATTATCGTACTAAACAGACCCCTGAAGGACAGCGAGGAAGAGGAATACCGCCAGTTTCTGGAATCCATCGGCGATTCCATTGTGCTGGTTGCGGATGATGATATCGTAAAGACCCACGTGCATACGAATGAACCGGGTGTGGCGCTGACAAAGGCGCTGACATACGGATCTCTCAGCAAGATCAAGATCGACAATATGCGCGAGGAGCATCAGGAGAAGCTGTTTAAAGAGGCGGAAAAGCAGGCGGCGCTGCAAAAAGAAGAGCAGAAAAAGAAAAAAGCCGCTTCCGAGTGGAAAGAAGTGGGCTTTATTGCGGTGTCCATCGGGGAAGGATTAAACCAGATCTTTCGGGAACTGGGCGCAGACCATATCATCGAAGGCGGGCAGACCATGAATCCCAGTACCGAGGACATCTTAAACGCGGTGGATCAGGTGAATGCCAAGACGATTTTTGTGCTTCCGAATAATAAAAACATTATTCTGGCGGCGGAGCAGGCGACACATCTTTCCGATGATAAAAATCTGGTGGTGATCCCGACAAAGACCATTCCCCAGGGGATTACGGCGTTGATCAATTATGTACCGGAGATGTCGCCGGAAGAGAACCAGCATCGGATGACATCCGAGCTTTCTTCGGTCAAAACCGGTCAGGTCACCTATGCGGTCAGAGATACCGAGATCGATGACAAAAAGATCAGCCAGGGCGACTATATGGGGATCGGTGACAAGACGATCCTTGCGGTCGGCAAGGATCTGGAGACCGTTGTGATCGACATGACAAAAGAAATGGTGGATGATGATACCGGTATGATCTCGGTTTATTACGGGCAGGAGGTGACGGACGCGGCAGCGGATGCTCTCGCAGAAAAGCTCACCGGGGAATTTCCGGATATTGAGATCGAACTGAACAACGGCGGTCAGCCTGTTTACTACTATATTCTGTCTGTGGAGTAACGGATGCCAAAAGCGTCGGATCCGATCCGCGTTGTCAAGGGGGTCGGGGAGAAAACAGAAGAACTGTTGCATAATATGGGAGTATACACCGTAGGTGATATACTCTCTTATTTTCCGCGGGACTACCGGATCCTGCAAGAGCCGGTAAAGATCGCGGATGTCAGGGAAAATGCGGTGAACGCGGTGCTCGCACGCACTGCGGGGACGCCCCGTACCAGAAGAGGCCGCCGCCTTCCGGTGACGGTCTGCAAAGCGACGGACGGTGACAGGGAGCTGGAGCTGGTCTGGTTTCGGATGCCCTATGTGAAAAACATGGTCACACCCGGGAAAAACCAGGTTTTTTCCGGACGCATCATCCGGCGGGACGGGAAGCTTGTGATGGAACAGCCGGTGATCTATACCTATGAAGGCTATGCGGCGCTGACCGGGCGGCTTCTGCCGGTGTACGCCCTGACGAAGGGGATTTCCAACAGCGCAGTGCAAAAGCTGCTGGGGCAGATCCTGCCGGAGGAGGAAGCCTTCCCGTCGGATCCCTATCCGGCGCATTTTTTGGAACGAAACAACCTCATGCCGCTTACGGATGCGATTCGCACCATGCATGCGCCACGGGATAAAGAGGTGCTCGCCCTGGCCAGAAGACGCCTTGCTTTTGACGAGTTCTTCGAATTTCTGCTGGGTATGCAGCAACTGAAGGGAATGAGGGACAAAGAGCAGAATCTGTTTGTGCTTTCCGACCCTGCCTTTTTGCAGGAGCTCGTTTCAAAACTTCCTTATGATTTGACCCCGGCCCAGCAAAAGGTACTGCAGGAAGCGGTGGAGGATATGACCTCCGAAACGCTGATGCAGCGGTTGATACAGGGAGATGTGGGATCCGGTAAGACGGTGGTTGCCTTTTTACTCATGGCATGGTGTGCCCACAGCGGCTATCAGTCCGCCCTGATGGCACCGACAGAGGTGCTGGCAAAGCAGCACTATGAGACCATTCGCTCTTATCAGTCCCTTTGCGGCATTTCCTTTCCCATGGTACTTCTTACGGGATCCATGACCGCAAAAGAGAAGCGCAAAGCATATGAAGAGATGCAAAACGCACCGGATGCGCTCGTGATCGGAACCCACGCCCTGATTCAGGAAAAAGCGGAGTTTCTTTCCCTTGCCCTGGTCATTACGGATGAACAGCACCGGTTCGGAGTCAGGCAGCGGGAAGCGCTTTCCAAAAAGGGAGAAAAGCCCCATTACCTTGTCATGAGTGCGACACCGATTCCGCGGACACTGGCCATTATTTTGTTCGGGGATCTTTCCATTTCCGTGATCGACACCCTGCCCGCCAAACGGCTTCCCATCAAAAACTGCGTGGTAGGTCCCTCCTACCGGCCGAGCGCGTGGCATTTCCTGGAAAAGGAAGTGGCTGAGGGGCACCAGTGCTATGTGATCTGTCCCCTCGTAGAGGCAACGGAGCAGACGGAGGCAGAAAATGTGGCGGATTATACGGAGCGTCTGTCGGAAGCGCTGCCGGATACCGTGCGGCTTGCCACGCTTCACGGCAGGATGAAGGCGGAGGAGAAGGATCGGGTGATGGAAGCCTTCCTGCAGGGAGAAACCGATATTCTTGTCTCTACCACAGTTGTGGAGGTCGGGGTGAATGTCCCGAATGCCACCGTGATGCTGGTGGAAAATGCGGAACGATTCGGCCTTTCCCAGCTTCATCAGCTCCGGGGGCGTGTCGGGCGAGGAGAGGCGCAGTCCTATTGTATTTTTATGAGCACAAAGGATGAGGAACAGGCGAATGAGCGGCTGTCTGTGCTGAACCGTTCCAACGACGGGTTTTTCATTGCCTCGGAGGACTTAAAGCTCCGTGGCCCCGGGGACTTCCTCGGTATCAGACAAAGCGGCGTGCTGGACTTTCGGATCGCTGATGTCTATCAGGATGCGAATCTGTTATCCCTGGCTTCCGAAGAAGTAAAGAAACTGATCGAGACGGATCCCGCGCTCACCGACCCCGCGCATGCGGCAATCAAAGAGCGGCTGGATGCTGTACTGAAAAAACAGATGGAGGGATGGAATCTATAATGATCACGGATGGATTTTTGCCGGGTGCAAAACCCCTGATGGGACCGGAGGAGTTTTACGGTACAAAGAAAGAACTTTGTGACTGCTGTGTCGTGACGTTTTCGAACAAGATCGCCGAAGCGGTGCTGAAGGAGTTCCAGCATGAAAAGGTAGGGAGAATCCGGGATGCGAACGGGGGACGTCCCGTTTATCTGCTGGAGCATGAGGGAAAACGCTATGCCTTTTACCTTTCCCGCATAGGATCGGCGCTTGCGGGCACGGATGTGATTGATGCGAACCACCTGACCGGTGCTACGAAGTTTGTTTTTTTCGGATCGGCGGGAAGCCTGAATGAAGCAAAGACCATCGGTAAGTTTGTGATTCCGACGGAAGCATATCGGGACGAGGGGTTGTCCTATCATTACGCGGCGCCGTCAGACTATATCAGGATCCGCGAAAGTGACCGCCTGGCGGAGATCTTCCGGAAATTTGAGCTGCCTTTTGTCCAAAGCCGTGTCTGGACCACGGATGCGTTTTATATGGAAACGCCGGAAAAGCTGCAGGCGCGCAAAAACGAGGGATGCCTCGCCGTGGAAATGGAAGCGGCAGGCGTACAGGCGGTCTGCGATTATTACGGCTTTTCCTATTATGTCTTCCTGATGACAGGGGATGTACTGGATGAACAGGACTACGATATCGCCACTCTCTGGGCGGTCAACCATCATACTCAAAACTTTCATCTGGCACTACGCATTGCCGGGGAGTTACAAGGCTGAAGGGGTCCTTACTCGGACAGAAGGGTGAGGCCGGCAAGAGACGGCGTGACCGTCATGGAATAATTCGTATAATAGATCACATACCCCGGCGGCGTGCCGGGGGTTTTTTTCACATCCCTGCGCTGCAGATAGTCCACCTCCACCTTTTCGCTTTCTTTGCCGCGGGAGTAGTAGGCCGCCAGGGCGGCGGCTTCCTCATAGGCACGGTCAGGGACTTCCCTTCCCCCGGTTCGCAGGATCACATGGGAGCCGGGCATTTTTTTGGCATGGAACCACAAGTCCTTGCTGTTGGCAAGCTTAAAGGTCAGCTCGTCGTTCTGGTAATTGTTTTTGCCGACATAGAGGTCAAAACCGTCGGAGGACCGGTAGTGGTAGGGACGGCTTACGACTTTTGCTTTTTTGTCGGTGCTTTTTCTTCTGAGGTAGCCGGATTCCACGAGCTCGGCGCGGATGGGGACGAGATCCGCCTCCGTTTCGGCGAGGTCAAGAGACATGAGAACGGACTCGAGATGCGTTTTCTCGGTGGCGGTTTCCTGCAGCTGACCGGTCAGGGCTTCATAGGTGCGTTTCAGCTTCTGATAGCGCGCAAAGTAACGCTGGGCATTGTCTGTGGGGGAAAGGGCGGGATCCAGACGGATCTGCACTTCTTTTCCCGTGTGATAATCCTCTGCCGTAAAAGACCGGTCGCCTTCCCTGACCTGATAGGCGTATGCGGTGAGCAGCTCCCCGTAGATGCGGTAGGTATCGCGCTTGTCGGTATCGGAAAGCTGGGCCTTCTGAAGATCATATTTTTTCACCGTGCGTTCATAAGCGGTGGTCACGATATGACGAAGATCCGCGGATTTCTGACGGATTCTGGTATAGGCTTCCTTCGCGGCATAGAAATACTGCAACAGTTCGGAAAGAGTAGCAAAGTGCCTGGCGGTGCAGTCGGCGTAGCTTGCAAGAGGGAGAGCTGAAAACTCCCGGGGGATGCCGTCTTTTTCGTAGACCACGGGATCGAATGCCTTTTCCCGGACAGATGACATCAGCTGGTAAAAGAAGTCTGCAAGAGCCTTTTTTTCATCGGAGGACATGGCCTCCGGTGCCCGGTCCGGGTCGGCCTTTGCGCGGTAACAAAGATCATTTGCCACAACGGGGCTGAGACCGGTAAAAGAGGTATAGATCGCCTTGCAAAGGGGCATGGGAGCGCCTGCAAGCTTCGCAAGAAAGCCGGCGCGATCCGTCCGGGTGGGATCCTCCTTTTGCATGGTTTCCGGGATAAAGTACCTGCGTCCGGGGAGCACCTCACGGACGGAACTGACCTGCGCCGAGATGTGCTTGATGCTGTCCAGGATCCTGTCCGTTTCGTCACAGAAGATAATATTGCTGTGTTTGCCCATGAGCTCAATGATGAGCCGCTTTTGCCGCAGGTCACCGAGCTCGTCCAGATGCTCAATCGTAAAGATCACGATCCGCTCCAGAGAAGGCTGTGAGATGGATATGATCCGTCCGGATCCGATATGCTTGCGCAGCAGCATGCAGAAATTGGGCGCTGTCTGAGGCGACGGCTTGTTATGGTCGGTCAGATAGAGAAGGGGCAGAGTGGCATTGGCGGAGAGCAGGACTCTTTTTTGCATGGAATTGCCTTTGCAGGTGAGCAAAAGCTCATCCGGCTCCGGCTGCGCGATTTTGGAAATATGCATGCCTGTCAGGTTTTTTCCCAGTTCCGCACACAGTCCTGCCACTGTGATCCCATCGAAGGCCATATTCGTTCTCCTTCCCCTGTTTCATTGACTTCAAATTGTTTTTTTATTATACTATCAAGAGGCTGATTTTCGCAAATGAAGGGTAGGGGTTTTTTCATATGATCAGAAGTATGACCGGATTCGGCCGGGAGGAAATACTGGAAAATGACCGCAAGATCTCGGTGGAGATCAAGGCGGTGAATCACCGGTATCTGGATCTGAACATCCGCATGCCGAAAAAGCTTGCAGCATTGGAATCCCATGTGCGCTCCGTCTGTAAAGAATACATGGAACGGGGCAAGGTGGATGTCTACATCAGCTATGAGGATTATACGGACGCGGACAGTACCCTGAAATATAATGATGCCCTGGCAGCCGAGTACGTGTCCTATTTGCGGCAGATCAGTGAGAAATACGATCTGGAATATGATGTCAGGGCGAGTACGGTGGCCCGGTTTCCGGACGTATTTGTGCTGGAGGACAGAAACGTCGATGAGGATACGCTCTGGCACTTGCTGGAGAAGCCCGTGCGTGCCGCGGCCGTCAGGTTTGCCGAAGCCCGTGCAAAAGAAGGGGAAAACCTGAAGACGGATCTTAGCGGCAAGCTGGATACGATGAAGGCTTTCGTAAAGGAGATCGAGGCGCGTTCCCCGCAGATCGTGGAGGAGTACAAAGCCTCCCTCAGAGAGAAGGTGGCAGAGCTCCTGGAGGACCATACCATGGATGAAGGCAGGATCGCCGCAGAGGTGACCCTGTATGCCGATAAGATCTGTGTGGACGAGGAACTGGTGCGGCTAAACAGCCATATCGATGCGATGAAAAAGGAGCTGGAAAAAGGCGGCGTGATCGGGCGGAAGCTTGATTTTATCGCGCAGGAGATGAATCGCGAAGCGAATACGATCCTTTCCAAATCCACGGATCTTGCTGTTTCCGATGCGGGGATTGAGTTGAAGACAAATATCGAAAAGGTGCGGGAACAGGTACAAAACGTTGAGTAGGCTTCTTAATATCGGATTCGGGAATCTGATCAATACAGCACATGTTCTTTGTGTGGTTACGCCGGATTCGGCGCCGGCAAAGCGCCTCATTGCAAACGGCAAGGAGAAGGAGACGCTGATTGACGCTACACAGGGACGACGTACGAAGAGCGTGATCGTAACCACAGACGACCGCATCGTGTTATCCGCGTTGACGCCGGATACCATTGCGGGGCGGTTTCACGAGAAAGAAGAGTCAAAATGAATCATCGCGCATTGCTTACGGTCATTTCGGGATTTGCGGGTTCCGGCAAAGGATCCGCCATGAAGGGGCTTCTGGAAAAATATCCCAACAGGTATGCCCTTTCCGTTTCCGCGACCACAAGGGAACCGAGACCCGGCGAGGTGGATGGGAGAGAGTATTTTTTCCTCTCGGATGAGGCATTTGAGGAAAAGATCCGTGCCGGAGAGCTGTTGGAGCATGCCGGCTATGTAGGTCATTACTACGGGACACCCCGTGCCTATGTGGAAGAAAATCTGGCTGCGGGGAAAGACGTGCTCCTGGAGATCGAGATTCAGGGTGCGCTGCAGGTCAAAAAGAAGTTTCCGGCGGCCTGCCTCCTGTTTCTGACGCCGCCCAGTGCGGATGAATTAAAAAGACGACTCGTGGGACGGGGGACAGAGGATGAAAAGACCATCGAAAAAAGACTTTCCCGTGCTGCGGAGGAGGCGGATGGGATGGAACAGTACGATTATCTGGTGGTCAATGACGATCTGAACACCTGCATCGAGACCATCCACAACATCATTCAATCCGAAAAACGCAGGGTCAGCCGGTGCAGAGAGGAAATCATCGACATACGGGAGGGCATCCATGCCTTTTCATAAAATATTGTAAAGGAGAACATAAAAATGATACATCCATCTTATGTAGAACTGATGAAGGTTGTGAATCAGGATGCGGAGGTCGGAGAGGAACCCGTGGTAAACAGCCGCTATTCCATCGTGATTGCCACCGCAAAACGGGCGCGGCAGCTTGTGGCCGGATCGGAGCCCATGGTTTACAGCACATCCAAGCAGAAACCGCTTTCCACGGCAGTGGAGGAGCTCTATACCGGAAAAATTCATATTCTGCCGGAAGAGGAAGCCCTGGGCGAAGAAACCGTTGATTAATTGACAAAAAAGGTGTCCCGGGGGCACCTTCTTTTTTGAACTATGGGAAAGATAAATGTAGTATCCCTTGGCTGTGACAAAAACCGGGTCGATGCGGAATATATGATCGGGATGCTTCTGGAACAGGGGCATGTTCTTGTGGATGATCCCGCGGATGCCGAAATCGTGCTGATCAATTCCTGCTGTTTCATCGGAGACGCAAAGGAGGAGAGCATTCAGACGATCCTGGAGCTTGCGACCTACAAAGAAACCGGGTGCTGTCAGGCATTGATCCTGACAGGGTGTCTCGCCGAACGGTACCGGGAGGAAGTACGAAAAGAACTGCCGGAAGTGGATGCGCTGCTTGGTACCAATTCCTATGATGAGATCTGCCGGGTGATTGAGGAAGCACTGGAGGGAACCCATCCCGAGGTCTTGAAACCCCTTACCGGGCTGCCTGCGGTAACCGCGAAAAGGGTCAACACCACCGGAGGCTATTATGCGTATCTGAAGATTGCGGAAGGGTGCGATAAGCATTGCACGTATTGTGTGATCCCCTCCGTTCGCGGGGCATACCGGAGTGTACCGATGGAAGCGCTTTTGCAGGAAGCAGGAGAACTGGTTTCATCCGGAGCACGTGAGCTGATCCTCGTCGCGCAGGAGACAACCCTTTACGGCATCGATCTCTATGGAGAACGAAGGCTGCCCGCACTGTTGGACGAGCTTGAAAAAATCCCGGAGCTCCGGTGGATCAGATTGCTGTACTGCTATCCCGAGGAGATCACGAAAGAGCTTGTGGATGCGATCAAACGCAATCAGAAGGTCTGTCATTATCTGGACATGCCGATCCAGCATGTATCCGATGACATTTTGAAACGCATGGGACGACGTACCACAAAAAAGGATTTGACTGAGCGGATTTCCATGATCCGCAGGGAGATACCGGATATCTGTCTCAGGACGACGCTGATCTGCGGATTCCCCGGAGAGACAGAGGAAGAGCATAGAGAGCTGCTTGATTTTGTGCGGGACATGCATTTTGACCGGCTGGGGGTGTTCGCCTATTCCGAAGAAGAGGGCACCGATGCTGCCGGGATGGCACACCAGGTGCCGGAGGAAGTAAAAAGGGAACGATGCGAGGAAGTCATGGCACTTTCCGAGTCTTTGATCTTTGCGGATAATCAGGAGAAGATCGGACAGACCATGGAGGTTATGATCGAAGGGAGATTAAGTGATGACCAGATTTATGTGGCCAGAACTTACCGCGATGCGCCGGAGATTGACGGATACCTGTTTTTTCCCTGCGAGGGAGAGTTGATGTCAGGGGATTTTTTACGTGTGACGGTGACTGGAACCAATAACTATGATCTCATCGGAGAACCGGATGAAAAACAGGGAGGGAGCCTATGAATCTACCAAATAAACTGACAATTTTACGTGTGATCTTAATCCCGTTTTTTGTATTCTTCCTGCTGACGGATTTGGTGCCGTATCATGATCTCATTGCGCTGGCCATCTTTATCGTGGCATCGCTTACGGATATGGCGGACGGTAAGATAGCGCGCAAATATAATCTGGTGACAAATTTCGGAAAATTCATGGATCCGCTGGCGGATAAGCTTCTGGTGTGTTCGGCCATGATCTGTCTGATTCCGCTCGGACAGCTTGCCGCCTGGGTCGTTGTCATCATCATTGCACGGGAGTTTATCATCAGCGGATTCCGTCTGATCGCCAGTGACAACGGTGTCGTGATCGCTGCCAGCTACTGGGGAAAATTCAAGACCACGTTCCAGATGCTCATGATCATCGTGCTGATTTTGGAGCTGCAGTTCCCGAATGCGGTATTCCACTGGCTCGGCATCATCCTGACATGGGTGGCGCTGGCGCTTACCATCATTTCCCTGATTGACTATATTGTGAAGAATAAAGACGTGTTAAAGGAACAGAAATGAGGATCATAGCCGGAAGCCGACGCAGTCTTCCCTTAAAAACGATTCCCGGGAATGATACCAGACCCACGACAGACCGGATCAAGGAGACTCTTTTTAACATGCTGCAGGAAGAAGTGCCGGGAGCCTATGTGCTGGATCTGTTTGCCGGGAGCGGACAGATCGGGCTGGAGGCCTTGTCCCGGGGGGCTTCTTTTGCGGTCTTTGTGGAAAGCGCAAAAAAGGCCGCGGACTGTATTGATGAGAATATCCGCTTTACGAAGTTTCGGGAACAAAGCATCCTGATGCGTACGGATGCCGTCAGCGCCATCGCGAGGCTGGAGGGACGCTACACCTTTGACCTTGTTTTTCTGGATCCGCCCTATGAGAGCGGCGGCTACACACAGATCCTGCAATGCCTGTCCGTTTCTTCCGTGCTGAAACCGGAGAGTATGATCATTATCGAAGCGGCCGCTGCAACGGATTTTTCTTTTGCGGAAGACCTGGGTCTGCAGCTTGTGAGACAAAAACGCTATAAAACGAACCAGCATGTTTTTTTCAGGAAAAGGGGATGAATCATGAGACGTGCAGTCTATCCCGGAAGCTTTGATCCGCTCACCAACGGACACCTGGATATCATCCAGCGGGCAGCCAGTATTGTAGACGAATTATACGTCGGAGTGCTGAATAACAGTGCAAAAAATTCGTTGTTTTCTCTTGATGAACGTGTTAGTATGTTAAAAGATGAAACGGCGTCAATCCAGAACGTTGTGGTAGATTCCTTCGACGGACTTCTTGTGGATTATATGCGCCGTATTGATGCACAGATCATCATCCGCGGCCTGCGCGCGATCTCCGATTATGAATACGAGATTCAGATCGCCCAGACCAATCACAAAGTGAATCCCGACGTGGAGACGGTATTTCTTACGACGAATCTTCAATATTCCTACCTGAGTTCCACCATTGTGAAAGAATTTGCTTCCTATGGAGGGGACATATCGCATTTTGTACCGGAGAATCTGGTGGGAAAAATATATGCGAAGTACGGGATAAAGAAAGAGTAGATTCAGATTCATATGGGCAATTGCGGAAGTCACATGCCACATGCGCGGCATGTGGCTGTTGCACCCGAAATCGTTTTGGCGGCTGGATGCCTTTTCGCCTTCGTGTTTGTCGTTTGCCCAATTTCGATATTATCAAACAGGAGATTGCAATGAACAGCAGAATTGAACAGATCATTGAAGAGATCGAGAGCTATATTGCGGAATGTAAGCCGAAGATGTTCAGTGATTCGGACATTATCGTCAACCGGGATGAGCTGGAAGAGCTTCTTTCCGAGCTGAAATCAAAGACACCGGAAGAGATTCGCCGCTATCAGAAGATCATCAGCAATCAGGAAGCGATCCTGGCAGACGCCAGACAAAAGGCAGACGCCATCATTGCACAGGCGCAGGTTCAGACAGATAAGCTGGTCAGCGAGCACCAGATCATGCAGCAGGCCTACGCCCAGGCAAATGAAGTCGTACAGCTTGCGACAAAACAGGCACAGGATATTCTGGACAAGGCAACCATCGATGCCAACGAGATCCGGGAAGGCGCGATTGATTATACCGATAATCTGCTGCGGGGTATGGAAGAGACCATGAGCCATGCCATTGAGACCAGCAATGTCAGACAGCAGGCCTTCGTGAGTGGTCTTCAGCAATACCTGGATGTCGTTACCGCAAACCGTGCGGAGCTCCGGCCGCAGAATCTTCTGGAGCCGGAAGAGGAGACAGCGCCCCCGACCATGCCGGCATCCGCACCAAAAGAAGTGAAGACGGAGCTGGCGACGCCCCTGACAAAGAGTCAGGATCATGCGGAGCACCAGACAGGGCATTCGAGAAAAGGGGAACCGGGCGCAAAGTCCGCCGGTAAAGTCACGAACCTTGTGATTCCGGATGGAATGAAAAACGCGGATCCCGAGGTTCTGGAGAAGGTACAGAAAACCATGGAAAAGGCCTTCGGAAAAGAACAGTCATAATGCAGCATAACAGCACCGGGAAACCGGTGCTGTTTTAGGGACAGGCTCCATGAGAAAAGAAGTGATCCAAAAAAACGAATCCAATCAACGCCTGGACAAATATCTGAAGAAACGGCTTCCCAAGGCAACCACCGGGTTTCTTTACAAGATGCTGCGTAAAAAAAACATCCTGTTAAACGGGGGGAAAGCACAGGGAAACGAAAAGCTCAAAGAGGGAGACACCGTATCCCTCTTTTTTTCGGAGGAAACCCTGCAGACTTTTTCGGAGGAACAAGGAAAAGAAACCTGGATGACGGATCAAAGATACTGCACCCCGGAGATTCTCTATGAAAACGAGGATCTGCTGTTTATGAATAAACCGGCGGGTGTTTTGTCCCAGAAAGCGAAGGAACAGGATTTTTCCGCCAATGAACAGCTGCTGCGGTATCTCTATGAGCAAAAGACCGTCACGCAGGAGAGTCTCCTTACCTTCCGTCCGGCCATCTGTAACCGCCTGGATCGAAACACCTCCGGCATTCTGATCGGCGGGAAGACCCTTGCCGGCTTGCAGGAAGCCGCGAAGCTCTTAAAGGAACGTTCCCTGGAAAAAACCTATCATGCCCTTGTTCACGGATGCCTGTGCAGGGAGATGCAGACAGAAGCATACCTGACCAAGGATGAGAAGACAAACCGTGTTACGGTTACCGCGCAAAGGAGAGAAGGCGCCAGTCTGATCCGTACGGATTACATGCCGGTGGAGGGCGGGAGGGATTGGACCCTCCTTTCCATCCGCCTGCATACGGGTAAAACGCATCAGATTCGTGCACATCTGCAGTTTTTGGGCTTTCCCGTCATGGGAGATCCGAAATACGGCGATCTCACGGCAGAGAGGAGGGTTTCTCCGCAAATCAGGGTTTCCCGTCAGATGCTGCATGCAAGGGAGGTTACGCTGCCGGATCAGACCAGGATCACGGCACCTTATCCGCCGGATTTTTCCGGTGCGCTTGAAGGCTTACGCAAGATGGGGTAAACTATCTGCATGAGTACATGGAAATCCAGAGGCCTCCGCGGTTCGACATTGGAGGAGCTGATCAACCTCACCAATGAAACCTATCTGGAGCACGGACTGGCGCTGATCCAGAAGGTACCCACCCCGATCACACCCATTGAGATCGATCAAAAGACCCGGCATATCACATTGGCCTATTTTGACCAGAAGAGCACGGTGGACTATATCGGTGCCGTACAGGGGATTCCCGTCTGCTTTGACGCAAAGGAATGCCATGAGGATACCTTCCCGCTGGCCAACATCCATGCGCATCAGGTGACATTTATGCAGCATTTTGAAGAGCAGGGGGGCATCGCATTTCTGCTTCTTTATTATACGAGACGCGATCTTTTTTATTATCTGCGGCTGCAAAAGCTGCTTGCCTTCTGGAACCGGGCAGAGGAGGGCGGCCGGAAGAGCTTCCGCATGGAGGAGCTGGAGGAGTCGTTTTTTCTGAAAAAACAACCCGGCGTGCTGGTGCCGTATCTGGACGGTCTGCAGATGGATCTGGATCGGAGAGAGGAGGAAGAGACTTGAAAAAACAACAGGATCTTTTACATACCCCCGATGGCGTGCGGGACATCTATGATTTGGAATGCGTTCAGAAGCTCGTGATCGAAGAACACCTTTTTTCCACGATGCAAAGCTTCGGCTACCGTCCCATAGAGACGCCCTCCTTTGAATTTTTTGATGTATTCGGAAAAGAGATCGGCACAACCCCCTCCAGGGAACTGTACAAGTTTTTTGACAGGGATGGGAATACGCTGGTTCTGCGGCCGGATATCACCCCGTCCGTTGCGCGGGCAGCCGCGAAATTTTACATGGAGGAAGAAAACCCGCTCCGGTTTTGCTACAAGGGCAGGACATTTCTCAACAATCTTTCCTATCAGGGCCGTTTAAAGGAATCCACCCAGATCGGGGCGGAATTACTATCGGATACGAGTGTGGATGCGGATGCGGAGATGCTGGCCATGGCAGTGCAATGCCTGAAAAACGCGGGAATTCACGAGTTTCAGATCGGAGTCGGCCATGCCCTCTACTTTGCAGGACTCATTGAGGATGCGGCGCTTCCGGAGGAGACTGCGCAGGAACTGCGGATCCTGATAGAGAATAAGAATTTCTTCGGGATGGAGGCGCTGCTGAAGGAGCTTTCCATCGGAGACGAGATCCGGACGCTTTTCCTGGCCATGGCGGATCTCTATACGGATGCATCGGAACTTGAAAAGCTGTTTACGCCGGCCGGAGGACATCCGAAGGTATTAAAAGCGCTGGAGCGGCTGAAGAAGCTTTCTGAGGCCTGTGCACTTTACGGGATTGAAAAGCACATCTCCTATGAGCTTGCGATGATCGGCGGTTACGAATACTATACGGGGATCGTGTTCGCAGGCTTTACATACGGTTCCGGAGAACCGATCTTAAGAGGCGGGCGCTATGACAAGCTTCTTTCACAGTTTGGGAAAAATGCTGCCGCCATCGGCTTTGCTTTTGTCACCGACCAGATTCTCTCGGCCTTAAACCGCCAGAAGATCCCGGTGGAAGTGCCGGAGGCGCCGGCGCTGTTGATTTACGATAAAAAGCATTACAAAAAGGCGCTGGAGGAAGCGGCAAGGATCCGCTCTGAGGGAGGCGCCGCCGAGCTTCTTCGCTATGAGAAGCAACGGACAAAAGAATCCTATCTCCACGATGCAAAAGAAAAACGACAGACGAAAGTGCTGTTTTTCCTTTCGGGAACGGAAGCTGCCAAATAAGGCAGCTTCTTTTTTTGCTTGTTTTGCACTTGCGAAAAGGGACTGCAAGTGCTATCTTTATACTGTATATTCGTGTGTTTATAGTTCATCATACAAGATAGAGGTGTTTTCTTATGAAAAAAAGAATTGTTGCGATCCTCATGAGCCTGATGATGCTTGCCGGATCGGCGCCTGTTTCTCTTTTCGCCGCATCCCCGGCCGGAGCAACGGGTTCTTCTGCAGCAGCCTCCACAGAGCAGGGGACGGCAGGAGCCGCCGGCACCGGACAGGCTGACCCTGCTGCGGGAGAAGCTGCCCAGGCAGGAAATGCGACAGGGTCGACAGAGCAGACATCCACCGCTGCGGATCCTGCACAGACGGCACAGCCGACGACTGAGACGACAACGACGGAAAAAGGGACAGAAACCGCCTCTTCCACGGAAGCAGAGACGGAAACCGAGACGGAAACGGAAGAGAAGGAGCTGACGGAGGAAGAAAAGTGGCTGGATGCGCACGGCCTTCACAAAAATGCGGACGGAATGTATGAATATACGGACGAAAATGGCGTGCTCTGGACCTATGATCAGGAGGATCCCGAGCTTTTCCGTCTGTTTTCCGATGAGAAGGATCTGGACATGGAGTTTGTCCGAAAACGCGGACTGTTTTCTGCCAAAGCAGAAGAGGATCCTTACTATTGGCGGCTGAACGGAAATTTCCGCTTCAGATACCCGACCGCATACGCCACAGATTCCATCGAAAACCGGGCGGTTGTGCATTACGGTCTGGATGTATCCAGCCATCAGGGAGTGATCCCTGCATCCAGCTGGGAGACACTCTCCAGCATCTATGGGATTGATTTTGTCTTTATCCGTGCCGGTTACCGGGGATACGGGGAGAGCGGTTCCATCAATACGGATCCTCAGGCTGTCGCCAATATCCAGAATGCCGCCAAGGCGGGTCTGGCGGTGGGTGTCTATTATTTTTCCCAGGCCATCACCACACAGGAAGCCGTGGCAGAAGCTGACGACTGCATGCGGATCATTGCGCCATACAAGGATCTGATCACGCTGCCTGTGGTCATTGATTACGAGTATGCGGGTACCGGTCTCGGCCGCCTTGCCAATGCAAACCTCAGCAAACAGGCGCACACCGATATTGTAAATGCCTTTTGCAAACGCGTGCAGGACAATGGTTATACGCCGGGGATCTATGCCAATGTGGATATGCTGACGAAAGACATGGTGCTTTCCGGCATTCCTGCGGAGTATAAGATCTGGATGGCAAACTGGCCGGCACCCAACAGCGAGGGCATCATTGCCACGAAATATGCAGACCGCCTCAGTGCATGGCAGTATACCGGGAGCTTCACGGGCTTCGGCAGCGGAACCGGCGGTGCTGGACTCTTTAAAAGTGAAAAAGTGGATCTGAACTTCTGGTATGGTGATTTTGAGGAACAGGAGACCTTTACCGAGGCAAAAATCACCTCGGCAAAAGCCGTTTCCACGCCGGATCCGAAGGCATCCGCCACAGACACCAGGGCAAACAAGATCATTTCCGTTGAGGTAGAGGCGGAATTGCCGGGGAAAATGAAGGGCTCTGACGGGAAAGTCTACCTGGCAACCGTCAATCAGGTGACGGGAGAGCTGGAATACGTGATCCCGTCCTCCGGGGTGGATTGCCCCTCAAAATCCGAAACAATCACGATTTCCGTCCCTCTGGACAATGACTTTAAGACCGGCTATTACCGCCAATGCGAAGCCATTCGTGTGGAGGGCGGCGCCAATAAAGCCGCGCATTTGCGGTTATATCTGAACAAGCTTGCGCTGGCTGTGAAAAATGAAGACGGTACTTATTCCGCCGTTTCTGAGGGAAGGTATGTTTCCAATCCGGAAGTGATCTCCTATACTTCGGATTACCAGGCCACCAGCTCCAAGAAGGGGATCCAAAGTGCGGACCATATCGTGGGTGAGGGGATTGATGCCACCACAGGACTTGCCAACAATGATCTGGGCGTCAGCCATGTGTTTTTGAATCTTTATATTTCCGATGTGATGGATGCGGCCAACGGACCACTCGGTGCCTATGAATATAACGGAGAAAAATATTTCTTCAGTTCTCTGGGTTCCTATCTGAATACCATCCGTCGATGCAACGATGCAGGCATCGGGGTAACGCTGCAGGTGATGCTGGACGATCCCTCCAACATCACGGATCCTGCAGGAACCTACAACAAAGTATTCCAGCAATGGATGATTCACAGCAAAGCACAGAAAGCCACAAAGACACTGTATTCCTGGGAGAACGGCCGCCGCGATCATCGTGAAGTCATTGAGGCTGCCTTCAGTTATATCGGGGAAGCTTTCGGAACGCTGGCTGCAAAAGATCTGGGCGGACAGGAGGGGAAGCCGGTTCCGGAACGTGAAAGCACACAGGTGTTTGTCTCTGACTGGGTACTGGGCAACGAGGTCAATTCCTGTGATGCATGGCAGTACCGGGGCGACATGACGGAAGATGAGTTTTTCGAATCCTATGCCCAGACCTATCGCACCTTCTACAATGCCATCAAGAGTGTAAATGCCGGTGCGCGCGTCTATCTCTGTACCGACAATGCCTGGAATCAGAGGGTGGCGGGCTTTACGGCCAAGGAAACCGTCGACCGGGTAGCCGGGCTTTTGCATGAATACGATCCCACCACGGACTGGAATCTGGCCTTTCATCCCTACCCCCATCCGCTGGGTGCCACCGCCTTCTGGACAAATGCGGATGTGACGGGTGCCGTTAGCACGCCCTTTATCAACATGTCCAATCTGAAGGTACTGACGGACTACATTTCGAATACCTATGGTTCCTCACACAGAATCATTCTTTCGGAGCAGGGATTTTCCTCCGGCAACGGAGAGAACATGCAGGCAGCCGCGCTGGTGCACGCCTATTATCTGGCGGCGACGAATCCCATGATTGACGCCTTTGAGATCCGTTCCTACGAGGACGAAAAGCTCGAGATACTCCAGGGAACCACCATGGGTCTCACCACCAGGAAAAACAACGGATATGTGATGAAAGAAGCATATTCGGCTTATAAGTACTGCGACGATCCGCGTCCCGAAGCGAAAAAGTTCATGGATGAGCACGCATACTATAAAGTCGTAAACAGCGGTGCCACAGGATGGGGAGATGTTTCCAACCCCTATTATGACGCAGGCTCCTTTGACAATAGCATCTACCGTAGGGTACCGGAGCCCCCCGCAGAACCGGAGGAGCCCGAGGAACCTCCGGCAGCATCCACTTATACGGTTTCCTTCTATATAAATGGCGGAGCGGGAAATATAGCATCCCAGACCGTAACGTCCGGAGAAACAGCCGAAAAGCCTGCAGATCCCACACGCAGCGGTTATACCTTCACGAAATGGGTGGATCCGGAGGGAGCGGAGTATGATTTTTCAGCCCCCGTCCAGGATAATCTGACACTGAAAGCCCTTTGGGAGGCTAAAACAGATACACCGTACACCGTCGAGCACTATAAGGCAAATGTGGACGGTTCCTACCCGAAGACACCGGCAGAAACGGAAAAAGTTACCGGTACGACGGATACGGATACCGCCGCAGCCGCAAAGACGTATGAAGGCTTTACCGCACAGGATGTAAAGCAGCAGAAGATCTCCGGTGACGGTGAAACAGTCGTGAAGATCTACTATGCGAGAAAACAGGTTACCCTGTGGTTTGACAGCAAGGGCGGCACAGCCATCGATGAGTTGAAGGCGCCGTATGACAGTCCGGTAAGCAAACCGGCGGATCCCGAGAAAAAGGGTCATGCATTCAAGGGCTGGGATCCTGCGATACCTGCCAGGATGCCCTCCGAGGATCTCACACTTACGGCACAATGGCAGGTCAACAGCTATACCGTGACATTTGATACGGCAGGTGGCAGTCCGTCCATTGCCTCTCAGACAGTAGAATATCAGGAGAAGGCACAGAAGCCGGAGGATCCGAAGAGGGTCGGATATGATTTCGTACAGTGGCTGGACGAGCAGGGACGCGGCTATGACTTCAACAGTCCCGTGACAGAGGATCTGAAACTGACGGCACAGTGGACCGAGGGCCAGACCGACTATACCGTGGAGCATTACCTGGAAAAGAAAGACCAGACCGGCGCCTACGAGCTTGATGCCGATGCAACCGTTAAGATGCGCGGCACGACAGGGAAAAAGACCGAGGCGGTCGCGAAGGCCTATACGGGCTTTACGGCCAGCAGCTTCGAACAGGAGACCATCGCCGCGAACGGCAGCACCGTGGTCAGCATATACTATCAAAGAAACCAGGTAACGCTGCAGTTTATCGGGGCAGAGGGAGAATCACACGCCACGCTGAGCGGGACTTATCAAAGCAGCGTGAATGCGCCGGCAGACCCGAAACGTGCCGGATATACGTTTGCGGGATGGGATCAGACAGTTCCGGAGACATTCCCGGCAGAGGATCAGGTCTTGACGGCAACCTGGAGTCCCAATACGGATACGCCCTACGTTGTAGAGCATTACAAAGCAAATACGGACGGTACTTATCCGACGGTACCCTCCGAGACGGAGCAGCTCACCGGCACGACCGGCGGTCAGACGGCGGCATCTGCAAAGTCATATGAAGGCTTTACGGCACAGAGCGTGCATCAGGAGAGTATCCTGGGGGACGGCAAGACGGTTGTGAAGATCTTCTACACAAGAACTCAGGTCACATTGCGCTTTGACAGTGTGGGGGGTACGGCTGTGAACGAGATCCGCGCACCCTATGGAAGCGAGATCACACCGCCGGCAGATCCGAGGAAAGCCGGATATACATTTACGGGATGGGATCCCGCCATACCGGACCGAATGAACGCCGAAGACCTGACAGTGACCGCGCAATGGGCAATTGATTCCTATACCGTGACATTTGATACGGCAGGCGGTACACCTGCCATAGCCGATCAGCAGGTGGAGTACCGGAAGAAGGCAGAAAAACCGGCAGATCCCAAGAGACCGGGGTACGATTTTGTGCAGTGGCTCGATGCGAAAGGGAATGGTTACGATTTCGATACCGAGGTGACAGGGGATCTCGCACTGAAGGCACAGTGGTCTGCCGGCGAGACGGGATATGCGGTGGAACACTACCTTGAAAAGGCGGATAACCCCGGAGAATACGCGATTGACGCAGATGCCACGATCCGGATGCGCGGCACCACAGGGACCAAAACAGCGGCAACCTCCAAAACATATGCCGGCTTTACCCCGGAAGGTGTCACACAGCAGACGATTTTGGCCGATGGAAGTACCGTTGTAAAGATCTATTACAAGCGCAATCTGATCACCTTACAGTTCTGCGATGAAGACGGGGCGACTTTATCGACCCTGCGCGGCAGCTACGGACAAACCTTAACGATCCCTGATTCGCCGCAGCGGGACGGATATACCTTTACGGGATGGGGGCAGAGTATCCCCTCCGCCTTCCCCTCCGAAGATCAGGTCTATACCGCGACCTGGACGCCGAATACCGATACGCCCTATACTGTCCGACACTACCGTGCGGATCTGAACGGGATTTATCCGGAGAGTCTTTGCGAGACCGAGACGGGACGCACAGGAACAACCGGGACTGCTACCATGGCAGCCGCCAGATCTTACGATGGCTTTACAGCGCAGACCGTGCAGCAGAAAACCATTTCCGGAGATGGCAGAACCGTCGTGAAGATTTACTATACGAGGAACCAGACGACGCTGCATTTTGACAGCAGGGGCGGAACCCCTGTCAATGACTGTAAGGGTCTTTACGACAGTGTGGTTGCAGCACCGGCAGATCCTGTACGGACCGGGTACAGCTTCCTGGGATGGAGTCCTTCGGTACCGGAAAAAATGCCGCTGTCCGATCAGACGTTTACCGCTCAGTGGAAGATCGACACCTATCAGGTGAAATTTGATACCGCAGGCAGTTCGGCAACGATCCCCGCACAGAGCGTGGCGTATCAGGAGCAGGCGACCAAACCGGCGGATCCCGAGAAACAGGGGTATACCTTTGTGCAGTGGCTCGATGAATCCGGGAAAGGGTATGATTTTCATACGCCTGTCACCGGTGATCTGACATTAACGGCACAGTGGACGGAGGGAAAGACGGGATATACCGTGGAACATTATCTGGAAAAGATCGGGGAAGCCGGATCCTATGAGCTGGATGCAACCGTGAAGATGACCGGTACCACGGGACAGAAGACGGAAGCTGTTGCAAAAACCTATACGGGATTCGTGGCGAAAAGCTTTGTCCAGGAGAAGATCGCATCCGACGGAAGTACAACGGTGAAGATCTACTACAACCGCAATACAGTGACGCTGCGGTTCCTTGGAGAAGGGCAGAAGCCGGTTGCCACCCTGACAGGAGCATATCAGAGCAAAGTAAATGCGCCGGATGATCCCGACAGAACAGGTTACCGGTTTACGGGATGGGACTCAGTGATTCCTGAGACTTTCCCTGCTGAGGATGCCGCATTCACAGCAACCTGGGAGCCTGTTGACTGTACAGTGAAATTCTTCGATGAGGACGGGACTCTGCTGGGGGCATATGTTTTGAAATATGATACGCCATCAGCCGACATCTGTGTGCCTCCGGCGCCCCGGAAGGAAAAGGATGTGCAGTATTCCTATACATTCCGCGGATGGACACCGGAGCTGCAGACCGTAACAGGGGATATTTCCTATCAGGCGTCCTACGATAAGGAAGAGAACGCTTATCAGGTCACCTTTACGGATGGACTCGGAAAAACCCTTGCAAGCAGTGAAGTGGTCTATGGAAACACCCCGAAGGCACCGGCCGATCCCGGGAGAACGGGCTATACATTCCGTGGCTATACGCCTGCCATCACCCCTGTCACCGGGGATCAGACCTACCGGGCAACCTGGGAGCCGGTATCCTATCAGATCATATATGATCTGGCGGGAGGTGAGAACGCAGCGACCAATCCAACAACCTATACGGTGGAAAGTACGGAGATAACCTTCGCCACACCGAAAAAAACAGGCTACAACTTTGAAAAATGGGTGGATGAGAACGGCAGAACCATCAGCTCCATCCCCTCCGGCAGCACGGGAGACCGCAAGGTGAAGGCGGTTTGGACAAAGGCAATCACCTATGCCATCAATTATGATCTTGCCGGCGGACAAAATGCACCGGAGAATCCCTCATACTATACGGTGGAAAGCCCGGAGCTGACTCTTGCGGCACCGAAGCGGACGGGTTATACCTTCATCGGCTGGACAGGGGAAGATCAGGTAACGCCGTCAAAAACTGTGACGATCCCTGCAAAGAGTACCGGTGAACGAAAATATACCGCCAACTGGTCGAGAAACTCCTATACTTTGAAGATTGACAAGGCAGACGGCAGTGCGAATGCCGTAACGACCACGACGGTTCCCTATGGCGATCCCATCACGAAACCTGCAAATCCATCAAGAGACGGCTTTGAATTTACCGGTTGGGATGTGATGATTCCATCCACCATGCCGGATCGGGATCTGACCGCAACGGCACAGTGGAAGGTCAAGACCTATCAGGTCTCCTTTGTGGATGCCAATGGGAACACACTGCAAAGCGAGAATGTGGAATACGGCAAAAACACCTCATATACCGGTAAAGTGCCGACGAGTGAAGGGAAGCTGTTCATAGGCTGGTCTTTAAACGGACAGCCGGATATCACCCAGCTGAAGCAGCTGCATGATACCATCACGAGCGTGAAGCAGGAATACCGTTATCAGGCGGTTTATACGGATGCACCCGCCGCCCCCGTGACACTGGAGAGTACGGAGGATCCTGCCCCGGGCGAGAAGAACGAAACGGAGGTTTCCAATTCGGTGGCATTGGATGAGCGGGAAACGACGGCTCTTCAGGCATTTGACAGCACCAGGCTCACGCCATCGCTGGTAAAACAGGAGGAAGTGCTCGCTGCTGTCGCATCGGCGTGTGCAAAGGATGGCAAAACCAACGCAGTGCAGACCATCACGAACATTGCCCTTGAGATCAAAACAGAAATCACGGGAAAGAGCGGGAACGGAAAGCAGGCAGTCTACGTTCTCGAAATTTCTCCGTACGCTGTCGCGAGAAACGGGGGAACAACCGTGGTGGAAACAAAACTGGATCATGAGGCGCTGCAGATTTCAGACAGCAACAGGATGCAGGTAAAGATTCCGGTGCTGATGAACATTCTGTTTGCAAAGATCCTGCATTATATGGATGATAACAGTACCGTGCGTGAGACCTTCAACGTGCCGGTACAGACAAGCAACGGAGAACGGTTTGCAACCGTTTCCCTCGGATGCTTCAGCAGGTTTACGGTACAGGAGGGAACAGCCGCTCCGGCAACCGTCACGCCCGGTACGGGTGGCTCGGGGAATACGGCAGGCAGTGCTGCTGCAGGACAACCGTCGGTAAGTGCTTCTGCACCGCTGGCCGGGGAGGCAATCCCGTCTCCGGAGCTGACCTTTGCACAAAAGGCAGCCATCGAAATGGCGGCTTTGCAGGAGAAGGTGGCATCCGGCGGCAGCTGGATCGGGAACCTCTTCCATCTCGGAAATCAGGAGGCCGCTGCGGCCGATCATGCCGCTGCACCGGCACAGAATGGATCCGGTGACGCCTCCCGTACGGCGGAGGTCGGGGATGCGTCAGAAGGGGATGAGTCCTCCGGACGCGCCGAAACCACCGGGGAAGAAACGGACATGTCCGATGCGCTCCGTACGGCGGATGCCGGAGAAGTGACGGAGTCCGGGACGGATGCCGCAGCTGTCACGGTTACGGACACCGCAGACAATACCGGGGCATCCGCAGACAATGCAACCCACCGGCAGAAGGAAACGAAATCCTGGATGATCCCCCTCATCGTCATTCTTATCATCGCATGTGCAGTGATCCTGGCCGGCTTGCTGGTGCTTCGAACCAGATCGCACAAAAAACGACATCAAAAGAGAAAGTGATCAAAACAGGGGAACGCTGACACCGGCGTTTCCCTGTTTCGGTTCTTGTCATCTTAAAAAAACCGCGCTATAATGGCGATGTATGTGGCAAAACCACAGGTGAAAGGAAACAGACATCAATGGCAGACTGGATTGTTGTGGTGGATGATGATGTGGCAAATCTGAAAATGGCCGGACACATCCTGAGTAAGAATAATATGCGGGTGACGGCGCTTCGCAGCGGAAGCGCCCTCCTCGATTATGTAAAGGAGAATACCCCCGACCTGATCCTCCTGGACATCCTGATGCCGGAAATGGATGGGTTTGAGACACTTCGCATTCTGCGTCAGTCCAGTAAGCCGGGAGAGGAGATCCCGGTGATCTTCCTCACCGCCAATGAGGATGAGGAGTCCGAAACAAAGGGTTTATCCCTTGGGGCAATGGACTTTATCAAAAAACCCTTTGTTCCGGAGGTGCTGACACTGCGCTGCCGGCACATCATCGAGCTGATCCGCCTGCAGCGGAATCTTGCCAACGAGGTAGCCATCAAGACAAGAGAAAACGAGCGGCTTTCCCTGCATATTGTCAAGTCTCTGGCGGATGCCATCGACGCAAAGGATACGTATACCAACGGCCATTCCGGACGCGTCGCTGATTACTCCAGAGAGATTGCCAAACGTTTCGGATATGACGAGAAGGAACAGGACGAGATCTATATGATGGGGCTGCTTCACGACGTGGGAAAGATCGGGATTCCCGATGCTGTGATCAATAAACCCACCCATCTGACGGAGGAAGAATATGATCTGATCAAAAACCACCCCGTGATGGGAGCACGTATCCTGAAGAATATCAAAGAGATGCCGCGTCTTGTCACAGGTGCAAGATGGCACCATGAGCGGTACGACGGCAGTGGTTATCCGGACGGACTGAAGGGGGAGGACATCCCGGAGGGCGCAAGGATCATCGCGGTGGCGGATTCCTATGATGCCATGAGCAGCAGAAGGAGTTATCGTGATGTGCTGCCTCAGGAAAAGGTGAAGGATGAATTAAAAAAGGGAAGCGGCACCCAGTTTGATCCGCAATTTGTCCGGGTGATGCTGCAGATGATCGAGGAAGATGCGGATTACACCATGAGGGAGCAATGATGAGAAGACAAAAAGAAAACGAGCTCAGGGCTTTGTCTCACCTTGCGATGGTGATCGTCGTCATCGGCTTTTCCGCTGTCCTGATCGTACTGAACATGATGATGGGCTGGGAAAAATGGACAATCCCGCTTTGCATGGCAGCCGGGCTGGGATGTTTTTTTATGCACGTCCTGCATCGCCCGCCGGAGCGTCAACGGATCTTTATCTATTCCATCATTCTCATGGTAGAGATGTTCTATTACAGTGTAAATGTGGATACGCTGTATGACAGCACGCCTGTGATTGCGGTGGTCATTGTCCTGGTCTCCATGACACAGGAATCGGTGTTGACGGCAGCGAGCATTATCACAGGCTATGGGGGGATGATCTATCATCTGATCGCGATGCAGCAAACCGTCGGTCTCGAGCTTACCCCCTCCAACATCATCCGTGCCATCTGGCACTTACTGCTGGTGGCCATCGTTGCGATTATTGCGACACAGCTGGTGGCGGCCATTGACCGTCTCAGTGAGGGCTACGAATCGAAGATCAAAAAGCTCGGCGAAGAGAATAAAAGCGCCGGAGATTTTCTGGCAAACGTGTCCCATGAGATCAGGACGCCCATCAATGCCGTCATCGGACTGACCGGCGTTGTGATGGAGCAGGAGAAGGATCCGCAGCTCCGCAGGAGCCTCCGGTCTGTGGAGGAAGCGGGAAAACGTGTGGCGGAACAGATCAGCGATATTCTGGACTATTCCGAGATTGATATGAAAAAGCTGGCGGTCAATGCCGAAGACTACATGCTTTCCTCTCTGTTAAACGACCTCGTGATGGAGATTCAGCTGATCAAGCCGAGAGACCTGGAGCTGGTGATCGACGTGGATCCGACGCTTCCGGCTATCATGCGTACCGATGTGGCAAAGCTGAGAAAGATTCTGTGGCATCTGATCACAAACGGCCTGAAATATACCAAAGAGGGTGGTGTATACGTCAGGATCTCCCCCATCCGTCAGGAATACGGGATGAATCTCTATATCGAGGTGGAGGATACCGGGGTCGGCATGACGGAAGCCGAGATGGAACGTGTTTTTGATCGTTTCTATCAGGGGGATTCGGGACGAACCCGCTCTACAAACGGGCTGGGGCTCGGCATGGCCATCGTTTCCGGATTTACAAGCGCTCTGGGCGGATTCTTTACCATCAGCAGTAAACCCGGGGTCGGTACACGAGTGCATGTCAGCATTCCGCAGGAGGTGCGTGATACGGCGGACTGCATGTCCGTCAGAAACCACCAGAACCTGTGCCTCGGCGCATATCTGCATTTTGAAAAATACCCGAACCCCAGCGTGCGTGAGTACTATAACATGATGATCAAACGCATGGTACAGGGGCTGAAGCTTCCCATGCATCGGGTGGAAACCCTGGAGAACCTGGAGAAGCTGCTGTCTACGATTTCCTTTACCCATCTGTTTGTGGCAGAAGAGGAATACATGACAGATCCTGATCTGATGGAGGAGCTTGCCCATAAGATGGTGGTCATCGTTGTGGCAAATCCCGGATTTCCCATTCGTCCCGGCTCCAAGATCAGGCTTCTGCAAAAGCCCTTTTACTGCTTCCCCGTGATCAGTGCGCTGAACATCACCAGCCCGGATGAGATCGAAGAAGAAGGCCGGATGTATTGCCGTGGCGTAAAAGCGCTGGTGGTGGATGATGAGCCCATGAACCTCACCGTTGCCATCGGCATCCTCAACAGATACGGGATCGTGGTAACGACGGCTCCCTCCGGACAGGATGCCATTACCCTCTGCAAGGAGCAGGAGTTTGATATTGTCTTCATGGATCATATGATGCCGGAGATGGACGGTATTGAGGCAATGCACAGGATCCGGAACGAAATGGAAAAAGAAAGGAAGATCCTGCCGATCGTTGCCTTAACCGCAAATGCCGTCAGTACCGCCAAGGAAATGTTCCTGAATGAAGGATTTGACGGCTTTGTCAGTAAGCCCATCGAACTCACCGATCTGGAGCGTGTCCTGAAGAAGGTACTGCCGAGGGCTCTGGTGACCTATGAAAAAGCAGAGTCTGTTCCGTCCGCATTCGATATCGCGGATGCCGCAAAAGAGAAGCAGGCGTCAGAGGATGAATATGACGGGTTGAAACGGCTGCGTATCGAGACGAAAAAAGGCCTGCATTACTGTCAGGATGATGAAGAGTTTTACCGGACGCTGCTGAACCAGTTCGCTTCGGACGGAAAAGGGAAACGGGAAGAGGCGGCAGCTTTTTATGAGAAACAGGACTGGAAAAACTATGCCATTATCGTACACGCCTTAAAGAGCACCGCTAAAATGATCGGTGCCATGACACTTTCCGATCAGGCCAGGGCTCTGGAGGATGCGGCAAAGCGTGGGCAGGCTGCTTTTATCACTGAGAATCATCAGCAAACCATGCAGCTTTATGAAACCGTTTCCGAAGGCGTATTGAAGTGGCTTACGGAAGGGACGGCTATGCAGGAGGAGGGGAAAACACAGACAACTGCGCCGGGAGATAAGCAGGACGATGCGGCCATACTGGAATTCTCGCCGGAAGAGCCATCCCCCCGGGAAGAGATGCTGGAATTTGCACCGGAAGAAAATCCGCCGGACGAAGAAGAAATCCTTGAATTTGCACCGGAGGAGGGATCCTGATGGTAAAGAAAATCAAAGACTACGTAAAAGACACAACGATCCCGCTTCAAAAACGATGCTTTTTCCTGACATCCATCACCGTTACGATCACGCTGGCCATCATTCTGATCTGGGATATCTTTATCGGAGAAAGCCTCGAAAAGCTTATGGTGTTGGGTGGCGGTATTCTGGCGATGCTTGTGATCGTCACCTTTTCGATGAAGTTTGATAAAATTGAGCTCGGCGGGATTCTGATCAGCATCGGTGTGATCGTTTTCGTGCTGCCGGTGGAATACTTTACCGGGGGCGGGATCTACGGATGTACTCCCATCTGGTTCGCGTTTGCCTTTCTTTATCTCGGCCTGAATACCACCGGGATCGTGAGACGTGTGGTCATTGTTTTGCTGTTTGTCTCCGCAGTTCTTTGTTATCTCGGATCTTATTTTCATCCGGAATGGCTCACCAGGCACGGAGACAAGATTGCGCACCTTGATTCCATTGCATCCGTGGCAGGGGTTGGCGCGACGGTCTATCTGACGGTGACGTTCCTGATGGAAATCTATAACCATGAACGCCAGATTGCCGACAGACGAAAAGAGGAGATCGAGGAGCTCAATGCGGCTCAAAATCGCTTTTTTTCCAGCATGAGCCATGAGATCCGCACACCGATCAACACCATCATCGGCTTGAACGAGATGACTCTCCGGGAGAATGCTTCGGACGAGATCAATGAAAATTCCATGAATATCCAGGCCGCCAGCAAGATGCTGCTGCACCTGATCAATGATATCCTGGATATGTCCAAGTTTGAATCCGGACAGATGCATCTGAATGAAGCAGCCTATCACACCGGGGACATGCTTTCGGATATTGTCGGGATGCTGTGGCTAAGAGCACAGCAAAAAGGGCTTGCGTTTCATATCAATGTGGCGCAGGATCTCCCGGAGGAGCTGTACGGGGATGAAGTGCGGATCAAGCAGATCCTGATCAACGTCCTGAATAATGCCATCAAATACACTGCAGAAGGATCCGTTACCCTTTCCATACAGTGCGAACAGCTGACGAGCGGCAGGGTAAATGTGGTATACTCAGTCCGGGACACCGGCATGGGGATCAAAAAAGAAAACATGCCCTATCTCTTTACCGCCTTCAAACGCGTGGATGAGGATAAGAACCGCTACATTGAAGGTACCGGGCTTGGGCTTTCCATCGTGAAACAGTTTGTGGATCTCATGGGGGGCAAGATCACGGTGAATTCCGTTTACAAGAAGGGTTCCACCTTCATGATCGAAATCCCGCAGAAAGTCCTGTCGGAGGCGGTGATCGGAGAGGTGGATCTGGAGAGACGGCATAAGATGAGTCAGCTCAATGAATACCACCAGACCTTTGAAGCACCCAATGCCAGGGTGCTTGTGGTGGATGATACGGCTGCCAACCTGCTTGTGGTGGAGAAGCTCCTCCGGTCCACCAGGGTACAGATGACCATGGTCTCAAGCGGTGCCGAAGCGCTGCAGAAAACACTGGAAACACCCTTCCAGGTGATTTTCATGGATCACATGATGCCGGAGATGGATGGTATTGAATGCCTGCATCTGATCAGAGAACAGATCGGCGGTCTCTGCAAAGACTCCAAGATCGTGGCGCTGACGGCGAATGTGGGCGGTGACAGCGGTAATCTTTACGAGAGAGAAGGGTTCGACGGCTATCTCGTCAAGCCTGTCTCCGGACAAAAGCTGGAGAGTGAGCTGTACCGGCTTCTGCCGAAGGATCTGATCACGCTCATCGGCTCCCAGGATGAGATCCTGGAAGAGAGCATGTCCTGGATCATGGATCATCGAAAGAAAACCCCCGTGGTGATCACCACGGAAAGCGTGGCGGATATTCCGAGAGAGCTTATCGAACGCTACCGGATTCCCGTTTTGCCCCATATGGTCGGGACGTCCAGCGGGGTTTTCAGGGACGGTCTGGAAATTGAGACGCTGAGCCTTCTTACCTATATGGAGGACACCCGGGCAAAGGTCAATACCATTGCGCCGGACGTGGCTGCACATGAAAGCTTCTTTGCGGAACAGCTGACCTATGCAAACAATGTGATTCATATTTCCATTTCCAGCCAGATGGCGCACAGCGGCTGTCCCATGGCCATCGAAGCGGCGAAAGCATTCGATAATGTCACGGTGATCGACAGCGGACATCTTTCCAGCGGGCAGGGACTGATGGTGCTGGCGGCCTGCCGGATGGCGGAAGAAGGGAAGAACGTGGAGGAGATCGTTACATGTCTGGAAACGATCCGCAGTCATGTATTTACGAGCTTTATCGTGGACAGCCTGGATTACCTTGCCAGATCCGGACAGATCAGTAAACGGACCGCCAGTGTGACGAATGCGTTTATGATTCGCCCTGTGCTTGCGCTGAAGAAAGGGAAAATGGTGGTGCGGAATATCTATCTCGGAGCCAGAAGGCACGCGTGGAGCCGCTATATTTCCTCCATTCTGGATCATAAGAGCAATATTGACCACCGGATCCTCTTCGTAACCTATGTGGGTCTCACGCAGGCAGATCTGCATGAGATCGAGGCGGCCATTCAAAAACGCACGACATTTGAGCAGATCTATTTCCAAAAAGCATCACCGGCCATCGCGGTGAACTGCGGACCCGGTACCTTCGGTCTTTTGTATATGACCGAGACCGGATCATAAAAGTAGCTGTTACAGAACACTTCCGGGGAAAGAGAAAAGAATGAGTAAAGACGGATATTTGACCTTTGCATTGACAAAGGGGCGGCTTGCGGATAAGACCATGGATCTCCTGGAGAAAACAGGCATCCGCTGTGAGGAGATGAAGGACAAGCACACCAGGAAGCTGATCTTTGTCAATGAAGAAAAGAAATACAGATTTTTCCTGGCAAAGGGACCGGATGTGCCGACCTATGTGGAATACGGGGCGGCCGATATCGGTGTTGTGGGCAGGGATACCATCATAGAAGAGGGGCGCAACGTCTTTGAGGTGCTGGATCTCGGCTTCGGGAAATGCAGAATGTGTGTCTGCGGACCCCAATCGGCGCAGAAGCTTTTGCAGCACCACGAGATGATCCGTGTGGCGACCAAGTATCCCGGGATAGCCAAGGACTATTTTTACAATCAAAAGCACCAGACCGTGGAGATTATCAAGATGAACGGCTCCATCGAACTGGCACCCATCGTAGGGCTGTCCGAGGTGATCTGCGATATTGTGGAAACGGGCTCTACCTTAAAAGAAAACGGGCTCATGGTACTGGAAGAGATCTGTCCGCTCTCCGCCAGGATGATCGTCAATCAGGTCAGCATGCGAATGGAAAATGAACAGATTACCGCGTTGATCAGAGATCTTCGCGCTGTTGTGGACATGGAAAAGAGGAATCTATGAGAATTATTACACTGGATCAGACAACAAAGAAAAATCTGCTGGAAGACCTGCTGCAGCGGAGTCCGAGCCAATACCCGGAGCAGGAAGAGACGGTACGCCGCATCATATCCGCCGTGCAGCAGGACGGAGACCGCGCGGTCTTTGCTTATGAGGAGCAGTTTGACCATGTTTCCATGGACGAGACCTCCGTGGAAGTATCCGAAGCGGAGGTGCAGGAAGCCTACGATCAGGTGGAGCCTGCCTTGCTTTCCGTGATCCGAAAAGCACTGGTCAACATCCGCTCCTACCATGAAAAACAGGTGGAGCAGAGCTGGTTTACCACGTCCCCCGACGGCGTGATCCTGGGGCAGAAAATCACCCCCCTTGATACGGTGGGGGTCTATGTCCCCGGCGGGAAAGCGGTATATCCCTCCTCCGTCCTCATGAATATCGTACCGGCGAAAATCGCCGGTGTGCCGAAGATCGTGATGTGTACGCCCCCCGGGAGAGACGGCAGAGTCAATCCGAATACGCTGGTTGCGGCAAAAGAGGCAGGGGCGGATCGGATCTTTAAGGTGGGCGGAGCGCAGGCCATCGCGGCCATGGCATTCGGAACGGCGTCCATTCCGCGCTCGGACAAAATCGTAGGTCCCGGGAATATCTATGTGGCGCTTGCCAAAAAAGCCGTCTTCGGCTATACCGGTATCGAATCCATTGCCGGTCCCAGTGAGATCCTGGTTCTGGCGGATGACAGTGCCGATCCGAAATATGTGGCGGCGGATCTTTTATCCCAGGCGGAGCATGATGAGATGGCTTCCGCGATCCTGATCACCACAAGCCCGGTTTTGGCCGAGCAGGTGTCCAAAGAGGTGGATACCTTCCTGCAGACCCTCTCGAGGCGCGAGATCATCGAAAAATCGTTGGATCGATTCGGATACCTACTGGTTGCGGAGGATCTTTCCATGGCCATCGATGCCGCGAACGAGATTGCCCCGGAGCATTTAGAGATCCTGATGAGAGACCCCTTTGAGGTCATGACAAAGATCAGGAATGCGGGGGCGATTTTCCTCGGTCCATACAGCAGCGAGCCCCTGGGGGATTATTTTGCCGGACCGAATCATATCCTGCCGACCAACGGTACCGCCCGGTTTTTCTCGGCACTGGGGGTGGATGCATTCGTGAAGCGTAGCAGCATCATTTCCTATTCCAGAGAGGCATTGGAAGCAATCCATAAGGATATAGAAACATTTGCAAAATGTGAACAGCTCACGGCGCATGCCAATTCCATCGCCGTGCGGTTTGAGTAAAGGAGCGATTATGAGTGAATCCCGTTGTGCGGAAGTGAAAAGAACCACAAGTGAAACCGATATCCGCCTCACACTGGCGTTGGACGGATCCGGAAAAGCAGAGATTGATACGGGGATCGGCTTTTTGGATCACATGCTGGAAAGCTTTGCCAGACATGGGCTGTTTGACCTGAAGGTCTCTGTGAAGGGGGATCTTGCCGTGGACTGCCATCATACCGTGGAGGATACCGGGATCGTCCTGGGCAATGCCATCAAGACCGCCTTGGGAGATAAGAAAGGCATCCGGCGCTTCGGAGATTGTATTCTGCCCATGGATGATGCGCTGGTGCTCTCGGCGGTGGATCTTTCCGGCAGACCGTATCTCGCCTTCGATATCCCCTTTACCCGGGAACGGGTCGGGTATCTGGACACGGAAACGGTCAGAGAGTTTTTCTATGCCCTCAGCTACAGCGCGGGGATGAATATTCACCTGAAGCTCCTTGCCGGAGAAAACCATCATCATATCATCGAAGCTGCGTTTAAAGCATTTGCGAAATCGCTTTCGGAAGCAGTGCAGTGCGACAAACGCATTACGGATGTGCTGACAACGAAAGGAAGTCTTTGAGTATGGAATATAAGATTCTGGCTTCCACCATGTATATCAAGGCAGGTCAGGCGGTGAAGGGACTGCATGATCCGCAGGTGGCGGGAGACTATCGTGAAATTGCAAAGCTGTATAATGACAGCGGCATAGACAAGATCATCATTCTGGATCTTTCCGATACCGATGAAGAGCATGAGAAAAATCTGCAGGTGATTGCGGAGATCAGTAAAACCGTGGATATTCCCATCTGCGGTGGCGGGAATATCGAACGGATGGCGGATGTCAAAAAGCTCTTTTTTGCGGGCTGTAAACAGGTGATCCTGAACGGCGACAAGGCGTCGGCCTTTGAGATCGCGGAAGACGCCTCTGCCCGCTTCGGGAAGGAAAAGATCAATGTCTCGATCAAGAATGTGGATTTCCTGTTTAAGCACCAGGAGGAGCTCAGGGATCATTTCCATGAGATTCTCGTGCTGAATCCGGATATTCTGGATGCCATCGACCTCATCACGGATCTTCAATATGTGGTTACCATGCAATCGGCGACATTCGAGGAAATCGTGGATGCCCTGTCCAGGGAAAACATCCGCGGTATTTCCGGTCCCGTCATCAATGATCCGGATCGGGATGTCATGGCGTTAAAGACGGAGCTTTATAAGCACGGGATCAATATGGACAATTTTGAGCCGAAGCTGAAATGGTCCGACCTGAAGCTGAATTCCGACAAGCTGGTTCCCGTGATCGTACAGGATTATCAAACGGATGAAGTGCTGATGCTCGCCTATATGAATGAAGAAGCCTTTGAGAAAACCATCTCCATCGGGAAAATGACCTATTTCTCCAGAAGCCGGCAGGAGCTGTGGACCAAGGGAATGACAAGCGGACATATCCAATATGTCAAATCGTTGACGGCGGACTGTGATTACGATACGATTCTGGCAAAGGTTTCCCAGGTGGGCGCCGCCTGCCACACCGGTCAGAGATCCTGCTTCTTCAATGAAATCGTAAAGAAGGAATATGTGGAACGAAATCCCCTGAAGGTGCTGGAGAATCTCTACAATTCCATTCAGGCCAGAAAGACGGACGCAGAACAGCGCTCCTACGAAAACTATATGCTCGAGCAGGGGCTGGATCATATCCTGAAAAAATGCGGGGAGGAAAGTGCGGAAGTGATCATCGCGGCAAAAAACGAAGACACCGACGCCCTGCGGCATGAAATGTCGGATTTTCTGTTCCATCTGATGCTCCTGATGATTGAAAAGGATGTTACCTGGGAAGAGATCACAAGAGAACTGGCACAAAGATGAGAAAACTGGCGCTTGATGACGAGATCCTCCTTTCCGTGGAAAAACCGGCAAGGTATCTCGGAAACGAACTGAATAGCTGCCATAAACAACCGGATACGACAAATATCCGGTTTGTTATGTGTTTCCCGGATGTGTACGAGATCGGGATGAGTCATCTCGGGATGCAGATTTTGTACGAGATGTTTAACCGGCGGGAGGATGTTTTCTGCGAACGTCTTTTTTCCCCCTGGCCGGATCTTCATAAGATTCTGAAAGAGAAGCAGATACCTTATTTCTCGCTGGAGTCGCAGCAGCCGGTCAAAACGGCGGATTTTCTGGGGATTACGCTTCAGTATGAAATGTGTTATACGAATGTCCTGCAGATCCTGGACCTCTCCGGCATCCCTTTTTTCGCAAAAGACCGGACGGAGGCGGATCCCATTGTGATCGGCGGGGGACCCTGTGTCTATAATCCGGAGCCCCTTGCGTTCTTTTTTGATTGCTTTTATATTGGGGAGGGGGAGGTTCGTTATGATGAACTCCTGGATCTTTACGGGGACTGTAAAAAGAAGGGCGTTGACCGCCGGTCTTTTTTGAAGGAGGCAGCCAAAATCCCGGGTATCTATGTACCGTCCCTATATCAGGTGACTTATCGGGAAGACGGAACCATTCAGTCCTTTGAACCGACTTTGCCGGATATCCCGGCAAGAATTGAAAAACAGCTGGTATTGGATTTTGACCGGGCACCCTATCCGAAGAAACCCCTTGTTCCCTTTTTGCAGCCGACGCAGGATCGCGTGGTACTGGAAGTACAACGCGGCTGTATCCGGGGATGCCGCTTTTGCCAGGCAGGCATGATCTACCGGCCCACCAGGGAAAAGAGTCTTTCCTCTCTGACAGTCTGTGCGGAGGAAATGTTACAAAACACCGGCCATGATGAGATTTCCCTAAGCTCGCTCTCCACCAGTGATTACCGGGATCTTCCGGAGCTCTTGTCTTTTCTCATGGAGAGAAAAGCGCAGGGGGTGAATATTTCACTGCCGTCTCTCAGGATTGATGCCTTCTCGCTGGATGTGATGTCAAAAGTACAGGATGTGAAGAAAAGCAGCCTGACCTTTGCGCCGGAAGCCGGCTCTCAGCGGATGAGAAATGTGATCAACAAGGGACTCACCGAAGAAGAAATCCTGCATGGTGCCTCCCTTGCGTTTGAAGGGGGCTGGAATAAAGTAAAGCTCTATTTTATGCTGGGGCTGCCGACTGAGACAGAAGAAGACGTGGCAGCGATTCCGGAATTGGCGGAAAAAATTGCGGAATGCTTTTACGAGATCCCGAAAGAGGAGAGGAACGGACGCTGTCAGATTACCATCAGCACCAGCTTTTTTGTGCCCAAGCCTTTTACCCCCTTTCAATGGGCCTCCATGCTGCCGGCGGAGGAGTATCTCAACCGGGCGGGTCTGTTAAAGGATTGCCTGAAGCAGCAGCTGAATCAGAAAAGCATCCGTTATATCTATCATGAGGCAAAGGAAACGGTATTGGAAGGCGTGCTGGCGCGTGGGGATCGAAGACTCGCCGCGGTACTTTTGAATGTTTACCAAAAAGGCGCTTGCTTTGATTCCTGGACGGAATGGTTTCATCCCGAGCTTTGGGATGCTGCTTTCATGGAAACCGGGATTGATCCCGCTTTTTATACCGCAAGACCCCGCGATACAAAAGAAATCCTGCCCTGGGATTTTATCGATTGCGGCGTGACAAGGGAATACCTGGAACGGGAGTGGGAACAGGCCAAAAAGGAAGCCGTGACGCCTCATTGCAGACAACAATGCAGCGGATGCGGGGCAAAGCGTTATGGCGGAGGTGTCTGCCATGAAGCTTAGAATCCGTTTTGAAAAAACAGGAAGCATGAAATTCATCGGTCATCTGGATACGATGCGTTTTTTCCAGAAGCTGATGCGGCTGGCTTCTATAGATGTCCGTTATACGGAAGGGTACAGCCCCCACCCCGTCATGAGTTTTGCGCTGCCGCTGGGCGTTGGCGTGGAGAGTACGGGGGAATATCTGGATCTTGAGGTTTATACGGCCGATACGGGCGAAGCTGTCCTGCAGCGGCTGAATGCCTGTATGCCGGAGGGATTAAAGGCACTTTCCTGCAGGAAACTGCCGGACAACGCGAAAAACGGCATGGCTATGGTGGCAGCCGCAGATTATCTGGTTGCGCCGAAGAACATGGAAATGCCGGATCTTACGGAACAGGTGCAGACACTGTTTCATGATGCGCCGACCTTTTTGATCCAAAAAAAGACCAAAAAAAGTGTGAAAGAGCTGGATTTGAAGCAATATGTCCATGTGTTTTGCTGCAGACAAAACGGGTTCTTTCTCAAGCTCTCTGCCGGAAGTGAAACCAATATCAAGCCGGAACTGTTGCTGGAAGCGTTTTTTGACCGCGCCGGAGAGCGCTTCGACAAGACAGCCTGGCAGATCACAAGACTTGAATTGTACGGAAAGAATGAGGCGGGGGTATTCCGCCCGCTGGAGGATTTCGGAGAAAACCTATGCTAAAGACACTCAGTCACTATATACGGGAATATAAGACGCCGTCGATCCTGACGCCTGTCATGATGATCGGGGAAGTGGTGATGGAAATGCTGATCCCCCTTCTGATGGCGAGAATCATAGATATCGGACTTGCCAATCAGGATCTTTCGTATATCATCCGCGTTGGCCTGATCATGCTTTGTGTGGCGCTGCTGGGGCTTACCTTCGGTCTCATTGCCGCAAAATTTGCGGCCAAGGCATCCGCCGGGCTTGCCAAGAACCTCAGACAGGGGATGTTTGAGAGAATTCAGACATTTTCTTTCGCAAATATTGACCATTTCAGCACGGCCGGCCTGGTGACCCGTCTGACGACGGATATTTCCAACGTACAGAATGCGTTTCAGATGCTGCTGCGCATGTGCTTTCGCGCGCCCGTTTCCCTGATCGCGGCACTCATCATGGCTTTTTCCATCAACCGGCAGCTGGCGTCGATTTTTCTGATCACGATGATGATTTTAGCCGGTGTGATTGTCCTGCTTTTGTTTTTCGCGCTGAAATACTTCAAACAGGCTTTCCCGAAATATGATGCCCTCAATGAAAGTGTCCAGGAAAACGTCAACGGAATCCGCGTGGTGAAGGCCTTTGTACGGGAGCCCTATGAGGATCGAAAGTTCCGTAAGGCCAGTGAAGCGATCTATAAGATCTTCATTAAGGCAGAGGGGGTCGTGGCGTGGAGCGGCCCGCTGATGACCGGTACGATTTTTGTCAGTCTGATGATCCTATCCTGGGTCGGCGCACATCTTGTCGTCAGTCCCGAGAGCGGTCTGGAGACGGGAGAGCTGTTCAGCCTTTTTACCTACTGTCTGACCATCCTGATGAATCTTATGATGCTTTCCATGATCTTTGTGATGGTCATGATGGCAGAGCCCAGTGCGCGCCGGATCAAGGAAGTCCTGACAGAAGAGACGACGATTTGCAATCCCGAGAATCCGGTCCGCGAAGTGAAGGATGGAAGCATCAGCTTTTCCCATGTCACCTTCCGCTATGATAAGAATTCCGAGGAACCGGTGCTCTCCGATATCAATCTTTCCGTCAGATCCGGCGAAACCATCGGGATCATCGGCGGAACCGGCAGCAGCAAGTCCTCGCTGGTCAACCTCATCAGCCGACTTTACGATGTCA
The DNA here is from genome assembly GCA_045661345.1 of Lachnospiraceae bacterium. Classification (GTDB taxonomy): domain Bacteria; phylum Bacillota; class Clostridia; order Lachnospirales; family Lachnospiraceae; genus RUG12461. The sequence continues at coordinate 55,923 of JAZRFM010000027.1, forward strand.
GTGAAGGGGAGGTGCAGGTCGGCGGCAGGGATGTCAGAGACTATGATCTGGATATCCTCCGAAAGGAAGTTTCCGTCGTGCTGCAAAAAAACGTTCTGTTTTCCGGCACCATCTATGATAACCTCCGTTGGGGAAACGAAAATGCGACGGAAGAAGAATGCAGGGAAGCGGCCAGACTCGCCTGTGCCGATGAGTTTATCGAAAATTTCCCCAAGAAGTATGAAACCCTGATTGAACGCGGCGGCACCAATGTTTCCGGCGGACAGAAGCAGCGGCTTTGTATCGCGAGAGCGATCCTAAAGCATCCGAAGATTCTGATCCTGGATGACAGCACCAGCGCCGTCGATACTGCCACCGATGCAAAGATTACAAAAGCCTTTGCGGAGGCGATTCCGGATACCACGAAGCTTATCATTGCACAGCGCATCAGCTCCGTCATGCATGCCGACCGGATTCTCGTCATGGATCATGGCCGTATCTCCGGTATCGGGACACACGAAGAGCTGCTTGCGAATAACGAGATATACCGCGAAGTGTACGATTCCCAGACGGGAGGCTCCAAGGATTTCGACGACGTATAAGAGGTTTTATGATGGCAGAGGAAAAAGCAAAAGAAATCAAAATGGGACGCAGACACATGGGAGGTCCGGCACCGAGGCTGGATCACCCCATGAAGACCCTAGGTCGCCTGCTTTCCTATGTGTTCCGGAAATACGGCATCGCCCTGGTTGTTGTCGTGATCTGTATTTTCGTCTCTGTGTTTGCCATGCTGCAGGCACAGCTGTTTCTCCGCACACTGATCGATGATTACATCACGCCCTTGATCGGCCAGCCCAATCCCGATTTCGGCCCCCTTTCGAATGCGATGCGCCAGATCATGATTGTTCTCGGTGCAGGTGTGCTGGCCACCTTTGTACAGAGCAGAACGATGATTTATGTGACGCAGGGCACCATGCGGGGACTTCGGAATGAACTGTTTTCACATATGGAGACACTGCCGATCCGCTATTTTGACTCCCATGCCCACGGCGATATCATGTCCATTTACACGAACGATATCGATACGATCCGTCAGATGATCAGCCAGAGTCTGCCGACAACGATCAACAGTATGATTACCCTCATCGGTGTGCTGATCAGTATGATCATGCTGAGCCCGGTCATGACCCTCGTTTCGGTGGGCATGATTTTTGTGATTCTGGTGGTGACAAAGCAGGTGGCAGGCAAAAGCTCGAAGTATTTCGTGGCGCAGCAGCAGGATCTGGGCGCTTTGAACGGTTATATCGAGGAGATGATGGACGGACAGAAGGTCATCAAGGTCTTCAGTCATGAAGCGCAGGCAATCCGGGAATTCAGGGAACGAAACGAGAAGCTGTTTGACAGTGCCTATCAGGCCAACCAGTTCGGAAACATGATCGGTCCCATCAATGCGCAGCTGGGGAATGTCAGCTTTGTGGTCTGTGCGATGGCGGGCGCCGTGGTTGCGCTTTCCGGAATCGGCGGCTTTACGGTCGGTGCCCTTGCAAGCTTTTTAACCTTAAACCGCAGCTTTATGATGCCCATCAACCAGATCAGTATGCAGATCAATGCGATTGCCATGGCACTGGCCGGGAGCGACCGGATCTTTAAGCTTCTCGACGAGACACCGGAGGTTGACCAGGGGTATGTCATGCTTGTGAACGCAAAGAAAGAAGGAGACACCCTTACCGAGACGACAGAGCAGCATACCGGTCTCTGGGCATGGAAGCATACGCATCAGGCCACGGGAACAACGGATTACGTCCCGCTGGAGGGGGATATCGTCTTCAACGATGTGGATTTCGGTTATGATCCCGAGAAAATCGTTCTTCATCATGTTACACTGCATGCAAATCCCGGGCAGAAGATTGCCTTTGTGGGATCAACGGGTGCGGGGAAAACCACCATCATGAACCTGATCAACCGGTTCTATGACATTCAGGACGGCAAGATCCGTTATGACGGAATCAATGTGAACAAGATCAGGAAAGCTGATCTGAGGCGGTCTCTCGGAATCGTGCTGCAGGAGACCAATCTTTTTACGGATACGGTGATGGAAAATATCCGCTTCGGTAATCTCGATGCCACGGATGAAGAAGTCATCGCGGCTGCAAAGTTGGCCAACGCAGACACCTTTATCAGGCAGCTTCCGGACGGCTATCAGACCGTGCTCACCGGGAACGGAGCCAATCTTTCCCAGGGGCAGCGTCAGCTGCTTGCCATTGCGCGTGCAGCGGTGGCGGATCCGCCTGTGCTGATCCTGGATGAAGCGACCAGCTCCATCGATACCCGGACCGAAAAACAGGTGCAGGACGGCATGGATCAACTCATGAAGGGGCGTACCACCTTTGTGATCGCCCACCGCCTGTCCACCGTGAAAAACAGCAACTGCATCATGGTGCTGGAGAAAGGGCATATCATTGAACGCGGCACCCATGAAGAGCTTCTCGCACAAAAAGGGAAGTATTATCAGCTCTATACGGGCAATCAGATATCGGCATAGTTGTTTTCAGTTAATACCACCATAGCATGAAGAAGGAGACGGCGTAAATATGGGCGATCAGGAAAGAAAAGAATCATTTACCCAGGCGGTATGGGAATTAATGGAAGCGCTTCAATCCGAAAAACAGATGGAGAGTGCGCTTTCCAACTGTCTGGACATCATCCGGCAAAGGGTAGATTGTGAGGCCGGCTTTGTCTGGCTGCTGGATCCCGGCTCCGGGAGACTTTCCATCATAGCCTGCGAATCGCCCACGGATGTCACAGGGATGACCATCCGTAAAGATCAGGGGATCGTGGGACATGTGTTTGATACCGCCGAAGGCATGCTTTTGCATAACGAAATCCCGGAAGACAGCCCTCTCTACGGCTCTGATGAGGCGACCGGGATGAAGCTGCGCACCCAGATGGTGATTCCCATCAATCCCCCCGGGAAAGATCCCTTCGGCTGCATTCAACTGGTGAACAAAACCGGCGGAGCCCGCTTTGATGAAGAGGATCTGCGCCTCGGAAACCAGCTGACGGCGCTGATCTCTCTGGATATCGAAGATAAGGGCTACGGGTCAGGTCAGAAAACGGATGTGCAGCCCATGGTCAGCCTGCGGGGCGTCGTAAAGGAGTTCACCTCCGGGGATCAGACCCTGCGCGTGTTAAAGGGAATCGATCTGGATATCTTTCCGAAGGAATTTCTTGTCATCCTGGGGGAAAGCGGCTGCGGCAAGACCACCATGATGAATATCATCGGCGGAATGGATTCCCTGACAGACGGACAGCTTCTGGTGGACGGAAAGGATTTTTCCCATCCCAACGATAAGGAACTGACTGAGTACCGCAGGAATGAGATCGGTTTCATTTTTCAGTCCTATGCGTTGATGCCGAATCTTTCCGCACTGGAGAATCTGCAGTTTATTGCGGAAATCAGTCAAAATCCCACTTCTGCGGAGGAAGCGCTTTCTCTTGTCGGTCTTACCGACCGTGCCGGCAACTTCCCCTCACAGATGAGCGGCGGACAGCAACAGAGAGTCTCCATTGCGAGAGCGCTCACAAAAAATCCGAGACTGATCCTGGCGGACGAACCGACAGCCGCCCTGGATTACGAGACAAGCATAGAGGTGCTTGCGATTGTGGAAGATATCGTGCGCAATCAGGGAAAAACCGTGGTGATGATTACCCATAACCCGGAAATCGCCAAAATGGCGGATCGTGTGGTGAAAATCCGAAGCGGACTGATCCACGGTATCCGTATCAACCGCAATCCCCTGAAGGCAAAAGAACTGTCCTGGTGAGAGATGACAAGCATGAAAAAAACACTGCTAAAGGAAACGATTAGAAATATCAAAAAAAACCTGATGTCCTGGATCGCCATTGCCGTGGTGACAATGATCGGCTGCGGGGTTTACTGCGGCGTCTTTTTCTATGCGGAAGCCATGGAAAAGAACGCGCAGGCATATTTTTTACAGGCGAACTATGAGGATTATGACATCGTGGCGCTTCAGGGGGCTTCTGAGGACGAGATTGCTTCTCTTCTCGAAGTGGAAGGGATACAGGACGTGGAGGGAACCATAGAGATCTCCGGATCCGAGGTCCTGATTGACGGACAGACGCTGGAAGCCACTATCCTCGAAGCACCTGAACGAATCGGCAAATCCATCCTGACCGACGGGAGAGAACCGGCTGCGGAGAATGAATGCGCGCTGACGGATCAGAATCTGGAGGATAACGGGATTCAGATCGGCGATACGATAGAAGTGATCCCTTCATCCGCTACGTTGTTCGGAGATATCCTGAAGACCCGGGAATTTACGGTGACGGGAACCGTGCAATGTCCGGAAGACATTATAACTTCCCAAAAGGTATTTGTGGTTTTGCCGCCGGCTGCCTTTGATCAGGACAAGACCCTCGGCTATTACACGAATGTACTGGTGAAAGCGGATCTCCCTGCAGGGGTAAACCCGTTCTCAAAGGCCTATTCCTCCGCAACACAGAAGATTTCCGACGCGCTCAATGCGAAACTCACGGAGATCGGAAAGGCAGATCGCAGTGACCGGCAGCAAAAAGCACAGGAGATTCTGGATGAAAAACGTGCCGATGCCGAAAGCGAGCTGCAGAATGCCCGGGAGACCATTGCCGAAAAAGAGCAGGAAATCCATGACGGGGAAGAAATGCTGCAGAAGCTTGAGACACAGGTGGACAGCGGAGAAGATCCCTTTGCAGAGGCCGAGGCGCAGATTGAAGACGGGAAAAACCAGATCGCGGAGGCAGAGAAGCAGCTTTCTTCCGCAAAACGGCAGCTTTCCGCCGGAGAAGCCGACTTGCGGGAAAAGGAGAAGCAGCTTCAGCTTATGGAAGCAAACGTCGGTCCGGTTCCGGAGATGGAAGCGGAGCTGAACAACGCAAAACAGACCTTAAAGAAAAACAAGGCCGCGTTGGCTCAGAAGGAAGCGGAATTAAACGAAAAAAAGGAAGAACTTGCAAACGCCGAGTCGGAGCTGGCGGAAAAAAAGCAGGAGTTTGCGGAGGCTGCAAAGGACCTTCCTCAGAAAAGAAAAGAACTGGAGGAAGGGAAGGAAAAGCTTTCAGAAGCAAAGGACGAGTACCGGCAAAAAGAAGAAGAAGTGAACAAACAGTTTTCCGATGCCCAGGAGATGATCGACGGCCTGCAGGAGGCCTCCTTTCTGCTGATGAATCGGGAAGACAAAGGGACTACCACGCTTTATTCCCAGTTTGTGGAGATACTGCGCAAGCTGGCCACGATTTTTGTTGTGATCTTTATGGCAATCGGCGTTGTGGTGGTTCTTTCCACCATCACCATATTGATTGACAATCAGAAGAAACTGATTGGTGCCATGAAAGCCTTTGGATTCCGAAACGGAGAGATCATCTCCAAATATACCATCTTCGGACTCAGTGCGGTCTGCTTTGGCATGGTTCTGACCGTGGGACTGTCGTGGGTCCTGGAGAAGATCGTGTACCGGGTAATGGGCGGGATGTTCAACATCAGGACGGTCTCCTTTACCTTCCACCTGCCGGCCTATTTGATTCTTTTCCTGATTGAGGTGCTGCTTGCTGTGGGAGTGGCAACACTGACCACCTGGTATAATGCTGTCAGATCCTCGGCGATTGACCTGATGAACGGGGATACCCTTGAAAAAAAGCATCGAAAAGGCGTCAGGATCAAACTGGAGCGGTCTCTTTATTCCAGATTGATTTTTCGTAATATCAAAAATGATCTGGCGCGGGTGGTCTGCTCCGAGATCATCATCGGCGGAAGCTGTCTCATGATCGGGGTGGGATTTACGTTATATTTTGCCTTTGAGCAGATGATGCCGCTTTCCGCAAAGGAGGTAAATCATTACCAGCTGGAGATCAGCCTGGAAGAAGGAGAAGATGACGCACTGCTTCAAGAGGTGGAGCAGAAGCTTACCGAAGAGGACATCTCTTTTGAGGAGATCACGGAACGCGGGAGTGTTTTTCGCGTAGGGGAGGATTCCTTTTTTGCGAATGTGCTGTCTGCCGACCCGGAAGTATTTTCGGATTATTTTGACATCCGGGATATGAAGGGAAAAACGCAGTACCTGGCGGATGGCGACGGCGTGCTGATTCCGAACCGCGTTGCGGAACGCTTCGGGATCGAAGAGGGAGAGCCCCTTTCCGTTGCCGACAGTCACCTCCTGCTGCAGGAGCTGCCCATAGACGGCATCTACCGTTGTTATTATGGCAGAGATCTTTTTATGAACCGGGAGGTTTATGCGTCCCTGTTCGGGGAAGACGCAGCGCCGACGAGTCTTTTTGTACGGACCGCAAACCCGATCTCTTTGACCTATAAGCTTTCCAATGAGTTTCCGTCCCTCGTGATCACGTCCACCTCGGAGATTCCCCAGGGGCTTTCCGGTATGCGCAAACTGTTCCAGACACTTGTTTTTGTGATGACAGCGCTGTCCATCATCATGTCCATCTTTGTGCTGCTGAATCTGGTAAACATTTTTGTGGGACGCAGGAAAAACGAGATCATTATCATGGGAGTGAACGGGTTCAGTTACCGTGAACGCATCGGCTATCTTCTCCGGGAAACCATTGCGACCACCGTGATTGGGCTTCTTCTGGGAACAGTCATGGGGTGTTTTTTGTCCGATTATCTGATCCGCCTTGTGGAGGGGAGCGATACGATGTTCCGGAGGGGAATCATCCCGGGGGCCTGGGTTCTGGCCTGCGTGCTGGAAACGGTTTTTGCACTGCTGATCAATTTCTTTGCATTTCGCAGGGTAAAGAAATACGAGCTGACGGAACTGACAAGATAAAACACGGGGAAAATCCATGGAAAAATCGTGAAATTCCCTTGACATTCGTTTCAAAAAGTCCTAAACTATGTGAGTATGCCGCACAGCGGGGTTTAAGCGCCTCTCAGGAAAGAGGTCACCGGAGCTGGCGAGTAATGATAATAGGAGGTGCCATATGTACGCAGTCATTGCAACCGGTGGAAAGCAGTACAAAGTATCGGAAGGCGATATCATTACCATTGAGAAGCTTGGCGCATCAGAAGGAGAGAACGTGACCTTTGATCAGGTTCTGGCCGTGAATAACAATTCCAAGCTCGTCGTCGGAACGCCGACGGTGGACGGTGCAACCGTTTCCGGTTCTGTTGTCGCAGAAGGCCGTAAGAAGAAGGTCATCGTTTACAAGTACAAAAGCAAAACCGGGTATCATAAGAAGAACGGACATCGTCAGCCGTTCACCCGCGTCAAGATCGAAAAGATCAACGCATAAAAGGATCGACAGGTTCGTTCTATGGTGAGCGTGACAATCCTGAAAGATCAAAAGAATCTCTGCAGGGGATTTGAGACAAAAGGGCATGCGCTTTATGCCGACAAGGGACAGGACATTGTCTGCGCGGCGGTTTCGGTGTTGACCATCAATACCGTCAATTCCCTGGAGCAGTTTACCGAAGACCCCTTTGTTTTCCTTTCGGATGAAAAAGAGGGATTGATCTCGGTCCGGTTTGAAAAGGAACCGGGAGAAGCGGCGGCGCTTTTGCTTTCCTCCTATGAGCTGGGGATCAGCGGAATTGCCGAAAACTATGGGACGAAGTATTTGAGTTTGGAGATGAAGGAGGTAACAACATGCTGAATATGAACCTTCAGTTTTTCGCACATAAGAAGGGTGTCGGCTCGACCAAGAACGGCCGTGATTCCGAGGCAAAGCGTCTGGGTGCGAAAAGAGCGGACGGACAGTTCGTGAAAGCAGGCAATATTCTTTACCGCCAGAGAGGGACCAAGATTCATCCGGGTGTCAATGTGGGACGCGGCGGAGATGATACGTTGTTTGCACTGGTGGATGGTGTCGTACGGTTTGAACGCCTCGGGCGCGACCGCAAGCAGGCTTCCGTATACCCGAAGGAAGGCTGAAACAACGCAATATCAGGTTGGATTGAGAGAAAGGCTGTCTTGCGGGACAGCCTTTTTTCCTGTATAATTCGAGTATGTTTACGGATAGTGTGACCATTACAATTCGATCCGGAAAGGGCGGCAATGGACATGTCAGCTTCCGGAGAGAAAAATATGTCCCGAACGGCGGCCCTGATGGCGGGGACGGCGGCAAAGGCGGCGATATCATCTTTGAAGTCGATCCCGGGATGAACACCTTAAATGATTTTCGCCACAAACGGAAGTGGACGGCCCAAAACGGGGAGGATGGCGGCAAACGCAACTGCCACGGAAAAAAAGGAGAGGATCTTGTCATCAAAGTACCGGAGGGCACCATCATCCGGGATGAGGAGACCGGGGAAGTCATCATGGATATGTCCGGAGATCATCAGCGTGAGATGATCCTGCCGGGGGGCAGAGGCGGCAACGGCAACCAGCATTATGCCACCTCCACCATGCAGGCGCCGAAGTATGCCCAGCCGGGGCAGGAAGCGATTGAGCTTCTGGTAAGGCTGGAGCTGAAGGTAATTGCGGATGTGGGACTGGTCGGCTTCCCGAGTGTGGGAAAATCCACACTGCTGTCCATGGTGAGCAATGCCACCCCGAAGATAGCGGACTACCATTTTACAACATTGCAGCCCATTCTGGGTGTTGTAGATCTCGGTGACGGAGAAGGCTTTGTGATGGCGGATATTCCCGGATTGATCGAAGGCGCCAAAGACGGCGTCGGGCTCGGGCATGATTTTCTCCGTCATATTGAGCGGACGCGCCTGCTGATCCATGTGGTGGATGTGGCAGGAACTGAAGGAAGAGACCCCGTTTCCGATGTTTATGCCATCCACGGGGAATTGTCCGCGTTTGACCCGGCACTTCTGCAGAAGCCCATGGTGATCGCCGCCAACAAGATGGACGCCCTGCCGGCGGACAGTGATGCACTGGATCGGCTGAAAAAAGAATTTGAGCCACAGGGGATCAACGTATTTCCGATCTCCGCCGCCCGGAATACCGGTATACAGGAGCTGCTCTATGCCGTGGGAGAACGCCTGCGATCCGCCAAAAATCAAAAAACCACGGTTTATGAAAGCACCTTTGATCCGAAGCTCCGGATGTTTATGGAGGAACCCGTCACCGTACGATCAGACCCGGATGGGGCCTTTGTGGTGGAAGGACCGAGGATTGAGAAAATGCTTGGATATACCAATCTGGAATCCGAAAAAGGCTTCCTCTTTTTCCAGAGATTTCTGCGGGAACAGGGGATTTTAAAGGAATTGGAAGCAAGGGGAATCAAAGAAGGAGACACGGTGCGCCTCTCGACACTGGAGTTTACCTATTACCCGTAATTTTCCCGGCGTAGTGCTGGATGCTGTTATAAGGAACTGTTACAGAATAACAGTTCCTAAGGAGGATCATGTTGACCACAAAACAACGTTCCTATCTGAAGGGACTCGCCATGAAGCTGGATCCCGTTTTTCAAATCGGAAAGAGCAGTCTGACACCGGAATTTTCCCGGAGCGTGGAAGAAGCCCTGGAGAAACGGGAATTGATTAAGATTTCCGTATTGAAAAACTGTGCCGATGATCCCAAAGAGCTTGCGCAGATGCTCTCCGAACGGACGAAATCCCAGGTAGTTCAGGTGATCGGCAAGAAGATTGTGATATACAGACCCGCAAAAGAACCGAAAATCGAGCTCCCGAAATGAACGAAGACAACATGCAAAAAATCGGGATTCTGGGAGGAACCTTCGATCCCGTGCATACCGCGCATCTGATGATTGCAGAGCATGCAGCCTCGGATCTTTCGCTGGATGCGGTATTCCTCATGCCCACCGGGAAATCACCGCACAAAGATGAAGAGGCCATCACTCCCATCCCTCACCGGGTGAAGATGATCGAGCTTGCGACCGCGGACAATCCGCATCTGGAACTATCCACCTTTGAACTGGACGATCCGGAAACGAGTTATACATACCGTACTGCGGAACGTCTGTCACAGGCCTATCCGGATACCGCGTTCACCTACATCATGGGGGCGGATTCTCTGATCCATTTCAGACACTGGGTACATCCCGAAATTATCAGCAGACATTTTCATCTTGCTGTTGCAGTTCGTGATGATAAGGATACGGGATTACTCCACGCCCTTGCCGGGGAGTACAAGGAGCTTTTCGGTACCGGGATCACCGTGCTTTCCGTTCCGAATTTCTCGATTTCTTCTACGGATATCAGAGACCGGATCAAAAGAGGTCTGTCTGTCCGTTATCTGACACCGGATCCCGTGATTGACTATATCAAAGAACACAACCTGTACCGGACATAGGATGAGGAGTATCTTCGAATGCAGGCGTACTTGCAGGACATCAAAAAAAGAGTAAAAAAAGCGCTGGACAAGGACAGGTGGGAGCATACCAGGGGTGTGGCATATACCGCCTGCTGTCTTGCCATGGCCCACGGGGCAGATATGGAACAGGCCATGCTCGCAGGCTATCTTCATGATTGCGCAAAGTGTATTCCCAATGAGGAGAAGCTTGCGCTCTGCAAAAAATACAGGGTGGATCTCACGGACGTGGAGAAGAGGAATCCCTACCTGATCCATGCAAAGCTGGGGGCATATCTGGCAAAGAAGGACTATGGGGTGGAGGATCCTGAGATTATTCATGCCATCCGTGTCCATACCACCGGGGCGCCGGATATGTCTTTGCCGGATAAGATCCTTTTCGTGGCCGACTATATCGAGCCGGGACGGGATAAGGCAAGGCGGCTTAGGGAGCTGCGTGAGAAAGCTTTCCATGATCTCGATGAGACATTGCTTTGTATTCTTTACGATACCGTGACCTATCTCTCAAAAGGAACGAGAGAGATTGACCCGATGACAGAGGAAACCTACCATTATTATCAAAAAAGGATGAATCACCATGGAACATAACGCAAAAGAGATGGCGAAAATCGCATACCATGCTTTATCTGAAAAAAAGGCCGAGGATATCCGCATACTGGACATCAGTGAGATCAGCCCCATTGCTGATTATTTCCTGATTGCTTCCGCAAAGAATCAGACCCAGCTTGCGGCGCTGAAGGATGAAGTGGAGGAGAAGCTGGGACGGGCGGGATACACCGACTGCAGAATTGAGGGAAATGCACATTCCACCTGGATTCTGATGGACTTTACGGATGTGATTGTCCACCTGTTTTCCGAGGAGGACAGGCTGTTTTATGATCTGGAACGGGTATGGCGTGACGGCAGCGTGATTGAGCCGGAAACGCTGGAGCATGCATAAAAAATAGGAGGATGAAAAATGGTTCGGATCGGCATTATGGGATATGGTAATCTCGGGAAAGGCATGGAATGTGCGCTGCGGGATGCGAAAGATATGACGTTGGCTGCCGTGTTTACACGGCGTTCCCCGGAAACGGTTTCCGTAAAGACACCGGCTGTTCCGGTTTGTCTCGCACAGGATATCGGGGACTGGAAAGATAAGATTGACGTCCTGATTCTTTGCGGAGGCTCCGCGACAGATCTGCCGGAGCAGACAAAACAATATGCAAAGCTCTTTCATGTGGTAGACAGCTTTGATACGCATGCACGGATTCCGGAGCACTTTGCCGCGGTGGATGCTGCCGCAAAAGAGTCTCATCATGTGGCAATCATCTCCGCAGGCTGGGATCCGGGAATGTTTTCTTTAGACCGTCTTTACGCGAGGGCGATCCTCCCGGACGGGAAGGATGAAACCTTTTGGGGGAAGGGGGTGTCTCAAGGGCACTCCGACGCGATCCGCCGGATTGAAGGGGTGAAAAATGCCAAGCAGTACACGATTCCGATCGAAGACGCGCTGAAAAGAGTTCGAGCCGGCGAACAGCCAACCCTGACTGCCAGAGAAAAGCATCTGAGAGAGTGCTTTGTCGTCGCGGAGGAGGGTGCGGATCGCGCGAAAATTGAAAAGACCATCCAGACCATGCCGAACTATTTTGCGGATTATGATACCATTGTCCATTTTATAGACGAGGATACGTTCCAGAAGGAACACGCCGGTATGGCACACGGGGGTTTTGTGATACGTTCCGGGAAGACCGGATTTGAAAAAGAGCACCAGGCCGTGATAGAATACAGCCTGCAGCTGGATTCCAATCCGGAGTTTACGGCAAATGTACTGGTGGCCTATGCACGCGCCGCCATACGGATTTCCGCTGACGGTGTATCCGGATGCAAGACCGTCTTTGACGTTCCGCCGGCTTACCTTTCCGAGAAGAGCGGTGAGGAGCTGCGTAAAACCATTCTTTGAAATACAGGAGATGCGGATGATGTCGGAAGAATCCATTGCCAAAGAAAATCACAAACAAGTCATTTTGCGGCTGATCCTGCTTTCTCTGATCGGACTTGCCGTAAACCTTTTCGGTGCGCAAATCGCATCGGCACTGAAATTGCCGATTTATTGCGATTTTATCGGCACCGCTGTCGTTGCGGCCATCGGCGGCCCCCTTCCGGGCATCATCATCGGTCTGTTGACCAATATCCTAAGATCCATCACGGATCCGGTTTCTGTCTTTTACGGAACGATCAGCGTCATCAATGCGGTGGTCGTGGCCTTTGCCGTAAAGAGAAAATGGTTGAAAAAAATCGGCGGTCTGATCGTGACAATCCTGATTCTTGCTGCCTTCGGGGGCGGGCTTGGTTCCGTCCTCACCTGGATGCTCTACGGATTTCAGGCGGAGCCTACCACAGCCGGTCTGGTGGGTGTTTTCTACAGTGCCGGGCTCTCGCCCCTTGCCGCGGAGTTCTGGGCAAGTATCGTCATCGATATCCTGGATAAGGGGATCGTAGTCACTGTCGTGGTACTGGTGCTGCATATCATGCCGAAGCAGATGTTCCGGCAGTTTCAGCTATCGGGCCTCAGACAGGCCCCCCTTTCTCCGGAGGAAATGCGGCTCGCGAAGCAGAAGCTCAGCCGGTCTCTGTCCTTACGAACGAAGCTGATGCTGATGATCAGTATTGCCAGCCTTGTCATTGCGACGGCTGCGACAGTGATCAGCTTCGTCATCTATCGCAGTACTGCCATTGCGGATCATAAGAAAATAGCGGAATCCGCCGCGATCATGGCTGCCAATATCATCGACGGTGACCGTGTGGATGAGTATCTTGAAAAGGGAGAAGCAGCGGATGGATATCAGGAGATCAAAAAGATCCTCATGGAGCTGAAGGACAGTGCGCCGGATATCAGCTATGTTTATGCCTATCGTGTGGAAGAGGACGGCTATCATGTGGTATTTGACATAGATACAGAGGCGGTAAAAGGCGATGATCCCGGGACTGTTCGTCCCGTGGAAGAGGATTTTCTCCCGTATCTGCCGGCGCTGCTGGCCGGGCAGGAAATCGAGCCGGTAGTGTGTGATGACAGCTTCGGACTTCTTCTGACGGATTACGAGCCGGTCTATGATTCCAATGGCGTTGTGCAGTGCTATGCAGGGGCGGATGTGGAAATGAAACAGATTCAGGAGGATGGCATCCGGTTCCTGGCCCAGATGATCTCGTTGTTTCTGGCGTATATCATTCTGGTTCTCGCCATCGGGTTCTGGATGGCGGAATATGATATTGTCCTGCCAGTCAATGCGATGACCATAGCCGCGACAGCCTTTGAACGTCGTGATGACGAGTCTATGGAAGAGAGTGTGGAACGCATCAAAAAGCTGGATATCCGTACAGGGGATGAAATTGAAAACCTTTATCATGCTTTTTCGAGAATGACAGAGGATAACCTGATTTATCTCGAGGATATTGAACGGAAAAATGACACCATCAATGAAATGCAGGCGGCCTTGATCCTGGTGCTTGCGGATATGGTGGAAAGCCGTGACAAGAATACCGGAGATCATGTCCGGAAGACGGCGGCATACACGAAAATCATCATGGAGGAACTGAAAAAAGAAGGGAAATATACGGATCAGCTGACGGATGAGTTTATCTCGGATGTGGTCTATTCCGCACCCCTTCATGATGTGGGCAAGATTAATGTTCCCGATGCCATTTTAAACAAGCCCGGGAAATTGTCCGACGAGGAGTTTGACAAGATGAAAACCCATACGACCGTGGGGGGGAATATTATCGATCGTGTAATTGACACCGTGCCGGAATCCGACTCCGGCTATCTGCAGGAGGCCAAAAGGCTTGCGCTGTACCACCATGAGAAATGGAACGGGGCCGGGTATCCCACAGGCCTGGCAGGAGAGGAGATCCCGCTCTCTGCACGGATCATGGCGGTTGCGGATGTATTTGACGCGCTTGTTTCCACCAGAAGCTACAAAAAAGGCTTTCCTTTTGAGAAAGCCATGGATATCATCCGGGAGAGCTCCGGTACACATTTTGATCCCGATGTCGCACAGGCTTTCCTGAATGCGGAAGACGAGGTCCGGAAAGTCGCTGAAGAGTTCGGACAGGAAGAGAGCGATCACAAGAAAGAAGCTTAGGAGCTGTTCAGAAACAACTCCTTCGTCTGAGGAAACGGTGCGATCAGTTTCCTCAGAATATGCGAAAGACGCCGAACACTTTACCGAGAATGCTGCAGTCCGAAACAAGGATCGGATCCATGTTGTCGTTTTCCGGCTGCAGACGGATATGGTCGGCTTCTTTATAGAAAGTCTTTACCGTTGCGGAATCATCTACCATCGCCACGACGATGTCTCCGTTCTTTGCGGTTTCCTGTTTTGCGACGAGAATACTGTCCCCATCCATGATTCCGGCATTGATCATGCTTTCCCCTTTGACCTTCAGCATAAAGGTGTCGGTATTCGGCACATATTCCGCGGGAACAGGAAAGTACCCTTCGATGTTTTCCACCGCAAGAATCGGCTGTCCCGCAGCAACGCGTCCCACCATCGGGATACTGACCATTTCCCGTCTCGTCAGCTGAAAATTGTCATCCAGTATCTCAATCGCACGCGGCTTGGTGGGGTCCCGGCGTATATAGCCGTTTTTTTCCAGCGTCTCAAGATGGGAGTGGACGGAAGAAGTGGACTTGAGGTGAACGGCCTCACAGATATCACGTACGGCGGGCGGATACCCCTTCTTTAAGATTTCTGCTTTCAGATAGTCCAGAATTTCCTGTTGTTTTGCAGTGATTTTTCCATAGGCCATATCAGATTTCCTCCATCCGAATGTTGGGTTGATAAAGATTATTTGATAAGATCAAAAGTCACATGTCACAAAGTGACATTGTGACCTTTGCACAAGAACCCGGTCAGACATGCTAGCATGTCTGCATGGGTTCTCGTGCAAGGTGCGCATGCGCTTGCTTCGCATGCGCACTTTTGATCTTAACGCCAGTGCCTTGCGTCTAATGCGACAGTCCTCATAACTTAATCCTACCATACCCCTTCCCAAAAAGCAAACATATATTCCGAAAATATGTTCGATTTTTGGTTGACAAACATTTGTTCTGGTGCTATAGTACTATTAAAGCAAACAAATGTTCGGATCTACAGATCGGAGGTCAACCATGAGAATGCAAAGAATACGCAGAAAGAATAAGAGAGTGCTCCTCGTTGTGACGATCGTGCTGCTTCTTTTTCTCTTGTTTACGGGGACAGCAAAGGTGCGGGCTTTTGAGATGCAGGAGACGAGAGTGACTTATCAGAGCGTCCGGATCGAGATGGGAGATTCTCTTTGGAGTATTTGCGAGCGTTATGGGAAAGAAGATCCCCAGGGGACAGCCGCTTTTGTGAAAAAGGTGGCTTCTTTAAATCAGATCAGTCAGGATGCCACGATTCATGCGGGAAACTATTTGATCATCCCCGTTACCGGAGAATAAAGAACGGAAACAGCCTTCGGAGAAAGCCCTCAATCTTCCCGCAGTTTTACAGCCTTTGCGGCAGCACGCCGCCGGTCTTCCTCCAGTGCGGCATAATGCTTGCGGGTTGTATTGACATCCTTATGGCCGAGAACATCCGCAACGAGATAGATGTCGCCGGTTTCCCGGTAGAGAGAGGTGCCATAGGTGCTTCGCAGCTTATGGGGTGTGATGTTTTTCAAGGACGTGACCAGCTTGGAGTATTTCTTGACCATGTTTTCCACAGTGCGTACCTGGATCCGCTTTTTTTGCAGGGAAAGGAAAAGAGCATTTGTATGCCCCTCTGCAGGGACGACTTTTTCCCGTTCCACGAAATAGGAGAGCAGGGCGTCCCGTACCTCCTCCGAGAAATACACGACTGTTTCCGCACCGCCTTTGCGATGTACCTTTATCCCGTTATTACGAAAATCCACATCCTCCATGTCCAGACCCACACATTCGGAGACGCGGATACCTGTTCCCAGCATCAATGTCATCATGGCAAGATCACGAACCCTTGTCTGCTCATGGAATTTTTTCTGCCGTTCTGTGAGATCCGTACCGTTTTCCACCTGATCCAGAAATTTCACGACTTCGTCCACATCGAGGCGGATGATGTTTTTTTCATGAAGCTTTGGCATCTTGACGAGCTCGGCAGGATTCTTTTCAATCAGTTGTTTACGGAAATAATAATTGTAGAAGCTTCTCAGAGATGCAAGCTTTCTCGAGATTCCCCGCTCGTCATTCTTATGTTCCGTACCGTCCTTCGTGTAATATCTGATGGAATAGAGGTATTCCTCGATATCCATCGGGGTTATTTCATCCAGAATGGACATGGGGAATTCGCGGATTTCCTTTTTTGCGAAAACAGGATTGTTTTCATGAATATAATGAAAGAACACACCGAGATCGTAGGCATAGGCGAGCCTTGTTCTGGACTGTGTGGAGCTTTCGATCCCGATGAAGAATTCCTTACAGAAGGGCGGAAGATCCCGCAGCATCTCTCTGATCTTGAGCTCATTGTCCATATTCACCTGTTCAAAATAAGCTTTTTCCTGCGGCATACCGTTTCTCCCACAATATAAAAGTACCTCACAGAAGTAATTATACGATATCTGGTTTCTAATGCAAGTGCATTGTCCCTGCAGAAGGGAAGGGGACAAGCAATATGTGTTTTTTCTCGGATTTCACTTTTGATTCACACATCATGTGATATACTGTAAAAGAGTCATATTGATTACACGAGCATTTTTTAAAGGAGAAATAAAACAATGCAAAAAAAACTTACATGGATCACACTGATTGTAGCTTTGGCAGCTATCTGTCTTTCTGTCATCTGTCTGGTAAGGACAGCGAATCCGAAGGATCAGACACAAAAGGATGTGCAGTATGTGATGTATCTCGGCACGAATGACAAGGACACGAATAAGCCGGTCTATTCAGAAGCGGAATGCATTGAAAATGCAAAAGAGATTCTTGTCAGCTATTTCGACGGGTACTCCATCCAGACAGCAGACGGCGGCTGGGTTGGAGATGATGGAACCCTGTATCAGGAGTTTACGGTGGTGATTCAGCTGAGTGATACGGATCTGAATATGGTACACTTAGCGGCTGATGAGCTGCTCGAAGCTTTCAATCAAAACTCTGTCCTGATTCAGATGAATGAAACCAAGACAGAGTTCTATGCAGGAATATAATCGTGGTATCTGAAGTGAAGAACTATACAGGAACCTCACAAGGGTTCCTGGCCAAGTGGCTTGGAGTGTCAGTAAAGACGGTTCAGGCATGGGAACTTGGCACAAACATACCAAATGGTCCCTCTGCAAGACTCCTTTCACTTCTGGATTCGGGGATTATCCAAGCAGATACATTTGTTGACAGTACAAGATAAAAGCAGCCGTTACCAGCTGCTTTTGTTAATGTAAGTCCATTTTACTTAAAAACTTCTTCTGATCTCTTTTGGCATAGCATACACCTGTTACCTGAACAGCCGCGTGTTCAATGTCGATCCAGAAATACACAAGGTAGTTTTTAACCTTGATCTTACGAACGCCTTCACTGTGCCAGGGCTCTTCTTCAACAAGAAACTGTCTCTCAGGATTCCTGGAAATAGTCTCAAATGCTTCATCCAGATCGTCAAGCATAGCCGCAGCAGCATCAGGTGCCTGCAGTGTAACTGATATGTGATAGGCTATTTCCCTGATCTGTTCCTCAGCCTGAGTGGTAGCTTTCACTTCAAATACATTCATTTAGTCCACTCCTTGATGTTGTTTCTTATGTCTGAGAGCACATCAGAAGCAGGGCGGCTTTCGTTTGCTTTTGCCTGTGCCAGTCCCTTGGCCATCATGGAATCAAATTCGTCTTTGCTCATTTCATCCACAGCAGTAGGAGCCTTGTGAAGAGTCAGAGAAAAGGGAATTCCTTTTGTCATTATGATCTGCTTGTAAAGCATGTTTATTACTACAGAAGCCGGGATTCCAAGCTGATTGAGGATGCTTTCTGCTTCTTCCTTAACTTCAGGTTCTACTCTTGCAAGAACGTTTGCTGTTTTAGTTGCCATGGTCATCACCATCCTTTCACTTATATTCTAATGTATAACGCTTAGATATACAATTGCTTTTTTAGCTTTTCCTAGCTAAGTGGCTTGGCGTGTCAATTAAGACGGTACAGGCGTGGGAGAATGGTGATAACGTTCCAAATGGACCATCTTCAAGACTTCTTGCTTTATTGGAGGACGGAGTAATCAAAGCGGAAACATTTATAGATGATTAGGCCTATTGATACCGAATAAACATCAAAAACGACCGAATAGACATAATCAATTGCAGTCTATCTTTGGTGTTGTTATAATCATATCATCAAGAAACGGAACACAGAATCACCGGAAGATTCTAAAAAACTGATAACGATAAGCAAATAATTCTTATGGAGGAAATCAAAATGGCAGACAACAAGAACATGGAACTCAATGACGAAATGATGGCAAAGGCATCTGGCGGAACAGAAGAAGGTTCACAGCCTCAGTTTTCTGTAGGTGATACAGTAGCAAATGGTTTTGGGCGAATAGGTACAGTAACGGAAGTATATCCTTTTTCACCACATATCTGGATGTATGCAGTACACTGGAATGCTACTGACGAATTCCCCGAGGAAGATGAAAGAGATATCTCGGAGAACCGTCTCCATAGTGCATAAAAGATATTTGAAACCAATAACCGAGTTGAATTAAGGAGGTTACTATGTCAGAAGCAAGGTCAAGAATCGAGGAAAAACTTGCAAAACTTAATGCTCAATTATCAGACGAAGAAATGGCTGCTGCAACCGGCGGCACAGGCGAAGATGCTCCGGAGCCCAAATACAGTGTTGGAACCCGTTTTTATTTAGATGGTGATCCTGAATATCTAGGAGAAGTATTGGCAATTTTGGAATACACCCATAACCCGGGATGGTGGTACTCTGCAAGAATACAGTACTTACCCACTGGGGAGACCTGGGAAGAAAGAATTCCGGAATTCTGTATAGTTCCAGTATAACATTATTCTCATGGAGAACAGAAAATGGCTAATGATAGAAACCATGAACTGAATGATGAACTAATGGCAAAAGCCACTGGCGGAGAAGACTCCTCTGGAGAGCCAACCACACCACCCAGGTTTAA
Source organism: Lachnospiraceae bacterium (assembly GCA_045661345.1). GTDB lineage: Bacteria > Bacillota > Clostridia > Lachnospirales > Lachnospiraceae > RUG12461. The sequence goes on from JAZRFM010000027.1 coordinate 75,331, forward strand.
CGTAGGAGATCTTGTTCTCCTTGTAGACGATGACGGTTCCCAATATGACAAGATCGAGATAAAGCAGTCTGTTTGGAGATATACCGAGTGGTACTACATTTGCAGGATGCATATGCCGGACCTTGGCTGGGTGGCAGAGAATGCTAAACTGGCAGAGCACGAACTGAAGCCAATGGTATAGTTTTTTAGCACCTGGTGTAACAAGGCTTGAAGGTCTAGTATAAACTGAATTAGACCCTTAGATAATTTATCCATAGATAAATTATAGAATGCAACCATAACCACGAACAGTGAAGAAGTTAACGCAACTTTTTTAGGGCTTTTTGAGAGTCAAAGTTGCGATAAAATCTTCATTTAAGGTCAAGAAGCAGATAAGTGATCCTATAAACTATTCGCAAAAGAATAGTTTAACGAATAAATGCAACGATTTTACAGGGCTTCCACCGGCTAACCCATGGAATGTGTCTCGGCAAAGAATTGTTCCTTCAGACGGATAATCATCTTCGCGGAGCCCTCAATTCCAAATTTACCACTATCCAGAGTCATATGGTATCCGCGTGCTTCGCCCCATTTTTTGCTTGTGTAGTAATTATAATAATTGGCACGTTGCTTATCTGTTTTTCTGCAAAGCTCGATTGCTTTCTGTTCGGTCAGCTTTAGTTCCGGAAAACGCTCCATGATATGATTTGCTTTAAAGGCATCATCCGCATGAATGAACACATTTATGCAATCATCTCTGTCTGAAAGCGCGTAATCTGCACAGCGACCGACAATAACGCAGGATTCACGGGCTGCAATGGTCTTAATCGCATCAAACTGTGCTAAAAAGACTTTGTGATTCAAAGGCATATCCAAAAACGGCGCAGAAGAATAACCGCTGATGGAGTATGTATCCATTACCAGAGAATAAAGGAAGCTGCTGGTGGGCTTTTCATCCTGGTGCTCGAATATTTCTTCGCAAAACCCGCTTTCTTTGGCGGCGTGTGTCAATAATTCCTTGTCATAACATTTGACGCCAAGGGAATCCGCCACAGCGGTTCCGATATTCAGACCTGCACTCCCGAATTCACGACCGATTGTAATGACGAAATGTTGTTCAGACATGCGTAGCTTCTCCTTGTGTAACTGCGGTTACGATCCGGCTCTTGGTCGGAATCCTCTACTCTCTCTCATCATACCATAAACTGTATTTATTCGCAAAACTTCTCCAACAGATTAGAAAAGTATGCCGGTAAAGGGGCTTCCACTTCCAGATAATTCCCTGTGCGCGGATGGATCAAGCCGATTGTCATGGCGTGTAACGTCTGCCCCCGGAGTCCGTGGGCATTTTTTTCGCCGCCATAAACAGTATCTCCGTATAAGGGATGACCAATGGATGCCATATGAACGCGGATCTGATGTGTTCTGCCGGTCTCCAGCTGAAACTCACAATACGTTGTTTCCGAAAACCTCTTCAGGACGGTAAAATGCGTGACTGCTTCTCTTCCACTGCTCCCCTGCATGATTTCCGCCCTTGTCAGAACAGCCATTTTTTTCCGGTCTTTTCGGCTTCTGCCGATGGGAGCATCGATTGTTCCGGTATCGTTTCTGACAATACCACAGACAATTCCCCGGTAGAGTCTTTTGATGGTATGCGCCCGCAGCTGCTGGGAAACGGACGTATGTGCCAGGTCATTTTTGCAGACAATCAAAGATCCCGTTGTGTCTTTATCGATTCTATGCACAATGCCGGGACGTATTTCACCGTTGATCCCGGACAGGCTTTCTTTGCAGTGAAACAGAACTGCATTGACAAGAGTACCCGAAAAATGTCCGGGTGCAGGATGAACCACCATGCCTTTCGGCTTATCGACAATCAGAAGATCTTCATCTTCGTAGAGAATAGACAGCGGAATATCTTCCGGAAGAATCTGTGATGTGGACTGCTCCGGAAAGCGTATTTCGATGAGATCACCGCCTTTTACGGATTGACCGGTTTTCGTGACGGGCTGATGCTCCAGCAGAACGTTCTGATGACGGATCAGTTTTTGAAAAAAAGATCGTGATTGATCGGGATAGATCTCGGCCAGAACCTTGTCAATCCGTTCACTCTCAAGCTCCAACGGAAGCTCAAACGTGTCATAGTGCATGAAATAACCTCATTACTACTCTTTTTTGTCCGGATCCTGATGGGAGGCGTTGTCTTTAGAGGCGCCTTTTTTTCTGGAAGGAAACAATTCCTCGTAGATCGAACTTCGTAACAGAAAGGACACTACAAAGAGGATGGCGCCCGCAACAACATAAATATCCGCGACGTTAAAGATCGGAAAATTGATGAGTTTGAAATAAAAGAAGTCTGTTACAGAGTGAAATTTCACACGATCTATAAAGTTTCCAAGGGCTCCGGATAAAAATAAAATGATAAGTAAATGAATAAACCAAAATCGTTTTTCGGCAGGAACACGGAAGGAAAGGAAGATCAAAAACACGGAAAATCCGATTGTTAAAATCAAAACCAGAATTAAGAAAAAGCTATTAAGCCCTTTTCCCAAGCTAAAAGCAGCCCAGGGGTTTTCCAGATAGTGTAATTCGAAAACACCATCGATCAGTACCTTCGGGGGTTGATCCTTCAGATACAAACGTGCAAGTATTTTGGTCACCTGATCAAGGAGAATTAGCAGTAGAGACCAGATCAAAATATTAATTCCGGACTTAATATTCCATTTTGTGGATTTTGACGAATTCATAAGAAAAAATACCTCAATGATGATTAAGTGAAAATACTGTTATTTGTCTGATTATTTAGGTGAAATTTCTACCGAAAGATTTAATATGATCAAAAACAACGGAAATATCATATATAATCCATATTATTAAACCGAACAATTTTTAGAATGCACGATAATTAAATCTAAAATAAACACAATAAGATGTATAAATATTCCGCTCCAACATATCAATAAACAATGTTATTCAAGTATACAGAAAGATGCTGAAGCGCTGTTTTTAAAGGATTCCAAAAGAAAAAGCGTCAGAATGGAGATACTCTGACGCTTGTGTTCGGGAAGATCTTATCGTGTGGCTCCGGCGAAATCGAATGTATCCAGCATATCCTGAAAATCTCCGGAAATATCAATTCCGTGAGGAGTTAATACGAAGATATAGCTGGAAATCTTTTGAAAATTCCCTGAAATGGCGAAGGTCGCGCCACTGACAAAATCAATGATCCGCTGGGCGATATCGATATTCAGCCCCTCTACATTCAAAACAACGGTGCGATTTAACAGCAATGTCTCCGTTATTTCTCTGGAATCCTCAAAAGTAGTGGGTTTAAAAACACAAACTTCCATACCGGCTGATCCTTTCGGTTTCTTTGTGTGCGAGATCGGTGTGATCTTCGGTGTGCTGCGGGGAGCCGGACTTTTTACCGGTTCAGGCTCGTCATCATAATAGTCTTCCTCTGCGCGTTTTCCTCTGGAAAAGAGCCCCTTGAACTTCTTTTTCTCCGCTGGCTCGTCATCTTCATAATCATCATCATAGAGATCATCTTCGTAGTCCTCTTCACCCTCATCCGGATTAAGCCGCATGATGTTTAAAAACCCGTCTACGATTCCCATGGCTGCTCTCCTCTCATCTATAAACCGCTGTTTATATCTGACTGAATCCTTTCTGACCCGATCCCGTAACTCGTCATCTTCGATGACTCGAACGGTAACTGGCCATTCATTCATTCTTTCTTTCGATAGTTGCGCTCACCGAAAATACCGGTTCCGACGCGTACGAAGGTGGCTCCTTCTTCAATCGCGACGGTGTAATCACCGGTCATACCCATCGATAAACAATCCATAGTTACATTATCAATGTTTTCATTCTTGATGTCAACAGATAATTGCCGCATTTTGCGGAAAAAATCACGATTCTCCTCCGGATCCACAACATATGGTGCTATGGTCATCAGTCCTTTAACGCAGATATTGGATAATTCGGACGCCTCTCGCACCAGCTCCTTCGTATCCTCCGGTCTGACACCGAATTTGCTGTCCTCACCGGCAATATTGACTTCAATCAGAATGGGAACCATGATTTTTTTCTTGATTGCCTGAATATTAATCTCTTCCGCCAGACGGAAGCTGTCTACGGAATGAATGAGGGCTACCTTATCCACGATATATTTCACTTTGTTACGCTGCAAATGACCGATCATATGCCATTTGACATCGGCAGGCATTTCCGGAGCCTTTTCACAGAGCTCCTGCACCTTGTTTTCACCGAAATGACGTGTACCGCAGTCATAGATCTCCTTCAGATCCGAAAGGGGCTTTGTCTTGCTCACAGCGATCAGTGTCACTTCGGAACGGTCTCTTCCTGCCTTTGCACACGCCTCCTGCACATTTTTCTCAACGATAGCAAGATTTTGTTTTAACATGGGTCATACTCCTTTGGGATAGATTTTTGCAGGAAATTGGGAAAGTACAATGCAGCAAAGCTGCATTTGTACATTTGCACAAGAATCGTCTCGGCATGCTAGCATGCCAGAACGATTCCTTGCGCAAATGTCACAATGCCACGTACGTGGCATGTGACTTTCCCAATTTCCGTATACTCACTCCTTCACAGCCTCGCTAATTCACCAGCTCTCCCTCCGTCACATCGCTGCCGTTCAGCGCGATGTGATCGTACAGGGAGATGCCGTATTTCGTCCCTGTTCTTACAATGGCATATTCTGCATTCTGATAAAGGATATCGATCTGCTTGAATATCGCATACCCCTTATTGACATTATAAACCCCGGAAAGCTCTGCCATGTTTTGCAGCGTGAACTGCATGCTGTTGACGGGATCCTGGATCACACTGCCCTCCTGCAAAGCGTCCTCACTGATATAATAAGCATCCTCGGTTTCGTAAAAGAGCTCTGTGGGCTGAAATACAAGCTCCGTAGGACCCTCCTCAGAGTCCTTTACAAGAAGCACACCATAATTCGACGAATCGCCTCCCTGGGAGAAATAATGCTTGGGTACAACAAAGAAGTTCTTCTGCGTAATCGCACTGTTCGGGATCTTAAGTCCGGTCTGCTCTGGCTTCTGCAGCTCAATTTCTTCAAACCGGTCATTGGCATAACGGATCATGGAGTTGTTGAGGGACAGGATCAGATAATGTGCCCCGTTCAGATCTCGAAAGGTATAGGATGCATTTGCTGTTTCGGAATCGGACAGAAACCGGATTTTGATGGTGCTGTTCCCCTGCAGAGACTGATAGGTGGCCTCATCGACGGGGACGACAATGTGCCAGTCTTCGTCCGTCAGGACCTTATAGGCGGGTTCTCCCGCCGAGATGGAGGGATTTGCTTTCAGATTGTTTCGATGATAATCCAGTTCGTTGAGCTGCTCCGGCAGAAAGGTCTCCGGTGTGACATCCTCGTAGCCGTCCGTATAGTACACGACAACGCCGGGCTCCTGTGCGGTTACGATATGAAACGTCCCGGCGCCGGCTGCGTATGAGGCACTGCCCTGTACCACGGTAAGGGCTGTCCGGTTTAAGGACTCCATGATCTGGGACTCCAGAGAATCTCTGAAATCATAGACACGAAAAAAGGCATCATCCTCATAGGTATTGGAAAAGTCCTGTACCGTGGCAGAGATTTCGTCACGGCTTTCTTCGTCCAGCTCGCTGATGCTTTTGACATTCTCCTCGATGAGACCGGCAATGCTACCGCTTTCATCCACGGAATACACCATGGTCTGCACACCGGCTTTTGAAGCGTCTTTCAGGTAGTAGTTGATCTGACCGTTGTAATTGGCGGGGAAAACGTCCTCTTCACGCAAAATAAGCCCCTGATAGGTATTGCTTTCCGCAATGGTGCCATATTCCACTTCATAAACGGCAATATGGGTTGCGGTAAAGTAGGTAATCAGATGATAGGTGACGTAAACCAGAATCAGGATGAAGATGATTACGCCGAGATTGATATGTGTACCCCGCGGGTATTTGACAATTTTATCCTTTGCAGCCATAAAAAAAGGTGCCTTAAGCTTTCTTAAGGCACCCCCCGAACCTTATTTTAGAGTGATACGATCAACTTTGCCTTTGCGCACTCCGGAAGCCGTTCTGCAGCGCAGGCAATGCTGATGACAAATTTGATATTAAACTTTTCGCTGATGATATCGAGCTTTTCAATTGCGGGAGTCAGGTCTTCCGCCTTCGTGTTTGCGATGGTCAGGAAACTGTCCAGATACATCTGCTCCAAATCATTGTCCTGAGATGCAATGCCGCAGATAAATCCCAGGAATTCGTCACAGTTGGTCAGCGGATAATCTCCTACATTGATGAGGCGCACCCTGTTGTTCAGTTCATACATGTGTTTCTGGCTTTTATCAAGGAAAACAATGTTGCCGGGCGCTTCTTTGACTGCCTCGGCTACCTTATCCAAAAGGTACTTCGTTTTCCCTTTTCCCTGTTCTCCGGCAATGATCTCAATCATAGGCTTACCCTCCAATGTGTTCTGGGAGCGGAATTAAAGAATTCCGATCCTTGTTTTATTATAGTATAGGCGGCAGAGAAAAACAACCGCTAATTCGCATAATTCCCCATCATTTCATTCATGACGAGATAGAGATTGGAACGGCCGTCGGCTTTGAAAACAGTGGAAACAAGATAGTCACCCGCCTCATTCTGGATGAGATTGATAAGGCAGTATCCGGCCGCGCCGGTGGTCCCTGTTTTCCCCCCGAGAACCGTCACACCGGCAGGCGCTGCTTCCTTTCCGATCAGGTAGGGATTGGTGGTGGCCCACTCTTTGGTAACGGTCTCTCCTGCCGCATTGGTGTAGGATGCGGTATGCTCACTGGTGGTCAGAATATGGAAATACTCTTCGTTTATGATCGCTTCGTTCAGGATCAGATACATATCATACACCGTGGTGTAATGATTGTCGTCCGGCAGGCCGTTTGGATTTACAAAATTGGAATTGGTGGCGCCGACGGCGTTTGCGGTCTGATTCATCATGGCAGCAAACCCTTCCACGCTGCCGCCGAGGTATTCCGCAATGGCAACGGAAGCGTCGTTACCGCTGCGCAGGATCATCCCGTAACACAGATCGCGGAGGGAGATCTGGTCTCCTGCATTCAGATCGCAGACAGACGAGTCGCTGGCCTGATTCACCGCATTGTCACTGACGGTCACAATATCATCCAGCTTCCCGCTGGTAACAGCCAGATACAGGGTCAGAATCTTGGTCGTACTGGCGGGATAAAGCCGTTCATGCACATTATATGCATAACGAACGTCTGTGGTGTTCCGGTCAAAAAGACCCGCGCCGCCGACATTCTCATAATGCGTGTTATCAAGGGAAGTATTCTCTCTGCCGATGACGCAGAGATCTTTTGAAAAAATGGAAACATCCGAACCGGTTGCGCTGGATTGAAAAGAATAAGCAGAGGTATCATACTGTGGAAAAGGGGAAACCACTTCCTCCTCTTTAAGGAATCCGCATCCGGTTGAAAGGGCAAACAACGCACCGCATATCAGTGCAAGGAACCGTTTATTTGTACATTTCACGCCAATCCAAATCTCCTCTGTCCAGTGCGCGAATCAGCAGCTCCGCCGTAGCCAGATTAGTCGCCAGCGGGATATTATGCGTATCACAGATACGGATCACACTATTGACATCAGGCTCATGTGACTGCGGCGTAAGGGGCTCGCGCAGGAAAATAACCAGATCAATTTCATTGTGCTCAATCTGAGCAGTCAGCTGCTGCACACCGCCGAGGTGTCCTGCCAGAAATTTGTGCACAGTCAGGTTTGCGGCTTCTTCCACCAGCCGTCCGGTGGTACCGGTGGCAAAAAGCTGGTTTTTCCCGAGAATGCCGCGATATGCGATACAGAAATTCTGCATCAGCTTTTTCTTGGAATCGTGTGCAATCAACCCAATGTTCATATGTCCCCTTCTCCTCTGATGAAAGCGTTAGAAACGCTTTTGCTGCAATCCCACATTGAGAACAAGTCCGATCCCTCCGAACAATGTCACAAGAGATGTGAGACCATAACTGACAAAAGGCAGCGGCAACCCCGTGTTCGGGAACAATCCCGTTGTCACGGCGATGTTCATAAAGCTTTGAAAGCCGACAAGTGCTGCCATCCCGCTGCAGATCAGTTTCCCCGCAAGATCCTTTGCCTTCGCCGCCATCAGGATACACTCAAATGTGATCAGAAACAGCAGGATCACAATAATGGCACTGCCGACAAACCCCATTTCTTCCCCGGCTACCGCAAAAATAAAGTCCGTCTGCGGCTCCGGAATAAAATTTCCGTTTTTCACGGAAGTCACATCGGTGTTGTTCAGCCCTTTCCCCCAAAGCTGCCCCGATCCGATAGCGGTAATGGAATTGGTCTGCTGCATGGCGGTCTCTGGATAGTCCTCCGGATATAACCAGGCCATGATACGCAGCCATTGAAAATGCTCTATGATCGTCTGATCCGGCTGCAGAATAATACTGAGAAAAATCATGACCGCCGGAATACTGACGGCAAGTACCGCTATGATTATTTTATAACTTAATCCGGCAACAAACAAGAGTGCAATAAAAATTAAACCCGTGGCAATGGTGGTAGACAAGTCTGGCTGACGAAGGACGAGATAAAGCGGAACCGCGGCCAATCCGAAAGAAAGAAGCAGGATCGGCAGAGAGTTGATCCGTTCCTGATGCTTCATAAAAAAATAGGAAAAAAACAGAATCAGCAGGATCTTACCAAGCTCGGAGGGCTGAAAACGCACCCCTGCGATCTCCACCCATCTGGTGGCGCTGTGGGAATCCGTTCCCACAAAACGCACCATCAAAAGCAGCACGATATTGAGCACGTAAAAGATCCAGCCAAACCGGATCAGGAAGCCGTAATCTATCATGGACACGACGACCATGACGATGAGACCCAGGAACAGACCCATGGTCTGCTTGGACTGATAATCCTCATTGGCACTTCCGATCACGGCGATACCGATCGCTGTCAGGATGATGACATAGATGATCAACCGGAAATTATAGTTCCGGATATGATAGGATTTCCATAATGCTTTCATGTGCGCCCTTCAAAAGACAGAATTTGTATGCTTCCGTTCAGTACCTGTGCAACCTTTGGAAGATTCTTTCTTTTCCGCTCTCTCCATCCGGTATGCTTTTCATCGGTTGGGGCATAAATGAGGGAGCCGATCCGCAGGCTTTCGGGAGCCAGATTCATGGCAAAAACAAAGACATCCTCCTTCCCGTCGGATCCGGCCCAAACCTTACCCCGGAGGGAGCCCAATACGATGAGATTGCCGGCAGTGGTAACGGTTGCGCCTGCTTCCACGTCTGCCAGAACCACAAGGGATTGCTCTGCAATCAGCACCTCTCCGCTTTTTACGGATTCATAGCGAAGAAGCGCTTCGTTTGGATTGTAAGAGGGAACGGGCGTGACCGTTTCTTCGGTTTTCCGCTTCAGAATCTCCTCCCGGATCTCATCTTCTGCCACGATACAGATTACATGTGTGCTTGTTTGGGCATTGATGGCTTCTACGATGGCTGCTTCTTCCTCTTCGGAAAGAGTCCGTCCCTCAAAGGAGATGGCAAAGGAAGCATCCCGGAAGAATTTTTCCGATTCATGAAACTTTTCCAGAATTTTCTGCAAAAGCTCCTCAAAGGGAAGATCCGGATTCAGCTGCAGCTGGATGCCGTACCGATTGCTTTTTAAAACAACTGCTTCTCGCATGATGTTCCTCCTAATCCGTAACTCTGTTATTGGTGGTGATCTCCTCTGCCTGTCCGGACAGTAATTCATCTTCCGTTGACAGACCGAAATAGTATTTCAGCACCTTGGAAGAGACCTCCGCTGCATTCGAGGAAGAATACCCGTATGCGATTCTGGTGGCAACCGCGATTTTCGGGATGGTATTGCCGGTGCCGTCATAAGGCGCATAACAGACAAACAAAGCATGGTTCGGACGGGTGACAATCTGCTGCGCGGTACCGGTTTTTCCCGCAACGGGAATCGGGAAGTCCTTAAAATGGCTCTGGTTCTCGATCACCATCGCATTTCCCTGCTGGATGGCACTCCAGGTGGAGGATGCGATATCCGTCATTTCATTTTTCACCGTCGGTGTATAGCTTGTGATCTCCTGTCCGTCAGGGGAGGTCAATTTTTGCAGGAGCGTCAGATTATAGACGGTGCCGCGGTTTGCGAGAGCCATGACATACCGCGCCAGATGGATTGTGGCATAGTTATTGTCAGACTGACCGATACTGGCAGTCACAGGGTATTCCGTGGCGATATGGGGAGCGCTTTCCGGTATTTCGATGCCGGTTTTATCCCCAAGACCATACTCCTTCGCATATTTTGTCAGTTTGCGGATACCGAGCTGATCTGAAAAACTGTTGTAGCCGTTTGCGAGACGGTAGCCAACCTCGTAAAAATAGTAGTTGCAGGAATCCCGGATAGCCTCCGACACATTGATGAATCCATGGGTCATGTGATAGGAACCGTAGATCCAGCAGGTGGGACCGTTTGCCACATTTTCATAGACGCCCTTGTCCTGAATCTTTTCATCCGTTGTGATGACGCCTTCTGTCAGGCCGGCTGTTGCGGTCACCATCTTAAAGGTGGAACCGGGTGCCGTCTCTTCCTGCGTTGCATGATCATAAAGCGGCAGGGATTTATCATCCTGCAGCAACTGATAGTAGGAAGAATCCAGGTTGTTTGCCAGGCGGTTATTGTCATAGCCCGGATAAGTCACCAGGGCAAGCAGCTCTCCCGTCTGGGGATTGGTAATGACGCAGGAACCGGAACAGGGATCCAGCGCCAGCTGCGCCGGGGTCAGCTCCAGATTCTTGATCTTTTTCCGCAAAAAGTCGAAGGCGCTTGTCTGCTCCGAAAGAAGCGGCGGGTAATCCGGATCCGAAGATTCCAGCACTTCCTGATCATACAGGGCCAGGCAAAGGGTGCGCCCGGAGACCATATCCTGATGGATGACGTATTTGTATACTTTTTTTGCAAAGACACGGTCATGATCAAGGGTTTCGATGATATAGGCAACCAGATTGTCATAGATTTCCGATGAATCCGAGTATTTTTCATTCAATTCGAATTTCGTGATATCAATCCAGTTCTTTTCAATTGCGTGCCGGAGGTACTCCTGCAGAGGAATTTCTCTTGCCCGCCATGCGAGAAAAACGGAATCCGTCCGGTCGATCTGATCGCTGAGAAGGATGTCATTTTCCACCAGCATGGTCACGATATAGGTCATGTAATCCTTTAACTCGTCATCCAGAAGATTAAAGGGAAGCGCATCCTCGGCAGTGAGCTGGGCAGTAATCATGGCAAGGGCGGATTGCTTTTTCTGCAGAAAGGCCTCTTCGATCCGCCGTTCATTGTCGGAGGCGTCCGGTTCGCTGAAATGATCGATATTGAGAACGTTGTTATTGATCAAAGCATAATAGACGTCGTAGATCGGGATCAGGATATCGGAAGCGCTGCTGCCGGAGGTGGCATTGTATTCCTTCAGGTTGACGACCTTTGAATAAACGATGCCGGCAATTTCCTGCTCCAGAAGATCATAAACGGCCTCTGTGAGGTCTTTGCTGATGGAAAGATAAAGATCATTTCCGGCCTTCGGTTCGACGGTCTCAATCGTTTCCACGACTTTTCCGAGGTTGTCCACATAAAGCCGCTCGTAGCCTTTTTCCCCCTTCAGCGCGGAATCCATCACCTGTTCAATCCCGGCCTTTCCGACGGTGTCCGTCAGGGAATACTGATCGTTTTCCCTGGAATAAGTCTCGTATTCCTCCGCGTCAATCTTGCCGGTATACCCGATAATATGACTGAAGTATTCACTGTCCACATATTTGCGGACCGTACTTGTTTCAACCGTAACGCCCTGCAGGTGATATTCGTTTTCACTGATATAGGCAAGTGTCTCATCGCTCACATCGGTAGCCACGTCGGTGAGAATATACTTCTGATAGCTGTTTTGCGACATGGCATAGCGCAGAACGACGATGCGGTATAATTCCGCCGGTGTATACAGATCCGTTGACAGCTGGTACTTTTTGTCTCCGGCAAGATAGGCGATGACATCATCCGGCGTGGACTCCCGCTCCGTCACCGTCAGCTTGTCAATACTGCTTTTTCCATAGACATCGGCCAGAAAACGAAGTCTGGCATTCCCCTCCGAAGCAAAACGGTACTTTCCGTTGGTCATCTGGATACCGAAGTCATTCTGGATCTGATCGCCGTTTTTGTACAGAACACGGATAATCTCGGCAAGCTCTTCATTCAGCTTCCGGTTTTTTTCTCTGGTGCTTTCATAGCTGCCGTTATCCTCGATCCGTACGGTGTAGGCCAGTTCATTGTAGGCAAGCAGATTTCCGTCACGATCATAAATATTGCCGCGGGTACTGTCCAGCACACGTTCTTTTTCGATTTTCAGTGTATAGTTTTCCTGATAGGATTCTCCGTTCACGATCTGAAGCTTAAACAGTCTCTGCAGGATCACAATGGTCAGGATGACCATGATGATGAGCAGCAGGATCAGCCGGGAGCGGAATAACCTTCCGAAAAAATCCTTGATGAGTTCAAACAAACTTGGCAGCGCTCCTTCTTTCCACTTCCTCCAGCTTCTGGTTGATCTTCAGAATCACGAAATACAAAATCAATGTGACAAGGATCGTATAGATCAGCTCCGGAAGCATGATATGGACAAAGTAATACGGCAAATTGAATTTACCGCGGAACAAAAACAACTGAACATAGATAATCATATTGCAGGCCAGATCACTGGCACTGATGAGAAGCAGGGGAAGCTTGACATCCTCCGGATAAAAAAACTTCCGGAACATGCCGTTGATATAGCCGATATAAACATAGATCAGCGTATAGATACCAAGATACGTTCCAAAAAACAGGTCAATAAGCAGACCGCAGAAAAGTCCGACCCACAGCCCTTCCTTGCGGCCGCGCATGAATCCGAAGGATGCCGTCACGATCACGAGAAGATTCGGACTGATGGACGCGAAAGAAAGCACCTGAAAAATGGTGCTTTGCAAAAGGAAACAACCGATAATGATCGCTGCAATCGACAGTTTTCTGGCCATTCTTACTCTTCCTCCAACCCGGAGGTGTCCTTGAGGTACTTGACTACCAAAACCTCCTGCAGATGTTCAAAATCCACAACCGGCGTAACTGTGCCGGATTTTGTCAGATTATTGGAGTCATATTCCAGACTGCTGATATAGCCCATCAGGATACCGGGAACATACTTGCTGCTGACGGTGCTGGTCACGATGGCATCTCCCACATGCACCTCGTCATCATCGTCTTTGAGCTTGGTAAGGGAAAGCTTCTGTTCGGAATTCATAAGAATCAGGTCGCCCTTTACGATACAAAGATCCGAGGTAGACAGCACCATGGCGCTGACCTGACTGATATCGTCAACGATGGCACGCACCTTGGCATAGTTAGCACCCACAGAGGTGACGATGCCCACCAGACCGTCATCCGCGATCACATTCATGTCTACCTTGATGCCGTCATTGGCTCCCTTGTCGATGAGAAAGGTGGAAAACCAGTTGCCGGTGTCCTTCCCGATCACATGAGCCGCCACCTTTTCGTAATCCGGATATTTTTCATCCAGAGAAAGGAGCTTCCGATAGTTCTCCAGATCATACTGCTCCAGCTGATAGGCATTCAGCTCCTCCGTCAGGGTATTGATCTGATGCTTCAGCTCCTCGTTTTCGGCCTGTACCTCACGCAGGGTTGTCAGATTGTTGATGGAATCGGAAAGAAGCGCGCCGACACGGTTGATCCCCTGCTGCATCGGGGTAAAAACATACCCGGCAGCCACTTTCAGCGGACCGCCGGACAGATTTAACGTAAAGCTGAGCAACATGACCACAATGCAGGAAACCGTGACGATCAGAAGCAGATATCGTGGCGGAAGCGCATGTTTGCTTTTCCTTTTGAATGTACGTCGTCTCATAAATTCCTCAAGGCGTCACCGTTATTCCAGAATACGGGTTTTTTTGCTGTAGGCCAGATGCCGGTACTTGGGATCGGATACGATCTTGACAAGACCGCGGGCAGCGGTTTCCTCCGGCATTTCACAGGTATTCACCTTGATCCCCGTGATCTCTGTGAACAGCGTGTCCAGATCGCGGATCTGCGAACCACCGCCTGTAATATAGATCCCGTCATGAATGATATCCTTGGCGAGCTCGGGTGGCGTACGCTCCAGGATCATTTTGATGGAATTGCAGATGGAATTCAGGTCTCCTTTGATGGCTTCGTTCACAGTCTCTGCGGTCACTTCCATCTCCACAGGCAGACCGGAAACGAGGTTTCGCCCCACCACAACGGCGGAATCGGTATTGCCGCCGATGCCGGAAGCGAGACTCTCCTTCAGGCTCATGGCACTCTTCTGTCCGATCACCAGGCTGAAATTCTTTTTGATAAATTGAAGGATCGATTCATCGATCCGGTTTCCGCCGAAGTCAAGAAGGGAGGAAATGACAAGTCCGCCCAGAGAGATCACGGAGATCTCCGTGGTATCCGCGCCGAAATCCACAACCATGATGCCGGTGGGCTGATTCACGTCCAGACCAAGACCGACGGCATCCGCGATAGGCTTCTTGCAGAGCAGCACAAGCTTGCTTTTCAGGCTGCTCTTATAAAAAATATCAAAAAAGGCGCGCTCTTCCACCTCTGTGATATCGGCAGGCACGGCTACCACAAACTCGGCGCCCCGCACCTTCCCTTTGGTATTCTTCTCCAGAAATTCATACAGCATGGTCTGCATGAAATTGTAGTCTGCAATCACACCCTTGCTGATGGGAAATTTGATGGAGATTTCTTCGGGTACTTTTTCGTACATGTCATAGGCCCGGTCTCCGTAAGCATAAAGGCGATCCTTCCCTTTGATCGCGACGGTGTTCTTTTCGTTAAATACTTTTCCAATGGATTTGGAATAGACTTTCAGGTTCCTCGTGCCGAGGTCAACCCCGTAAATATTATTACCCACCGGCGGTATCCTCCTCATTGTTCAAAACCACAAATATCTTAACATATCAGCCCTTTTGTAACAAGATTCTTCTCATAAAGTTTTTGAAGAGACATGAGGATTCCGAACTTGGCATGGGTCCATGTCAGCCCTCCCTGAAAGTAAACCGCATAGGGCTCTCTTAGGGGGCCATCCGCACTCAGTTCGATGGAGGAACCCTGTACAAAAGCACCGGCGGCCATGATCACGGGATGATCGTATCCCGGCATGTCCCAGGGCTCCGGCGTCACGAAGCTGTCAACGGGCGCGGCGGCCTGAATGCCTTCGCAAAAGGCAAGAAGCCGCTCTTTGGAGCCGAGTGTCACTGCCTGGATGATATCATGCCGGCTCTCGGATCCGTTCGGGATCACGGGAAATCCCAGCCGTTCATAGAGATTTGCGGCAAAAATGGCGCCTTTCAACGCGCCGGCCGTGACAGTGGGGGCGAGAAACAGCCCCTGAAAAAACTCTCTCATCATGCCAAGGCTGGCCCCGACCTCTTTACCGAGCCCGGGGGAGGTCAGGCGGAATGCAGCCTGTTCGATGCAGGCGGTAGTGCCTGCGAGATATCCCCCGCATTTGCACAGACCCCCGCCTGGATTTTTGATGAGAGAACCAACGGTAAGATCCGCGCCGTATTGGGAGGGCTCGGTTTCTTCCACGAATTCACCGTAGCAGTTGTCCACCAGAATCACGAGATCCTCTTTCTGCGCACGCAAAAAGGCAATCAGTTCGGCAATCTGTGCAACGGAAAAGGAGGGTCTGGTCTGATAGCCTTTGGAACGCTGGATGGTAACCATACGGGTATGAGGGTGAATGGCTTTTCGAATGCCGTCATAGTCAAAAGTGCCGTCAGGCAGCAGATCCACCTGCCGGTAGGTGACACCGTATTCCTGCAGGGAGCCCCTTGAGGGGCGGATTCCGATGACCTCTTCCAGGGTATCATAGGGTTTTCCCACAGGAGAAAGGAGCTCGTCCCCGGGTCTTAGATTACTCATCAGAGCCAGTGCGAGCGCATGGGTGCCGCAGGTGATCTGCGGCCGCACCAGGGCATCCTGTGTACAGAAGACATCCGCATATACTTTCTCAAGGGTCACCCGTCCGATATCATCGTATCCGTAGCCGCTGGAGCTTTCAAAACAGGCGGTGCTGACCTTGTTTTTCTGCATGGCAGAAAGGACGCGCAGCTGATTGTGCTCGGCAGTCCGGTCGATGGCATGGAACCGCTCTGCAAGGTCCTGCTCGACCTGTTGAGAAAACTGCAGGATTTCCGGGGCAATGCCCATGGATTCATATTGTGCGGACAGTTCCTTTGTTTTCATATCCATTTTCAGATGATCTCCTTTTCCCGCAGCTTTTCACACATGTATTCGACCAGCGCTTCCGTAGAGGGAATCTTATCCTTTTCGATCCACAGAATCTCTTTTTCGCGATTCATCCAGGTCAGCTGTCTTTTGGCAAAATGGCGGCTGTCCCGTTTGATCCGGTAGACTGCTTCCTCCAGCGTGATCTCCCCCTCCAGATACCCTAACAGCTCCTTGTATCCAAGCCCCTGCATGGAAACCATATCCCGGGTGTAGCCCGCTGCGCGGAGGCGTTTCACCTCTTCCAGCAATCCGTTTTGCATCATCTGATCAACCCGCTGATTGATGCGTTCGTAAAGAGCATCCCGTGCCATGGTAAGACAAAAATACGCTGCGTTGTAGGCACTGGCTTTTGCGCGTTCCCGCTCATTCAATTCGGAAATGGGATCGCCGGTAAGTCTGCAATACTCAATGGCCCGGATCTGACGCTTGATATTGTGGGGATGGATCTTTGCGGCAGCCGCCGGATCCAGCCGGAATAACAGCTCATGCAAAGCCTCGGGACCTTCTTTTTTTGCCAGGGCTTCCAGCTCTTCCCGGATGGAGGGATCCGATTTCGTCTCGGTAAAATCAATGTCATAAAGCAATGCCTGGATATAGAACCCTGTCCCGCCGCAGACGATGGGGATCATACCGGCGTCTGTGATCTCCTTGACCGCCTGCCTGGCAAGTTCCTGAAACAAAACGACATGAAAGGGCTCCTCCGGATCCAGAATGTTGATGAGATAATGGGGAATGCCCTGCATTTCTTCGGGTGTGATCTTCGCGGTGCCGATGTCCATCTGACGGTAAACCTGCATGGAATCGGCCGAGATCACCGCGCCGTTTATTTTCTTTGCCAAAGCGATTGCCGCTGCGCTTTTTCCGACAGCGGTAGGACCGGCAACAATCACAAGAGGCGTTTTCCCTGAAACCATATCAGATCACCCTCTTAAACTTACGTTCCAGTTCATACCGGCTGATCTGGATGGTGGTGGGTCTTCCGTGGGGACAATGATAGGGATTCTCCAGCGTCAGCATTTCGTCAAACAACGCGGCAAATTCTTCGGTGGAAATCCGCTGGTTCCCTTTGATGGCCGCCTTGCAGGACATGGTGGCGATCTGCAGATAGAGCTCGTCCGGATCCGTAAGCCGTTCACTTTCGGCCAGTTCATCAAGCATTTCCAGAAACAGCTGCATTTCATTGAGGCCGTACAGATTGTCAGGCACCGCGGTGATCCTGTATTCCAGCCCGCCAAAGTGCTCGATCTCATATCCCAGCTGCAAAAGATCCGGCAGAAACCTTTGCAGGGTATCTTCTTCCGAGGCGGAAAGAATCAGAAGGAGGGGCGGGGCAATCTGCTGGCTTGCATTTTGGGTTGCAGCCTTCCGTTTCATCAGCCGTTCAAAGATCACCTTCTCATGGGCGGCATGCTGATCAATGAGGAAGAGCTTCTCTCCCATCTCCACGATCCAGTACGTCTGGAATGCCTGACCGAGGATGCGGTAGTGTTTTTTTGCTTCCTCCGTAAAAAAAGGCAGGGTCTGCTGTTCATATTTGGGCTCGTAGGGAGTTTCCTTCCTGATCTCTTCCCGGATTTCGTCGGACAGGGCACGCAGCCGTTCCCTTTCAAAGGGCTCTGCATGACGATGATCGATCATCGTAACCTGCGGATCGGATATCACCGCTCTGGCAGAAGAAGAAACGGGCTGTGCCTGCGAAACGGACTCGTTATCTTCCGGCACAAGCGGGGATTCCGGGATCAGCTCCGTTTCCTGCAGGCTTTTCTTAATGCTTTCGGCGATCAACCGATACAGCTCCTCTCCTTTGGTAAAACGAAGCTCCAGCTTTTGGGGATGTACATTGACATCCACTTCCCTGCCGTCTACCGTGAAGGAAAGCACCGTAAAGGGATACTGGTGCTGCATGAGGTAGGTGCGGTATGCGTCTTCGATGCCCTTTGCAATGAGATCGCTTTTTACAAAGCGGCCATTGACAAAATAATTCTCAAAATTCCGGTTGCCGCGGGTTACCACAGGCTTTGCGATATAGCCCTGGATCCGGGTGGTGCCTTCTGTCACGTCGACGGGAATCAGGGAAGAGGCAATTTCCTTGCCGTACAGATGGTAGATGATCTCCTTGGCGGAATTGTTGCCGGAGGTAAAAAGCTTTGTCTGTCCATGGGAAAGGAACTGAAAGGCGATGTCCGGATGGGAAAGCGCCATGTGCTGCAGCAGCGTATGAATATAACCCGTTTCCGTCTGGGACGTTTTCAGGAACTTCCGGCGCGCCGGAGTCTGATAGAAAAGGGAGCGGACCAGAAATGTCGTTCCCTCCGGGGCACCGATTTCTTCCAGAGTCATTTCCCGGCCGCCCTCGATGACATAACGGGTGCCGAGAAGGGAAGCCTTCGTTTTCGTGATCACTTCCACACGCGATACGGCAGCAATGCTGGAGAGTGCTTCTCCGCGGAACCCCAATGTGCAAATTGCCGCAAGATCCGCAGCTGTCCGGATCTTGCTGGTGGCATGGGACAAAAACGCGATGGGTACCTGCTCCTTTTCCATACCGCATCCATTATCGGTAACACGAATAAGCGCTGTTCCGCCCTCCCTGATCTCGACAGTGATGGCGGAGGCTCCGGCGTCAATGGCATTTTCCACGAGCTCTTTCACGACGGAAGACGGACGCTCGATCACCTCTCCCGCTGCAATGAGGTCGATTGTTTCTTTGGAAAGCACCTGGATCTCGTTCATGCTGATCTTCCTCTCCACAGGCTGTTACCAGCGGTTTTTGAGCTTGTTCTGCAGCTCATAGAGCTTGTTTAATGCTTCCAAGGGAGTCATATTGGAAAGCTTCAGGTTCATCAGCTCTTCTGCAATCGCTTCATCTGTCACGGTATCAAATAAGGACATCTGTGTCATATCCACCTCGTCCAGGAGGGGATTGGAAAGAGGCTGATGTACTTCGATTCCTGCCGCGGCCTTTGAAATATCATGCAGCAGGAGCTGCTCCACGATTTCCTTTGCCCGATCCGTCACGGATTCCGGCACACCGGCCAGACGGGCGACCTGGATTCCATAGCTTTTGTCGGCACCGCCGGGGACGATCTTTCGCAAAAAGACAATATCCTCTCCCTGCTCTTTCACCGCGATACAGTAATTATTGACGTTATCGAGCTTTCCCTCCAGCTCCGTCAGCTCATGATAATGGGTGGCAAAGAGGGTTTTTGCTCCAAGCAGTTTGGGGTTACTGATATGCTCCACCACAGCCCAGGCAATGGACAGACCGTCGAAAGTACTGGTTCCCCGTCCGATCTCATCCAGGATCAGGAGGGAGTCCGCGGTCGCATTCCGCAGGATATTGGCGACCTCCGTCATCTCCACCATAAAGGTGCTCTGTCCGCTGGCAAGGTCATCACTGGCACCGACGCGGGTAAAAATCCGGTCTACGATGCCGATATCCGCAGCCTCTGCCGGTACAAAGCTGCCGATCTGGGCCATCAGGACGATGAGAGCAACCTGACGCATATAGGTGGATTTCCCGGCCATATTGGGACCGGTAATAATGGAAATCCTGTTTTTTCCGTTATCCAGTATAGTATCATTGGGAATGAACAGGTCATTGGGGATCATCTTCTCCACAACAGGATGCCGTCCGTTTTTGATCTCGATCCGGCCGTCTGTATTGATTTTCGGACAGCAGAAACGGTTCTGCTCGGCGACCAGCGCCAGAGAGGCAAACACATCCAGTGAGGCAACCGCTTTGGCGGTTTTCTGAATGCGCACGATCTCCCTGGCAAGGGACTGCCGCAGCTGGCAGAACAATTCGTACTCCAGGGACATCAGGCGATCTTCCGCCCCCAAAATCGTCTCTTCCATCTCCTTCAGCTCCGGGGTCAGGAAACGTTCCGCATTGGTCAGCGTCTGCTTGCGGATATAGGTTTCCGGCACCAGATCCAGATAGGAATTGGTCACCTCGATAAAATACCCGAACACTTTATTATACCGGACACGCAGATTCTTGATGCCGGTAGCCTCCCGTTCACGAAGCTCCAGATCGGCAAGCCATTGTTTCCCATGGATCCTGGCTTCCCGGAGGCGATCGACCTCGGCATGGAAACCGGTTTTCAGCAGTGCGCCGTCCCGGATGGAAAGCGGAGGATCCTCCACCAGAGCGTTATCGATCAGGGTAAAAAGATCCTGCAGGGGATCCAGTGCTTCATCAATCAAATGCAGCTCTTCTGCATGAAAATCGGATAAAAGCGTCTTGATGGGAGGCAGCATCCCGATGGAGCTTTTGAAGGCGATCAGATCCCGCGCATTTGCGGTCTGGTAGGACACCCGTGATATCAGGCGTTCCAAATCGTAGACGGGATGCAGGTATTCCCGGAGTTCATCTCTTGTGATAACCTGTGCGTTCAGATCCTTGATGGCGTCCTGACGCCTTTTGATTTTATCCGGTTCGATCAGGGGCTGCTCAAGGAAAGAACGCAGCATCCGTGCACCCATGGCGGTTTTTGTCTTATCCAGCACCCAGAGCAGGGATCCTCTTTTTTGCTTTTCCCGCAAGGTCTCGGTTAACTCGAGGTTACGTCTGGAGGAGCTGTCGATCACCATGTATTTCCCGGTTACATAGGGATGAATGGAGGAAAGCTGGGAAAGCTCGACCATCTGTGTTTCCAGAAGGTATTTCAGAAGTGCGCCGGCAGCAATGACGCCGCTGCCGGAGTCGGATAAGCCGAGTCCTTGCAGCGTGGCTGCCTTGAAATGATCTTTTAATGTTTTTTCACAGAGATCGTCGGAAAAATACCAGGAGGCAAGGGGCGAGATTGTGATCCCCAGCCGTTCCTTCAGGTCGTTCAGATCCACGCCGCTGATCATCAGGGATTCATTGCAGATCAGCTCCACAGGCTGGATCTTAAAAAGCTCATCCAGCATCTTTCGCTCGGAATCGACTTCCGTGACATAATAATCCCCGGTGGAAACATCTGCGAAGGAGATTCCGTACTTGTCATCCAGATAGACGACACACATCAGATAGTGGTTTCTCGTCTCGTCCATGGAAGCCGGATCCGTGTTGGTGCCGGGTGTCACGACCCGGATGACCTCTCTCTTCACGATCCCCTTTGCTTCCTTCGGATCCTCGACCTGCTCACAGATCGCCACCTTATAGCCTTTCTGCACAAGTCTGGAAAGGTAGGTATCAAGCGCATGGAAGGGAACGCCGCACATGGGGGCACGCTCTTCCATACCGCAGTTTTTCCCGGTCAGGGTCAGCTCCAGTTCTTTGGAGACGATTTTGGCATCGTCAAAGAACATCTCGTAAAAATCGCCGAGACGATAAAACAGGATACAACCGGGATACTCATTTTTTGTCTGCAGATATTGCTGCATCATGGGTGTATATTCAGCCATGGAAAGGATCCTTTTTTGTTGTTTTCAGGGCCGGCCGAGCTGCAGCGCCAGGTGCTCCGCGATCCGGATCCCGTCCACCGCGGCGGATATGATGCCGCCCGCATAGCCGGCGCCCTCTCCGGCGGGGAACAGCCCTCCTATGGAGGAAATACCGTGTTCGTCCCTTTGTATCCGAACCGGAGAAGAGGTTCTGCTTTCAATGCCGGAAAGAATGGCATCCTGGCGGTCAAAGCCTTTGATCTGCTGCCCGAAGCACTCCATCCCGTATAGAAAGGCGTCTGTCATGGCAGGAGGCAGCAAATGGCGCAGGTTTGAAAAAGCCCGGGCGCCCTTTGTCATGCTCTCGAATTCTCCATAGGAAGAACTGCATCGATTCCGCAAAAAATCCCCGTACAGCTGCTGGGGAATGGCACCGTTGGACAGGCCATAGGCCTTTTTCTCAAGTGCTTCCTGCAAAGCCATCATGGCGAGGGGGTCTTCCGACGCTGCGTCCTTCAGATGAACGGAGACAACGATGGCGCTGTTTGCGTTATGACCGTCCCGCCCCGAATAACTCATGCCGTTGACACAAAGCTTCTCCTCCTCGGAAGAAGCATTGATGACATATCCGCCGGGGCACATGCAAAAAGAGTAAACGCCCCGTCCGTCGGGCGTACCGGCGCTGAGTTTGTAGGGCGCGGCGCCGAGAACGGAATGGTCGGAAAAGCCATATTGTGCGTGGTCGATCATTTCCTGGGGGTGTTCGATCCGAAATCCAATTGCAAAGGGCTTCGGCTCCATGATCACGGCATGGCTTTTGAGCATACGGATCGTATCTCTCGCACTGTGACCGATGGCAAAGACCGCGGTCCTTGTCTCGATCCTGTCACAGTGATTGATGGTGAGACCCGTCAGCTGACGGTCTTTGACCGAGATATCCGTCACACAGCTGTCAAACCGGATGCTGCCGCCAAGCTCCATAATCCGTGCCCGGAAATTCTTCAGAAGCCGAACAAGTACATCCGTTCCCAGATGGGGCTTTGCATCGAAAAGGATACTGCTGTCCGCCCCCAACTCCACAAACATTCTGAGCACTTCCCTGCTCCGTCCTGCGCGATCATGGATGGAGGTCGTCAGCTTCCCGTCGGAAAAGGTTCCGGCGCCTCCCTCCCCAAACTGTGCATTATTGGCCGGATCCAGTTCTCCTTGTGAGAAAAAGGTCTCCATCCTCTGGCACCGCCGGTCCACCTCGCTTCCCCGCTCCAGCAAGACAGGACGAAATCCGTGCAGGGCAAGCTCATAGGCACAAAACAAGCCGCAGGGTCCGCTCCCCACCACCACCGGCCGGTGAGAAAGTCCCCGGGCACTGCACTTGGGAAAATGATAACGCAAGGGATCCATATGCTTGAGGTTTGACCTTCCGGCACGCTGCAGAACCGCTTTTTCCTTCCGCACCTCCACATCAATGGTCAAAACATAGCAGATCGCATGCTTGTTTCTGGCATCGATGGCTCTCCGCACGACCTCCAGAGACAGCAACCCGTCTCTTTTGATATGAAGAATAGAACAAACCCTCTCCGTCAGGTCATCCTCTGTATAATTTAAATCCAGTTTGCATTTTTCAATTCTAATCATAAATGAGCTTTGCTGCCTCTGTTCCGGCACACATGCCGGAAGACCAGGCCCATTGCAGATTATATCCTCCACAGGGGCCATCGACGTCGAGCATCTCTCCACAGAAAAAAAGACCCTGCTGCAGACGGGAAGCCATGGTTTGCGGAAAAACCTCAAAGGTATTCACACCGCCGGCCGTAACCTGTGCATCCTTCAGCTTCTTCGTGCCGACAATGGATAAGGGAAAGGATTTCAATGTTTCCGCGATCCTGACGATCTCCTCTTCCGTAGCGGCGGAAGCAGATTTGTCTGTGACACCGCAGGTGTCCAGCAGAGCCGGAATCAGCTTCCGGTGAACAGCCCCCCTGAGCAGGGCGGAGATGTTGGCAGGATTGGAAGCAAACAGCGTTCGATACATCCCGGCAACAGCCTCTGCTTCTCCGGAGGCGGGCAAAAAGTCTATGAGCAGAGATACTTCCTTTTGCTCACGCAGTGCCATGGCGGCAAAACGGCTGAGCTGGAACACCACGATCCCCGAAACCCCGTAATCCGTCATCTGCAGTTCCCCCGCCTCCCTTGCGGCAGGGATCTGATCGATCAGAAGTGTCAGGACAGAATCTGCACGGATTCCTGCAGTTTCCTTTAGAAAAGGTGCTTTTGCCTTCAATTGCACCAGGGAAGGGACAACATCTTGGGTTGTATGTCCCAGATCTCCCAGATATAGAAGCCCGCTGCCATCACTTCCGGTTTCTTTGTAGCTGCAGCCGCCGGTGGCGAGGATGCAGCAGCGGCAGGTAAACATCCCCTGCTTCGTTTCCAGGGAAAAACCCTTCTCCTGAGGGATGATTTTTTTAATCCCGATTTCATAAGTAATAGAAACGCCTAATCTTTCGCATTCTGAAAGCAAAGCATGAAGAACACCGGAGGCTTCCTCGTTCTGCGGGTAATAACCGCCGTTTTTCTGCCGTACGGGAACGCCGATTTCGCGGAAAAAGCGAAGGGTACGTTCTACGGGATAGGCAGTCAGCACTGGTGTGGCAAATCCTTCTTCTGTGCCTCTGTAACGCGCCGGATCGAGGACAACGCTGGAGAGATTGCATTTCCCGTTTCCCGTCAGCAGAAGCTTCTTACCGGCTGTTTCCTTATGCTCCAGGATAAGAACCGATGCACCGGATCGTGCAGCGAAGATGGCTGCCATGAGACCGGAGGCGCCGGCACCGACGACGATCACATCCGCATTCATCAGTCGATTCCTTTGTCAAAATCTTCCTGAATCCCCGGGGTTCTGATGCCGGGCTCTTCCGGTGCTCCGGGGGCAGTATCGGCGGATCTTTCCCTGCTTTGGGAGGATCCAAAGGTGCCGGAGGTATCCCTGCCATCTGCGGCCTCCTCTCCTGCTTTCTGCCAGGAACGAAGACGGAAGGAAAGATAGAAGGTACCGATCAGGCTGATGATTCCATCGATAAGTACAAGAACGGACGCAAATTGCGCGTGGGCTGTTTTGTCGGAGAATGGATTTACAATAATCACGGCGGAAAAGATCGCAAACAGAAAGGCGATCAGCAGCCAGACCCACCAGTAGTTGTCCTTGATTGCCTTTAAATCCAGTGCATTCTGCACCTTAAAGACGGATGCAGCGAGCATCAACGCACCCAGTGCCAGAATCAGATACTGGGAAAGCACCGTGGTACGAGCCAGAATAATGGAGCCGCAAAGGATCAGAAGGGCGCCGAAGGAAAACCCGTAGCTTTGAATATTCTTATAAGCCTCTGTCATGAAATAACGTACGATCAGAATAATGCCAATGCCCATCATTGCACCGGCCAGGGAGTAACAGAGAATCGCAGGGGTAATCTGCTTCACAAACAAAAGCAGGACTCCAAGCAGCAGAAACAAAACGGAAAAACCGATCTGGATACCGGAAATATGCAGCGCCTCATGCGCCTTGTGCTTGGAAACCGCTTCCTCCGGTGACATCTCCTCTTCCATAAATGCCGCCTCGGCATTTTTCTTTTTCCCAAACATAGGGCTGTCTCCTTTCCTTACAGGTTATCGTAACAAATGCATTTTTTTTGCCAATGAAACGAAAAATGTGCCTTTCGGCAGTTTTTTGAGATCCGATTCCGATATTCCCCTGATCAGCAGCAATACAACGAAGTAAACGAAAAAAGCCCCCACCATCGCCACAATGGTGGAAACGGTGTTTCCGAACAGAATGCGCACCAGCTTGTATAAGCCGAAAGAGGCAGCGCCCATGACGGCCGAAGCGATGGCAGGACGCAGAAAGATGCCGGGCAGGTCGAAGCGATAGCCCGTGGCACGGCGGATCCCGATCTGATTGAAGATGCACATGAGAACGCCGTAGACCACATTGGCTATGATCACGGCAAAAATATTGAGATTCCCGAAATACAGGAGCGCATATAACGATCCGATATGGATTGCCAGGGACAGGACAGCATTGATCACGGGAATACGCATGCGGTCAACCCCCTGCAGGATGCCGTTGGAAAGGGTCGAAAGAGAATAAAAGATGACCGCCACACAGCCTGCCTGCAGCATTCTGGCCGCGATTTCGCTGGTATCGTTGAATAAGAGCTCCATGACAGGACCGGCAAAGACGAACAGACCCACGGCACAGGGAACGGCAATGATCATGGAAAGCCGCATTCCCGCATTGATCTGATGCTCGATCCTGCGCCGGTCTTTCTTGGCGTAGGAGGCAGACAGGGCGGGAACCGTGGAAGCTGCCAGGGCGGATGCAATAGAAATGGGCACATTGATGAGCAGCCGGTATTTTCCGGTATATTTTCCCCACCAGGTACCGATGTCCACAGCGGTGTATCCCTGCATGAGAGCCACACTCTTAAAGATCCTCGTATCAATGATGGCGCTGACATTGTAGATGGTGGTAGACAGCAGCACCGGAACGATGGTCAGAATGAGAATCCTGAGAATGCTTCCGTAACTTTCCTCCTGCATCGAATGATCGCGCTTCATCTGGCGCTTCAGGATCGTGCGATACAGCAGGAAAATGACCAGGATAAAGACAAAACCTACGACGGCACCACTGAGTGTGCCAAGCGTCCCGCCGGCGGCACCGTAGGCAGAACCGTATTTTTCGGGATCTCCGAGAACAGCGCCGATCTTCGCCCCGTACTGATACAGGAAATAGGCCGCCATCACACTGACAACGGCATTGACGATCTGCTCAATGACCTGGGAGATCGCACTGGGTACCATGGTGCCCAGTCCCTGGAAAAAGCCTCTTAAAACGCCCATGACAGCGGCAACCACAAGGCATGGTGCAAGAAACTGCAAAGAGAAAAAACTCAGGGGGGTTTCAAAAAACTGCGTGATCTGTTTCGAAAAAAACCATACGATCAATCCCGCTGTGGTACCGGTCACTAACGCAAAAAGGAATGCCCCTCGCAAATAGCGATAGGCATTCTTTCTCTGCCCTCTTGCGACTCTCGCCGAGACGAGCTTACTGACCGCAAGCGGAAGGCTGTACGAGGAAATCAGAAGAACGATGCTGTACACCTCAAAGGCAGTGGCGTAGAAATCCATTCCCCGATCCCCGATGATCCGCTGCAGGGGAATCCGGTATACCAGACCGATCACACGACTGATGATCGATGCGGCAGCCAGGATCGACCCCTGCATCAGAAAATTGGTATTACTTTTTTGATTGCCGCTCATGGAAGCTGTTATCCTTTGTATTCAGACTCCGATGCGTAGAACTTGGTGGGGCGGCTGCTGTAGGAATCATAGTCCGGAAGAACGATGTTGATCCAGGTGGTTCCGCAGTTCACGGTTATCTCATCGCCGTCCTCATTGTAATAATGGGTGATCTCACCGTCCATGTCGCCCTGAGGCTTCTCCCAGTTGATCTTGATGGCCTTGCCTTCGGTGATAAAGTATCCTGTGCCGGTGCCATGCAGATGAATGTCTTTATATTTGTGGGAATCATAATCCGCATCAATACCGGAATAGATATCATAATCACAGTTCTGAATGATAATGTTTTTGCAGGTGATGGGCTCGTTATAGCACTCGTCGATCTGCTTCGTGCCCTTCTGGTATGCGGTGTAAAGCCCGGTGCTTTCATCGTAAACGAAATAACGCTTCTTGTCGGTAAAGCCGCCCGGTACGACAACAACGGCATCCTCTGCCGTGGAGAAGTCATCCAGGGTCACGGTCTCACTGGGATTCGCGAATTGGAAGTGCGGCGGCAGCGTCTGATCCACATCTTTCTTGTAGCCGTACTTGTCACCGTATTTCTCGATGGCCGGTTTGATCTTTCCGGTATCTACGGTAACGGAGTGTACGGAGGAACGGCCGGATTCGCGGTAGAATACGTCCAGAGCCGGGGAGTTGTCACGGATCTGCTTCGGATAGGAAGCGCTTCCGCCCATACCGTCCATGTCGTAGCCCTTCATGGTGGCAAGGGTCGGTGCCGCAAACAGGGAAAGTCCCCAGTGTCCGTAATTTGCCTGATACTCTTTGCTGGCTGCGGCGTAGTAGGAACGGCAGCTGCGCACCGTACCGATCTTGTCAACAGACTCATAATCCTGCCAGATTCCCATCATACGGGTGATATTCGATTCTGCCAGTGCTTCGTAAATGATATCGGCCCGGGACAACCCGTAAAAGGGAAGGTCTCCTTCGCCGTTCTCGATCATGCAGGCAAAGGGCCGTTCCCCAGCAATGTCTTTATCGGTCCATTCACCGGTCAGTCTGCTGGCAGCCATACCGTCGGGGGCTTCCTCGGAAACCACGACTTCCTCCTCTTCCGCGGATTCTTCCTCTTCATCAGGTTCTGCGATAACGACTTCCGGAACCACTTCGCTTTCTGCTTCTGTCTGAGCGGGTTCTTCTTTCTCACCGCAGCCGATCACCATGAGACCCATGGCAGCAGCAAGGATTCCTGCTAAAATTTTTTTCTTCATCACATATCTCCTTCTTGCGTCCTTTTGTTACCTCTATGATTATCCGGTTTCCCGGCAAATCATCCATGATTATCGTGCAATAGCAAGCTTTGTCAGGATCCTCTCCTGCATGCCTGTCATGACCTTTTCCTCTTCCTCTGTCTCGTGGTCATAGCCGAGAAGATGCAGCATACTGTGTACGATCAGAAATGCGTATTCCCGTTTTTCGGAATGACCGTACTCCTTGGCCTGAGCCTTGATATGCGCCGTGGAAAGGACGATATCACCCAGCATCACCTCTCCGCTGTCCGGATTAAAATTGTCCGGATCCGCTTCGACTTCCGAAAAATCCCCCGGTGCCGGGAAAGAAAGTAGCGGAAATGACAGCACATCCGTCGGATGGTCGATGGAACGGAAGGTACGGTTCATCTCATGAATCCGTTGCTTGGAAACGAGCGTCAGGGAAACCTCGGCTTCGTACGGAAAGCCCAGACTCTCCAGGGTTTCCAAAATCACTTCGGTTCCAAGTGCTTTTGGATCAAACGGAAAGGAAACAGGCGTCTCTGTTTCAAAAAATACGGTCATCTACAGATCATCTCCTCTCACGAGAAACTCCCTGATCTGCAGGTATGCATTAATGCTGAGACCGGACTTATCATAAAGACCGGATCCGGAAAGCTCATTCAGGGTCTGATAGATCACGATCTCCCGATTCCAGTCGCTTTTACTGGTCTGCTCTTTGAGATGCTCAAATCTGGACACCAGATGGTTGACCAGATTCACCACAGCCGATTCCGGCGTGCTGATGGGATTTTCCTGACCGTTATATTCGGCAAGTATGGTAATCACGGCCTGCGGAAAGCAGTTCAGCTGCGCCAGCAGAACCCCGTTTTGCACAACGTCCTCGCCGCCGAGAATACCGAGCCGGTAATAAAAGCCGCCTGCAGCAGCCACATCCGCATCAAGTCCGGCTACCCCGGCGCATTTCGCAGCGAGGGTGGATACCGCCCTTGCGTGTGCGTAATCGGCAGGAGAAAAGGAACGGATCTCACGTACCAGAGGATAGGTGTCGGAGACAATGTCCTGAATATTTCTCTCCTCCTGTTTCTTTACAACAACCACCATTTTATCAAATAACAGTATGAAAAGCAAATCAGTGACAAGTCCCGTCACAGCGGCAATAATCACGACAGTCAGGCTGATCTGGCCGGCGGGAATGTAGGAAAAAATGCCGGGCAGTATGACAGAAAAGCAAAATGTAATGAAGGAAATAGCGGGCCTGGCTTTTTGGTTTTCATAAATCGGCGCAAGTACGGCTCCGACCAGAATCAGAATCAGATATTCTGCCAGCTCGTAAATGGAGCCGCTGGCATTGATGGTGAAGAAGGCCGCTGCAAACGAGGTGGTAATCAGAGCAACCTCACATCCTGCGATTTCTGTCAGAAAAAAGGAAAAGAACAAAAACGGCATCGTATAATGCGGCAGAAAAGAATATACGATGATGGACGCGGTCATAAGCAGGGTAAACACCATCAGACCGCTGTGCGTTTCCGAAAGATTTCCGTTGATCGAACCGCGGATCCGTCTGCTGACGGTAACAAGCAAAAGCAGCACCGCAAAGCAGATGATGAGAAACAGATTGATGATGAGACGCTCAAACCCGTAGGTATATCTGAGATAAAAAAAGACCGTCAGCAGCACATATCCCAGGATCATGAGCAGGATATTCCGGATGCGCAGTCCGGCAAATTTAGATTCCGGAATCATAGACGCCCCCTGTTCTTTTTCGCGAGCTGCCTGGTTTCATGGTCTTCATATGCCTTGACAATACGCTGCACGAGGGGATGGCGCACCACATCCTCGCTGCCGAGATTGCAGACGGCAATACCCTCCACCTCTTTCAGAATCTTCACCGCCTGATCCAAACCGGATTTCTGACCCGGTGCCAGATCCTTTTGTGTGGCATCTCCGGTGATGACGGCTTTGGATCCGAATCCGATGCGGGTCAGGAACATTTTCATCTGGGCAGGCGTGGTGTTCTGCGCTTCATCCAGAATAATATAGGCGTTGTCCAGTGTCCGTCCGCGCATATAGGCAAGAGGCGCCACCTCAATCAGTCCTTTTTCCATGTTTCTGAGAAAGCTGTCAGCGCCCATAATCTGATAAAGCGCATCGTAAAGCGGCCTGAGATAGGGATCAACCTTGCTTTGCATATCTCCCGGGAGAAACCCCAGCTTCTCTCCCGCTTCGATGGCAGGCCTTGTCAGCACGATCCGGCTGACCTCCTCGTTTTTAAAGGCAGTGATCGCCATGGCCATGGCGAGATAGGTCTTTCCGGTTCCTGCCGGACCGATTCCGAATACGATCATATGATTTTTGATCGCTTCGACATAATGCTTCTGCCCCAGTGTTTTTGGCATCACGGGACGTCCGGTTACGGTATGGCAGAGGATATCCGTATCGATTTCCCGGATTTTTTCCGTTTCATTCCGTTTGGCGAGGGAAAGCAGATAGTCCACCTTTTGTTCCGTAATCTCATTTCCTTTCCTGGAGAGAGCCAGCAGCTCCGTAAAAACACTGGCTGCGCTTTTGATTTCCTCGTCTTCTCCCAGCACCTTGATCCTGTCATCCCGAACCACGACGTTGACATGAAGCGCTTTCTCGATCTTTTTTACGTAAGCGTCGCATTGTCCGAAAACATTTCCCACATGTGCGGAGGGAATATCTATATTGATTTCTGCTGTATCCATCGGTGTTCCTTTCGTCATTGCAAGTGGCACATTGGCATTATCCTGTGATCACATAAGTGAATACGCCGGTATCGCTGACTTTTCCGTGATTGGAGATATAGACCACAGACAATACATACTCTCCCGCTCCGGGCAAAACGATGGGCGTCTGATAGCGGAAGGAACGGATGGTCGGCGTTGTGCCGTCCAGGGTATAATAAGCGCTGCAGCCTTCCGGCACTTCCACCGAAACAATCTGCTGTCCCATGTATGCGCCGCTGGGAAGACTTGTTCTTGGCATTTCCGGCTTTTCATATTTGATGACATATTCCGCTTCCGAGATGTCGCTGTAAAGATTTTGGGCATTCTGGGCAACAGCCTTTAACGTGTAGCGCCCTTCTCCGTCAAAATGAATCTCTCCGTCATAGACCAGCCCGTTTTCGGTGGGATCGGAACCGTCTGTGGTGTAATAGATGAGGGCAAGATCGCTGCTGTCCATGGTGATGGAAAGATCCTCGCCGTACTCGCCTGAGGCAAGGGAAAAGGTGGGTGACGCGACGGAATATTCATCCAGAAAAGCAAGCACCCGTTCATCGTCTGTGGTATCCCGGAGGGTACGGATCTTTTCGTAGGCATCCTCTGCCTTGTAAAGATTCACCAGATCCTCGTAAACCGTCAGGTTGGTGTTATCCAGCTCAATCATGGAACGATAGAGACTTTCAGCGGCAGCCAGCTCTCCGATATTCTCATAGCATTTTGCCTGATAGGAAAGAGCCCGGGGATCATCGGGGGTGATGGACAAGGCATTGTCAAAGTAGGAAATGGCCATCTCATAATTTTCGTCGCCGTAATAGCGCATGGCTTCCATCATCTGATAATCAAAGGACTCTGCCTGTGATTTTCTGGCAATCGTATAACGGATCACAAAAAGAGACACCAAAAACACGATGACCGCAATCACGATGGCCAGAACAGCAATATTCCGGTATAAACGGTCTGCTCCCTGCACCGTTTTCTTTTTGCGGGATTCATTCTGTTCCGGCTTTGGTTCCGGCATACGTAATTCGACCCCGATATAGGAATCCACGATATCATTTTCCAGAATGTTGTATTCCGGAACGATCTGGATCTCGGATCCGCAGACATTACAGTAAATACTGCCGGCCGGCACCTCGGCGCCGCATTTATCACAAACCATAGTGTTCCTTCATAGCTAAGACAACATTATTCATCAGCATGGCAATCGTCATGGGGCCGACCCCTCCCGGTACAGGCGTAATCGCGGAAGCGAGAGGCTCCACTTCGGCATAATCCACGTCCCCGCAGAGCTTCCTGTTTTCCATGCGGTGGATGCCGACATCGATGATGACGGCTCCCTCTTTGATATAGGATGCCTTGATCATCTTTGGCTTACCGACAGCGGCGATCAGAATATCGGCTCTCCGGCAAAGGCTTTCCAGATCTTTGGTTTTGGAATGGGCGATGGTGACCGTCGCATTCTCCCGGAGCATCAAAACCGCCATGGGCTTTCCGACGATATTGCTTCTGCCGATCACGACACAATGCTTTCCGGCAATGGTGATCCCGGAGCGTTTCAACAGCTCAATCACCCCGGCGGGGGTACAGGAGACCATCCCTTTTTCGCCGATCAGAAGTGCACCTACATTCAGAGGGTGAAAGCCGTCCACATCCTTCGACGGATCAATGGCCGCGATCACCTTTTTTTCATCAATATGGGACGGCAAAGGAAGCTGTACCAGAATACCGTCAATCCGGGGATTATGATTATACTCCTGAATCTTTTTCAGGAGAAGCTCCTCCGCCACATCTTCCGGAAACTCACAGCTTTCCGATCGCAGGCCCAGCGCCTCGCAGGCCTTCTTTTTATTTGCCACATATACGGAGGAGGCAGGATCGTTCCCAACCTGAATCACGGCCAGGGTTCCTTCGATACCCCGCTGCTTCATGGCAGAAATGGTCTGCCGCAGTTCTTCTTTGATCTCGTCTGCAATTGCTTTTCCGTCGATGTGTTTTGCCATGTCAGCCGTTCTCCTCCAGATAGTTTTCCAACTGTTCCGCGCTCATGAGTATCTCACGCGGCTTTGTGCCCGCCTCCGGTCCGACGACGCCGGCTTCCTCCAGCTGATCCATGATACGCGCGGCGCGGTTAAAGCCGATCTTGAAAAAGCGCTGCAGCATACCGATGGAAGCCTTGTCCTTATCAATGATCAGTCTGGCGGATTCGAGAAAATATTCATCACGGCCGTCACCGGTGCCGTTCATCATATCGGAGGCACTGCCGCCCTGCTGCTCTGCTGCGGCGGAAACCCGATCCTCCAGGGCGCTGTCATAAACGGTTTCCCCGTTCTGTTCCTTCAAAAAGGAAACCACAGCCTGTACTTCCTGATCGGAAACAAAGGCGCCCTGTACACGAAGGGGCTTCGGCAGTCCCTGCGGATAAAACAGCATATCTCCCTTTCCCAGGAGCTTTTCTGCGCCGACCATATCCAGGATGGTACGGGAATCCACGCCGCTGGTCACCGCAAATGCGATTCTGGAGGGCATATTCGCCTTGATGAGTCCTGTGATGACGTTGACGGAGGGACGCTGTGTCGCGATGACCAGATGGATCCCGCAGGCTCTTGCCAGCTGGGCCAGACGGCAGATCGCATCCTCCACATCACCCGGGGCTACCATCATGAGGTCTGCAAGCTCATCCACGATGACGACGATCTGGGGCATACGCGCAGGCTTCTCTTCCTCCGGCAGATCTGTGATGGCATCGATTTTGTCATTATATTCTTCAATTTTTCGCACCTTCACCTCGGCGAACTTCTGATAACGATCCGTCATCTCCTGTACCGCCCAATGCAGTGCGCCGGCAGCCTTCTTGGGATCCGTGACCACGGGGATCAAAAGATGCGGTATCCCGTTGTACACGGAAAGCTCCACAACCTTCGGGTCGATCATGATGAGCTTCACATCCTCCGGATCGGCCCGGTAGAGAATGCTCATGATGATCGTATTGATGCAGACGGATTTGCCGGAACCGGTGGCGCCGGCAATCAGGACGTGAGGCATTTTGGCGATATCCGCCACGATGACTTTCCCGCCGATATCTTTACCGGCACCGAATGCAATCCGGCTTTTCTCCGTCTGAAATTCACTGGATTCCACCAGTTCCCGGAAGAAGACGGGTGTGCTCTCCTGATTCGGTACCTCGATGCCGACGGCGGCTTTTCCGGGAATCGGCGCTTCGATCCGGATATCCGCGGCTGCCAGATTCAGCTTCAGGTCATCTGCAAGTCCCACAATCCGGCTGACCTTTACACCCATATCCGGCTGCAGTTCATAACGGGTGACAGTGGGTCCGCAGCTCACATCCGTCACCCTAGCTCTGACACCGAAGGTATCCAGCACCTGCTCCAGCATCTGTGCCGTTTCCTGTAATTTGGCTTCGTTGGTGCCTTTTTTGCCTTTTGCTCCTTTCGTGAGCAGTGACACGGGCGGGTAGACATAGGATTTGCTCTTACGAAGGGGTTTTGGTGCAGAGATGCGCACCTCCGTATCGGCAGAGGTGTTTTTCTCCATGGCGGCGACTTCATTTCCACGCACAAGCGCACCGACTTCTTCGGAAAAATCGTAAAGCAGATCTTCCTCTGAGGGCAGGTCTTCCTCCGACGGCAGATCTTCTTCCGGCTGCTGGGGCTCCTGATGGATCACGATGGGTGGAATCTCCGGAAGTATCTCCTGCTCCGTTTCAGGCTCGCTCTCCTGCTCCATCTGCAGCGGTCGCACCTGATCAGAGGGCTTTTCAAGGGTACCTGTCGGGAAAACAGCGGCCTTTCTTCTTTGACCGACATTGGGACTGTCAGTGTCCGTGAGGGCTGTGATTTCATCGGAAATGACAGGATTCCGGTCCATAACGGACGCCGGCTCCTCCTTTTTCAGCTTGGTATCGAAGGAAACACCGGCCGCCGCCTTTTTTTCCATACGAAGCTGTCTGCGCTCCGAACGGGCTTCCCTGACCCGTTCACTCCCTTCCCTGGTCTTGTCATAGACTTTTTTGGAGCCCTTTTTGATTCCGCCGATGGCGGATCTTCCGGTAAACAGCACGACGGAAATGATCAATGCGATGATGGTCACCACATATGCGCCGACTTTTCCGATGGTCGGGCAAAAAATACCGGTGATAATCCCGCCGAAAAATCCCCCGCCGGATCTGTTCTGAAAACCGTTCAGAAAAGCACTGAGGGGATTGCTTGGATCGCCCTTGTCCGCAATCAGCTGAATCAGACCGGCGAGAAACAGCAAAAAGCACCCTCCTGCGATGAGTTTGATCACAGCTTCACGCGCCCCCTGATTGGAGATTGCAAAGGTCACGGAAAGAAACAGGATAATGGGAAAGAGATAGGCAAGAATCCCGAACAGCCCGAAGGATACGGAGCTGATGGCATTGCCTACCACACCGATGATGCCGAAGTTGGAAAGAAACAGCAGAATGCAGATGGCAAGCATGCACCAGATCAAAACCTCCCCGCGAAAGGAGGTCTTCGGTGATTCTTTATGAGAAGTTGTTTTTTTTCTGGATGTTTTTTTGTTCGCCATATCAGATTACAAAATAGCCTATGATGGAAGCAACGCCGATGGCGAAGCAATAAATCGAAAAACCGATAAATCTCTTTTTCCGGACAATAACGAGCATCGTACGAATGCTGATATATCCCACCACGGCAGCTACAAGCATGCCGATCACATAGCATCCCACCTCCTGCCCCGGGATCGCGGACAGTTCGATATCCTTCAGCTCAAACACCAGAGATCCGAGGATGGCCGGGATTGAAAGCAGAAAAGAAAACTTGACTGCATATTTCTTCTGAAAACCGGAAAGC
Source organism: Lachnospiraceae bacterium (assembly GCA_045661345.1). Lineage (GTDB taxonomy): Bacteria > Bacillota > Clostridia > Lachnospirales > Lachnospiraceae > RUG12461. Next base: position 111,274 of record JAZRFM010000027.1, read on the forward strand.
AGACAGGCCGTGATGGTCGAACCGGATCTGGAAATGCCCGGAAGTGTGGCAACACCCTGCGCGATGCCGATGAGAAAGGCATTGGTGAAGGTAGTGTTTTTCGGTAAACGTTTTCCCTCCGGACAATGATCCGCAATCAGCAGAATCACACCTGTCAAAATCAGACAGATCCCGGGAAAAATCAAAATCTTCCCGGCTTTTTCCACCAGGTCGGAATCCAAAACCCCGATAATCCCTGTGGGGATGGTAGCTGTCAGTAGGAGCAGATCCATCTTCCGGTAAGCATTCGTCAACACTTTTTTACGCAAAAACAAATCCCGGATCATAAGAAACAGCTCCGCGATCATTTTTCCGATATCCTTATAAAAGCAGATAAACACCGCTACCAGCGTACCGATGTGAAGGAGTACATCAAAAAAGAGACCCGGCGAGTCGATGCCGAATACAATCTGAAAAATCGCCAGATGCCCCGACGAACTGACAGGGAGAAATTCTGTGAGTCCCTGAATCACTCCCATCAAGATGGCATATAGATAATTCATTGATTCCTTACTTACTCCGATTCTGCGGATCCCTCAATCTTATCTCCGATCAGATAATTGTAAAGATCCTCATACTTAATGCGGGAATTCTTCCAGGAGAAGTCCTTGTCCATGCCGCGTTCCACCATCTTGTTCCATTTTGCCTTTTTGTCAAAAAAGACTTCCTTGGCATAGTTGATGATGCGCAGCATCTCATGCGCATTGTAATTCGCGAAAGAAAAACCGTCTCCGGTGTTGTCATATTCGTTGAACGGGATCACCGTGTCCTTTAAACCGCCTGTTTCCCGCACGATGGGTACTGTTCCGTACCGGAAAGAGATCAGCTGTGTCAGGCCGCAGGGTTCAAAACGCGAGGGCATCAGGAATGCGTCTGCGGCAGCATACAGCTTATGTGCCAAAGCATCGGAATAGCAGATGTTTGCGGAAACATGATCCGGATATTTCCAAGCGTAATGCCGGAACATATTCTCATACCGCTCTTCTCCCGTTCCGATGACCACCAGCTGCGTGAATTCGTCCACCAGCTGCTCCATGACATAGGCAATGAGATCAAGCCCTTTCTGATCCGTCAGACGGCTGACAAGCCCGATCATCATCTTGCGTTTGTCCTGTACAAGACCAAGCTCCTTCTGGAGCTCCTCCTTATTGCGGACTTTCTTTTTCCGGAAATCGGAACGGTCATATTTGACATAAATCTTATGATCCGAAGCGGGATTATAGACATCATAGTCGATCCCGTTGACAATCCCCATCATATCAAAATGCCGTGACGAAAGCAGACCGTCCAGTCCCTCCCCATAATAAGGCGTCTGAATTTCCTTTGCGTAGGTGTCGCTGACGGTGGTGATATAATCCGCATAGGCGAGTCCGCCCTTCAGCATATTGGCATCTTTATGAAACTCCAGTTTATCCGGTGTAAAGAGATAATCCGAAAGACCCGAGAGCCCTTTCAAAGTCTTTTTGTCCCAGACACCCTGAAATTTCAGGTTGTGGATGGTCATCATGGTTTTGATGCCCCAGTAGAACATATTGCCCTGAAACTCGTTCTTGAGATAGACGGGAATCAACCCGGTCTCCCAGTCATGACAATGAATGATGTCCGGTCTGAAGTCGATCACCGGGAGAACGGATAACACGGCTTTGCAGAAAAAGCAGAACTTCTCGATATCATAACGGATATCTCCGTACGGGACGACACAGTTAAAGTACTCTTCGTTATCGATAAAATAATAGGTGATCCCGTCTCTTTCATAGCGGAAAATACCCACGTATTTATCCTGCAGATCGGGACCGACGGTGAGATAAAAATGCGTGATATATTCGAATTGACTCCGGTATTTCCAGTCAATGCAGGAATAATTGGGAATGATGACTCTTACATCCCAATAACGTTTGTCAAATTCCTTCGGCAATGCCCCGCAGACATCCGCAAGACCGCCGGTTTTGATAAACGGTACACACTCAGATGCAGCATACAAAATCCGTTTCATAAGCGTACGCTCCTTATTCGATCCAGTTATGATAGACTTCCTGTACATCATCGTCTTCGTCCAGAAGATCCAGAATCTTTTGAATATTGGCAAGATCCGTCTCCTCTGTCAGATCGACATAGTTTTGCGGAATCAGGCTGACCTCCGCACTGACCATGGGGATATTCTCCTTTTGCAGTGCCTGGTGTACGGCTTCAAAGGCGGCAGGATCCGTCAGAATCTCGAAGCTGTCCTCTTCCTCGGTAAAATCATCCGCCCCCGCATCCAGTGCCAGCATCATAAGATCGTCCCCATCCATACTGCATTCCTCACGGTCAATGACGATCTGCCCTTTTTCGTCGAACATATAGGAAACACAGCCCTGTGTACCGATATTTCCCTGTCCTTTGGAAAAACAGTTTCGTACATTGGCCGCTGTGCGGTTCTTATTGTCGGTCAGACATTTCACAATGATGGCCGTACCGCCGGGGCCGTAGCCCTCATAGGTACAGACCTCGTAATTGACACTTCCGCCCTCCCCTGCGGCTTTTTTAATGCCGCGTTCGATTGTGTCATTGGGCATATTGTTGGCTTTTGCCTTCTGAATCACGGTCGCCAGACGGAAATTATTGGCGGGATCAGGTCCGCCCTCTTTGACGGCAACCGCAATCTCGCGGCCGATCATGGTAAAGATCTTGCCTTTGGCGGCATCGTTTTTCTCTTTTTTATGCTTGATATTGGCAAATTTTGAGTGTCCTGACATAGAATCAATACGCCTCCTGCAATAAAATCAGTTAATTTATTCTATGATGTCAAGGTCAAAAGTGCTATGTGATGAAATCGCATATGCACTTTGCACAAGAATCCGAAGGAACGTGCCAGCATTTTCCCACGGATCTTTGTGCAAAGGTCACAATGCCGCAAGCGGCATGTGACTTTTGACCTTAACATCATTCTATCATTTTTCATTTTTGAACACAAGTTGCGCTTAAAATTGCCGTGTTGCAACGACTGCGCCGTTTTTCAGGAAAACACGGGGAACCCGTTTTCCAATGTCGCAGGCCAGTTCATAGTTGATCCGTCCGGATTTTTGGGCAAGCTCCTCCATCGTAATCCGCTCATCTCCCTGAGAGCCCAGAAGCCGCACCTCCTCTCCGGGTCCTACGCCGTCGATCTCTGTGACATCCACCATAAACTGATCCATACAGACTCTGCCGCAGATAGGCACACGCTGTCCTTTGATCAGGACTTCTCCGCAGTTGGAGAGGCTTCTGGGATAGCCGTCCGCATATCCCACGGGGACGGTTGCGATGATCTTTGTCCCATGTACGGTATAGGTGCCGCCGTAGCTGATGGTCCGGCCTTCTGTCAGGGTTTTGACGTGGGAAACATGACTGGTCAGTGCCATGACCGGGGACAGGGGCAGACGCCCGGGATCCACCTCCTCGGAAGGAAGGAGCCCGTACAGGGTGATGCCGGCCCGTACTGCGTCCATGGCATATTCGGGAAGCTCCATGATGGTGGCACTGTTGGCGCAATGCCTGATGCCCGGGTGGATGCCTTCGTCAGAAAGGTGCCGGAGCATCTCCTGAAAAAGCGTATATTGCTGAACCGTCGAAGACTTATCCCTTTCGTCCGCCTTGGCAAAATGCGTAAAAACGCCCTCCAGGGAAAGACCCGGCAGGGATGCGATCCGCAGGGCTTCCTTTGCGTCCTCCTTTGCAGCCTGCAGGCCGATTCTGCTCATGCCGGTATCGACGGCCAGCTGAAATGGAATGGTCTTCTGATGTTTTTTTGCCGCGGCGGAAAGCCCCATGGCAGATTCCATGGAAAAAATCGTCGGGGTCAGATCGTACCTGGCAATCATGTCGTGGCTGTCCGGGAAGGTATATCCGAGGATCAGAATGGATTTTCGGATGCCTGCTTCCCGCAGGGCCACCCCCTCTTCCGCCGTTGCCACACAAAATCCGAGAAGATAGGGAATCTCCTCAATCTCCCGTGAGATCTCCACTGCGCCGTGCCCGTAAGCTTCCGCTTTGATCACGGCATACATACCGGTTCCTTCCGGAAGATTGTTTTTCATGTTTTCCAGATTCAGACGAATCGCGTCCAGATTGATTTCCGCACGGATCCTTTGAAAACAGTCTATCGTCGGCATTTTGCTTTTTGCTCCTTTACGATCTTCCACACCTCCGGCAGCATGGATATCAGGTCTCTTGCCAGCATGGAGGCCGGCTCCTTTTTCTTAGATGCAAGGTCTCCCGCCATGCCATGCATGTAGACCGCAAATGCGGCGGCATTTTCAGCATCCGCCCCCTGGGAAAGGAGGCCGGCGATCATACCGGACAGGACATCTCCGCTGCCGCCGGTAGCCATGCCGTTATTTCCGGTCAGGTTGAGATAGAGCCTGCCGAAGGGAATCACCGTAACGGTTCTGCTGTCCTTTAACGTGAGGATCACGTTGTATTCGTTTGCGAATTCCTCCGCGATTCTGAGGCGCTCCTCTTTCAGATACATGGGGGGATCCCCGGTCAATCGCGACATCTCTCCCATATGCGGAGTCAAAACGATATCTGTATGGGGACCTTTCAGAATCTCCGGTTCCTTAGCCAGCAGATTGATACCGTCCGCATCAATCACAAGGGGAACAGAAACACTGTGTAAGGTGGTTCTGAGGATTTTTTCCGCTGTTGGACTTACGGAAAGGCCTGGGCCGATCAGGCAGACATCTGCCCAATGGATCGCTTCGATCAGCAGTTTTTCATCAAATTTGTCGCTCCGGTAGGTGGTAAGCAGCGCTTCCGGGATCAGCGCCGTAAGTGCAGCCCTGTTCTCCTCTGCCGTAAATATTCTGACGAGACCGGCGCCCATACGATAAGCCGCCTCCGCAGAGAATGCCGCAGCACCGCACATAGACGGAGAGCCGGCGATCACAAGCACCTTGCCGTAATCCCCCTTATGCGTATCGGCTCTTCGATCAGGAAGAGAGGAAAGATCCTCTTTTGTCAGCGTGCATACCCGGGGGAATCGGTTCAAAAAGGAATGCTCCGTAATCCCGATATCGCCACATACCGTTTCGCCGCACCAGGAGGCACCGGGGAAGAGAACCTGTCCCAGCTTCCTGTAAGCAAATGTCACGGTCAGATGCGCGCGAAATGCACACCCCAGCAGTCTCCCGTGATCCGAGGAAATACCGGTGGGAATATCCACCGCCACACGGTATGCCGCCCATTGATTGACGGTGTCAAGCACCTCCGCCACCGGAGGCCCCACCTCTCTCGACAACCCCGTGCCGAAAATCGCATCGATCACGACGTCAATTCCTTGATCCGGCAATGCAGACAGCTCTTTGATGTGATATTTTCTGCAGATCTCTCTTTCCCGGCTGCAAAGGCTGTCCTTCGCAGGCTCCGCCAATGCATACAGGCAGACATCATATCCCTGTAAAAAAAGAAGGCGCGCTGTGGCATATCCATCGCCGCCGTTATTGCCTCCTCCGCACAGGACGAGAATTGCCGCATCCTTTTTGCACCGCCTGATAATCTCTGACACAACAGCTTCTGCTGCACGTTCCATCAATACAACGGCAGGCATTTGGAATTCCTTTTGCGTCTGCTCGTCACAGGCTTTCATTTCTTTCGCATTTACCAGATATTCCATGATCAGGATGTTTCCTTTTTCTGCTCTTCTTTTTCCTCTTTTTTATCGTCGTGAAAGCTCAGGTTGATATCCAGATTCTGCAGGTCAAACAGGTTCGTTGCCTGGGGGCCGAATACATCATGCATATAAGAATACATCTGTCTGGTATTGATCTCACGGTTTTGCTTTTTTACGATATTGACCTTTAAATCGTGGCGCACCTGCTTGATCCAGGCAGAGATCTCGCTGATCTGCTCCGTGTTTTTCCGGAAATTGTCGTAGCAGTAATCCGCAGTCATGACCATAAGCTCTTCGTTCGTTTCACGAATCTGCCGCGGAATTTCCAGCAGCTCATCCTCCAGCTCGGCCATTTTGGCGTTTGCCTCATCAATCAACCGTTTCTTTTCTTCCACGTCCAGCGTGCGTTCTTCGCTGCTGTCATCCATACCGGCCACAATTCCGTCCATGAGGTTTTGCTTTACTTTTTTATAGTCTTTGAGGTCCTGTTTGAGACGGGCCTCTTTTTGCAGCAGCTCATTCAGCTCCTTTTCTTTTGTCTCCACCTCTTCCGGCTTCCCGTTGACCAGAAAAAGCTGATGCCACTTCTGATCCAGAATCAGAATCGGTATCTTTGCCGCTTTGATCAGTTGACTGAAATCCTTCTTCTCATCCATCTTGGTTATTTACTCACTCTGTAAAATACGATAGGAAAGCTGCATCAGGCTGTCGGATAGATGCACGTTTTCCACCACCATATCCGCCACTGCCAGATCAACATGTGCAAAATTCCAGATTGCCCGGATCCCATTGGCTTTCAAGGTCGTCAGGATCGTATCCACCGCACCTTTTGGCATGGTGAGCGCGGCGATTTCGACCTGGTGTGTCTCCAGAAAATCCGGAAGGGATGAAATAGGGAGAACCGGAATGTCACGAACCATGGTTCCCACGATATTCGGATCAATATCAAAAAGCCCGATGATTAAAAAACCGAGCTTTTCAAATTTCACATAGTTTGCAATTGCCTGTCCGAGATGCCCTGCGCCGATCACGATCATCGGATGACGGTAGGTCAGACCGAGGATTTTGGCAATCTCCTCGTACAGGAAGTTGACATTGTAGCCATATCCCTGCTGACCGAAGCCGCCAAAATTGTTGAGATCCTGTCTGATCTGGGATGCGGTCACATGCATCCTCTCGGATAAATCCTTTGAGGAGATACGTTCCACCCCTTCCTCCAGCAGCTCGCCGAGATGCCGGAAATAGCGGGGGAGTCTTTGGATGACGGCTTTCGAAATCTCCTTGCCCATCGTCATTCCTCCATTGTACAAGCTTTCCACGAATTGATTCGTTCTCAGGAAAGGATCGACTCCAGCCGATTGCGGATGGCCTTGATAAAGTCTTCGCTGTTCAGTACTTCCGGATTCAGCAATTCGGTGATCAGCGCCAGATCCTTCGTCATTTTTCCTGATTCAATCGTATCGAGAGATGCTTTTTCCAGAGCATCCGCATAGCGGCAAAGCGCAGGCAGATGGTCCAGTTCTCCGCGCTTCCGGAGTGCGCCGCTCCATGCGAAAATGGTCGCCACTGAATTCGTGGAGGTCTCCTCTCCTTTGAGGTACTTGTAATAATGACGCTGTACGGTGCCATGGGCTGCTTCGTATTCAAAGAAGCCCTGCGGAGAAACCAGAACGGAGGTCATCATGGCAAGAGAACCGCAGGCGGAACTGATCATATCACTCATGACGTCACCGTCATAGTTCTTGCAGGCCCAGATAAACCCGCCCCTGGATTTCATGACCCGGGCCACGGCATCATCGATTAATGTATAGAAATAGGTGATCCCTGCGTTTTCAAACTGCTCTTTGTATTCTTTCTCATAAATCTCTGCAAAAATGTCCTTAAAGGTATGGTCATATTGCTTGCTGATGGTATCCTTTGTGGCAAACCAAAGCTCTTCTTTCCGGTCAAGGGCATATGCAAAGCAGCTTCTGGCAAAGCTTTCAATGGAGCCGCAAAGGTTATGCTGCCCCTGGAGAACTCCCGGACCCTTGAATTCATGGATCAGCTCACGCCGCTCGGTCCCGTCGGCCGATGTAAAAACAAGCTCCGCCTTTCCGGGCCCGTCCACCTTCATCTCTGTGGATTTGTAGACATCCCCGTATGCATGACGGGCGATGGTAATGGGCTTTTCCCAGTTCCGGACACAGGGATCGATCCCCTTGACCTTGATCGGCGTACGGAAAACCGTTCCGTCCAGGATCGCACGAATAGTACCGTTCGGGCTCTTCCACATCTCCTTCAGATCATACTCGGTCATACGTGCCGCATTTGGCGTAATGGTCGCACATTTCACGGCAACCCCGTATTTTTTGGTTGCCTCCGCAGAGTCGATGGTCACCTGATCATTCGTCTCATTACGGTGTTTTAAGCCAAGATCATAATACTCCGTCTTGAGATCCACAAAAGGGTTGATCAATTCCTCCTTGATGATCTGCCAGAGAATTCGTGTCATTTCGTCGCCGTCCATTTCGACAAGCGGTGTTTGCATTTGGATTTTTTCCATGGATCGTCTCCTTTTTTTGGGGGGGTATCAAGTGACCTCGCCAGGCCTATTTCACAACGAAATTCAGGATTTTGCCGGGGACATAGATTTCTTTCACCAGCGTCCTGCCCTCCAGGTATTTCTGCACGGCGGGTTCTTCCTTCGCCAGCGATAAAGCGGTATCCTTGTCACAGTCGGCAGGAAGGCTTACGGTGGCGCGTACTTTTCCGTTTACCTGCACACCGATTTCGATGGTCGCGTCCTTGGTCTTTGCCTCGTCATAGACCGGCCAGGAAGCCGTTGCCAGAAAGCCCGTTTCCCCGAGCAGCTCGTGAATCTCTTCACAAAGATGAGGCGCAAAGGGGGACAACAGCTTGATATAAACGAGAAGATCATAACGCGTGATGGCGCCGGCCTTGGTAAAGTCATTGATGAGCGTCATCAGCGCCGCAATCGCGGTGTTGAATTTCATGTTTTCAATGTCTTCCGTCACTTTTTTGATGGTCTTGTGGAGCTTGGTTTCCAGCGGTGGATCTTCCTCTGTCAGGGTAGCAATCTCAGGCAGGGATGCCACGCGTTCCAGAAACCGTTTGCAGCCCTTTACCGCATCATCATTCCACGGAGCAGCCGCCTGATAATCCCCCATAAAGAGGACATAGGTACGCAGAGTATCCGCCCCGTACTCTTCCACGATGTCGAGGGGATCTACCACATTCCCCTTGCTTTTGCTCATTTTTTCACCGTCAGAGCCGAGAATCAGCCCCTGATAGGAGCGTTTTGCATAAGGCTCGGGGGTATTCACCTCTCCGATGTCATAGAGGAAATGATGCCAGAAACGGGAATACAGGAGGTGTCTTGTCACATGCTCCATGCCGCCGTTATACCAGTCCACGGGCATCCAGTATTTGATCTTTTCAGGATCTGCAAACGCCTTGTCATTGTGCGGATCCACAAACCTCAGAAAATACCAGGAGGATCCGGCCCATTGCGGCATCGTATCCGTCTCTCTCTTTGCAGGCCTGCCGCATTTCGGACAGGTGCAGTTGACAAAGGAATCGATCTTGGCCAACGGGGACTGACCGTCCGTACCGGGTTCAAAGTTTTCCACTTCGGGAAGCTGCAGGGGCAGCTCTTCATAGGGGACACCCACCGTACCGCAGGTTTCGCAATGAATGAGCGGAATCGGTTCTCCCCAGTAACGCTGACGGTTAAATGCCCAGTCTTTCATTTTGTACTGGATTCCTTTATGGCCGAGACCTTCCTTTTCAAGATACGTAAGCATGGCGGCAATGGAATCCTTTTTATTGTCATACACATTCAGAAAATCTGAATTGATCATGCTGCCGTCGCCGGTATAGGCTTCTTTGGAAATGTCTCCGCCTTCGATGACCTGAACGATATCCACGCCGAATTTCTTTGCGAATTCATAGTCCCGCTGGTCATGGGCGGGAACGGCCATAATGGCGCCCGTCCCGTATCCCATCATGACATAGTCCGCGATAAAGATGGGAATCTCTTTCTTGTTGACCGGATTCACGGCGCTAAGACCTGAAAGCCTGATGCCGGTTTTGTCTTTCACAAGCTGTGTACGCTCAAATTCTGTTTTTCTGGCACATTCCGCACGGTACTGCTCTACCGCGTCCCAGTTTGCGATACGGTCCTGATAGCGGTCAAGAAGCGGATGCTCCGGTGCCATCACCATAAAGGTCACCCCAAACAGCGTATCGCAACGGGTCGTATAGATGGTGAGCTTTTCATCGATGCCGGAGATGGAAAAATCCACAAAGGCACCGGTGGATTTTCCGATCCAGCTTACCTCCTGCTGCTTGATGCTTTCCGGATAGTCCACATCCGAAAGCCCGTCCAGCAGCTTATCCGCATATTCCGTGATTTTCAGATACCAGACATCCTTGGAAAGCTGTATGACATCGGAATGGCAGACATCGCATTTTCCGCCCTGGGAATCCTCGTTACTGAGAACCACCTTGCAGTGCGGACAATAATTAACCAGTGTTTTGGCACGAAAAACAAGACCCTTTTCAAATAGCTTCAGAAAGATCCACTGGGTCCACTTATAATAGTCCGGCAGTGAAGTGCTGATCTCCCGGCTCCAGTCAAAGGAAAATCCCACGGCCTTCATCTGATTCTTGAACTTCTCCACATTCTTCACGGTGATGTCGTGGGGATGCGTGTTTGTTTTGATCGCGTAATTCTCCGCCGGCAGTCCAAAAGAATCAAATCCGATGGGAAATAATACATTGTATCCCTGCATGCGGCGTTTCCGTGAGATGACCTCCATGCTGGAATAGGCCTTGATGTGGCCGACATGCATACCGGCACCGGAGGGATAGGGGAATTCCACCAGACCGTAAAACTTCGGCTTTTCGGAAATGTCCTTGGCTTCAAAGACCTTCGCCTCGTCCCATTTCTGTTGCCATTTTTGCTCAATTTTCTTGTAATTGTAACGCATAACCTACACTCTCCTCTTTACACTTTCTATAGCATACAACAAATCAGTCTATACAATCAAGGTCAATTACTAACACTTTGTCAATGGGGGCTGTTGTCCTGCCGAGCCCGTCATTCCCTTCGTAATACTTGTAACCCGCCGACTCAAACAGCACCAGCAGGTGATCCTGATCAATGACAAGCTCCTCACTGCATGGAGGGAGCTCCACAGACAAAGCCGGATCCGCGGCGGGATGATGGAGTTCTGCCAGGGAGGGGTAAAGATTCAGCTGCGAGGAGTTCCTGCGCCCGTAGGAAATGCTTAAAAAGACGGTTCCGTCCTCATCAACAGCGACACCCTGCACCTTCGTGGGGATGGTATAGGTGTTTTCGGGAATCAGGGCTTCTCCGTCAAACCGGTAGCTGACCATCTGGGACCGCAGCAAAAGCGAGGTGGTTGCCACCAGAATATGACCGTTATAGCAGGTGATACAGGAGGGGGTGTTTTGCACTGGATAAGCCTCGATGGAATCTGAGATGTCAATCAGCTGTCCGGACGCGTTTTTTCCGACAGCATGGATATAGAGATAGGGAATTCGCTGCAGGGTATTGTCATCGGAATGACAGATCCAGACGTTTTCCCCGTCAAATGCGATCCCGCCGAGATGAGAAGTGTTTTTCAGCCCGAGCGTGGAAAGATACGCGCCCGTTTCCCGGTCAAAAAGGAACAGACAGCCGCAAGCCCCTTCCTCATCGCTGTAGGCCGTCACGAGAAGATAGTCTCCCGCGATACAGATTCCCTGCGGATAGAGGGAAAGACTGCTCGTCCGAAGGTCATGAAAATCCGCATCCCGGGTGTCCGGAAGCCCCGGAATTGTGAGTTCCTCCCAAAAGGAATAGGAAAGATCCTCCAGCGTGATCCGTTTATCTCCCGGAAAACGTTTGGACCAGTAATCATAGTCTTTCGTCGTTTCGGCCGCATTCAGTTCCGGTATTTTTGCGGACACGTGAAAAGCCGGCGGTGCGGCTTCCACCGGAAGGATACCAAAAAAAGTCATCCATACAGTTAGAATCGCAGCCACCGGCTTTTTCATGAACGATGTTATTCCTCGCCTTTATCAATCTTGGATGCGCGCTCCTGAATCTGCTTCTCCTGAATCTCGGCAGGCGCCTGCTCATAACGTGCAAATTCGTAGGAGAAGGTTCCGCCGCCGCCGGTCATGGAGCGAAGCGTCGTCCCGTATCCGTAAAGCTCCAGATAGGGAATATCCGCGGTAATCTCGGTAACGCCGGCTTCCACGGGATTCATGCCAAGGACCCTCGCCCTGCGTTTGTTCAGATCTCCCATAACATCACCGGTCTTGCTGTCTTCCACCACCACCTTCAGTGTCGCGATGGGCTCCAGCAGCACAGGACTGGCTTCCATGAAGCCTTTCTTGAAGGCCTGGGAAGCAGCAACCTTGAAAGCCATTTCGGAAGAATCCACCGGGTGGAAAGATCCGTCATAGAGAACGGCCTTGACGCCCACCACCGGGTAGGCTGCCAGGGGTCCCTTTTGTACCGCCTCCTGAATCCCCTTTTCTACGGCCGGGAAATAGTTCTTCGGCACGGCACCGCCGACCACCGTTTGCTCAAAGGTGTAAGGCTTCTCCAGGTCGCCCGAAGGCTCAAAGGTCATCTTGACATGACCGTATTGTCCGTGTCCCCCGGACTGTTTCTTGTATTTGTATTCCACATCGGATTTCTTGCGAAGGGTTTCACGGAAGGCGGTCTTCGGCTCGGAAAGCTCGATTTCTACCTTGTAGCGGTTCAGAAGCTTGCTGCAGACGACCTCCAAATGCTGATCTCCGAGACCATACAGTACGGTTTGCCCGTTCTCACTGTCGTTCACGGCCTTCAGTGTCAGGTCTTCCTGCATCATCTTCTGGAGAGAGGTGGAAACCTTGTCCTCTTCTCCTTTGTTCTTGGTCTTGTAGCGCATGCAGGTATAGGGAACGGGCATCTGCGTCCGGATATAGGCAATGGGATTGGCCTTTGTGGAGAGGGAATCCGTGGTCTCCGTGACACTGAGCTTTGCAAGGGCACCGATATCACCGGCATGCAGCTCCTTCACTTCCTCCGCCTTTGCAGCGTTCATGACATAGAGCTTTCCGATGCGTTCTTCGGCATCCTTATGGTAATTAAACAGCACGTCGTCCGTCTTTAATACGCCGGTATTGACCTTGATCAGGGAATACTTCCCGATAAAGGGATCCACAATGGTCTTGAAGACGTAAGCTGATTTCGGTTTGGAAAAATCATAGTCCGCTTCATAGACCTCATTGGTCTTTGCATTGATACCGGCAAGCTTGCGTTTGTCCGGAGAAGGCAGGTATTTTACGATATCGACGAGAAGCGTATACATGCCGCGGGCAAGCGTGTTGGATCCCATCAGAACGGGAACGATGCTGCAGTCCGCCACATTGACGCGCAGTGCCTGACGGATCTCGTCTTCCGAAAACTCCTCCCCTCCGAAATAACGATCCATGAATTCTTCGCTGGTCTCCGCAACGGATTCCATCAGCACATCCCGGCAGATATTCAAATTCTCCTTGGAGTATTCGGGCATTTCGATCTTTTCGATCTTACCCTGATCCGTCCATTTTTTTGCCTGCTGCTGGATCACATTGACGTAACCGATGAATTCACCGTTTTCCCGAATCGGCAGATGGAAGGGCGCGATTTTCTTGCCGTAAAGACCCTGCAGATCTTCCACCACCTGACGGTAGCTGGCTTCGTCCACATCCATATCCGTCACGAACACAATACGGGGAAGCTTATACTTCTCGCAGATCTCCCAGGCCTTTTTGGTGCCGACTTCTATGCCGTTTTTCCCGGAAACCACGATGATGGCGGAATCTGCGACGCTGGCCGCTTCCTCTGCTTCTCCGGCAAAATCAAAATAGCCGGGTGCATCCAGAAAATTGATCTTTGCATCTTCCCAGAGCACCGGAACAACCGTGGTATTGATGGAAAAATGACGTTTCTGTTCTTCTTTGTCAAAATCACTGATGGTATTGCCGTCCGTGATCTTGCCCATGCGGCTGGTCTGTCCGGCCAGAAATGCCATTGCTTCCAATAGGCTTGTCTTCCCGGCACCCCCATGGCCAAGCAATACGACGTTTCGGATCTTGTCCGTGGTAAATACATTCATGTGTAAATCCCTCCCTCAAGTATCAAAAAAGATATTCTTATTTTACAAAAGAACGGCGAATTAGGCAATATCTACCAAATTCTTTTTTCAGAAAAACTGTTTTAATGCAAAATATACAAAACACTAAGGTGACAGCTGTTGCAGATCCGTAAAAAAGCCGGGATAAGAGATGTTGACGCAGGAAGCGCCCTGAATTGTCACGGGGGAGGAAGCGACCAGCCCTGCTACGGCAAAAGCCATGGCGATCCGGTGATCCGAAAAAGAATCGATGATGCCGCCGGACAGCTGTCCGCCCTGAATGATCATCCCGTCGGGCTGCGGTATGGCGTGGATCCCGAGACGGGTCAGATTTTGGGTAACCGTCGCGATCCGGTCTGTTTCCTTCACGCGAAGCTCGGAAGCATCACGGATGACGGTTTCTCCTTCGGCGCAGGCGGCCATAACGGCAATGACAGGGATCTCGTCAATCAGGGTCGGAATGATGTCTCCGCCGATCTCGATTCCCTGCAAGGGGGAACTCTTTACAAGAAGATCTGCGACAGGCTCACCGGAAACCTCCTGCTTTGACAGGAATTCCACCTTTCCTCCCATGGCATGTGCGACCCGGAGGATGCCGTCTCTCGTGGGATTGATGCCGACATTTTTGATCAAAATCTCTGCGTCGGGAACCAGCAGGCCTGCCGCAAGAAAATAGGCTGCCGAGCTGATGTCACCGGGGACAAGAAGCTTTTGTCCCGCAAGATGAGGCTCCGGCTGTACGGTCACTTCCGTTCCGTCTAAATGCACCTCCCCGCCGAAGGCGGCCAGCATCCGTTCCGTATGGTCTCTGGAGCGGATCGGCTCCGTCACCTTTGTTTCTCCCTCCGCGTAAAGACCGGCCAGAAGGACACAGGATTTCACCTGTGCGGATGCAATGGGAGAAGCATAGGAAATCCCATGCAGCTTCTGTCCGGTAATGGAAAGGGGCGCGGTCAGTCCCTGTTTGTCCCCTTCTATCTTTGCGCCCATCTCCTGCAGCGGTGTCATCACGCGTCCCATGGGGCGCTTCCTGATGGAGGCATCCCCGTCCAAAACGCTTGCAAAGGGCTGTCCGGCAAGGATCCCTGACAGCAGACGCATGGTGGTGCCGGAGTTGCCGACATCCAGAATGCCCTCTGGCGCCGTGAGTCCGTGCAGCCCCTTCCCGTGAACCGCCACATGTGTGCCATTCTGCACAATTTCAACACCGAGACTGCGAAAACATCCGATTGTGGACAGACAGTCCGCCCCCGCCAGAAAACCCTCCGCCTCCGTGATCCCTTCGGAAATCGCTCCCAGCATCACCGCGCGGTGGGAGATGGATTTGTCGCCCGGCACACGCACCGTGCCGCGGCACTTGGCTACAGGATGGATACGCAATTTTAAAAACCTCTCCTCTCACCGGACAAAAACGCCCCCTCTGCTGCGGGAGCCTCTTTGTCGCGTTATCTTCGATAAATGGTATACCCGGCCTCTGTCAGACACCGGTAGGCACGTGCAACCGCTTCGTCATCGTAAAACGCGATCTGCAATACCCCGTGTTCAAACTCCCGGTTATGAATAATGCCGATATTTTTCAGGTTGATATGGCAGTCTGCCAGAAGTGACGTCACCTTCGCAAGCTGCCCTTCACGATCGGAAAGCTCGCTGTACAGCTCATGCACAGTCACATTTTTGTTGTTGTTCACATTTAAGGAATCCCGATAGTTCTTCGCTTCGGAAAAGAACCTTCGAATCCCCGCAGCGTCCGAGGATGCGATCTGTCCCTTGATCTTCTGCAGCTCCGCCTCCAGCTCTGCAATCAGATGCAGGATTTCCTGCCGGTTCTCCAGACAGATGGATTCCCACATGGCAGGAGACGAGGACGCGATCCGCGTGATATCACGAAAGCCGCCTGCGGCGATCCGTTTCCCGATTTCGTCATGTCCGTCGATCCGTGCGAGAAGATTCACCAATGTGGAAGCGATGACATGGGGAAGATGACTCACCGCGGCTGTGATCCTGTCATGCTCCTTCGGCTCCAGCACCAGGGGCAGCGCTCCGAGAGTCGCGATAAAAAAGACAAAGCGCTGCACCTTCTCTTCCGGAACATCCGCCTCAGGTGCAAGCAAATAATATGCGTTTTCAAGAAGCAGCGCATCCGCATTCTGAAATCCTGTTTTTTCAGAACCCGTCATGGGATGTCCGCCGATGAAACGGTCCGTCAATCCAAGCTGCTTTGCCGCCTCATGCATGGTGCCTTTTACACTGCCCACATCCGTCAGCAGCGCGTCCTTTTTCAGATATGGCAGCAGCTCCTTCAGATATTCCAGGTTCCTGCTGACCGGTGCGCACAGGAAGATCAGATCACACGCCCCCAGCTCTTCCGGTGAAAGCAGCGTGTCATTTGTAATAACGCCTGCGCGGAAGGCTTCCCGAACGGTTTCGAGATGGCCGCTTGTGGCAATCATCTCGATTTCGGGATGTCTTTCCCTGATGGCCTTCGCAAGGGAACCGCCCATCAGCCCCAGGCCGAAAAATCCGATTCTGGTATCATTCATCATCCAGCATATCCTCTAATTCTTCCTGCGCATCCGAAAGACCTTCGGATACATCCTTGCGCCCTTCGATCATCTCTTTCATCTCCGTACCCAGTATCTGATAAAAATCAGGCCACTCTTCCATGATCGGTCGATAGACACCGTTCTCCAGCGCATGGCATACCTCTACGAACTGCGGGTACTTTGCGAGAACCTCCTGGTCCTGTAAGACGGAATAACGGCAGGGAACGCCGCCGGATGGAACGGTGCGTTTCTGTACCTCAGGATCCATGAGATAGGTCAGGAGCTCGGCCGCCATCTCCTTTTTGGTGCTGTTTGCAGGAATGGCGATTGTCCAGACCCCGTAAACGTTGGCATGATATGCCTTGCTGTCATCTGCAACCCGCCCGGAAAGAGCCAGGTAATTCGCTGAGGAATGGTCACTCGGCGTATACCATCCCGGCCATGCGATGCCCATCGCCGCGGCTTTATTGGCGATAGCCATGACCATTTCATCCTTCTGTGCAGCCTGCCCGGTTTCGATCAGCTTCAGATAAAACTCCATGGCCTGACGAAACTCCACCGTATCCACCGTCGGGTGATGATCCTCATCCACGACCCAGCCTCCGAAGGAAAGCAGAATCGGCAGAAAATCCACCACAATATTGTTTGTGGTATCCCCGCGATACAGGAACCCATAGTTATGGGCTGCCTTTGTTTTCATACAGATATCATACATATCCTGCAGGGATTTGATGGTTTCCGGCCGATAGCCCGCATCCTCGATCAGCGCCTTATTAAAAAGCAGCACCGTCACATTGCCGTAATACGGTGCCAGATAAACATGGTCGTCATGGATACAGATTTCCTTTGTGGCGGCAATGATGTCATTGTCCAGCTCATACTCCAGTTCGGTCAGATCCGTGAGGACGTCATGGGCTGTAAATTGTGCGATCCAGGAGCTGTCCACCATGCAAAGATCATAGGCGCCTTTTTCATTGACGGCATCCTCATACACCTGATTGTGGAGATCGTCCTCGGAAAGCTCCAGAATTTCGCAGAAAATCCCGTGTTCCTCTTCAAATTTCGGGATACAGGATTTGATGACATCCGCATAAACACCGGAGCGAAGCGCCAGTGTAACGGTGGGCAGATTAGAAAAGTTCTCCCGGGGTGTCAGCTCCTCACATCCGGCAAAAGAAGTGACCAGGCAGATGATAAGTCCCGTGGAAAGAATCTTTTTTAACCATCCCGTCAATGCACAGCCCTCCATTCCTCCAGCTGTGTCATCAGGTCTCCGTAAACGGCAGCATTGCTGGAAATCACACTTTGTGTGGCGTCCATGAATGGCTCCAGATCCGGTTCATTGATCTTCATATTGTTCTTCTTCAGTTCCTGAATCAAAGATTCCGTCTGGGCACGGTTGCTCTTACGGTCGGCGTCTGCGGAGTTCAGAGCCGCTGTCCGCACGATGTCCTGTTGCTCCTGAGAAAGCTTTTCCCAGGTTGATTCCGCAATGGTAAAGCACATGCCGGAATAAATATGATTTGTAATAGACAGATAGTCCTGTACTTCGTAAAGCTTGTTATTATAGATGACGGGAATCGGATTTTCCTGTCCGTCATAAGTCCCCTTTCTGAGGGCGGCGTACAGCTCGGAAAACGGCAGGGGCTGCGCATTCGCGCCAAGTGCCGTAACAGTCGCCATGATCACGGGGTTTTCAGGTGTACGGATCAAAAGCCCCTTCATATCGTCGGGAGATTCGATGGGATGAAGGGAATTTGTCATGCAGCGGAACCCGTTACAGTAATGCGCCAGTACCCGCATATTGTCATCCAGCAGCAGCTCCTCTGCCTGTGCTTCGATATCGCTGTCCATAAAAGCCCAGGCCGTCTCAAAGTCCTCGAACAGAAACGGCAGCGCCGAGATCCCCATTTTGGGTTCGTGGGTAGCAAAGTTGGATGCATCGGAGATCACAATGTCTATTTTGCTGGATCCCATTGCCAGCGCATCGATCATATCCGCATCTCCGCCAAGCTGACCGGAAGGATAGACCACTGCCTTGATGGCGCCGTTTGTCTTTTGCTCCACTTCATTTGCGAACCGGTTGGCCGCAATATTCCGTGGATCCTGATCGCCGGTGGAGACGCCGATCTTTAACGTCAGATCCGTGACTCCTTTCTGGGAATACGCGGGATGTGCGCCATTATCCAGAGCGCATCCGCCGAGCAGAAAGGCGCTGCAGGCCATTGCAAGGATCATAGATAGCGGTTTTTTCATAGTGATGTCTGTCCTCCTGTTGCAATCCATAGTGATTAAATATTCAAAACCTTATTCTCCCGAAAATCCGCCTTCAGATAGCTTCTCATCTGTTTCCGTACATCCTCGGCGCAGGCTTCCACGCGTTCCGCGGGAATGTTGCAGAAGATTTCCACGATCTCCGCATCCAACTGTGTACCGGCAGCCAGCTTCAGAACCAGGATACAGTCTTCATAGGAGCGGCTGGCTTTATAGGATCTTGCCATAAACACCGCGGAATACGTGTCCGCGACGGCAATAATCCGCGATGCAAGCGGAATTTCGTCACCCTTCAGCTGGTGATAGCCATTGCCGTCTATCCGCTCATGGTGGTAAAGGATCCAGTCGGAGACAGCATCAAAGGATTGAATCGGGCTTAAGATCATCACACCGATCTCCGGATGCCGTTTCATGCTCTTCCACTCGTCTCCCTCCAGCTTGCCTGGTTTGTTTAAGATCCGTCCGGGGATGCCGAGCTTTCCGAGATCATGAAAGAGAGATGCATAACGGAGGTTTTCCTCGTTGATCTGCGCCTTGTATTTCAGCGGCAGATAATCGTAAATCAGCATCGTCAGGTTGCAGACATGCAGAGAATGCCCGTCCAGATTGGAATCTCCCGCGTCCAGAATCCCGACCAGGGTCTTGGAAACCTCCAGGGTTCTGTTTTTGACGCTTGCGACGATGTGCGCGTTCCAATAGATCATAAAGGTGACCAGCGCACTGGAGCCAAGGAGAAGGATCCCGATCAGAGGATTGAAAAACGGCTTTGTACTGATCCACCAGAAAAAGACACAAATCGCAACCAGGATTGCCTCCAGCAGGATGGTCAGATATTTATCGCTTTTGGTGTCCGTCAGCACATCCTGTTTGATATGGAACAGGTAGATGCAGATACAGACATTGATGATCATCAGAATAAAGCCAAAAACTATCATGCAATTCCTCCTGTTTCCTGACTGCTGAATGTGATCCTGTTCTTTCCCGCACGCTTGGACGCGGCAAGTGTATCATTGGCCAGACGATATACATGATCGATGTCTTTTTCCGCGGCATGTATTTCCACAACCCCAAGGGATGCATAAATACCGTGTAGCTCTCCGAATTTTACCTGATTCAGGGTAAGCAGTATATTCTCCAGGACAGAAATGAGCGCTTCCCGATCAGAAAGATTTCGCAGCAGAAATACGAATTCATCGCCGCCAATCCTGCCGGCGAAGCTTTTTTTCTCCTTGATGATGCGCTCCGGCAAAGACCATTTTTCCGACATTTCGCATCCGATGGCATGTAAAACGGTGGATCCTGCAATCTGAAGCGCCTTATCTCCCATTTGGTGTCCCAGCTTGTCATTCATTTCCTTGAATCCGTCCAGATTCATCAGGCAGAGCGCAAGATACTCCTGATGAGAGGAATGGAGTACTTCACTGGCCAATGAGAAGAATCTGCCGCGGTTCAAAAGAGATGTCAGGGTGTCAAAGCTGGCTTTCACTTCAAGCTCCCGCTGCATCTGGAGATTTTTTTGATAGGCCTCAAACTGACACATCCTGACATGTTGAAAGGTATAATGGAGCGCATCGGCCAGGAAGAAAAAAATAAAGGCCTCATACAGATCCTGATAGGCGACGGCATAAGCCTTCTCACGAAAAGAAAAAAACAGGAATACGATACAGGAAAGCATCATCACCCCTGTCATCAGCGATAGGGTATCGATGAAAGAGATGCCGATCACCACCAGGAGGACCGGAAATATCGCCGAAGCCATATATGGCTGCGTAATGGAAGACAGTATCCCGTAGCTGACAAGAATCGCGATATACACGACAATCATCAGGCGTCCCATGGCGTCAATAGCCTTGGGGGCAAATCTGAACAGAATCTCCAACCCGGCAGCGATACAAAGATAGAGGATATAAACACGCAGGTATCTCTTATTGACACCAAAGATCTCAAAGAAAGCAAAGCAGGAAAGCAATGCATTCAGCGCCAGAAGCCACAAATTCACAATTTCCATGTGGCGGCGGTTGGTACGGGAGATCAATTCGCCAAAGGAGTCATACGTTTCTTTATCATAGCCGTAGAAATTAATGCTTTTCCTCGGCATTATTTCCTCCAGGAGTTAATGAATGATGTTGGGGTCAAAAGTCACATGCCGCTTGCTGTCAAATCTCATTAAAGATCTGATAGATATCAATCTTCAGTGCATCTGTATCGGAGAGGCCAATAAAGCTGCAGCCGTATTTATTACGCCCGTCCGGAAGGTCCTCCTGCCGCACGATCTCGATCACGGCATCAATGACTTCCTTGGTCCAGATTTGGATCTTTGTATCATAATAGGTTCCGATCTCCATATTCTGATCAGTCACAAAGGAAAGACCGGATCTGGAAATGTCCTGTACCTTCACATGAAAAAAACGGAGCGTCGTGATACCATCCTTGTCAATCCGCTCAAGCTGAATTGACACATCCAGATCCAGACGTTTGTGTTTACGCTTCTCTTCCATTGATGCAAGTCCTCCTTCTGTATCCATCACTGCACTTCCCCTTATTTTACCTTATCTCCTACCGCCACGCAAGCGGCATGCCCTGCGGCAATGTGCGGAGCCTGCTCTGTCAGATGATCAGCATGGCATCTCCGAAGCTGAAAAATCTGTAGCGTTCCCGGATCGCCTCCTCATATGCGCGAAAGACATACTCTTTCCCGGCAAATGCTGACACCAGCATGATCAAGGTGGATTCGGGGAGGTGAAAATTCGTGATCAGTCCGTCGATGACACGAAAGGTATATCCGGGATAGATAAAGATATTCGTCCATCCCCGGGATGCTTTGATCACGCCGTTTTCATCCGCTGCGGACTCCAGGGTTCTTGTGGAAGTCGTACCGACAGCGATCACCCGGTGCCCTTCTGCTTTCGCTTGATTGATGATCTCTGCAGCGTTCTGATCGATTTCGTAATACTCCGTATGCATATTGTGGTCTTCAATCCGTTGCGCCTTCACCGGGCGAAATGTGCCGAGTCCGACGTGGAGTGTGATTTCCGCAAGCCTGACGCCGCTGCTTCTGATCTCCTCCAGCAGCTCCCTCGTAAAGTGCAGCCCTGCGGTGGGTGCGGCGGCACTCCCCTCCTGCTTCGCATAAACGGTCTGATAACGGTCCCGATCCTTGAGCTTGTGCGTGATGTAAGGCGGTAAAGGCATTTCTCCGAGGCGGTCAAGCACCTCTTCAAAGATCCCTTCATAGGAAAACCGAACCTGACGGTTGCCATCCGGCTGGACGTGCACGATCTCTCCCTGCAGGAGTCCTTCTCCGAAGGTTACTTTTGCCCCTTCTCTGAGCTTTTTCCCGGGTCTTACCAACGTCTCCCAGGTGTCCTCGGAAAGACGTTTTAAAAGCAGCAGCTCAACCTGCGCATCCGTCCCGGTTTTTCGCCCCATCAGCCTGGCCGGGATGACCTTGGTATTGTTCAGGACAAGGCAGTCCCCCGGGCGCAGATACTCTTTGATATCACAAAAAGAGCGATGCGTGATTTCACCGCTCTTTTGCTGTAAAACCAGAAGTCTCGATGCGCTGCGATCCGACAGCGGATCCTGGGCGATCAGTTCCTTCGGCAGATCATAATAAAAATCGGAAACCTGCAGATGTTTGTTCATGACCGGAGTGACAGCCCCATTTCTTTCAGTCTCTTGATCACACTTTCCATGGCATCAGTAATCTCCTCTTCGGAAAGTGTTTTGTCCTTGCCCCGGAAGGTGATGGTGAATGCAACGGATTTGTGATTTTCTTCGATCTGATCTCCTTCATAAAGATCAAACAGCGCCACACTTTCAAAGTGTTCTCCCGCTGCTTCCCTGATCGCACACTCAATGTCTCCCACCAGTACGCTTTTGGGCGCTACCAGCGAAATATCTCTCGTTACCTGCGGGAAGTTGGAAATCTTTTCGTACTTCCTTCCTGTCGTATCCTGCTGCAACAAAACTTCCGGCAGATCCAATACAGCCAGAATGACCCGCTCCCTGATGCCATAGGTCTCCTGAACGAGGGGATGCAATTCACCGAGGAACCCGACCCTCTTCTGGTTACACCAGATATCCGCTTTCCTTCCGGGATGCAGATAGGGACGGATCCGGTCCGTCATCACCGGAGAGAACAGCACTTCCTTCGTGACACAGGCCATTTCCAGGAAATCCTCCACAACGCCCTTCATGGTAAAAAAATCTCCTTCGCCGTACATCCCCAGGGTAAACTGCATCCGTTCCTCGGGCAGCTCATCCGTGAGGGGCAGGGCTTTGGGAAGATAAATATTACCGAGCTCATAGAGCCTGACATTTTTATTGCGTCGTGCCGAATTTGTGCCCAGGCTGGTCAGCAACCCGTTCAAAGAAAGGGTACGCATGATGGAAAAATCCTCTCCCAATGGATTCATGATCGGTACCGCCAGACGGTCACATGCGTCCTTTCGCTCTTCATCGGAAAGTGCAGGGATCATGAGCTTGTCAAAGACCTTCGGGCTTTCGAAGGAATAGGTCATGATCTGGGAAAATCCATAGTACTCTGCGACACGGCGTGCTGTCCTCTCCAGCTTCCTTTTGGGGGAAATACCGCCCATGGTGGCTTCCCCCTTCGGCAGGGTCACGGGGATCTTGTCATATCCGTAGAACCTGGCCACTTCCTCCGCGATATCGGCCGGTGCCAGAAGATCCTGCCGCCATGTGGGGCAGATCACCTCCTGTTTTGCCTCATCAAACCTGAGATCCAAACGGGCCAGATAGGAAAGCATGGTTTCCTTCGGAATCTCTGTCCCTAAGAATGCATTGATCCATGCTGCATCAAAGGGAATAGGATGCTCGGAGAGTCCCTTGTCATAGACATCGACAGTCCCGCGCACCACGGTACCGCATCCGAGCTCTTCCACAAGCTGGCATGCACGGTTGATCGCCGCCAGCGCATTGTCGGGATCAAGACCTTTTTCGAATTTCGAGGAAGAGTCTGTCCGAAGACCGATCTTCTTGCTGGAAAGGCGGATATTCGTGCCGTCAAAGCAAGCTGCCTCAAACAGCATGGTCTTGACGTTGTTTGTAATCATGGAATTCTCTCCCCCCATGATTCCGGCGAGGGCAACGGCCTTTTCGCCGTCATTGATCGTCAGAACGGAGGAATCCAGTGTCCGCTCCTGTCCGTCCAGCGTTGTGAATTTCTGACCGTCAGCAGCACGTTTGACGATGATCCGGCGGGATGCGATGGTATCCAGGTCAAAAGCATGCATCGGCTGGCCGTACTCCTCCATCACATAATTTGTGATATCCACCAGGTTATTGATCGGGCGGATCCCGTGAGAACGGAGACGTTTCTGCATCCATGCCGGGGAAGGAGCGATCCGCACATCCTTCACCACCCTCGCGGTATAACGGGGACAAAGAGACGGCTCCTGTACCTCTACACTGATATAATCATGGACGTCATCCACTGCCCCGGTTTCTTTTACCACAGGAGGACAAAAGTCTTTTTGAAAGGTGGCAGCTGCTTCCCGCGCGATACCGAGTACCGAGAAACAATCCACACGGTTACTGGTAATCTCATACTCTATGACGGAATCGTCCAGTCCGAGCAGGGCAATGGCATCCGCACCCACAGGCGCATCCTCCGGGAAAATGTAGATCCCGTCCTCCGGTGCCTCCGGAAAAAGATTGCGGTCACCGCCGAGCTCTTCAATGGAGCAGAGCATCCCGTTGGAGGCAGCGCCACGCAGCTTTCCCTTTTTAATCCTGATGCCGCCGGGTGTTCTTGTCCCGTCGTGTCCGCCGGCAACCCGACCGCCGTCCAGAACGACAGGTACCTTCTGCCCTTCCTTCACATTGGGGGCTCCGGTCACGA
This sequence comes from Lachnospiraceae bacterium, assembly GCA_045661345.1. Classification (GTDB taxonomy): domain Bacteria; phylum Bacillota; class Clostridia; order Lachnospirales; family Lachnospiraceae; genus RUG12461. Next base: position 135,808 of record JAZRFM010000027.1, read on the forward strand.
TCTGGATCGTCTCCGTGCCGATATCCACCTGGCAGATCACAAGCTTGTCCGCGTCGGGATGCTTCTCGATGGTCCGGATCTGTCCCACCACGATCTTATCAAGATCCGCTGAGAGATTGGTGACTGTCTCCACCTTTGATCCGGAGAGCGTCATCGCATCCCGGAACTCTTCGGGTGTGACAGCAAGACCCGGCACCAGATCCTTGATCCAATTGAATGATGTTACCATTTATTTCCTATCCTTTCCTCAGAACTGATTTAAAAAGCGCTGGTCATTTTCATACAAAAGCCGCATATCATCAATCTCGTATTTTAACAGGGTGATCCTTTCGAGGCCTATCCCGAAAGCAAAGCCGGAATACTCCTCCGGATCGATGCCGCTCATCTTCAGGACCTTCGGATGCACCATGCCACACCCGAGGATCTCGATCCATCCTTCGCCCTTACAGAAACGGCACCCTTTTCCGCCGCATTTGAAGCAGCTGACATCCATCTCCGCGGAAGGCTCCGTAAACGGGAAATGATGAGGTCTGAATTTCACTCTGGTCTCTTCTCCGAAGAGCTTCTTTGCAAATTCCGCAAGTGTGCCTTTGAGATCCGCAAATGTAATATGTTTATCGATCACCATGCCCTCAATCTGGTGGAAGGAGGGGGAATGGGTCGCATCCACTTCGTCGGAACGAAAAACTCTGCCGGGGGCGATCATGCGGATCGGAAGCCTGCCTCGTTCCATTACGCGTACCTGTACGGGAGAGGTCTGCGTCCGCAGGACGATTTTATCATTGATATAAAAGGTATCCTGTTCATCCTTGGCCGGATGATTGGCCGGAATATTCAGTGCTTCGAAATTGTAGTAATCAAATTCGATTTCAGGCCCTTCGACCACCTCGTAGCCCATCCCGATAAAGATCTCCTCCACCATATCAAGGGTGATCGTATTGGGATGGCTGTGCCCGATGGTACGGCGCTTCGACGGCAGGGTGACATCGATGGTTTCTTCTTTGATCCGCTCCTCGATATAGCGGTCGGACAGCTTCTTTTTGGCGGACTCCAGCTTTGATTCGATGGATGCGCGGGCATCATTGACCATCTGCCCGAAAGCCGGGCGCTCTTCGGGCGGGACTTCTTTCATGCTTTTTAAGAGCGCTGTCAGCTCTCCCTTCCTGCCCAGGAGTTTAACCCGCAGCTCATTTAAGCGGTCCAGCTCCTGTACGGATTCAATCGCTGCGAGAGCCTCTGCGTGAAGCTTTTCCAGTTTTTCTTTTATCATCCTTTTTCTCCCCTTATAAAAGACCCGGAATGCCGTGCCTCGCTTTTTTGACTCCTAGCACACGCCAGGTGGGTAACCGCAGCCGTGTTTCTGCCTTCCACCAGGTACCTATGAGGCTTGACATCCGCACGTTCATATAGGAATCCCATTTAAAGTAAATGTAGGTTCAAAACAAGCAAGGATATCGTACATCCCAGATCTTTTTATAGTATCTATTTTAGCTGTTTTTATCCCGCCTTGCAACATGGATCGTGGAGTTGAGTCGATTTGTTACTATTCACTGGCGGTTATCCTCCACGTTTCCATGCAATCCTCCCGCCCGCTGCGCAGCCCGCGTCCTGTTTCAGCCGGAATAAACCCCTGCGCGCTCCTGTGCAAAAAAAAAGCACAGCCGTCCGAAAACGACTGTGCCATACTTCCTTACGGAATCTTAGAGCTGCGGACCTGCGGCTACCAGCTTCTTGCCGGCGTCATTGCCCTCATACTTCTTGAAGTTCTTTGTGAAGCGCTCTGCCAGATCCTTTGCTTTCTTCTCCCACTCGGAAGCGTCTGCATAGGTATCTCTCGGATCAAGGATCGCAGGATCCACACCCGGAAGGCTCGTCGGTACTTCGAAATCGAAGATCGGGATCTTCTTGGTCTCTGCCTTCTGAACATCGCCGTTTAAGATGGCATCGATGATACCGCGGGTGTCCTTGATGGAGATCCGCTTGCCGGTGCCGTTCCAGCCGGTGTTTACCAGATAAGCCTTTGCGCCGGATTTCTGCATCTTCTTTACCAGCTCCTCGCCGTACTTCGTCGGATGAAGCTCCAAAAATGCCTGTCCGAAGCATGCGGAGAAGGTCGGTGTCGGCTCCGTGATGCCGCGCTCGGTACCTGCAAGCTTTGCGGTAAAGCCGGACAGGAAATAGTACTGTGTCTGTTCCGGTGTCAGGATGGAAACCGGAGGAAGCACACCAAATGCATCCGCGGAAAGGAAGATTACATTCTGCGCTGCCGGACCGGAAGAAGTCTCATGAACATTCAGTACGATGTTCTTGATATGGTTGATCGGGTAAGAAACACGCGTGTTTTCGGTAACGCTCTTGTCCGCGAAATCAATTTTGCCTGCGCCGTCAACGGTAACATTCTCAAGCAACGCATCGCGCTTGATGGCGTTGTAGATATCCGGCTCGGAGTCTTTATCAAGATTAATCACCTTGGCATAGCAGCCGCCCTCAAAGTTGAAGACGCCGTTGTCATCCCAGCCGTGCTCGTCATCGCCGATCAGAAGACGCTTCGGATCGGTGGAAAGTGTTGTCTTGCCGGTACCGGAAAGTCCGAAGAAGATCGCGGTGTTCTCTCCCTTCATATCGGTATTTGCGGAGCAGTGCATGGAAGCCATGCCCTTCAGCGGCAGGTAGTAGTTCATCATGGAGAACATACCCTTCTTCATCTCGCCGCCGTACCAGGTGTTGATGATAACCTGCTCGCGGCTTGTGATGTTGAAGGCCACACAGGTCTCGGAATTCAGACCCAGCTCCTTGTAATTGTCCACCTTTGCAAGAGATGCATTATAAACCACAAAGTCCGGGGTGAAATCGTTCAATTCAGCCTCTGTCGGCTGGATGAACATGTTTTTGATGAAATGTGCCTGCCATGCCACCTCTACGATGAAGCGCACCGCCATACGGGTGTCCTTGTTGGCACCGCAGAAGCAGTCCATGACGAAAAGACGCTTGTTGCAAAGCTCCTTTTTCGCAATCTCTTTCACGATTTCCCAGGTCTCCTGGCTCATCTCATGGTTGTCATTCGGATATTCCGGAGTATTCCACCACACGGTGTCTTTGGAATTATCATCCATGACGATATATTTGTCTTTCGGGGAACGTCCGGTATAAATGCCCGTCATAACGTTGACCGCATCCAGCTCCGTATTGACGCCCTTCTCATAGCCCGTAAGGCTCGGATCCATCTCCTCCTTGTAGAGGAACTCATAGGACGGATTGTGAACAATCTCCGTCACGCCGGTAATTCCATACTTGGTTAAATCAATTGCACCCATCTTGCTACCTCTCTCTCTTTTTTATAGTTAAAACTTTGGTTTTCGTACCCGCTTATTCTACTATCAGAGCAAAAGAATTGTCAACGGATTGCTCCCGCGCATTTTGCGGACTGCCGCAACTGCCGTGCTGCCTGAAACAAAAAAACGTGCTACTTATTGCTCCGGTTCCCCCTCTACTCTGAAAAGCATCTGCACCATCCCGAAGGGATACATGATGGGGATCATGACGGTTCCTTCTTCCATGGAAAGCTTCTCGTTATGTATGGTGCAGGGAGGCTGAAGGCTTAGTCCTTCCGAGTGTTCCCCGAGATTGACAAGAAACAGCCCGTTGTGCAGATTCAAAAAGTCCTCCATAGAGGCGGAAATGAATTCTTCCGCATCCGCTCCGTATTGTCCGAAATCCTCCTTCGCATAGCGATTCGCAAAGTCAAGCGCTGCACTCTCATCCATCTCAAGCAGCAGCGTATAATGCGCATAGCCCGTAATCTCCTGCTTCACGACATGATGTCCGTCCACGGAATCGACCTTTTGCAGACTCAGCACGGTGAAATCATCCCCGATGAAACGGATCAGGTTGTTGAAAAACAGATTCAAAAAGGCTGTGTGGGATTCGCTGATCGGCTCTTTTGCATCACCGCAATAGTTCATGATGATCCTGAAGACATTATTACGATCCGCATTCCGCTGTTCCAGACTTGCGATTTCGTTTTCGGACTGATACTTCAGGAGAAGATTCTCAAACTCCGCATTTGTACAGTATCCCTTTTCCACCAGAAGCTGCCCCAGAAGCAGATAATCCGGGATCTGTTTTCCCACAAGGGTCTCAAGCTGCCCCGGTGTCAAATATCCCATCTCCACGGCAAGTTCGCCGAACATCTTGTCTTCATGGGTCTGCATAATGATAATGGAGTCCACTTCGTCGGCGGTCATATAGCCCTCGTGAATCGCAAGGGTCCCCAGCTTGATATGCGCTTTTTTCTGTGCTGTCATAAGCTCCAGAAGCTGATCCGGAGTCACGATCTTGTTGTTTAAAAGGAAATTTCCGAAAAACTGTGTATACATAACGCTTATCTCCCTTCAAAACGTGAGGTGATGATGGATTTGATCAGAGAAACATTAAACGGTTTCTGCACAAAATCGCTGGCGCCGGACTCCAGTGCTTCCTTCAGCTGTCCCTGAGTCCCGACGGAAGATACGACAACAATATCCGCATCCGGTAAGGCAGCGCGGATTTCCTTGATGGCTGTGATCCCGTCTTTGACCGGCATCACAATGTCAAGAAAAATCAAATCCGGTTTGTGCGTAATGGCAAGCTTCACTGCGTCATCTCCGTTGGATGCTTCATAGATCGTCTGCCCGCCAAAGGAGATCACAACGTCTTTGAGCTGTTTTCTTGCGAGGATGGAGTCATCCCCGATCAAAATCGTGGCATCAGAAATCTTCATACGGTTTCAATCCCTTTCTTGATAAGCGTTTTTGCCTATCTATCTTACATCAAATCCGTAAAAAGCACAACCAAAATTCAAAAAACGGTGGACGTTTCTTGCTCTTACAGCGGTTTGTTTTTTGAATCATTTTATGATAAGATGTCAAAGGCACTAGATATCAAGGAGGACTACCATGACAACGAACCCATTTTCCGAAATTACCCCCGAGGTGGAAGCACTCGCGGCTCTTTGCGGCAGTGCGTCCTCCATAGACCCACAGCTGTATACGAAATATGATGTCAAGCGCGGCCTGCGTGATTTGAACGGACGCGGTGTGCTGGTTGGCCTGACCGAAATCTCGGATGTCAATGCCAGCTATATTGATGAAAACGGAAATCAGGTTCCCAAGGACGGCGAGCTGTTTTATCGCGGATACAACGTAAAGGATCTTGTGAAGGGTCGCCCCGACGAAAGTCATTTCGGTTATGAGGAATGTGTCTATCTCCTGTTGACGGGCAAGCTCCCCTCAGAAAAAGAACTTACCGATTTTTCCTCCCTCTTAAGCTATTACCGTTCACTCCCCACGGGATTTGTACGGGATATCATCATGAAGGCGCCCAGCCGCGACATGATGAATACGTTGGCGCGCAGTGTCCTGACGCTCTATTCCTATGATGATTATGACGATGACATTTCCATTCCCAATGTCACGAGGCAGTGTGTCCAGCTGATTGCCCTTTTCCCCCTGTTGAGTGTATACGGATACCAGGCATATAAGCATTATCATGACGGGGATTCCCTCTTCATCCATACACCGAAGGAAGAGCTCTCCACCTCAGAGACGATTCTGCATCTTTTACGTCCGGACGGGAAGTTCTCCCCTCTGGAGGCAAAGCTTCTCGACATCGCGCTGATTCTGCATGCGGATCACGGCGGTGGTAACAACTCCACCTTTACCACGCACCTGGTTTCATCTTCCGGGACGGATACCTATTCCTGTATCGCCGCCGCCATCGGCTCCCTGAAAGGTCCCAAGCATGGCGGTGCCAACCTGAAAGTCGTGCGTATGTTTGATGATATGGAAAAGAAGATTTCGGACTGGACCGATGAAAATGCGATTGAGAAATATCTCATCGGTCTTCTCCATAAAGAGGAATTCGACCATGCCGGCCTCATCTATGGTATGGGACACGCGGTCTATTCCTATTCCGATCCCCGTGCGCAGATCTTTGAGGGCTTTGTGGAGCGGCTTTCCGAAGAAAAGGGATTACAAAAGGAATTTGCATTATACAAGACGGTGGAACGGATCGCACCGAAGATCATTTCCGAAGAACGCAAGATTTATAAAGGCGTAAGCCCGAATATCGACTTCTTTTCAGGCTTCTGCTACCGGATGCTCGGTCTTCCGGAGCAGCTCTTTACCCCGATCTTTGCGATTGCCAGAATCGCCGGGTGGAGCGCTCACCGGATCGACGAGATCGCCTGCAACGGCAAGATCATGCGTCCTGCCTACAAATATGTCGGTGAGCATTACCCCTATGTGCCCATCAGTGAGCGGTAGTCTGTAACAGTTCCTTAAATCATGTACTTCCCTTTCGCTTTGGAAAGGCTTTTGAAAAACCAGAACATCACGACAAAAAAGATCAGGAGCCCGATGATATTGCCGACAGCGACCCCGGGCAGTCCCGGGATCAGGTCTGTCAGGACCCCGAACAGACCGTAGCAGGCGATGACTGCGGCAAACAGCATCATTTTCCCGTAAATGTCCGAAATAAACGCTTCCTTATCGCGTATCCTGTCAATCTCCGCAGCCGGTACGATCAGTGTGCTGATCTTACCGGTTTTTTTCATCCGCAGGGCGGCAAAAATCATATACGCCCCAAACACCAGCAGTAAAATATCAAATACAGTCATCATATTAAATTCCATGATCTACTCTCCTTCTCTTGCTGTCAGAGTCTGTAACAGAATCACTGCTACAATTCAGCGCTCAGCCAGTACGTGGCTCGGCAGTGAACAGTAACGAATCACTCCCTGTCCGAAACTCATTATACGTGATCTGATTGAATAGTCAACGCTGCAATGGTAAAATCAGTTTGACATATGCAATATTGCGCAAAAAAGGAGGTTTCGTAAATGAAATATGAAAACGCATACAAAGGCATAAGCAAACTCTTTACCGCAGAGATTCTGAAGCTGCTGGTGGGCATCATGTCCGTGGTTACCGCTATCCTGGGAGTCTTTTCCCTGGCCGGTGCCATGGCCGGTCTTGAAGGTATGTTTGTGGGGTTCACCATCGCCGCGGTCATACTGCTGGTATTGATTCTGATTTTCAGCATCGTTTCTTTTATTCTTATGATGGTTGGCATTGTTACAGCCGGGAAAGATGAGCCCTTCTTCAAAACAGCCCTGATCTGGATCATCATCGGCGTTACCTCCACCATCCTCACCAACATCGTGACATCCGTTCCCGTCATGCAGAACATCTTTACGATCCTGGCCACTGTGGCGGACATTCTGTCCACGTTCTATATCATCAGCGGAATTATTGCCCTGGCAGACAGGATCGGCAATATCGATGTGAGTACGAAGGGCCAGACCATCATTAAGCTGATCATTGCGACCTACGTCATCGCCATTATCATCAAAATCGTCGAGATGATCACCCGGATGAACACCGTAGGCGTCGTGATCTCCGGTATTCTCGGCATCATCGCCCTTGTGGCATCCATCGTTTCCTATATTCTTTTCCTGGTCATGCTTGCCCGGGGGAAAAAGATGCTGCAAAACAGTTAGGAGAAAGGTAAGGCAAGGGAAAGACTGCTTTCACCTGTCTTTCCTTCGCCTTTCACAGGGAAACGCATCCCTTCAGATACCACCTTGCTTTCTGGTGGTTCCGGTCAATTTCCAGAACCCTTCGAAAATCTCCGGCGGCTGCTTCCTTTTGTCCAAGTCCCAGTTTTCCGAGTCCCATCAGATAGTAACAATGCGCCTCATTCTTCCGGTTCATGTCCGTATCAAACACGCTCATGTCCGGCATCGAGACTGCAAAATAATCCATTTGGAAGGTATCCCGAAGATGCTGCTCTCCATAGTCGATGAGCCTGTAAAACCTGGCCTTCGCAGCTTTTTTTTCATGGAGCTTTTCCTTTGCCAGACCCTGATAGAGGATCATATCCGCAGGCTGGTCATAATAATACATCATGCCGGCCACTTCCATTGCACCGAGGGTGGCGGCCTCGAAGGATTCCTTCGCCTGTGCGTGCTCCCCCATTGCTTCCCATACCAGTCCCAGATGATAATGGATGTGGTTGTTCTTTGTGCCCTCCAGTCTTCCTTCCCCCAGATTCGATGGATAGGATATCGCTTCCTGCAGCTTCTCTCTTGCGCTTTCATACTCCCCGGCAGCAAGAGCATCTTTTGCCAGGGAAAGAAGGGACATCTGAAACTGTGCCGTGATCTTGCCTTCCGCGCCTTCCCAGGTTCGAAACGTATGTTTTTGAATCAGGGCAAGTGCCTTCTGATGCTCTCCGCAGTTATTCAGCAGTGTCACATATTCTATGGTAAGATCGTCTCTGCCCTCGATCAGTGCCAGATTCTCCTCATACCGCGCCAGACGTTCTTCTGACGGGATTTGGAGTCGTTGATAGAGCTGATCCAGTTCGAGAAATACTCTGGCATCCGTCCTGTCCAGCGCAAATGCCCTTTCAAGGCAGGTTCTCGCCTCCTCCGGCTTATTGCACTTGTTGTAATAGGCAATGGAAAGATTCCGAAGAAGCGTCGGATAGGTATCATCCAGATCCTTTGAGCGTTCCCAAAGCGTAACAGCCTTGGTAAACTGCAGCTTGTCATAGAAAAGGCACCCCAGATAATACGGGGCTTTTGCGCCTTCCGGATTCACCTTCATCGCGGTCTTAAGGATCTCGATCTCTTCCGGTTTATTCGGGAAGGTACAGAAGGGATCGCACTTTTCCGCCTTCTGAAAGGCTTCCCTTGCAGCCTCCTCCTTCCCCAGCTTCCACAAATAGAATCCCTGATAATAATAGATCATGGGTCTTTCTCCGGGATAGAGAGAAAGCAGAGACAGGGCTTCGTCCACGGCGCCAAACTCCGCCAGGTCCCGCGCCGTCTGCAGGTAGGTCTCGTCAAAATCCCGTGAACGCTGATGAAATGTTTCGGCAGCGCCTGAATCGTCTTTTTCCAACTGCATCCGCAAAAAGAGGGAAACATAATCAAAGCAGTCCACCGCGAGATTTTGCGCGATCTGCTTCTCCGCCTCTTCCGGTTTCCCCAGCCTGATCATAAGATATGCCAGAAGCCCCAGCGCTTTCACGTTATGGCTGTTTTTTACAAGACCTTTGTTGACCAGCGCATACGCCTCTTCATATTCTCCGTCTCCGGTCAGGATCGCTGCCAGATAATAGAACGCCATCTCCTGCAGTTCACTTTTCCAGGTCGCTTTATAAAAGGCATCAAAGGCCTCGCCCCGTTTCCCCTGATAAAGCAACGCCAATCCCAGGTAATAATACGGTTCGCTGTCATAAGGATTGGGATGCATCCCGGTCAGCCGGACAAGGGCTTTTTTCAGGTGTTTTTGGGCTCCTTCAAAATCGCCTCTTCTCATCAAAAGCTGTCCGTAGGCCTGATTGATCCGGGTATCCCCCTCATCCCGTTTCAGTCCTTCCAGATAATAAGGGTCCGGCAGAAATGTGGCGTGCCGGTACTGCTCGATATGCTGCCCGATCAGGTACAGCTCCTCATTGGTCAGAACCTCTCCGGGCGCTTTTGGTGCCCTGGCGGGCTCTGCCAACACGGGAATTCCTGGATCCGCCGCCTGATAAGAAACCAGTTCCTTCCCTTCTGTCGAAATGACTGTCCTGATCCGGTAAAAATCCTCCACTCCAAGCTTTACATGGCGGTCATAGACATCTACCGGAGAGAGCTTTACATTCTCCGAAAATATTTTCCGTTCCCCGTCATACACGAGGACGGTGGCGTTTTCATATACTTGCGTTGCATAGGCGAGGATATGGAGACCCTGTTCCTCCTGCTCCACGTTCAGCGCCGCATGGATCGTGGCATTTTTGACCTGAGCAACTCCCTTGTAGGGCATAAAGTATTGATAGAATACCTTTTCCTCATGGGGAGACAGCCAGGAAAAATCAGGCTGATTGTCACAGTACATCCCTGTCATCAGCTCGATGTACGGTCCGTCCTCATCCGTCAGGTTACGATCCCACGCCTTTCCGAATTCACCACAGCCCCAGGTCCACTGCTTTTTTCCGGGTGAAATATGATGGTCAGCCACATGCAAAAGCCCGGCCTTCTTTCCGTAATCGTAGCCCCCGACAAAGTCATACGAGGACTCCTCCGCCATGTAGGAGGTGGGCACCGGGATATTTTTGTACCTGGAAATATCCACCCCCTCGCTGTAATCATGCTTATAATACTCCCCTGTCGCTATGGGAAACCGTGATACGGCGCGTTTGCCGTGATCATAAACTGTATGCACATCGGGAGGAAAGACAGACTGTGTATCCTCATTTACCGCCACTGCCGGATTCGCCCACCAGAGAAAGGTCTGGGGAAGCGGGGTCCTGTTGTAAAGCTGCCCCCGGATCTCGATATAGGCTTTTCCCGGATACAGCGTGAAGGTGGTGTTTTCTTTGGTACCGTTCATCTGATCCACATCGCCGATGACGAGAGACTTACTGCCATCCTCATGGGAGACGATCCGGTGATCCACCGGTGAAAAAGTGGTGGGGCGGTGATGCTGCGGCCAGTTAAATTCGATTCCCCCGGAGATCCACGGTCCCGTCAGCCCCACCAGCGCTGGCTTGATCACATGGTTATAATAAACGAAATCATACGCATTCGTTTTGTCAAAGGCTCTCTGAATCCTGCCTCCCAGTTCCGGGAGGATCATCACCTTCAGATATTCATTTTCCAGCCATACCGCCTTCCAGGTGTGATCCGTCTTTGTCCGGCTGATCTCCTGGGTGGACGGATAGGGGTAAATCTTCCCCGAGCTTCCCTGATAGACTCTTTTTTCAAGGAACATCGGATTCTTATCCGGCTTCCCCACTTCATAGGTGGGGATCACGGTATCCTCTTCCCAGATTTTAACTTCCTGCATATTTCAAAAAACCTCTTACCACTTCCGGCATCTGATCCGGATCACAAACCGTCTCATGCAAAACAGCCGCATTCCGGATCTCCGCGACCGCCTGTGGCAGTTCCCGGTTGGAAAGCGCAGAAAGCGCATCTGCCAATGTAAAATCATCCGCCTCCGGCTGCTCCTCTCCCAGCGCTCTCATGACGCTGCGCGTAAACTTGAAAGGACTCGCCGTGGATGCGATCACAGTCTTTGCTGTATCAGCCGTCTCCTTTTTATATTCCCGCACAACTTTGGAAGCTACCGCGGTATGCGGATCGATCACATAGGATGCGTTTTCATAGACCCTGCGGATCTCTTCCGCGGTCTCCTCTTCCGTTGCGAAGCCGCTCCTCAGGTACGGCAGCCGGTCAAAAACCTCCTTCTCGATCTGGTAGCTCCCATCCCTTTGCAGCCGTCCCATGCTTTCCGTCACGCCTTCCTGCCCAACCAACCAGTACAGCAGCCGCTCCAGATTACTGGATACAAGGATATCCATGGACGGCGAGCTCGTGACATAAAACGGACGGTTCCTGTCATACTGCCCGGTCTCAAAAAAGTCGACAAGCACCTTGTTCTTGTTGGAAGCACAAAGCAGGGTCTTGACAGGCAGCCCCATCTGCTTCGCATAGAACGCTGCCAGAATATTGCCAAAGTTCCCGGTCGGCACCGCCACATTGATCTGCTCATCCCGGGCAATGACCTCATTCTGAAGCAGCTTTGCATACGCATAGACATAATACACGATCTGAGGCACAAGACGCCCGATATTGATGGAATTGGCCGACGAGAACTGATATCCCGCCTTTGCCAGCTCCTCTCCCATCTCCTTGTCATGGAACATCGCTTTCACGCCGGTCTGCGCCTGATCGAAATTCCCCCGGATCGCGGCAACAATCACATTCTCTCCGGTCTGCGTCACCATCTGCTTTTCCTGTATAGGACTGACGCCGTCCTTCGGGTAAAACACGATGATCTTCGTCCCCGGTACACCGGCAAATCCCGCAAGCGCTGCCTTTCCGGTATCTCCGGAAGTCGCCGTAAGAATCACGATCTCGTTTTTGATCTGATTCTTCTTTGCAGACGTAATCATGAGATGGGGCAGAATCGAGAGCGCCATATCCTTAAACGCAATGGTCCGCCCATGAAACAGTTCCAGATAATAATTGCCGTCAGCCTCCGCCAGCGGCGCGATCTCCTCCGTATCAAACCCGGTATCGTACGCCTTACTGATACAGTCCTTCAGCTCCGTTTCCGTAAAGTCGGAAAAGAACAGCTTCATCACATGGTAGGCGGTCTCCTGATAACTCATTTCCGCGAACTCCGCAAAAGTACGATCGAATGCCGGCAAATGATCCGGTACGAAGAGCCCTCCGTCCTCCGCCAATCCCTTTAAGATCGCCTGTGAAGCAGTCACTTTGTCAGCTGCGCTTCTTGTGCTTTGATATAAGACTTCCATTTTCTCTCCTTTTTAAGCTATAATGTTTGGTACGGTAGTTTAACTCCTGCCCCCGGACGATTGCCCGCCCCCGCCGGGCTCCCTGTGCCCTGACATATCAGTCTGCACACAAAACCGTTTACTGGTTTTGTATACAGCCCGACATGTCGAGACCCAGGGCGACCGGCGGCTGGTCACAAGCACAACGGAATGCTTTGTGAGCGAGAATGTGATTCTTATCAGATTTCTCAATGCCTCGCAACGAGCACACAGGACGTGTGCGAGAGCGAGCATCTGCCATGGATGGCAGGTTGCGAGCGGTTGCGGAATAGCCGATGCCTTGGCAAATCTGATTAGAAGCACATCGAGGGAGCATGTGCAGTTCCGATGTGCTTGTGAAAAGCCAGCGGGAGCCCGTACCGTAGACAGACATGTCGAAGAAAGGGGGGAGAGAAATCTTTTTCTGCCAGGGGGCGGATTGGTTCGTATAAAGAAGCAGAGCAAAGAAGCAGGATGAAAAGAAACAAAGTGATTGCAAAAGTCGGATGACCGTCGTATAATGTTTTACACGATGATTCCCATGCTTAAGGAAAGGGAGGTGACGCTTATGAATATTACGGATGTTGTGGATCCCACTGCATTTATCAGTGCAGCAAGCCAGATGCAGAGCGCAGATGGCGTGATGTCCGATGTAGGGCTTGCCGTATTCGGAAAAAGTCTTGACACCATGAACACCATGGGCGACGCCATGACGAGGATGATGGAGCAGTCGGTGGCGCCGCATATCGGCGGAAATTTCGACGCATTCGCATAGGAAGCAATCAAAAAAAACGCTGTCGCATTCGCGACAGCGTTTTTTCGTGAGCGATGTTCTTTCCTTCAGTGTGCGGCTTTGCGGATCCTGTGCTGCGTGATGGTGACCCTGCGCTCCTTGTAGAGGCGCCCGACGGCGCGCTTGAAGGCTGCCTTGGACAGTCCCGTCTCGCGGCGGATCACTTCCGGATCCGCGTTTTCTGTAAAGGGAAGCACACCGCCGTAGGCGTCGAGCAGTGAAAGGATCCTCTCTCCGTCTGCATCCAGCTGGGCGTAGGCCTTTTCCCGGAGGGTCAGATCCAGCTTCCCGTCTTCCTTGATATTGGTTACCTTTGCCGTGACGACAGCACCGATCCTGAGATCTCCCACATCCTCATGGCGCGGGATCATGGCGGAATACCTGTCATCCACTGCCACGAAGGTGCCGAAGTCATGGCCGAATTCATAGATACGCGCCTGCACCGTATCTCCCTGCCGGTAGGGCGCCCGGGTGGAAAGCAGGGCGTAGAGCTTTTTCATGCTGGCGGCCAGCCGTCCGCTTTTGTCCAGATAGAGCCGCACCAGGATCGTCTCCCCTGCACGGACCTTTTGGGTCATCTCTTTATATGGAAGAAACAGGTCCTTCGGCAGACCCCAGGAAAGAAATGCACCGATCCCCGTCACCTCTTTTACGGTCAGGGCCGCCGGATGTGACATGGTAAGCAGGGGCGCCGCTGTGGTCGCAATCGGACGATCCTCCGAATCCAGATATAAAAAAACGGAAAGCGTCGTGCCCGGCGCTGCCCCCTTCGGAACCTCCTTTGCGGGCAGCAACACACGTTCTCCGTTTTCTCCGTCATTTCCCAGAAAAACCCCGAAAGACGTCTCTGTTACAATTGGCAGGGTCTGTATCTCACCCAGTCGCAGTCCCATCCGCCTTCACTCCCTACTCGCTATCCCTTTTCCGTCAGTAATTCCACAATCGCAAAGGGCTTGCCGTCTTCCTGCGCAAGATTCACCGTCGTCACGGTTCCATCGGTCCATACCTCCGGATAAACCGTGTCTTCCGGCATCGCAGCCTTCACATATTCCACGCGGATGCGCCTTACGGCTGCGTCTGCGGGAAGGTATTCCGCCGCATAATGCACATAGCGGCCGTTATTCATATGATGGTTTGTATCCAGATCCGAGGGTCTCACGGGAAACGGGTTTTTCTTCTCCATCCCCTCCAAAAGGGCGATTTTGCGGGGCTGCTTTTCCATGGAAAGCGCCGGCTCGATCTCCTTTCCCAGGATCTCCTTCATCTCTTCCGTGGCACGGATCAGCGCCTGCTTTTGATTGTCAAAGTAAAACCAGCAGGAATCCGCACAGGCCAGGAGTTCTCCTTTGGCATCGTGCATCGTAAAATTCCTGTAACCGAAGAAACGATCCATCTTGTACGGCCAGGTGGAAACCGACACTTCCTCCCCAAATACGGGCAGACGCATACATGCGATATTCCAGGAAGCCACCAGCCACGCTTCCTGCTTCTGGATGGCGTATGCCGGTCCGATGCCGAGTGCCTCGGACTGAAAGGTGCTGCAGTTTTGAAACGCGTCGACCAGCTCCGCCGGACGGAGTCTCCCATCCTCTCCGATGGCGCTGTATGGAATTCTTATTTGGTAGGTATACACGGTACTGTCTCCTATTGTCCGGTCAGACCGTACAGCTGCTGGATCGCAGCCCAGGCCGCCTGTTGTGCTTCGAGATCCGCCTGGTTCGCAGCATCGATCTGCTGCTGCTCCGGCGTCCCCATGCCTGCCGTTGCCGCTGCCTCCGCGGCCGCCGCAGCCTGCTCCTCCGTCATGCCGTTGGCGTCATTCGTCGCGATGGCCATCGCCGCATAGGAACCGAGATTGGTCAATACCGCACCCGGATGGATGATACAGCCGCTGGTCAGCGCACCGGCGGTCAGACGATAGGGATCGTCTGCCGTTCCGCTGGTACCGCCCACCTGGTAGACCCCGGAAACATGGAATTCCGGCGGACAGGAAGTGGTTGCGAGCATGTTGGAAGCGGAGCATACGGTTGCAAGCGCATGATGATCGCAGGTTTCCTCCGGAACCGTACCCTCGGCAAAGTATTCGGTCTGCGCCATGGAACCGCGCATATCCAGATTACAGAGCCCGTCGATGGCAAGCTTCCCGGATTTTTTGCACGCCACGGCCGTCACGATCCCCGGTGGCTGGACAAAATCCTGATTGGGAAGTCCCTCATGGATCCGGGACATCACCGCCTTCCAAAGCAGCTTCGGGTAAGTGGTGTAGGAAAGGGTGGAGTTGTCATCGTATCCGCCCCATACCACACAGGTATAGTAAGGCGTAAAGCCTGCCCAGAGCGCATCGCGGTTATCCGATGTCGTACCGGATTTTCCGGCCTGCGTCATGGAATCACCGAAATATGCCGGCGCACCTGTACCGCCGGGTGCCGTCATGACATCCTTCATGGCGTCGGTCAGAAGCCATGCAGTGGTGGGCTGCAGCACCTCTTTGGTCTGCGGGGTATTATCAATCAGGACATTCCCCTGATGATCCAGAATCTGCGTGTAAAAACGGGGTTTGGTGTAAACGCCGCCGTTGGCAATCGCCGCATAAGCCGCGGTAAGCTCCAGATTTTTCACACCGTTTGTGATACCGCCCAGGGCAAGTGCCTGGGAATTGTCCTGCTCCACGAGCGTGGTAAAGCCGAAATCCAGCAGTTTTTCATAGCCGGTGGTCGTCCCGATATCCGTCAGGGTCTTGACCGCCACGATATTGATGGAGCGGATGATCGCTTCGCGGATCGTCGTGTAGCCGCGGTAGGAGTGGTCATAGTTATTCACCGGCGACTGGGCGATATTGCTGTAATTGAAGGGGGCATCGTCCTGAACCGATGCCAGGGTAAAGTCTCCGGTATCCAGGGCGGGGGCATAAGAAGCAAGGATCTTGAAGGTTGATCCGGGCTGTCTCGTCGTACCCGTGGCACGGTTTAAGGTCTTGCTGGCGGATTTGTCACCCCGGCCGCCGACAAGCGCCTTGACCTCTCCGGTACTCTGGTCGATCACCGTCATGGACGCCTGGGGCTGTACCGTAAAGGTCACGGACTCCCCGACGATCTCATCCCCCGGCAGCAGCACTGCTTCCCGGTATCCGTCGATGGCCGCCTGCGCTTCCTCTTCACTGTCAAAGTTCAGAGAATAGGGTGAACCCGCCGTGGAATAAAAACTGCGCATGGTCTGCTCGCTGTAATTGCTGTAGCTGTCGTCGGCATGCACCACCGTCAGACGGTAAGAGAAAGAGATCTTGTGGGGTGAGCTTCCGTAGTTATCCAGGTTATTCACCTCTGTATCGCAGATCTCCTGAATATGCGGATCCTGGGTGGAGTAGATGGTAAGTCCGCCCTGATACAATGCCTTGTATGCCTCGGACTCCGTATAGCCCTTCACGCCCATCAGGTCGTCGATGACCTGATCCGTCAGCGCGTCCACAAAATAGGACGTGATATCCGCACTGGAGTTTTCCGCATTGACGATCTGGATCCTGTCATACACATCATCGGCAAGGGCTTTCTCATAATCCTGCTGTTTGATGTAGCCCTGCTCCAGCATTTTTCTCAGAACCTCCGCCGTCCGCTTCTGATTATCCTCCGGATGACTCACGGGATTGAGGCGCGACGGGTTCTGGGTGATGGCGGCGATCACCGCGCACTCAGACAGGGTCAGATCGGAAACATCCTTGCTGAAATACCGCTCTGCCGCCGCCTGTACACCGAGGCTGTTCTGCCCAAGGTTGATGGTATTCAGATAGTTTTCCAGAATCCAGTCCTTATCCTGCTTTTTCTCCAGCTGGATGGCCAGATACTGCTCCTGAATCTTCCTCTCCAGTTTTTCCGCCATGGAGCTCTCGGAAGTCCAGCCGGTAAAAACGTTGTTTTTCAACAGCTGCTGGGTGATGGTGGAGGCACCCTGGGAAAAATCCTTGTTCCTGATGGCCGTCACACCGGCTCTTGCGATTCCCTTCAGATCGATCCCGTTGTGCTCGTAAAAACGCTCGTCCTCGATGGCGACAAATGCGTGCTGCAGATCCAACGGGATCTCGTCCAGCGTCACATAGACCCGGTTTGCTCCCGACGCCACCAGTGTAGCCGTGACATTGCCCTGATTATCCAGCACCGTGGTCAGATAACCGGTGGGCGTCGCATCGATCTCATCAATATCCGGTGCGGCGTCCAGAACGCCCCGGATCATGCCGTAGGCCATGCAGCCTCCGACGATGACAAGGGCAGCCAGCGCCACCATGGCAATCTTCCCGACGAGCACACCGATTTTGCGGTTGATCATCTGTCCTTTGCTCGTCAGCTTCTTTTTTTGTTTAATCGTACTCTGTTTTCCGAAATTCATAAAACTGTTACTCCGCCGGTACAGCCAGTGCAGCCGGATCAGGGATGACAGCCGGTGCAACTATCGCTGCCGGATCAATCACCGGCGTCGGTGCAGCCACTGCTGCCGGCGCGGTCTCAGGCGCAGTGTCGGTGGTCTCTTCCTGCTGCTCACCCGTGGTTTCCCCGTATTCCTCCAGGAAGCGCTCCGCTGTCTGTGCACGCTGGGTACCCGGATAAAGGGTAGCAATCTTGCGGTAATAAGTGGCCGCGTTCTGATCGTCCCCGTTTTTGCTGTATGCCTGTGCAAGAGAATACAGGGCATCACCGGAATGATAGGTTTCATCCAGCACCATGATCTTTAGGAACTCCTGAATGGCCTCATCATAGTTCTTCGCATTGTAGGCGGCATCTCCCGCCTGATAAGCCGCATCCATGTAGTCTTCGTTGACCTGGGTGTTGATGGTCTCGTAAGCGTCACGGGCGGCGGTGTCAAGATAGTCTGCGTTGACGGAGGACAGCGCCTGTCCGGCGGCATTCACATCCTCGTTCGCATATGCGATATAGGCATTCAAAAGCTGCTGGTAGCTGGTCAGTCTTGTATCCGATTCTTCCTCGCCAAGCTTTGCCGCGTCGATCTGGGACTCCATCTGATCGACCTGATTCTGCAGGGACAGGATCGTCTGTTCCTTGTCCGCAATGGTCTCGTTTGCCTCCGAAACCTGTACATTCATCTCATTGCGCACAGCCATCCGCACACCCGGTACCACCAGAAACCAGGTGATGAGCACGCCGATGGCGAGACCGATGAGGATATTCACGATGGTCATGATGGCCGTATTATCCCGGAACTTGGTGGGACGGATGATGGTCTCGTTCCCGCTCATATAGCTGATAAACTGCTCTTCCTGCTTTTCCTTCTTTTTCCGGTTGGGCTCTTTTTTCAGCGCCAGATTACATTCCTTCAGATAGCGCAGGGTGGTCAGGTTGCTGCCATCCAGCTTCAGCGCATTGCGAAGGGTTTTCTTGGCAAGATCATACCGCTGCTCCTGCAAATAGAGCAGCGCCAGAAGCTGATGCGCCCGGATCATCTTGGGATTGACGGACAGCACCTTTTTCAGCTGGATCACCGCCAGATCGTGGCTGTCCTGCTGGCAGTAAAGAAGTGCCTGATTGTACTTCTTTGTGGTCTGTCCGATGACTTCCAGCTCCGCAGGGCTGTTCTGGATCGTATCCAGATATCTCCCGGCCGGATTGTCCTCCGGCAGAAAGTTCTTGCTGATGACCCATTCCGCCATGGCGCGCACGCCTTCGCCCATCTCAAAATAAACGAGACCCAGGAGGTTTCTCGCCGGAATGTTCAGTTTATACAGCTTCAGACTCGTACGCAGCACCTCGGCCGCTCCGGACAGATCACGAATGGCCGCTCTCCTGAGTCCCTCATTGTACAGGGCATTGGAGGTGGCGATCAGCTTCTTGAACATCCGCACGTTTCTGCCGCATTCGGGACAGCGCTCCGCTTTTCGTTTCAGCTGTCCTCCGCAATAGACACAAATCATGGTTTATATCCTTTTACTTTCCTCCAGCATTTCCCGGAAAATATCCGTCAGATCCGTCAAATCATGGCCATAGATATTGTCCACCGCCTCTTCGATCTCCAAACTCGGTTCATAGCTTTTTAATTCTTCTTCAAAGTCGATCATGGGTTTTCCTCCTCAATTCAAAGGCCCTATTCTCTTCAGCAGTTCCCCCGCCAGATACAGGGAGCCGGCGCAAAATGCGAAGCCCCCGGGGGTTTTGCATTCCTTCAGTTTGCTGTATGCCTGCTCCATCTCCGGTTCCACGGCAATACGATCCGCCGGAACACCCGCTTCCGAAAAGGCACGCTGCATCTCATTTGCCGCACGGCACCTGCCACCGGGTACCTCCGTCAGGATCACCCGCTTCCAGGGGATTCTGGCAAGCTTTCGCGCGGAGGTCAGCAGATCCTTGTCCTCCATCTGCGAAAACAAAAGTACGTTCTCCTTCGCCCCCATTGACTGCACCGTTTTTACAAAGGCTTCGATGCCGTCCGCGTTGTGAGCGCCGTCGAGGATCACGCCCTCCTCCAGCTGCTGCATTCTGCCGGGCCAGACAGTGGACGCAAAGCTCTTTAAAATCTGCTCCCTCCTGTCTTTGCCGAGGGGAGGCAAAAGCTCTGCCGCACGAAAGGCCACCGCGCCGTTTACCGCCTGGTAAATCGCAGGAAAGGGCAGTGTGATCATAACAGTATCATCATATAAGGATTTACAGGAAAAATCAACCGCATTTCCCCGAATCCGCGTATGTTTCACCGTTTGTTCATCAATTTCATACCGGGTCGCCTTCACCTCTTCGCAGCGTGTGATAATCTCGCGCCGTGCGGTCCGGTTCGTCCCGTCAAAGACCACTGTGCAGCCTTCCTTGATGATACCCGCCTTTTCCCGTGCGATGGAGGCGATATCGTTCCCGAGATACTGCATATGATCCATCCCGATGGATGTAATAATGACAAGTGCCGGATCCTCCAGGATATTGGTGGCGTCAAGCCGTCCGCCGAGTCCGGTCTCGATCACGGCGTAACGCACGTTTTCCTCTGCAAACACCAACATCCCGATGACAAACAAAAACGCAAAATAAGTCGGATGGGGATACCCCTCCGACTTCATCTCTTCCACGACTGCCAGAACCTCTGCAAAAGCCCGGCAAAACCGTTCCTTTGTGATGGTCTCATCATTGACCGCGATCCGTTCCGTGAGTTCGCAAAGATGTGGGGATGTAAACCGCCCGGTTTTCACCCCCGCATCCGTCAATGCATGAGAAAGCATGGCACAGACCGACCCTTTTCCGTTTGTGCCTGCGATATGCACACTTTTGAAGCGCTTCTGCGGATCATGAAGGCGTCTCAATAGCTCTGCCAAGTTCTCCCGCTCCCCCGCCTCTTTTTTCGTAAACTTCGGAATCTGCTCGATATACGAGACTGCCTCGTCGTAAGTCTTCATCTCAGATCAGTTTTTGCAGCTGCTCCTCTACCTTTGCCATCATCTCTTCATACTGTGACAGCTTCGCCTTCTCTTCCTCGATCTTCTCTGCCGGTGCCTTGGACAGGAACTTTTCGTTTTTCAGCATCCCGTTGGAGCGCGCAAGCTCCCTGGTCAGGCGCTCCTTCTCCTTCTGCAGACGCTCGATTTCCTTCTTTTCGTCCACCAGCTCCTTCATCGGAATATGGAGTACCGCGTCACGAATGACCACGGAAACCGCATCCGCCGGAACTCCCTCCGGGCTTTCCGCGATCTCGATATCCGACGCGTACGAAAGACGCAGATAAGCCTCCTTCCCCTTTGCAAAGGCTTCCCGTACCTCCTGCTTCTCCGCCACGATGATCATGTGGGAACGCTTCTGGGGCGGGACGTTGCGCTCGTTACGCAGCACACGCACCGCTTTTACCAGTTCCTTCGCATAGGAAAGGATCCGTTCGTCCTCCGGGAAGCTCCAGTCTCTGCGGTATTCCGGGAAGCTTGCGATCATGATGGAAGGCTCCCCCGGGTTCAGCGTGCAGTAAATTTCCTCCGTGATAAAGGGCATAAAGGGATGCAGCAGCTTCAAGGCCTGTGTCAACACAGTCTTCAGGGTCCAGAGTGCCGCGTTACCGGATGCCGGGTCTGCTTTGCGCTGATCCGGCGCCGTACGGGTCTTTGCGATCTCGATGTACCAGTCGCAGAACTCCTCCCAGATAAAATCGTACACCTTCTGTACCGCCACGCCGAGCTCAAATTTTTCCATATTGACGGTCATCTCACGGGTCAGGGTATTGACCGCCGAGAGGATCCACTTATCCGCAGGGCGTAGATCCCCTGCCGCCGGCTCCGTCACCGTCTCCTCCCCGAGATTCATCATGATAAACCGGGAGGCGTTCCATACCTTGTTCGCAAAATTGCGGGAAGCCTCCACCCGTTCCCAGTAGAACCGCATATCGTTGCCGGGGGCATTGCCGGCCACCAGCGTCAGCCGCAGCGCATCCGCGCCGTACTTGTCGATCACCTCCAGAGGATCTATGCCGTTGCCGAGAGACTTGCTCATCTTTCTCCCCTGGTCGTCACGCACAAGCCCGTGAAACAGCACCGTGGAAAAAGGCGCCCTGCCCATATGCTCGTATCCGGAAAAGATCATACGGATGACCCAGAAGAAAATGATGTCATAGCCCGTCACCAGCACATCGTTGGGATAAAAGGTCTTCAGATCCTCCGTGTCCTCAGGCCACCCCATGGTGGAAAAGGGCCAGAGCGCCGAAGAAAACCAGGTGTCCAGCGTGTCCGGATCCTGTGTAAAATGCGTACCGCCACATTTCGGGCAGACGGAGGGCGTGCTCTTTGCGACCACGATCTCCCCGCAGTCATCGCAATAATACGCCGGAATCCGGTGCCCCCACCAGAGCTGCCGGCTGATACACCAATCGCGGATATTATCCGTCCAGTTGAAATAGGATTTTTCCATCCGTTTCGGGAGAAGGGTCACCTCGCCGTTTCTGACCCCTTCTGCGGCCGGCTTGATCAGCTCGTCCATCTTCACGAACCACTGCGCCTTGACCATGGGCTCCACCGTTGTCCCGCAGCGGTCGTGGGTGCCCACGTTGTGCTTGTGGGGCACGGTCTTTACAAGCAGTCCCTGCTCCTTCAGGTCAGCAAGCAATGCTCTCCGGCATTCGTAACGATCCATGCCGGCGTACTTTCCGGCTTTTTCATTCATCGTCGCATCGTCGTTGATGACCACGACTTCTTCCAGGTGGTGACGTTTGCCCACCTCAAAGTCGTTCGGGTCATGTGCAGGGGTGATCTTTACACACCCTGTCCCGAATTCCGGATCCACGTAGGAGTCCGCGATGACGGGGATCTCACGATCCGTGCAGGGGAGCTTTAAGGTCTTGCCGATGATGTCGCGATAGCGCTCATCTTCGGGATTCACCGCCACTGCCGTATCCCCGAACAGCGTCTCCGGCCGGGTGGTGGCGATCTCCACGAAGCGTCCCTCTTCGCCGGCTACCGGATAATTGATATGCCAGAAAAATCCGTCCTGTTCCTCGTATTCCACCTCCGCATCGGAAATGCTGGTGCCGCAGACCGGACACCAGTTTACGATCCGGGAACCCTTGTAGATTTTTTTGTCCTCATACAGCTTGCAGAAAACCGTAAGCACCGCTTCGGAGCATCCCTTGTCCATGGTGAAGCGCTCTCTGCTCCAGTCCGCGGAAGACCCCATCTTTTTCAGCTGCTTGATGATGCGGGAGCCGTACTCCGCCTTCCATTCCCAGCATTTTTTTAAAAATCCCTCCCGTCCGAGAGATTCTTTTTCGATCCCCTGCTCCTTCAATGACTCAATAACCTTGACCTCCGTCGAGATCGCCGCGTGATCCGTGCCCGGCTGCCACAGCGTCCGGTATCCCTTCATCCGTTTGTAACGGATCAGGATGTCCTGCAGGGTGTTGTCCAGGGCATGTCCCATATGCAGCTGTCCCGTGATATTCGGGGGCGGCATCACAATCGTAAAGGGTTTTTTGCTCCTGTCCGGATCCGGCTTAAAATAGCCGTTTTTCTCCCATTTTTCATACAGACGATCCTCAATTCCCTTCGGATCATAGGTTTTTGCAAGCTCTTTCATGTTCCTAACCTTTCCTTTTTCAAAAATGTCAAAAAAGAAATGCCCCCTATGCCTGCTGGCATAAAGGGCATTGATCATTCTCAGACGCCGGTTAAAGCGTGCCCTCTTCCTCTGCTTCCGTATCCTCTTCATCCACGATGGCCGAAGTCGCACCCGAGACGATGACCACAACGGCAGCCACCGCCGCAATAATCACCAGCAGAATCAAAGCAAAGAAAACGATTAAAAAACCTTCAGGTGTCATCACGCTACCCCCCGTAGTTTTTGAACTGTTTTGTAAACGAAATACCTCTCGCCACACCTTGGGATTATATCACATCCCAATCGTAAACACAAGGCAACTTTCCCACATCAGCGCTTTCTCGCGAGGAAGACCTTTCCGGTGTTTGGATTCGGCGCCTCGATGAGATACCCCACCGCCTCGCAAAGGATCTCAAAGGACTCCATGCCGCTGGAAAAATGCCAGTACGTCCGCTCCGGAACCACAAGCAGCCCGTTCTCCCGCACTTTATCCGCCAGTGCATAAAAGGCGTCCGTCATTTCCTCGTAATCCTCATTTTCCCGAAAGACCAGATCCAGCACACCGGTCTGATAGCCTCCCTGTACTTTCTCCACCGTATCCATATCGACGACGGTGACCCCCTGAAGGGTATCGATCTCATTGGAAAGGAGCAATACCGATCCCACCGGCTTCAGGGCGCTCAGCACCTTCTGCACATCGTCAAGCTTTTCGGGCTGCTCGGAAGCGCTTTTTCTTTTCTCCGAGAAGAGCATGGGAAAGGCCAGCTCCTCCGCACGCTCCAGGAAATTCCGGTCACGGTAGAGCTGCGCTTCGTCCTTATTCACAAGGTAAATGACCCCCGCTGCCGTATCCAGATCCACTGTTCTGGCGAGACGATCACCCACGGCCTTGCCGAGGCTCGCCTTGCAGAAGCTTTTCTGACGGCGGATCAGAGACAGCGCCGGAGAAGAAATCACCTCCTGTTCCTTCGCGGTGATGAGATGCTTCTTCAGCCCCTTGGCCAGGGGCCGGAAAGGATCGTTCACATGCTCCAGAAAGGCTTCCGGATGGAGATAGGCATCCAGACACAGATCCGTCTCATGATGTCCCCAGATCTGATCCAGAAATTCCGCCGCCATGTTGCTGCCCATGGGACGGCAGTTGATCTCGATCAGCACCGGTCCCTCTTTGTCTATCATAAATTCACTGTGGACGTTGCCGAATTCCACGCCCAGCGCATCCAGCACGGCGTAAGCGTAATTGATGAGGGCGGTGGATCCCGTCTCCGGCCGGTTTAAGGTCTCCGTGTAATTGTAGACCATGCCGCCGCCTTCCACTTTTTTCTTGGAATGCTTCCACAGGGCGGAAAGCTTGTGCCTGCCGGCGTAGGATACGGTATTCACGATATATTCCGTCCCGACAATGCATTCCTGCAAAAGCATGCCTTCCTCTTCACCGCCCATGTAATTGCCGCTGGCAAAGACCTCCTCATAAGCCTCTTTCAGCTCTTTTTCGCTGTCGCAGATCCGCACATCCACTGAGCTTGCACCGCGGTACGGCTTTAGTACGCATCCCGTAAATCCCTGGGTACGGTAATATTCCAGTGCCTCCTCCAGGTTATGTACGATCTTTCCGCGAATGCCCCTGACCCCGTGATCGATCAGGGTCTGATGCATGAGAAATTTATTGGTCAGCTGCGGAATCTTCGCATACGGATTCCCGGGAAGCCACAGGTCATCCGCGAGATGCGCGGCAAGCTCGATCCCCAGATCCGCGCCCGGCAGCACAAATTTCGGTCTCAGCTCCCGTACCAGCCGGAAGGTCTCCTCATAGGTTTCGCACTCCACATAAAAATCCGCCACATCCCTGTAACGATGCTCGATGGGACTGCGCACCTCCTCCATCACTTCAAAGAGCATATCGCTCCTCTTTGACCAGATTGCCACGGGATGAAATCCCCGCTGCAGAACATCCTCCAGAAAATTGACGCCCGTTGAAAACGGATCCACGATCACGATGTTTTCCATACTTATTCACGCTCCTGTATTCAGTCAAAAAAACCGTATTGTTTTTTTATTATAACACCAATCCGCTCAATGGAACTTTTTTTTCTCACGGCGGTGGACACAAAAATGAAACAGCTTTTCCAGCGGAAAGGTGATGAGGTTATCAAACACGAGGGTAAAGAGAAGAGAGAGCAAAAAGACCCCGGCAATGGAGCGGATCGTACCGGAGACCGTTCCGTTGCTTGTGCCCTGGTGCACACTCCACCAGCTGATGATGTAGCCGTGAATGAGATAGATCCCGAAGGTATAGCGGGAAAGCCGTTTCATCACTACATTCCACCAGCGGAAACGGGTCAGGGGCTTTTCCAGCAGCATCACGAGGGCAAATGCGCCGCAGACCGTAAAGATCATATGGGGCGCCAGATCATAGTAATTGGCGATCCTTCCCGTGAAGCCCGGGAACAATACCTTTGCCAGAAAAGCCCCCGCGAAAAAGACGGCACCGAACACGGCAATCCCCCGGTAATGACGTTTGCTGAACTCCTGCATCAGCATATAGCCGAAGATGGGATAGATGATCCAGAAAGCAAAATAATTGGAAATATAGAACCCCTGTCCGAAGGCCGTCAGATAATCGGTGCAGCTCATCATCACGAGAATCACGGCGGCCAGCGCCTTTAAATACCCGTCGCTCATGGCATTCAGCCCCTTTTTCACAAAAGGCATGACAAGGTAGATGCCGACGATCTCATACAGAAACCAGGTATGGAAATACTGGGGGCCTGCCAGATTCCAGGAGATCGCAGAGGGCATCAGACCGACAAAAGCCGCTGCACTCTGCGCCGTGGGGAGCTCTAAGATGGGATGTCCCAGATTGATCCAGCAGGAATAGTAGAAGGCATAGATGATCATGGGAATCCCGATTTTTTCAAAACGGTTCAGGTAGAAGGCGCCGATCTTCAGCTCCCTTTCGGAGGTAAGAATCAGCACGCCGCTGAGGAGAAAAAACATGGGAAGGGAAATCCTGAAACACTGTTCAAAAAAGAGACCCAGCGTATCCGTCCGATCCCCTGTCACATGCAGCCCGATGATCCCGATGCAGGAGATCACGCGCAGGAAGTCAAAGATTGAACGGTGTCCCTCCGGGATGCCGATATATTTTTGCCACAATGCCCTTCCGCTCAACTGTGGTATCTCCCCCGGTTGTCCTCGGCCAGCTCCAGCGAATAGTTCGCGTAATGCAGGGTTTGATTCACATTATAGTAAGGATCCCCCCGGTCGATCTCTTCCTGCCATTTTCTCTGGAAATAGGCAATTTCCTGATTGAAGCGGTCCTGCTTCTCCTTCGTCTCCTCCTCAGATCCTCTAGACTTGGATTCATAATGGAACAGCTTCGCATAGGGATTAAACAGGATCTTGTAGCCTGCCTGCCGGATCTTCAGGCAAAGATCCACATCATTGAGCGCCACGGCAAGCTCCTCATCAAAGCCGCCCGCCGCTTCAAAGGCTTTGCGCCGCAGCATGAGACAGGCCGCCGTACAGCCGCTCATTTCCCGCGCCGTCACGGAATAGGGGAAGTATTTTTCGTCACGGTCTGTCAGGCTCCAGAGCGCGTTTGCGGCAAAACCGCCGATTTTGTAGACCACGCCCCCGTGCTGAATCGTCCCGTCCTCATAATAAAGCATGGCTCCGCTGGCACCGAAGCCCGGCAGCAAAGCGCCGGATACAAGCTCTTCTATCGTCTCCCCCGTCCGGATCCGGGTATCGTTATTCAGAAGCAGCAGGAGCTCTCCTTTCGCATACTGCGCGCCGAGGTTATTGATGGCGGAAAACTGGAATCCCCCCCGGTAGGTCACGATGGAAATCCGGTGGGTCTGACCCTTTGCATCCTTGATCTTCCCCTCCACAGGCTGACCTGCGTCATAGGGAACCCCGGTGCACGCTTCATAGAACGCAAAGGTTTCCGGTTCCGTACTGTTATTCTCGATGATGATCAACTCATAGGCCGGATAGTCGTTGGTTTCCAGAAACGAATCGATACATCTTTTCAGATCATCGATATGATCCTTACTGGGGATCAACACGGATACCAGCGGCTTCGGCTCCCTGACCCGGTATTTCACGTGGAAAAACCCCGGGACGTCCGACATCTCAACGGTGCCCTCCTGCCCCGTCCGGATCAGATGTTTTTTGATACAGACAGCCTGTTCGGCAGACAGCAGCCGGTAAAAGCCCGGGAAATGCCTGCCGGTCACGCGGGTCACCAGGGGCTTTGGAATATGACGGATACTGCGGGGATGCACACACCCGATATCATCCGGCGTCTGTATTTTTCCTTCTCCTGCCTGCAGATATTCCGTCAGAAAAAGCAGCGCCTCATACCACCCGTTTCCGAGAAGCTCCAGATCCTCCGGCAGTTCCTCCTCTTCCATGATGCGGGTGCAGAGGTCTTTTTTCACCGCAAACACCGGACCGATGTATTGGAAGGAGGTGAGAAGCTCCGGCGCGATATCCGGCTTGAAATACGGACGCATCCTGATCTTCCCGTCCGGGGTGCCATAGTCCTCATCCGTATAGATCACTTCCGCCTCGGGATACTCATTAAAAGCCCTGACATATTCGTAAAAAAGCTCCGGGGAAAGGATCGTATCCGCCTGTGCAAAGACGATCACCTCTCCCTTGCATTTCCGCAGCTCCGCCTCCAGGGAGTTTCCGTCTCCCTTTTTCAGCTCCCGGATCGCACCGATTGCCGGATAGGACTGTTTTTTGAGGGTGCGCAAAAGATCCTTCGCATTCCCTTCCAGGGTCATGGTGACGGTATCGCATCCCGCCAGAAGCCCCTTTGTCTCATCGATCACGACATCGATGGTGGGATAAAAAGGAAAGGTCTCCTTTTTCTGCGCTTCCAGCTCCGCCGGGCCCGCCATCCGTTTCCGCAGCCAGTTCTTATATTCGCTCTCCTCCGGCACCTTGATTCCCAGCTTTTTCAGGGCACGGTTTTTGGTATACTCCCAGCCGTACTCCCTGAAATAGTATTTCGCTTTTTGAAACAGATTCATATTCACGGTGTCAAAATCGTTCATCCAACTCTCTCCCGTTTTTTACATCTCAAAGGTAAAGCTGCCGTCGTGGTTTAAGTGGGGGTTGTAGTAAGGATCGCCCTCCGATAGCATCTCCCCCCAGTTTTTCTTCAGGAAGGTCCGATCCTGTGTGAGATGCAGCTCATGCATGTTCTCCGGAATCCATCCCTGCAGGGGTTCTTTTGTAATCGTCTGGATCACGTAAGGATTCAGCACCACCTGCATCCCCTTCGCACGGAATCTTAAGGACAGATCGATCCCGAGATAATAAGGATCCGTCAGCGCCTCGCAAAGACCGCCGGCCATCTCCCATTTTTCTTTTGCGACCATGGCGCCGAACAGGGAAAGGGCGCTGACATTGTGCGCATAATACATCCGCCCCATGTAGCCCGGCGCACTGTAGTTATTCTTATGCTCGATGGGAAGGGCGATACCGTCCTCGCCGAGACCGATGATATAGCCGGCTTCTTCCACCATCCCGTACACGTCCGTGAGGCGGGAGCCGGTCAGACCGATCTGCTGCTGCATCTCATACTGCACGAGACGCGAAAGCCACAGCTCGTCCATGATTTCGGTGGCAGCATCCAGAAAGGTCACATAGGGCGCAGCCGTTTCCTTTACAATCCGGTTCAGAAACTGCGGGAGGTTTTCCTCCTCTTCCTTTCGTTTTACCGTGATCCCGTTTCGTGCAAGAAGGGAAAGAAACCCCTCCGCTTCCTCCTCCGTACTGCCGCAGTCTGCGATGGTGACGGAAAAGTTCCGGTACTTCGTCCGCCTGTCCAGAGAAGACAAAAGCCGCCCCAGCTCCTTTGCGGCGTTGTAATGGGTAACCACCAGCATGATCTGCGGCTCCTCCGGCAGGACATACTCCAGCCGGTAATGGGTCGCGCAGATGCAGGAGGAATGGATCTCGGCCTCCCGTCCAAGCCGTGCTTCGTTGTCATGTACGGCTCTGCGCCCGGCGTCGATGGCATAGGGCTTGGCGCTGATATCCGCGGAAACCGACTGGGGATGCACGCGCCAGAAATACAGGATCTCCGGCACATGGGACACCTTTGCGGCAGCTGTCGTCAGACGCAGGATCATATCGTGATCCTGACTCCCGTCATAGGCATCATTGTAAACACCGTTTTGATCCAGAAGAGATTTCTTAAAGACTATGAGATGGGTGATGTAATTGACCCCGTTCAGATTCTGGGGGGAATAGGCCGGCTTGAAATGCAGCGTCACAATCTTTTTGATGGAATCCCGCTGGAAGGTCATCTCATCCGTATAGACAAACTCCGCATTGTTTTTTTCTATCTCCGTTGCACAGCGGAAAAGCGCTGCGGGATGCAGCATATCGTCGTGATCCATCAGCGCCACGTAATTGCCGGTGGCAAAGGCAAGGCAGGCATTCGTATTTCCCGAGATCCCTTCGTTTTTTTCCAGGCGTCTGTAAATAATCCGCTTGTCCCTGGCCGCATACTCCCAAGCGATCCGCTCCACATCCGGATGTGCCTCATCGCTTCCGTCTCCCATGCAAAGCTCCCAGTTCTGAAAGGTCTGCGCCTGTACAGACTCGATCATATCCCGCAGAAAACGTTCGGGGGTATTGTAAAGCGGTACGATCACGGAGATTTTGATGTCCTTTGAAAAAACCGTCTGCTCCTGCTCTTTCCGCTCCTCGGCATACAACGCGATGCCCTTCAGAAACCGGCGGTTCCTGCGCATAATGACGCTTTTGCGGTTTTTCCATTTCACGGCGATCTTGTTTTTTAATTTCACGAAGGCCGTCTTTTTGTCCATGCGCAGGAACAGAATCCCCCGCACCTTGATGTTGGCATACAACCGGTAGATGGGGTTGATGAGCTTCCAGTATGGCTTTGTCTTCAGCCGTTTCACGCGGTCACTCTGTCCCGCGTACAAAGGATTGTAGGAGTCCTTATCGGCGATGCCGGAAAAATCCCTGATCTCCCAGTCGCTGGCAAAGAGCCGCACATCCGCGACCATCTTCAACTCGTCCTCCGCCATGAGATGACGGGCGTCAATCCATTCTGTTATATCCTGATTTAAGAAACTATCCATTTTCTCATTCCATGTTGATGGGTTCCCGGGGAGACAAGCAGAGGCGCCCTGTCTCTACAGGCTCCCTTACGGCAGCTGATCGAGCACCTTTTCCGCGATATAAGCCATCCCCTTATCGTTCGGATGCTCCGCGGCGCCGGTTCCGAGCACGAGATGATCCGTGTCGTCACTGCCTTCCACGGTTTCCCAGTTCCCCTCGCGATACTCGTCATCCTGAATCTCAAAGAGGCTGATAAAGGGACAGGATGCCTTCTCGCAGGCATGCATTATGGCACTGTCCAGTATGACATTGTCCCAGAAGCATCCGATCAAAACGATCTTGGCCTTGGGCGCCATCTCCTTTAGCTGCCGGATCAGATCCCCGTAATCCGCCTCCGCTCTCAGCCGGTAAGCTTCGTCCGCTTCGTCCTCCTCCCGGTCATAGTTGTCACCGAGCATGATCGTGATGTAGTCCAGATCCTCCGTCACATAGCCCTTCAGATACTTTAACATATCATCGCGGTTATAGGGCGGCTCCTCCCAGATCCGGAAGTTTAAGACCTGCTCGCTGGCATCGGGATATTTTTCCTCAATCCCTTTGCAGACCAGATGGTAATAGTCGTGGTCCGCATCGGAAGCGGCCATTCCCCATTCGCCCCACCAGAGATCGTCGATCACGGGGTGCTGTGTGATGGAGTTGCCGATGGCAAGATAGTCAAAGGACGTGTCATTGTCCCCGTTCTGCTCCGCCAGCAGGGCAGCCTTTGCTTCCTCCGCCTCCGTCCTGAGAGCCGCATTTTCTTCCGCCAGCAGCTGGTTTGTCCTGGCTTCATGCTTTACGATCCCGACGCTGATGAGAACCGCGGCGAGCAGCGCTCCCAGAATACATAGCGGCAGGATCAGATTCAACAGTGACTTTTTGGGTTTCCCTTTTGATTCCATATGCGGATATGCTCCTTGATTTTTTGATTAAAATTTTCTATGATGAATCCTATGAAAAAAGAACGTATCTTAGGATTTGACTTTATCCGCGCAGTTTCCGCGCTGCTCATCATTTTCTATCATGTGATCCGCCAGTTTGAGATCATTCCCGGGTGGGATCATTTTCCGATATCGTCCCTCGGTCCGAACGGTGACTGGGGACATTTTTCCGTGGTAGCGCTTTTCTTCATGCTCTCCGCGGCCGCGCTTCTGAAAAACTATCCGAGGCTGGAGAAGAAAGATCTGAAGAGCTTTTACTGGAAGCGGTGGAAAAGCATCTTCCCCGCTTTTTACCTGGTCTGGATCGTATGCTTCGTCTCCAC
This sequence comes from Lachnospiraceae bacterium, assembly GCA_045661345.1. Taxonomy (GTDB): domain Bacteria; phylum Bacillota; class Clostridia; order Lachnospirales; family Lachnospiraceae; genus RUG12461. The sequence goes on from JAZRFM010000027.1 coordinate 167,438, forward strand.
GGCCATCAAGAACGGTGTCATCACCTGGGGCGGTCAGCCCTATCTGATCCTTTTGTCCGTCATCGGTGAGGACGGTTACGCCCAGTATCTGGGGCTTGAGCATGATTACTATCTGATCGGCGAATGGTTCCTCGGGGTCATCATTCTCCTGTATCTTTTGTATCCATTGCTGCTGTTCCTCTACAGAAAGGTCTTCTGGATCGCCACCGTGGCGATCTTTGCCGCTTTCCTTCTCATGTACCGGGAAACCTTTTTGACCTATGTCTTTTCGTTCTGGTGCGGGTTTTGCTATCTCCGGTTCCGTGAGAGCCTGCAGAAACGAAAATGGATCGGACTCCTGTCTCTGGGGATCGCGCTGTTTTTCTTCCTGTTTCCGTTCCCTGTATACTTTGCGGTGCAGTCCACCACCCTCTCCGGGGTATTTTTCTTTCTCTTCCTGGACTGGATCGCGCCCTTTGTGCTGAAGCTAAAACCCCTGCGCGCCTTTTTCCTCTATACCTCCGGGCTCTCCTATGAGCTCTTCCTCGTGCATCACCGGATCATCTTTTCGATCTCCGGTTATCTCACCGCAACCATCGGGACGAACTTCACGGTTCCGCAGCAGTGGTGTTTTCTGGCGGGGGTATTTCTGATTTCGTTTTTCCTGGCGCAGGCGGTGTCTCTGCTGATAAAGCATTACACTTCCTTTTTTTCCCGCGTGTTTTTTTCTCGCGGATCAGGTAAAGGGGACGCCCCTTCGTCTCCAGATACGTCTTCGCCAGATACTGCCCCAGAATCCCGATGCAAAGAAGCTGCACCCCGGAAACCATCATGATGAGACAGACCATGGAGGGCCACCCTGATGTCGGATCTCCGAACACCAGCGTCTTAATGATGATAAAGATGATCAGGAAAAAAGCCACGCCGCAGAACGCGGATCCGATCACGGAGGAAACCACAAGGGGTGTGGTGGAGAAAGAAAAAATCCCTTCCATCGCATAAAAAAACAGCTTTCCGAAGGACCACTTGGTCTCTCCCGCCGCCCGTTCGCGGTTCTCAAACTCCAGCCACTTCCGCCGGAAACCGACCCATCCGGAAATACCCTTGTAAAAGCGGTTGTATTCCCCCAGGGAAAGAATCGCTTCCTTCACCTTCCGGTTCATCATCTGGTAATCTCTGGCACCGTCCGCCAGATCGACGGCGCTCATCCTGCGCATCATCCCGTAAAACCTGCGGGCAAAAAAAGAGCGGATCTTCGGCTCGCCCTTTCTGGAGACCCTCCGGCTGCAGACGATATCGACTTCTCCGGAAGCGAGGAGCGCATACATCTCCGGCAAAAGCTCCGGCGGATCCTGCAGATCCACATCCATGACTGCGGTAAATTTCCCTTTTGCATGGGAAAGTCCCGCGTAGATCGCGGCTTCCTTCCCGAAATTTCTGGAGAAAGAAAGGTAATGCACCTCCGAATCCTTTGCGGATAAAGCCTTTATCACAGATAACGTCTTGTCTTCGGATCCGTCATCCACGAACAGGTACTCCAGGCTCACCGGCCCTTTTCCTCCCGCGCCGATCTGATCTCTCAGCTCTTCGATCGCCCTGTAAAAAATCTCCACCACCGGTTCTTCGTTATAGACCGGTACCACGATGGTCAGATCAACCTTTGCCATGCCCTCTCCCCGGCGCGCAACGGTATGCGCACTTCTCCTTAAGTATATCTATTCTGCCCGCAATCCGCAATCCGATTAAATCCATATTTAATATACTGTCTTTTGTTGATACTTTTCAAAAAAAGACTGGATTTTTTCAGATAATTCCTATATAATATATAAAAGCTATGTCGTCCTGTCGTAAAACACCGCGCGCAAGCACGTTCATAGCTTCTCCATGATGGCTTGTTTTCAGGAAAGAAGGGATTCTTATGGCAGATGTAAACATGAACGGATTCACCCCCGTCACACAGCCGGTTCAGACACAGACCACTCTCCGTCCGGATCAGGCGCAAAATGATCAGAAGACACAGGCAGACCGTGGAAAGGCCCCGGAGAAAGCGCTGGAAAATGTGGTATCCGTTTCCAAGGACGGCGACACCGTACAGGCCAGCCCCGACGGCGTGGACAAACTGACAGAGGAGTCTTCTGTCAAGGTTACTGCCGGTGACAGGGATGCCGCGAAAGCGGTCTGGAAGGAAGATGATTTCCGCACGGAGGATGCGGACGCACGCGCCAAAGAAACCGGCGGTCAGACACAGGCAGGACAGATCGACCGCGCGCAGGACACAGCGGATCGCAACAGGGACGAAGCCAGCCGTGTCGATGCCGCAGATGACCGTGCCAGAGAAGCCAGAGACCGCGCCAGTGAAAAGAATGAAACTAACGCGCTGGAGCGCCTGAAGGAATCACAGGAGAAGCGCACGGAGCTGATCAAGGCGGCGCAGGAAGCACAGGAGAAGCGTGCGGAAGCATTGAAAGCGGCTCCCGAGAAGCAGGAGGCTTCCGAGCCGGTACGGGTAGACGTGGGCGAAGACTCCCCGGACCGCAAGGTCAACACCTATGCCGGGATCAGTGATCAGCAGCTCTCCGAGATGTACCGCGAGGGCGAGATCAGCAAATACTCCTACGATAAAGAGATTTCCGCCAGAGAACAGCGTGCGGAAGAGATGAAGGAAAACAATTCCGCTCTGAACGAGGAGATGGCAGCCGAAGCGGGTATTGCAAACCGCACCCTGCAGAACTTCAACGCCATTGAGAGTGCCTACACCAAGGAGCAGACCATTGAGGAAGCCCGGGAGGCGACCCAGCGTCTGGAGGCCATGGACACCGTCCAGAAGATCATGACACAGTAGAACTCTTACCAAACGAAAGACCATGCATTTTGCATGGTCTTTTTTGGTGCCTGTCTTTTTCATGTCTATCTTCCTGCAGCAAAAGGTCAGTCAGCGATTTTCACTATGTGGATTTCCATGAAACTGATGCTCACTGTATTCGGGGCCTGGATTCTCTAGACATTTGAGCAAGGTTTCCAGCATCATCCGCAACCGGTCGCAACAGCCCTTCCATGGGCCGATGCGACCTGGCTTCGCCATCCGGGCGAAGCCTCGCTGGACTATGAAACAAACGTCAAGAGAATCCATGCCCCTCATAACGTTCGCACTTATTTCCATGGAAATCCACATATGGGAAGAATATGCCCCCTTTTGCTGCAGGAAGCATTACTGGAAATAACGCCAGGACAGGAAATAGCTGAGATAACGCTCGGCGATCTCCATCACGAAGATGTCGGGCTGCTCGCGTTCGAAGACTTCGTCCTGGGTTGCGAAGATGAAAGAATGGTCGCGACGTTCGGAAACGGTCTCTTTGAAATGACGCGCGAAATATGGGAGCGCCTGCTCGCCGAAGGAATCGCGGATAAAGAGGACCTTCCGGGGATCCGCGTTTTCATTATCTGAAATGTAACGCACAGTACCGAATTCCGCCTCTTCCAGAAGCGTCGCCTCTTCCCACGCCGGATCCTCGATATCATATCCCTCGTCATCATGAAGAAATGCGCGGATACAAAGCAGATCCGCGAGATCGTATTCAGATTTGTTGTTTTCCGTCAAGGTCAGCTCCCACAGGGATGAGGAGGGCATGCCCATGGCATCCAGCAGCTGCTTCACGCCGACGTAAGCCCCCAGATCATTCCAGTGGGTGTCATAGTGATAGTACAGCATCTGGTCTTCATATTCTTCCTTTTGTACCAGCAGTTCCGGCAGAGGATAGATGACATTGAGATCCGTGTTTTCCGACAGGAACTGCATCAGCCCGGATGCCCTGGAGTAGTTCGGGCCGAGAATATAATCCGGCATATTTTCGCTGTAGACATGATCCTTGTCCGGGACGATCAGAATCCAGAACTCGCAGCCCTTCTCATTCAGGATACGCGCGGTCTCCAGCAGGTTATTCGTCACCTGTGCCAGATGATCCGGTGAAAAGTAGGCAAACCCTTTATAATCCATTACGTTTGTGCCGTCATTGGGATCATTGTAAAACATAAAGTTGTTCTTTCCCAGCAATACGCGGCTCGATGCGGAATCAGCAAAAATTCTGTACAGCCCGTAGTTGTTCAGCGCCACCATCTGATTCCGGAAGGGCATATTCTCATTGTAATAGGCCGTCAGACTGCCGGGATAGTATTCATAGGTCTCCTTCGTCAGCATTGGAAACCCCATCTTCGCCTTGTTTTCGTAATCCATCTCGGGCAGCTTATCCCTGACCGCGAAAAAGAGGATCGTCGGCGCGATCAGAAAGCATATAAACATGATTCTCCATGCAAGGGCACGTTTTGTACTCATACCAGTCATCCTTATGATTTTTTGCAGTTCCCTCTGCCTACGCCTGCAGAGTTCCGTCGGCGGAGCCGCCGTCACTGGAGTCGCCGCCTGGGCTGTCAGGGTTCCCTCGCAGGAACGCTCCCGCTCTATGGAAAACGCAGCGGTTCTAAATGAGTAAAGAACACTCATTAAGAACCGGCGTTTTCCGAGGTCCTGCTCCGGAACCCTGCCAATCCAAACGGCTCCGAAATCTTGCCAGTGGCACCCTGCCGACCCAGGCGTCTCCGAAATCTTGCCAGCGGAACCCTGCCGACCCAGACAGCTCCGAAATCTTGCCAGCGGAACCCTGCCGACCCAGACGGCGACTACGTTTAAAAACGAAAGTAAATGAACGGGTTATAGGTGTTGGCGGCAAGACTCAGGATCGAGAGGAAGAACACACCTCCGCAGAAAACCATGTCAAGCCAGCCGTAGCGGATGTATTTGAAGGTCTTCTGGAAAAACCGCTGAAACAAAAGCTGCACCGGTCCCATCAGAAGAATCCCGACGATCATCGCGATCACCATCCGGTGGGTGATGAGCTCCCAGATGGAATAGGCACTCAGGGTGTACAGCCAGGGCGTGAACAGTCGTTTCAGGATCTCAAAGGTGACCTCCACATTGACAACGCGAAACAGGATCCACCCGATCATGACCGCCAGACTCGTGTAGATCCAGCCCAGGGGCGGACATTTTCGCAGCACCTTTCCCCAGCCGATCCGCTCGATCACCTGCAGGAGCCCGTGCCACAGACCCCAGACGATGAAGGCTGCATCCGCACCGTGCCACAGGCCCGTCACCGCAAAAACGATGAGAAGGTTCACGTAGGTACGCCCCTGCCCTTTACGGTTGCCGCCCAGGGGGATGTACACGTATTCGCGGAACCAGGCGCCGAGGGAAATATGCCAGCGCCTCCAGAATTCCTGGATGGAGGTGGACACATAGGGGTAGCGGAAGTTTTCCGTAATGCTGAAGCCGAACATCTTGGAAAGACCGATGGCCATATCGGAATAGCCGGAAAAATCGTAGTAGATCTGCAGCATGTAGCCGATGGCCGCAACCCACGCCATTTTGCCGGTGATATACATGGTCTGCAGACCGTAGATCTGATCAACACCGAAGGCGATGGTGTTTGCAATGAGCACCTTTTTTCCGAGACCGTAAATAAACCGCCTGATCCCGAGGGCCGTCTTTTCCGGCGTCATCGTGCGGTCATGGATCTGGGAGCGGATGTCCTTATATTTCACGATGGGTCCCGCGATGAGCTGCGGGAAAAAGGAAATGTAAAGGGCGACATTCAGGATGTTTTTTTCCTCCGGATACTCGCCACGATAATAATCGAACACATAGCTCATGGCCTGGAAGGTGAAGAAGGAAATACCGATGGGGAGGGCGATCTCCGCCGGTGCAAACACCTCATGGTTGGCGATGCGGTTGATGATGTTGATGATGAAATCCGTGTATTTGTATATGCCAAGCATGCCGACGTTGAAAACCACCGTCAGCACAAGAAGCAGTTTTTTGATACGGGGGAAACGCGCCATCAAAAGCACGATCAGCCAGTTGACAAAAATCGCAAGGAGCATCAGCACAATGTAGCGCGGCTCGCCCCATGCGTAAAAAACCAGACTTGCGACCAGAAGCAGCAGATTCTGCCCGCCTTTTTTGATGATTCTGGATAGGATCAGCACAATCGGCAGAAATACCCAGAGAAAGAACATTGATGAGAATAACATAGCTATCCTTATTAAAGCATCTTGTTGCAGAGATAAAGGAACCGCACCACGATCTGATCCAGGGGCTTCTGCCGGTAGATTTCCCGGTTGAAGACCAGTTTCCAACGGGCGCCGATACTGTGTTCCGAGGAAAGGAGGAGGTCAACCAGCGCATCCTTTTCCGGAACCCCGCAAAACCGCGCCTGAAAATCCTTTAACTGCGCGCCGAGACAGCCTCTGGTTTTCTTCAGAAACTCCCACTTGTTTTTGATCATCTGAATCGCCGAGCGGCTGCTGCCGAGCTCGTTGTCCGCGTGCTGACGGTACAGGATGTACGCGTTTTTGTCGAAGATCATGGTCCCGAGATAGGTCGCCACCAGATAGCACCACCAGTCATGCCAGATCGCATGTGGCGGAATTCCTTTTCCCACGACGACGTCCCGCAGCTCCCGGTTCATGAGCACCGTACAGCCGGTGCACATACTCTCGATCACGGCGTTTCCGAATCCCGGTACCGGCTCCGGCACGGTCTCTCCGGGCAGCTCCTTCAGATCATCATCCACCAGCTTCTGGTTGCTGCAGTAAAGCGCCGGTCCGGTGCAGGGAGCCAGCTTTTCCGCCGCGCGTTCCACCTTCTCCGGAAGCCAGAAATCATCCTGATCGGAAAACCCGATGTAGTCCGCATCGCTGTATGTCAGGAGCTTTAAAAAGCTTTGTACGAGACCGATGTTTTCCTCCCGGTACACCTTTACATTCGGATGTGCCTTTTCATACTCTGTAAGAATGGACAGGGTCTGATCGGAGGAACCGTCGTCCCGCACCAGGATCTCCAGATTTTCCCAGGTCTGGGCAAGTATGCTGTCCAGCTGGGTGCGGATATATTTTTCACCATTGTAGGCAGATAACAGGATCTGCACTTTTTTCTGTGTCATAAATACCTACTTTATGATCGTCGTCCCGGTCTGTCCCCGCAGCGCTTCCACCGCGTGCGCAGGATCTGTGATCATGACCTTCCGGACGGCAGAATCCCCGATAAACTGGATGCCAGCCTCGATCTTCGGTGCCATGGTGCCCTCGCCGAACTCCCCTGCCGCAAGATATTTCGCAGCTTCTGCTGTGGTCATCTGCTCAATCGGGGCCTCCTGCTCCGTCTCAAAGCCCGTGCAGACTTTTTCCACGCCGGTCAAGATCAAAAAGAGATCCGCCTCCAGAAGCTCTGCGAGCTTCCCGGCCGCCAGATCCTTCTCGATCACGGCACTGGCACCCCGTAAGCGGTCTCCCTGCATCAGAACGGGAATCCCCCCGCCGCCGCAGGCGATCACAATCTGATCCGCGTCCACCAGGGTCCGGATCGCATCCAGCTCCACAATATCAATGGGCTTCGGCGCGGCCACGATCCGGCGGTAGCCGCCCTCCACCTCCGTTACGCTGTTTCCCTTTTTTTCCTCTGTCTCGGCCTCTTCCGCCGTCATGATGCGGCCGATGATCTTGGTGGGATGATAAAAGGCTTCGTCATAAGGATCCACGCACACCTGTGTCAGGATCGTGGAAACCGTCCGGTAGATCCCCCGGGAAAGGAGGGCCTCGCGAAGGGCGTTCTGCAGGTCATAGCCGATATAGCCCTGACTCATGGCAGAGCATACGGACATGGGAGCCATGGTATATTCCGGATAACTCCGCCCGAATTCATTCATCGCCGCATGGATCATACCCACCTGGGGGCCGTTGCTGTGGGTCACCACGATCCTCAGATCATCCGACACCAGCGCCGCCAGTGCTTTTGCGGTTCGTTTCACGGCTTCCTGCTGCTGCGGAAGCGTTCTGCCGAGGGCTTCATGTCCGAGAGCCACCACAATCTTTTTTTTCATGTACGTACCCTTTTTGTGAAACTATGTTTCCCTTTACTGCGGTTCCCTAATTTGCCGGCTGCGCGGCATTCTGATCCTGGGTCTGTCCCTGTCCGTCTGCCGGCTCCACAGATACAGCCGTGGCACCCGCCGTATCATCCCAGTAGTTCAGGGCCGCATAGACCTTATCCGCCATGTACTGATGGCCGGAGTCACCCGGATGCTTTGCGGCACCGGCATGTTCCACCGTATGCTGCTGCCCGTCGTCTCCGTAGACCACCGTACCGAGACCGCACTGGTAGGCCGGGTTGTCGCGGATCTCGGACATGTCCACGTAGGGCACGCCGGCTGTCACGCAGGCCGCCATCTTCAGCTCATCCCTCGGCGGAAAGTTCCAGACATCCCCCAGCACCATGACATGCGCATTGGGGGCACGCTGCTGGATATAACGGATCAGCTCGATATAGTCGTTTTCAAAGGTGGTCATATCGTAGCAGTCCTCGCCAAGCTGGATCGTGACAAGGTTTAAGGTATCATCCAGATAATTATCCAGCAGGGTCAGGGTCTGTGCCCGGTCATAGCTTTGGGTCTCCCAGGTGGAAATATTGAGAATCTGCATGGTGACCGGTCCGAAATAATTGGCAAGCTTTCCGGCTACGAGATGGGGATAGTCCTTCTCCGCCTTGGTGGCGGCCATCCCCCAGGTGCCCCACCAGTAATCGCAGACGGTATGCTTCGTGATACTGTTGCCAAGGGCGAGATAATTGAAGGTATCGGGGTCATACATCCCTTTATAGCCATCCGTTTCTGTTTCCGTTTCTGCCTCCGTCGTCTCCGTCGAAGCCGTCACCACTTCTCCTGTGGGACTGTCCCCCGGTTTTTCCAGGGAGGACCGGGACATCGACGCCAGCTTCTCGTTCAGGCCCTCCACCTCTGTGGTCAGTGCCGTGATCTGCTGCGCCAGCTGATTCTGACGGTTTATGCTGATCAGAAACAGCGCCCCCATGATCACAGCCAGTGCGACGATGGATGCCATGAGAACGGCAAGAAAGGCAACTACCCGTTTTCTGTTTTTCATACTGCTTCCTCTTCTTTCTTTTCCGGCACTCAGTCATTTCTGCTTCCGAAGGTCACTTCGGCAGAGTGCTCGATATATTTCCCGTTATCCGCGCGCATAAAGGTAATCACGGCGGTGTCTCCGGCCGCATAATAGCTCATGGTGCGGGATAAATTCTCCTGGGTTGTGATATCGTTGTCATCAATGGCGATCATGATGTCTCCGGTTTGCAGACCCGCCTGATCCGCGGCGGAGCCCTCCACCACCTGCGCGAGGTAGATCCCAAGCGGCATCTGATAACGCTCGGCATCCTCCGTGGATACTTCGATCCCCTGAATCCCGAGAAACGCCGCCCGCTCCGCCGGCACGATTTCATGGGCTATGATCTGCCGGATCACAGGCATCGCCGTCGCCATGGGGATCGCATAGCCGATTCCCTCCACATCGGTGCTCATATATTTGATCTCGTTGATTCCCACCACTTCGCCCCGTTCGTTCAAAAGGGCGCCGCCGGAATTGCCCGGGTTGATGGCTGCATCTGTCTGGATGCAATGATTCATGATGGAAATGCCGGTCTGGCTGTCGGTCGCCGTCACTTCGCGATCCAGCGCGCTGATCACGCCCTTGGTGATGGACTGTCCGTAACCGAGGGCATTGCCGATGGCGATGGCGGGATCTCCCACACGGAGCGCCGTGCTGTCCCCGATGGAGGCGACCCTGATGGTCTGCAGGGTTTCGGGATCAATCTCAGACAGGGGCACTTCCACCACCGCAAGATCCCGGGAGGTGTCAGACCCGCGCAGGTTTCCCTCCGCATCCGTCTCATCCACAAACTGCACCACCAGTGTGTCCGCACCCTCCGCCACATGGGCATTTGTCACGATATAGAGATTCTCTTCATCCTGTTCCACGATAATGCCGGAACCGGCACTCTTGCTGTCATAGGTGCCTCGCTCGCCCCAGATGGTACTGTATTCCACCGTGCTCATGGTCGTGATCGCCACAATGGCGGGCATGACCTCTTCGACAAGATCCGCGTCGCTCTTTCCGAGCGAGCCGACCGCTGCCACCGGTGTCTCCGGAACGGCTGCAGCAGGATTTTCCTCCTCCCGGTTCCCCTCTGTCTGAGGCTGCTCTCCGGTTTCCCCCGGCTCCGCTGTTTCCAGGTCTTCTAAAGCCCCGGTCTCATGAATCACAAAGGGTGTGATATCAAACTGTTCCCCCAGAAAATAGGTCACACCGCCAAAGGTGCAAGCCGCCACGATCCCGAATACCAGGGCGATGGCAAAGGTTTTCAGCAAGGTCTTTCCAAACTTTTTCATTCCACAGTTACCGATTTTGCGAGATTCCGCGGTTTATCCACGTCGCATCCTTTTCCGACAGACACATAGTAAGCAAACAGCTGCAAGGGCACAATCGCGAGAGAATCCGCAAAATACGGATTCGTCTGCGGAATATAAATCACATAATCCGCTGCCTTTTCAATCTCGGTATTCCCTTCATTGGTCACGGCAAGCACAAAGGCCCCCCGTGTCTTGACCTCCACCATGTTGCTCAGGGTTTTCTTAAAAAGCCTGTCCTGGGTCGCAATAGCCGCCACCAGAGTCCCGTCCTCAATCAGGGAGATCGTGCCGTGCTTCAATTCCCCGGCCGCGTAGGCCTCCGAATGAATGTAGGAGATCTCTTTCAGCTTCAGGGAGCCCTCCATGGCAATGGCATAGTCAATGCCGCGTCCGATGAAAAAGATTTCCCTGGCCGCCACATAACGGTTCGCAAATTTCTGGATCCGCTCCTTATTGTTGAGAAGCAGCTCGATCTGATCCGGCAGACGCTTCAGGTCACGGATCATCCCGTTAATCTCTTCCTTTGTGACCGTCCCTCTGACCTCCGCGAATTTCATCGCCAGGAGGTAAAGTGCGATCAGCTGTGCGCTGTAAGCCTTTGTCGTCGCCACGGCGATCTCCGGACCCGCCCAGGTATACATGACTTTGTCCGCCTCCCTTGCGATGGAGCTGCCGACCACGTTCACGATGCCAAGGGTCATGATCCCTCTTTCCTTTGCTTCCCTGAGGGCCGCCAGCGAATCCATGGTCTCCCCGGACTGGCTGATAATAATCACCAGATCATTTTGATTCAGCAGGGGATCCCGATACCGAAACTCCGATGCCAGATCCACCTCCACCGGGATCCTTGCCATTCCCTCGATCACGTATTTTCCGGTCACGCCGGTATGATAAGCGGAGCCGCAGGCCACGATGTGCACACGCTCCACCGCCCTGATTTCCTCCTCCGTCATGCCGAGCTCTTCGATGATGATCTCCCCGTCCTTCACTCGAGGCGTCAGGGTATCCCGCACGGTCTTCGGCTGCTCATACATCTCCTTCAGCATGAAATGCTCATAGCCGCCTTTTTCCGCCGCACTCTCATCCCAGTCAATGTAGCGGGACTCCTTCTCCACCGGATCCCCGTCCACGTTATAAAAATCGATCTTCTCTCCGGTCAGTACCGCGATCTCGCCGTTTTCGATAAAATACACATCCCGGGTATACTTCAGCACAGCCGGTACATCGGAGGCAATGAGGTTCCCGTCCTTTCCCTTTCCAACGATGAGCGGTGAGTCATTACGCGCCGCATAAACACAGTCCGGCTGATCCGCAAAAATGATCCCCAGGGCATAAGCGCCCTCCACACGGTGAATGACCTTGACGATAGCCGTCAGGGGATCCTGATACTTTTTGTAATAATAGTCCAGATAATGTGCGACAACCTCGGTATCCGTCTCGGAGCAGAACCGGTACCCTTTTTCCGTCAGGGTAGTGCGCAGCTTCAGGTAGTTTTCAATAATGCCGTTATGCACCACGGCAATGGTACGATCCGTATTAAAATGCGGATGGGCGTTACTGTCGCTCGGTTCTCCGTGGGTCGCCCACCGGGTATGACCGATTCCGATGGTCCCCGGCATCGTCCCGCCGTCATGTGTCAGCTCGGACAGCACTTTCAGGCGGCCCGTGGCTTTCTCAATCCTGATTTCCGTCCCGTCGTAAACCGCCATGCCGGCAGAATCATACCCCCGGTATTCCAGCTTGGAAAGTCCGTCCAGAAGGATCGGTGCTGCCTGACTTTTTCCTACATAACCTACAATCCCACACATATGATTATCCTTTCATGGTAAAGGAAACACTGACCCCCTCCGGAATCAGTGTTTCTGCATTCACACACCCAACTTACTCTGCGGCAGGCTCCGCTGCCGGATCTGCTGCGGCTGCATCCGCGCCGGGAACCACGCTGCCGTACAACCGGTCATCCGCATCATCTCTCGTATACCCCGACTTATTCGTGATCTCTTTGGAGATCGACACCACCGTATCCGTCGGCTCATAGGCCGTATCCTGATACAGGAATTCATGCAGATGCTTCACATTATCCACCAGATCACAGGGGATCACGCAGCTTCCCGACTTCCCGACGCTCTTGGTATTCTTATAGAACGGGAATCCTGCCGAATCCACCAGCTCATAGCTCGAAAACTGTGATGCCATGGTCAAAAGCTGCATATTGCTATAGCTCGTCGCAATCTCCCCGAAAACGGTATTGATAATCTTCACCAGCGTCTCCGGATCCGATTCCTTCGCCTTTGCAATGATCTGGCTGATCACTTCCCGCTGGCGCTCCGAACGACGGTAATCATCTCCCGACGTATATCTGACACGGCAATAAGCCACCGCCGTCACACCCGAGCAGTTCTGTGTGCCCGCAACCAGATTATAATCCGGTTTCTGCTTGGCAGCCTCCGCCACGGTCTCCAGGTAGTTTTCCGACTGCTCATAGATCGGATTCCCGGCTTCATCCACGCCGACCCGGTGGGTACCGCACATGGCCTCCAGCTCTTCCTGTGTGATCGTCAGCGTAATACCGTTCAGCAGATCGATAATATCCACCATGGCATTGAAATCCACCGTAATATAATCGGTGATATCCAGATCCAGGTTATTATCCAGCATGGAGATCGCCTGCTGCGGACCTCCCTCCTGATAAGCCGCGTTACACTTCGTATAAACACCGTCCCCGATATTCAGATACGTATCACGATACACCGAGCACAGCCGCACTTCTTTCGTGTCATTATTGATACAGGCCACAATAATCGTATCGGTCCTACCATTGCTGAAATTCCCGGCATCGTGATTATCAATGCCAAACAGTGCTATCGTCGTATACCCGTCCAGCAGCTCCTTCGTCTCGGAATCCAGCTCATTAATATCCAGATCCCCGATCTTGATGCTTTCGTGGGTGATCTTACCGAATCCGATCTTGGTATATGCCACCAGAACCAGCAACAGGAGCGAAAGCACAATCATCTCAACCACGAAGATCGCTATCTTTTTCCTGCGCTTCTTCTGCGGCGTCTTCTTCCTGCCGGATGGTCTCTGCCCCTGCGGTCTTACCTGCTCCGGCCTTCTCGGCTGACCGTTTCTGCTTTGCGGATTTCCCCCGCGATGCTGGGGGTTGCCGGATGGTCTGCCATGATACTGCGCCGAACTGCTGTGTCTTTGCCCATTCGACGTTCTATTCGAACCGTTCTGTGGATGCCCTCCCCTGGGGGGCGTCTTCCGCGGTGGTTGATTTGCCATGTTGTTCCTCTTCTATCTACCTCTGTAAACGATAGTTTAACTTCCCCTGCCCCAGACGATTGCCCGCCACGTGTCGCCAGCCCAACGGTCTGCAATGCTCGCTCGATGTGCTTCTAATCAGATTTGCCAAGTTATCGACCGTTCCCGCAACCGCTCGCAACCTGCCATCCATGGCAGATGCTCGCTCTCGCACACGTCCTGTGTGCTCGTTGCGAGGCATTGAGAAATCTGATAAGAATCACATTCTCGCTCACAAGGCAGACACTTATGTGCTTGCGACACGCGGCGGGCAATCTGTCTGTGAACGCGTAACAGTGATTCTCCCGCCGTACAACCGTTTCGATCCGGCATGGCAGGTTGCATGAAAATGTAAGCGAACAGTTCATGAGGGGCTTGGATTCTCTTAGCATTTGCTTCTGTGTCAGTAAGCCTGAGCCATGGAAGGCGAAGGCAGGTTCCTCCACGCCCGGATGGCGTGTAGGAACCGGTTGCGTACGGTTGAAACCATCTGGCGCAAATGCTTAGAGAAGCCAGGTCCCGAAATGAGTGAGCGTCATTTTCATACAGCCTGACATGCCGGGAGGGCACAGGGAGCCCGGCGGGGGTCAGGGGCGTAAACTACCGCTTTAGCGTGACCATGATACACAAGGTTCATTTTACGATAAAGGGGCGTTTCTGTCAAACCGCAGGAGTTCCCTGATCAGGACGATACGGTTTTTGATCATCACGGGAACGGAGTTGTGGGAGAAGTCGGAATTTGCCTCGTTATGGCGGCGATAGGACAGGAGTGGGTCAGGCAGCAGACAGGTGCCGCGGTGATAGCGGTCGCACTGCATACCGATCCACTGGTCGTGCATCTGGATCGTGCGGGGAATCGGGAGAAAGTCGTTACGCAAAGATGCGCGGAAGGCCAGGCAGCAGCCGATGTAGCGGTTCTTTACGAGGCTTGCGAAAAAGCCGCTTTTGCAGCCCCGAAAGGCAAAAAAGGACGGATAGAGTACTTCCGTCAGGTCTTCGTTCATCACGACAGCGTCATGCATGACCAGGGAGGCGCCTGTCCGGTCGAAGGCATCCATGACTTTTTTTACCTTGTCTTCATGCCAGACGTCATCCTGGTCGGAAAGGAAGATCACGTCTCCGCGGCAGGATCTGATCACGTGCTCATAGTTTGCGATGATGCCCTGACGGGGGCCGTCCATCAGACGGATACGGGGGTCTTTGTTTGCGGCATCCTGCAGGATCGGTAAGGTCCCGTCGTCAGAACCGTCGTCGGAAATGACAAGCTCGTCCGTCCCGTCCAGCTGCATCAGGATGGAGTCCAGCTGTGGACGCAAATACCGTTCTCCGTTCATCGTTGTCATGGCAACCGATTTCATCCTGCACTCTGCTCCCCGTTTTTACTGCTTCATTGCAAAAACTGTTCTTCATAGCCCTCTATGATACGATCCCAGGTGTAGGCTTCACGAATCCGGTTTTTTGCACGGCATCCGAAGGCTTTCTTCTGGGGCATGGACAGCTTCACCGCGAAGGCAAGCTGTTTTGCGAGGCTCCCTTCCTCCTTCGTCCAGTAAAGGGCTGCCTCCTCTCCCACCTCCCGGTTGAAGGGCACATCCAGCAGGAGATTCACATCCGTACAGGCCAGTGCTTCCAGAAGCGACGGATTGGTGCCGCCGACCTCATGCCCGTGGAGATAGGCTGCTGCACCCTTACGGATCTCCGTCAGCAAAGCAGCATCATACACCGTCCCAGCAAAACAGATCTGCGGATTCGATTCGATGGAATAATCCTGCTGCAGCCTTTCATAGAGCTTATTTTTTTCAACATTACAGATCAAAACCAGAGGAATCGAAAGGGAGGCTTTCAGATACTCCCGGATCATGGTCTCGTAGTTGTTTTCCGGCACAAAGCGTCCGACCACCAGGGCATAGGCACCCTCTTTCAGATGATGCGACAAGCACCACTGTGCATAGGCTTCCTTTGCGGCAGGATCCACCGCATCCCCCGGCAGATCGGCACCGTAGGAAATATAACAGGTCCGGGGGGATGCGGCCGCGTATTCCGTCCGGATATACCGCTCCATTTCCCTGGAATCGCAGATCAGAAGATCCGCCTCCTTCACCATCCGTCCCTCCGAATATTTCCAGTATTTTTGGATGAACCCATTCCATTTGGAGCGCATCCATTCATGCCCGTCCGGATTCACAAAGACGCGGACGCCGAGACGGCGGGCTTTTTTCATCAGCTGACCGAAGAAAATCCCGATCCTGCAGGCCAGAATCAAAATGACCGCATCCCTGACATTATTTTTTTCAATCTCGGAAAGGGCATACAGAAACGCCTTTCGATCATAAAGCACTGCTTTCGCAGGCCCGATCTCAGGCACAGACAGGTGGAAACAGTCCACCCCGAGATACTCGACTTTTCGATCCTGATCGGAGAGACAGGCCACGTGATAGATGAGCTCCGGTGATTTTCTTTTTGTCGTCAGGCGTTCCGCAAATGTCTCAAATCCCCCGTAGTTCGCCGGAATCCCCTTGCTTCCGATGAGATACACATGCCGCATGGTTTCTTACTTCGCCCCCCTGGCCGCCAATACCACCTGCACCGTCTTGAACAGGATCTTCAGATCCAGTCCCAGATTCCAATGGGAAATATAATAGGTATCGAGGGCCACGATCTCCTCAAATTCCTTCACGTTGCTCCTGCCGTTCACCTGCCACATCCCCGTGATCCCGGGCTTGAAGCCGAGCCTTGCCTTGTGCCAGTACTCGTACTGCGCAAACTCGTCCTCTGTCGGCGGACGGGTTCCCACGAGGCTCATGTCGCCCTTCAGCACATTCCAGAACTGGGGAAACTCATCGAGAGAGTATTTTCGCATTTTCTTTCCCACCGGAAACACCCGGGGATCATCCTGGAGCTTGAACATGATCTCGTCCATCTCGTTTTGGGACATGAGCTCCTGTTTACGCTTCTCCGCGTCCGGATACATGGAGCGGAATTTGTACATCTGAAAGCGCCGGCCGTTTTTCCCGATTCTGGTCTGTTTGAAAAAGACCGGTCCCGGCGACTGTTTCTTGATCCGGGGCCCGTAGATCAAAAACAGAATCCCGCAGATCGCAAGGCCGACGACGCCGCCGACGATATCCATGAGGCGTTTTACGATCAGCTCAAAGGGGCGGGCAATCCGCATGGAGCTCGTCATCACCATAAAGCTGCCAAAGGGCTCGATCACGCGGTTGGGCAGGAGTTTGGACTCATGCGCCAGATTGTAATGCACCGTGACGCCCATCTCCAGCAGCCTGTCGGAAAGCGCCTCGCTGCTCTCGATGGTGTTGCCGTTGATAAATACCTCATCCACCACATTGGTTTTCAGATATTCGTAAAAATCAGCGGTATTGGCCACCACGGGGATCCCCTGAATCTTTTCCCCCTCCCGGTTCGCATCGATCACCACGATCCCGTCGATGGTGAACTCGGTGTATTCCATCTTTTTCAGGTCGCTGACGCATTCCTGCAAAAGCGCATCCGTGGTGACAACGATCATCACGCTCCGGTTCTTGTCGTTTAAGATCCGGCGGCGCACCTGTTTTTTCAGGATCAGGCGGCTGACAAACACAAGGATGATGGAAATGCCCCAGTAGGCGAAGAAGATCTGTCTGGAAAAGAGGAATGACCGCTGGATCGCGAACATATAAACGATCAGTCCGAGAAATACGATCGTACAGTGAATGATCGCCGCTTTCAGCTCCTGATAGCGGTTGCGCCGGAGAATGTTTTTGTAGGGCTCCGAGAAAAACACAACGGCAATGTCCAGCAGGATCAGAATGAGCCCCATCCGGAAATATTCTCCGAAGAGATAGACGTCAAAAAGACCGATCCGGATCACATAAGCGATCAGATAGGCCGCCAGCATGCAGACAATATCCAGAATTGTAAAGTCCAGGTGCTTGACCCAGCTCCTGCGCTCTTTTTTATACATAGCTTTCCGTCACGTTTTCTTACCCGTCAGGTTGTCCCGCCTGATTCTCAGGGTCAGTCCCTCACGATCTCTTCCGCCATCTTCAGCGCGGCTTCCACCGTGTCATCCATATCATAATACCGGTACTGTCCGAGGCGCCCGCCAAACAAGACCTTCGGCTCCCCGGCCGCCAGCGCCGCATACTTTTCATACAGCGCCGAATTTGCTTCGTCATTGACCGGATAATAGGGTTCGTCCCCTTTCTTCCATGCGGCCGGATACTCCCAGGTAACGACCGTATGGGGCTGATTTGAAAAATCAAAGAACTTATGCTCAATGATCCTCGTATACGGGGTCTCGGCGTCCGTGAAATTCATGACCGCATTCCCCTGATAGTTCGGCTGGGACAGGGTCTCCGTCTCAAACCGCAGCGACCGGTATGCAAGCTCTCCGAACCGGTATTCGAAGAATTCATCGATCATCCCGGTAAACAGAACCCGATCCGCTTCTGCCATCCAGCCCTCGCGATCCGCAAAGAAATCCGTGGACAGCCGTACATCGGCGCCCTCCAGCATCTTTTCCACCATGGCCGTATAACCGCCCATCGGGATCCCCTGATATGCATCGTTGAAATAATTATTGTCATAGGTGAAGCGCACCGGCACACGCCGGATGATAAAAGCCGGCAGCTCCGTCGCTTTGCGTCCCCACTGCTTCTCCGTATAGCCCTTGATCAGCTTCGTATAGATATCCGTGCCGATCAGATTGAGCGCCTGCTCTTCCAGGTTTTTCGGCTCCTCCACCACATGGGCCGCCTTCTGTTCCCGGATCTTTTCCATCGCCTCCTCCGGGGTCACGACGCCCCAGAGCTGATGAAACGTATTCATGTTGAAGGGCAGATTGTAGATCTCCCCCTTGTAATTTGCAATGGGAGAATTGGTATAGCGGTTGAACTCCGCGAAGCGCTGCACATACTCCCAAACCGTACGGTTATCCGTGTGAAAAATATGTGCGCCGTACCGATGAACCTGTATCCCCTCTACAGGCTCCGTGTAGACATTGCCCCCGATGTGGTCTCTCTTTTCGATCACTGTCACGCTTTTCCCCGCGTCCAGTGCCTGTCTTGCAAACACTGCGCCGAAAAGCCCGGCTCCGATGATCAGAAAATCCGCCATAAAAAGCACCTCCCCCAGAGATGCTATTATTTTACCATTTTCGGGGTTTGTTGCAAATATTTTTTCCGCGGTTGCACGCTTTGTCCCATCACGATGGTTTAAAGTTCTCCCGATTGAGGTATCACATCACATCCGCCTCCACGTCCGGGTCGAAAATGATGCGGGCGCCGGGCTGGTTCAGAAGGGCGGGGCGGATGACCGCAAAAGAGGCATCGCAGGCGCTGGTTTCCTGCTTGAGGACGGCGCGGCGTTCATAGCCTTTGAAGGTGCCGGGGAGACCGGCAAACTGCGGGATGAGGGTGCCGTCCGGTGCTTTCTCGACACCGGCCTCCACGACACGGCCGTCTCTTCCGTAGATCTTGCCGTAAACGGCGGCGACGCCCTCCTGCATGCAGGTGGCGATGAGCTTCTCTTTCCAGGAGGGATCACGGGGTTTTAAGGTATCGTCCAGACGGATCTCCAGATCCGCAGATTCCGGGGCGCCGGAGGCGGAAGAAGCTGAAACAGCCTCCGGGGCTGATAAAGCGGAAGGGAGGGATGATACAGGAGGATAGGTAATCCGGTAACAACCCACCTCAATCCGTTCCTCCACCTTCGCGTCAATGCCAAGGCGTGCAAAATGCGCTTCCACCGCGCGCTGCCCGGCACCGGCGGTATACTTCTTGCTGGCGCTGTCGCCGGCCGTGGAGGCGGCATGCATCCGCCAGTGATAGCAGATCTTTGGGATATGGCAGATCAAATCCCGCCCGGCAGGATCATAATGCCCGTTTGGGAAAACAAGCGCTTCCACAGCACGCAGGGTCAGATCATAATCCTGAGAGCCGTCGTATTCCGGGCGAAGTCCGCCGATCTCCTGAAGAAGGGCCCGATCCAGCACCAGGAGATGACAGATATAGTTATTCGTGCGTAACAGCTCCAGATCAAAATCCTTTTTGAAATGCGGCTGGGAGAAGTGCGAAAGACTTTCGTCCGCCTTGTCTTCATCGGTATAAAACATCCGATAACACCTATTGTCTGCTTTTGCGTTCGTACTCCCTGCAGCGTCGTTTCCTTCACCCGATATGAAAGCGTGTCCGGCGTTCTGGTCTGAAACAGTTCTGTCATCCTTGCACCTGTTCAGGGTAGCGACGACCTCAAACAATGCGTTCTCCGTCAGGACATCATCGTGATCCATGAAGGCGACAAGGTCACCGGTCGCGTCTTTGATGGCTTCATTTGTATTCAGGGAAATGCCGCCGTTTTCAGCAAGACGACGGTAACGGACAGCTCCTTCTCCGGTGCCGAAGCCGGGATAGGTCTTTTGATAGGTATGCAGCGCTTCCTCCGTACGGTCAGTGCGGCTTGCATCTGCAAGGATAAGCTCCCATTTCGGATAGGACTGGAGCCGGACGGAATCAAGAAGCTCCTCCAGAAAGAGGGGCTTTGTCTCATAGAGAGGTACCACGATACTGATGAGGGGACGGAAGGGAAAGGCAGCCTGGGTCTTTTTCTGCGCTTCCAGCTCTTCTGCCGCCGGCAGGTATTCTTGTCGGTGTGCATCATAATCCCGGTAGGGTGCCTGCAGCTTTTCCGAGAGCTTATTGAAAAAGCCCTTCAGCCCGTACCGGCGGTAGATTTCCCAAACTTTCCGGACCTTACCCATGGAACTGCTTCCTTATCCCGACAAGCATCATCACGATCTGGATCCCAGTCTGAATGAAGATCGTGATCAGCGTCGCCCACACCACGCCATCCATGGACATGGACTTCACCATCGTCATGGACAGTACAATGGCCGCAAGGATCCCGGCGATGCCGATCACGTACTGGGGACGGATGATCCGCATCAGGGTCAGGATCGCGAACAGACTGCAGTTCACCGCGATCAGTACCGACATCAGCAGAATCGGAATGAAAAGATACACATAGGGCAGAATTCCTTCCCCGAAGAAGGCCTTCAGCAGCCACTCTCCGAAAAAGTACCCCAACACCACCGCGACTACGGTCAAAACCGCCGCAAACAGATAAAAGGCGCCGAGGGCTTTCAAAAACCCTTTTTTATCCTTGCTCTGGAAACGTCTCGTGAGTCCCGGAACAAGCGGTGCGATCAGGGTCTGCGCCGCCACCTGTACCACGACGGTGGGCGTGCTGACAGACGAATAAAATCCCATCACTTCCGAACCGAAATAGCTTTCCAGCGCCAGCCGCGGCACCATAATGGAGAGGTTGTTCAAAAAGAACACCACCGCCAGGGGCAGGCAGGTCAACAGCAGCGCAAATACCTGTTTCCTCAGATGCTCCGTCTCCCGCCCGTCCAGGAGGGGCTTTACCATCCGCCGGTCATAGAAAAACACGACCGCCAGCGAAACCAGCGTCATCACGAGGAAGCAGACCAGGAGACTATTTGTCAGACGAAATACAATGAGAAACGCGGCAAAGGAACCGAGCCCGCGGATCGAAAGAGAAATGCCCGCATAATCCATGCGTCCCTTCTTCTGATCAATCCCGTAGTACACATCCGCCGCTCCTTCCACCACCTTAAACAGCATGTAGGCCAGAACGGTCATGGACTTCAGCAGATCATAGCGGTAGAAAAGGATCATGCCGACGCAGATGATCAGCGCAATCAGGTTGCTGACCGTACGGGACGTGATGTAGGTCTTGTCCGTGTATTCGCCGTTCAGGTCGGAGGCCTGGTAATTACGCATGTTGAAAAGACTGATCACCGCCGGTGCATTCGTGACAGTGATCGCCAGAGAAAAAATTCCGGCGTCCTCAAACCCGGACAGCCGCACGATCAGAACGGACGCAAGCCAGATACAGAAATAGTAAAGGGTCGCACCGAACGTGTTATAGATCATATTCGCTTTGACGGATAATTCTTTGGTGGGATCTCTTCTCATTTCTTCGGGCTCCTCGCAATATACCCGGCAGGCGTGGCGTAGACAACCTCCCAGGAATCAAACATTTTCTGGTTTTCCTCATAAAGCGCACTGTCCGTGTAAACACAGATATAATCAACGTCCTGCACGTTTTCCAGGAAGGCGTCGTGATGCCCCGGGCCACGCCAGAATTCAAAGTCCTCCAGGCGCTGCCCCGTCATGGATTCATAGAGGTAGGTCTCCTCCTGCCGCGTCACCACCGGCACTTCCGTCGTGCTTTCTCCGCCCGCGGTCAGGTGCTCGTACACATAATGGATGAGATCCATCTTGTCCTCGGAATAGGTGGGGACAGAGAGGGTATTCCAGTTAAAACAAAGCAGATCGTTGTAGCGCTGGGATTTATGATCCGGGACAAAAAGCGGATTGTGCCCTTCGATCCGGCTCTCCAGACCCGTCAAAAACATCATCGCAATGAATGCCCAGCTGCAAAGATAGGCCGTCATGACCTTCCGCCCGTCCGTCGTGAGATGGGAAACTGCCACCATCATCAGGACAAAAACCAGCAGCCACAGCAGGTAGTAATCCTTGAAGAAATAGTAGGTGGAAATCTTTCCGGTCTTATAGCTCACCACAAACATCCCCGCCATGAACAGCAGAAAGATCGGAGCAAACCAGGACAGCAGCCGGTTTTTCTTCGTCTTCCAAAGCCGGATCAGCCCGATCACGGCCACCGGTGCAAAGAATACAAAGTTGGAATACAGATCCCGGTAGATGGCGCCCTCCGCGGAGAACGCATCGCCGACCGCGACATTGTCATTGACAAACACGTCCATATACGTATAGATCAACCCGAGGACGATGGCGGGAACAAACACAACCAAAAGCGTCACCAGGGTGTCCACGGAAATCAGCTTCCTTTTCTCCTGCTGTTTTTTCAAAATCGCCAGACCGAGGGCGAGGAACGCCACCGGCATGAACAATACATAGCACTGGAAGTACGCATGGCAAAGGAGGGACAGCAAAATCAGCAGAAACCATTTTTTGCTCCCGTCGTCGGCCAGAAAGAGATCCGCCACCACAAACAGTGCCAGGGTGAGATACAGAATCATCCCCAGATAGGTAAATCCGTAAAGGGTGCTGTTCAGGGGATATCCGAACAGATAGAAAAAGGAGAGAATGACGGAGAAGACGGAAACGAAAAGATCCCGCTTTCCGGTGCGCTCCGTCAGCGGCCGCACCGCACCGTAAAACATGGCGCCGGACAGGATGAGCTGGAAAATATCACTCAGCACATAGAGCTTGTAATAGTAGTCATACCGCAAAAAGGGGCGGAAAAGCTCCACAACGGTTCCGTTCTGGAGCTGCGCAAAAAACATGCGGCTGATGCCCTGATTGTTCACAAACTCCATGGCCTCGCGGTAGCGGGCGGAGGGATCCACCGTGCGGTAGTTCCAGCCAAGCTCCGGCAGACCGTAATGTCTGGCCGCGATCATGATAATGGACCCGACCAGCAGGATCGCAAAAATCAGGTCAAACCAATTCCAGCGATAGCTTTGTTTTTGTCCGGTCTTTTTAATCCGAAACCAGAAAAACACACCCGCCGCCAGATCGAAAAGGCCGATGGTAAAGAGGTTTGTGGGAATATGGAGGAGGTTCAGGATCGCCGCCACCAAAGCATTGTAGCACTCGATCAGAATCCCTGTCAGAGGAAGCCAGGTCATCCCGTAGAAGACGCGCCTGCCGCCGGTATCCGCGGGCTTGTCTATGCCGCCTCCTGCCGCCTCCGTCTTTGTTTTCGGATAGCAAAAAAAGCCGCTGAATAACACGGCCAGGGATGCCAGATAAAAAATCATTGCCGGAATCGAGCCGTTCATGACAGTTTCTCCCTCCGTTCCGCGATCTCATAAAGCCGCATCTCAAAATCCTGCCGGTTCTTTTTTGCAATGGTATGCAGCGTCAGTCCGGCAAACAGCGACTGGATCGCAGCCAGCATGGCGAACCCGCAGACAATCAGCGTGGGGAAATGGTTGACGAGCCCCGTCCTGCTGTAGTTGACCAGCACCGGGACCATGAAGATCACGGAAAGCACCGCCAGAATCCCGGCAATGATGCCGAAATACCTGAGAGGCCGGTATGTCCGGTACAGCGTACCGATGGTCATCAACACCTTCATACCGTCGGAATACGTATTGAGCTTGCTCTCCGACCCCTCCGGCCGGTCTCTGTAGTCGATCACGACGTTTTCCACAAACATATTCTTATCCGCCGCGTGAATGCTCATCTCCGTCTCGATCTCAAAGCCCTTGCTGAGCACGGGGAAGCTTTTCACAAACTGATAGCTGAAGGCGCGGTACCCGGTCATGATGTCCTTGATCTCCGTATTGAAGAAGGCATTGATGGTTCTGCGCACCAGGGAATTACCGAAGTTATGGAAGGGACGCTTGTTTTCCGAAAAATAGGTAGACGACAGGCGATCTCCCACCACCATGTCCGCGTGCCGTTCGATCACCTTCTTCACCATTTCCGGTGCGGCCTCGGCGGGATAGGTGTCGTCCCCATCCGTCATGATATAGCACTCCGCGTCAATATCGCGAAACATCCGCCGGATCACGTTGCCCTTGCCCTGCTGATACTCATAACGCACGACGGCACCGGCTTTTCTTGCAAGCTCATCCGTGCCGTCCGTGGAATTATTATCATACACATAGATCGTCGCCTCCGGCAGGACTCTCTTAAAATCCGTGACGACCTTCTCCACTGTTTTGCTTTCGTTATAGCATGGGATCAAAACTGCGATCTTGTCCATTCTTCTCTCCTAATCGTATAACATCATAGCATAACGACATCCGGTGCGTCAAAAACGGAAGTAAATGAAAGGATTGTAGGTACCGGAGGCCAGCGTCACGAGGGACGCTGCAAAAATGAAGATACAGAAAAGAAACTCCGGCACGCTGTTTTTCCAGCGTTTTTTCAGACCCAGGCGTTCGCCGAGATTCCACTGCAGGATGCCGCAGCCAACGATGGCTGCCAGCAGCATCAAAATGGCACGGTTTGAGATCAGGGTGGAAACATCCGGGCCTCCGGTCATGTAGTGTAACGGCATGAGCATGCGCTTCACTACCCCTGCGAGATCCGCCATGCCGGTGTCCACGCGGAAAACCGCCCAGCCGAAAACAAACACCAGGGGCATATAGATATGTCCGATCACGGGATGCCTGGTCATCCATTTCCCGTAAAACAGGCGTTCCAGCACCACCAGCACGCCGTAATAGAGACCCCAGATCACGAAATTCCAGCTTGCGCCGTGCCACAAACCCGTCACGAAAAAGACGATCATGAGGTTTACGTAAGTACGGCCTGTCCCCTTGCGGTTACCCCCCAGGGGAATGTAAAGGTATTCCTTGAACCAGGAACCCAGGGAAATATGCCAGCGACGCCAGAACTCCCCTGCCGTCGTGGAAAGATACGGATAGTTGAAGTTTTCCAGGAAGTCAAAGCCGAACATTTTTCCGAGGCCGATGGCCATATCGGAATACCCGGAAAAATCGTAGTAGATCTGGAAGGTGTAGAGGATCGCGGCGATCCAGGCGAGGGGACCCGTCAGCTGCTCCAGGGGAAGCGCATAGATTGCATCCGCGCTCTGGGCCAGGATATTGGCGATCAATGCTTTTTTTGCGAGACCGTAAAGGAAGCGGCGGATGCCTTCCGCCGTTTTCTCCGGAGAGATCCTGCGCCGGTTGATCTGTTCATGCACGTCCACGTAGCGAACGATGGGACCCGCGATCAGCTGCGGAAAAAAAGAAATATAAAGCGCCACATGAAAAAAGTTATGCTCCGCCTTATATTTCCCGCGATAAAGATCGATCACATAGCTCATCGCCTGAAACGTAAAGAATGAAATACCGATGGGCAGCGCGATATCCCGGGGTGTGATCACTTCTCTTTTCGCGAGGTGATTCAGGATCTCCGTAAAAAAGTTGAAATACTTGAAATAAAAAAGGAGCGCCAGATTACAGATCACATTCAGCGCCAGCGGCAGCGGGTGCCGCTGCTTCTCAATCCACAAGCCGAACAGCCAGTTCATCGTGATGGAACAGAGCATCAGCAAAATATAGACCGGCTCGCCCCATGCGTAAAACAGGAGGCTGGCGATCAGCAGCAGAATATTATGTGTTTTTGGGGGCAGGATTCTGGTCAGGATAAATATGACCGGAAGAAATACCCATAAAAAAATCATGGAACTGAAAACCATGTTGCGTGTTTGCTCCTTTTCTACCTCTTCACTCCTCCGGGGAGTTGACACCCTCCGAAATGGTGTTGACCCAGAGGGCAATGCCCTCGGGATCCGTCGGATGTACCTGGCAGTTACCGGTTGCGGCTGCTCCCTCATCCAGGATGATCTTCTTCGGATCCCCTGCTGCTACAGCCTTTGCCCAGTCAATGACATGCCACCCGTCATATTTCTTCGCAGCTTCGCGGATCACCCGGTTATTCTCATCATACACCGACGGATTGTACAGATCGTACCCCGTCACGAGATACACCTCCCGGTCTCCCGTAATGTCATGGAGCTTTTCAAACATCTCCGGGGTCAGGGTATTCATCGAAAGCGCTGCCACATTATTCGTACCGAGAGCAAATACCACGCGGTCTCTGAGCCGTCCCTCGGTTTCCAGGATCTTCGCCAGCTCCAGCCCGCAGGGGTTGGTTTCCACGGTATAGTCCACGGTTTTCCCGTACATGGAGTGAATCTCCACACCGGGAAGTGCCTTTTCCATCTGATCCTTGGTCATGCGGGAGATGGAATCCCCGATAATGGTCAAATCCTCAAAGGCCGATTCCTTCCCGGCATCACCCGTATCGCCCAGCTGTACACCGGAACCGCCCGCTTCCATGGCCGTTTCCGTCCCCTGACTTCCCGCCTCATCCACGGAAGATGCCGCCCCGGTCTGTTCCGCCCTTCTCTCCTTTTCCCGTTCTGCCGCTGCCGCAAGGATGGACTGCATATCCTCCCCCTTTTCCTGCACGACGCCTGCCGTCGCGCCCGGAGCCGCATTCCTTTCTTTTGTCAGCACGCCGATATAGATCAGCCCGATCACAATGGTCACTGCCTCTAAAATCGCAATCACCGCAAGTACGGATTTTTTCATCTTTCCTCCTATATACCGGTAGTTTAACTCCTGCCCTCCCGCTGACATGTCCGCCCCCTCCGGGCGCCCGCTGGCTTTTCACAAGCACATCGGAACTGCACATGCTCGCTCACAAAGCATTCCGTTGTGCTTGTGACCAGCCGCCGGGCGCCCTGGGTCTCGATCCGGCATGGCGGGTTGCATGGAAATGTAAGCGAACAGTTCATGAGGGGCTTGGATTCTCTTAGCAGTTGCTTCTGTGTCAGCAAGCCTGAGCCATGGAAGGCGAGGGCAGGTTCCTCCACGCCCGGATGGCGTGTAGGAACCGGTTGCGTACGGTCGAAGCAATCTGGCGCAAATGCTTAGAGAAGCCAGGTCCCGAAATGAGTGAGCGTCATTTTCATACAACCTGACATGCCGGGAGGGCACAGGGAGCCCGGCAGGGAGCGGGCGGGCAATCGTCCGGGGGCAGGGGAGTAAACACCCGTTTAGTCCTGCAGCCAGCTGTAGTGGAACGACGTATCCACGCCGAGGTGGAAGGCCGGGCTCTGCATCAGAATAATCGCGTCCGGATGGGTGCCCTCGATGTATTCCTTTGAGAGGTTCTCCGGATAATAGGCCTCCAGCACGTCAAAGTTTTGCACTGACAGGATCAGGAAGGGATTTACCACTTTCCCGGAGGAATCACAGATCATCATGATCCGGGCGTCATTGTCCGCGCGCTCATTCAGAAAAGTGCTGAAGGAATACTCAAAAATCGAATCATAAAGATGCTGCGGACGACCGGGGGTGATGCGATCCGGCCGCACAACCACGTCCGTAAAGGATCCCTCGGCACCGTCAAAAGGAC
Source organism: Lachnospiraceae bacterium (assembly GCA_045661345.1). Taxonomy (GTDB): domain Bacteria; phylum Bacillota; class Clostridia; order Lachnospirales; family Lachnospiraceae; genus RUG12461. The sequence goes on from JAZRFM010000027.1 coordinate 194,988, forward strand.
GGAAAAGCAGGGTCTCAAAATCCGGTGTCAGCACATCGATCCCCTCCGTTCCGGAAAAGAGCTTTCCGGTGCGCTGTCCGTAGGAACCGACGATTGCGTTGTCATAATAGGTATCCGTGTAGCTGCCTATGTCCGTTAGTTTCGGATCTACCGGTACGCCGGCTTCGCTGCGCAGCCACTCCGCAATTTTCGTATAGGCAAAGAAGCCGCCCGGCATGGTCCAGTGATGATCCGTCTTAAAAAAATAGTCGTACTGGTTATAACCGGCATCATAAAAGGCCTGACGCATATCGAGAAAGGGGACGCCACGTTCCTGCAGGCGTGAAAGAAAGAAATCCAGATTCTCATTTGTGTTGTCCACATAGCCGGTGGGGAGGGCTTTATCGAATTTGGAAATCTTGTCCGGAACCGCGACATAAAGAAATGGCACGTCCCGTTTCTTCAGGTATTCGTACAGATAGGCCACGTCATCCGCTTCCGCAAGGAGCCTGTCCTCTGCGATGGCAACATGGGGAATCGCCAGATGTCCGTTTTTTAAGCGCACCACGTCATTCATCTCGGGGGTTCCCAACAGCCGCTGGATGCCGCCGTTCAGGTCGATCAGCGTTTCCTTCCCGAAGAAACAGGTCATGTATTCGGTTTCATTCTTTTTTCCGAGATCCGGGATCCATTCCTCATTGTAGGTCACGTCGTTCACGTAGTAGTCCACATACTTGAAATCCGTGATGACCGCAAACACGATCAATGCAGCGAGAAAGATCACAGCCAGGATCTTACTTTGGATACCTTTCATTTTTTCAATTTCCGGAATCTGTCCGAAAGAGATTGCTTCGCCCTGTTGATTTCATCCATGCTCTGTCTGTCCGCGCGTGTCAGGGCGATCAGCCCGATCACGGCTCCCGCAGCGATGAGAATAATGAGAAATACCAGCCAGGGGCTGGGCCCGGGTTTTTTCGGTTTCTGAGCAGGTACATCTCCGTCTCCGATCCCCGTGATCCGACCTGCGATGGCGGCGAACAGATCTCCGATCTGATCCGGACGCTCTGCCTCAAAGGCATATTCATGTGAAGAAGACAGATCCTCCACGGTCTTACGGAAAAACCGGGCGATGTCCTGTCCGTCCTCCGGCATCCCTTCCATCGTCTGAAACAGCCCGATTGCATAAAGATTTCCGTAGGTTTTCACAATGTTTGCCGTGTCATAAGCCGTGTTCGCGTAGGCGTAGAGATTGACACCCGTATCGCTGCTCTCCCAGTCACTTCCAATCGTACTGGCATCATAATGACCCTCGTAATTGTAGGATCCACAGTCCGTCATGCCGGTGGTATAAAGGATCACGCTCTTTTTTGCATCCTCCGGGATCTCCGTCAGCATGAGGCCCGCCGCGGCAAGGCCTTCTGCGATACTCCGATCCCGTGTGCCTGTCTCAAGACCGTTTACGGCCTGCTTCATCCGGTTGACGTCGTTTGTAAAGTCCAGCACCGTCTCCGCCACATCGTCATAAGCCACAATGGCGACGTAATAGTTCCCGGGGGCCTTTTTCAAACGATCAAAGAACGAAGATGCCGCTTTTTTCACATCGTCGATGGCCGTATCCGCTTCATAGATCACCTGCCCCTGCACTGTAAAGGTCTCGGTACCGGAAACATCCAGCACCAGCACAATGTAATCCGCATCCGCTCCGGATGTCTTTGCAAACACCGGCATACTCATCAAAAGAATGCAGATCGCACTGATCAGGACGGCAGTGATTGTTCTCGTCATTCGTCTCATGGGGATTCGTCTCTCCTTAATATTGCGCACGGAATTCCTCATAGGTCATGTAATTGTTTGTATCCCAGTGATTCCGGTAATCGCTGAATGCAGCCATCCGGTAGAGGCATTCCGCCACATACTCTTTCTGGATCGCCTCCTCCTGCGTGGCACTCTCGGTGGGATAAGTAAACCACATCCGCATAACGGATTGCGGACTCGCCCAGTCTTCAAAGGCCACCAGAATCCGGTGGGTGTAACCGTCACGGGTGCCCTCCAGACACATCACCCCGTCATTCCCCGGCGCGCGAATGATATTGACGTCGTTGAGGCATTGTCCATATAAGGTCACGAGGTCTGTCAGGTAGTTTGTCACGGACATGTTGTCATACTCTTCATATTCCCAGAGTGTACAGTCCAGGGTCGTCCCCTTGGAGCCATAATAGCCGATCTCCGCTTTGATGGCCGTATGGAGATTGTCATTTTCACAGTATCCGCCGCTGATATCCTGGGCATGACAGTAGAGGAAATTATACAGTCCCCAGCCCTCATTCTTTTCTTCCCAGGGGGCATTGTGGTACTCATAAGTCATGGAGTAAAACAGCTCCGCCGGGAAATAATAGTCAAAATAAATCCCCTGCTCCTGCATACGGGCGTCGTTAAAGGCATACGACGGCGGATACAGGGCATTCTCATAATTCTCCACCGTCCCGTCATAAATGAAGACATTGGGCGTCTCATCAGGCGGAACCGCATATTGCCATGACCGCTCCGGAATCGGGACAAAAGCTGCTTCCTCCGCTGCTGCTTCCGCGGGAGCCTCCTCTGCTTCCGGGATATCTTCCGCCACATCCTCTGCCGGTGCCGCCTCCTCTGCAGCCGCTTCCGCCGCTGTCACATCCGCTGCAGACTCTGCAACCGCTCTTGCCAGTCTGCCCCGCATGACGAAAACCCCCACGACGATCAGCAGGACAACCAGTGCGCCGGCACCCGCAAGCACCGGGATCAGGATTTTCATATTGACACCGTTCTGCTGCTTCGGCGCTGCCTCCGGCGGACGATAGGATGTGTTCAAAGCAGCAGATCCCGCTGTCTGTCCTGCCGTGGTCACGCCCACTGTGGCACTGCCCGCCACTGTCATGGATACGCGTTCGATCCCGGCATAAATATCCTGATAAAACTCTTCTATGGTCTGATAGCGCTGTTCCGCATAGACCGCAAGCGCTTTCAGCAGCGCCTGCTCCGCTTTGGGGCGGATCGCCACACCAAGGGCGCTGGGCCTTTGCAGCTCATCGTTACGGATCCGCTCCGCCGCTTCCGGCGGGGTAATCCCCGTGATACATTTATAAATCGTACCCGCCAGGGCGTAGATATCGGTCCAGGGACCCTGTACACCCTTGCTGCGGTACTGTTCCTCCGGCGCATAGCCGTGTTTTAACATCACAGACAGACTCTTTTCACCGCTCTCGGTATAGTCTCTGGCGGCACCGAAGTCCATGAGCTTCATCTTTCCATCCGGCATGAGGCGGATATTGTCCGGGCTGATGTCGCGGTGAACGATGCCCTGCCGGTGCACTTCTCCGAGAGACAGGATCACCGGTTCGAGACCTGTCATCAGCCAGTCGATATTCACCTTGCCGCCCTGGGATTTCACATAGTTTTTCAGATCCGTCCCTTCCAGATATTCCAGAATGATGTAGGCCGTATTGTTTTCCTGGAAGAAGTCCTTCACACCGACTACACCGGACAGGTGGGAGCATTTCGCCAGGCTCCGTGCCTCTTTGATAAAGCTCTCCTGCCATTTCTGCACCGCCTGCATATTGGCGCCGGCATAGGCTGTCACGGCTGTGGTGTGCATGGCTTCGCGGGTCACGAATCCGTTCGGGTAAAACTCCTTGATGGCCACCTTCATCTCCAGGTTCAGATCAAACCCGATATAGGTGATCCCGAAGCCTCCCTCCCCCAGCACATCGCCGATGATGTACTTTCCCGCCAGGATCGTCAGGGGTTTCAGCTGATGGGTGACCTCGCTCATCTGATCGAGGGGCTTGCCGCAATAATCGCAGAACTTTTTCTGCGCTCTGTCTTTTACCTCACACAGGCAGTGCGGGCATAACTGATTGATGTCCATAATCCGTTTCCTTCTCCGGTTTTATTTCCAGGTAATCCGATATTCGTAAGAGCCAAGCAGAATGATATCATCCTGATGAAGCTCAAAGTTCCCTTCGATGGGCACGCCGTTCACAAATGTCCCGTTGGTGGAGCCCTCATCTTTGATCATCACCATGCCATCCTTCCTGAGAAGCGAGCAGTGAAGCCCGGAAAGAGCCGTATCTGAAATCGGTAAAGACGCCTTGGATGCGCTCCGCCCGATGGTGATCTGATCCGTGAGACTGAGCTCGAAGCTCTTTTCCTCCCCTTTTCCCATACGAAACAGGGTGATCTGACAGGGCTTGCCGCCGGCCTTTGCGGAGGTCTCTTTGGCAGCACTGTCCAGACCGACCGTCCGGCTGTTCCCAAATCCTGTACCGCCTGCCGCCCCCTGTGTCACGGAAAGATCGTCCTGCATACCGCCGCCCATTTGCATCCCTCCGCCGGGCTGCATCCCGGGGCTGTCCTCCGGCATGGTCTGCTGTTTTTTCCGCAGGAACAGGAACAGAAGCAAAAACAGTGCCAGCGCTGCAATCACCACAATCACAATGATCAGATAAAAGGTCTTTGCAGGAAGTCCCAGGATCATCTGCTCCTGCGGCACTTCCACGACTTCCGTCTCAGGTTCCGGCGTACTCTCCGGCACAGGCTCCGGGATCCTTGCTTCAAGCTTCTCCACTTCCTGCCGGATGATCTTGATATCACTCTCCGGAACATTGACGGAATCCTCCGCGGTCTCTCCCGCCGCATCGGAGACGCTGATCTTCAATGCCACTTCCTTACCGGATACATCACAGTCCGAAAGATCGCCGGATACCACGAGGGAGCTGTTCACAGCCTCCGCGATGGACGATGCGATGGTCTCATCCGTCCCGTCGGAAAGTGCCGGCGCAAAATGCTTTCCGCCGGAAGACATCCTTGCAAAGCTACCGAGAATCTTCGCCATCTCTCTGGCATTTTCATTGTCCGCACTCTTCAGAAGCGCCACCGTAAAAACCGGGATATGGCTTTCTCTCACTGCGGTCTCCGCTTCACCCTGCGTGATTCCTGTTGCCTGATCGTCGGCTCCGTCGGAAAAGATCAAAAGACACCGTTTTCTTGCCACATCGTTGGAGGTTTTTAAGGTCTCCAGCTCCTGCACGATCCCGTAATACAGATTCGTATCCTCCTTCGTCAGTGTCAGGGCATCTGCCGCTGCCCCGATCTCCGCAGGATCCGACATAAACGCCGTCGAAACCAGTTCGTTCCCCATGGTTGTAATGGAAATCGTATCCCCCGGTTTTTTCTTCGCGGCCAGATCCTTGATGATGGTCTTCGCTTCATCGATCCTGTCCTGACTCATGGAACCGGACACATCCACCACGCACCGGTAGGAAACCGGAGTCCCCTCCTCCTGGAGTGTTTTCACGTCGTTCGCTTCCATCTCGTTTGCGCCGAACAGGATCCTGACATCCTGAGGCTGCACCTGAAAGCCCGCTCCGCGGTTATGATTCAGATATAACTTCAGCAGACCGTCCTGAGCCGCGTACTGATCCAGCCTGACCTGCAGCGCCTCCTCAGTCTCCGCTGCCGCATCCGCGGTATCCGCCGCCGGTGTGGCGGCTTCCTCCGCAAATACCGGAACTGTCATGCAAATCGACAGCAGCATGGCCAGCAACAGCGCCGCTCCTCTTCTTCCCTTTTTCATCTTCATAAAACCTGCTCCTCTGTTTCTCTTTTGTTGTCTCATCTTTTGGCTTATTTTTCTTTCCAGATGATGGCGGCGGCTGAGTTATTGTCATGACCGGGTCTGGCGTGAGAGACCAGACACAGACCCATTTTCTCCATCCAGTCCCGGGCGGAAGCCGCTTCCTGACAGGCACGCTCCATCTCCTCTTCATAGACGTATTCCCAGAAGCCGTCTGTACAGAGCAGAAAGGCATGTTCTGCTCCCCGCAGGGGTATCTTTTTCGACAGTTCCGCGCGGATTTTGCCGGAGCCGCCAAGGGCGGAGGTCAGACGGTTTCTGTCCTCGTGGCCCCGGATCTGATCCTGTGTGATCTCACCGCGGAAGACCGCCATCTGTGAGACGCTGTGATCCACAGTCTGCTCCGTCAGTCTGCCGTTTACAAAATGATACAGCCGGCTGTCTCCCACATGAGCCCACATCGCCATGTCATCCTTGATGTGGAGCAGCACCATCGTCGTCTTCATCTTACATTCCGGCGTCTGCAGCGCGGACACCTCCTGATGCGCCTTTTCAAACCAGGGGGACAGGTCAGCGGGGTCTGTCACTGCCTCTCCTGAGAACAAGTCCAGAACTGTCCGTAGGGCTGTCTGGGAAGCCAGGGCGCCGCCACCGTGACCGCCGAGACCGTCTGCGATCACCGCCAGCATCCCTTTGCCGGGTTCCTCCAGAATCGAGGCGGCGTCTTCATTCCCGGTTCGTCCGCCAATATCGGAATAAAAAAAGGTATCCAGAGTTGCCATCGTCAAAAAAGCTCCTTAATCGCAACAAAAACTCCGGTATCCGGACGCCGTTCCCGACAGGGCACGCCAAATCCGCCAAACCCGAGCACACGGTCAACATTATTGATTTCCCTTCATCTCCAGAATCACGCAGGTGTAGTTGTCCTGATTACGCTTGTTTTTTTCATGGATCTCTTTGTCGATCAACAGGCACGCCTGCCGCAGCGGCTGGGAGAGAATCTCCTGCAGCCGTTCAAAGGACACGGTACCGTAAATTCCGTCGCTCATGAGGAGAACCCGATCGCCTTCCTCCAGCCCGATGGGATTGACATTCTGATCCACAAGCTCCAGATCTCCGATGCCGATAAAGCTCGTCAGCGCTGCGCGCTGTTTATCGGAAAGGGCTTCCTCCATCGAGATCTCCCCCCGCGCCACACTTTCGTCCAGCTGTGCGCCGTAATTATGATCGTGATTCAGCTTGACAAGCTTGCCGCTGCGATATACATAGATATGGCTGTCACCGACAGAAATCCAGAAAAGCCGGTTCTCCCTGATGATCACGGCAACCACGGTGCTGCCGCATTTCCCGATCATTTCCTCGCCGAGATCCTGATTGACCGCATCGTTGGCCCGGTCAACGAGACTGCTTAACAGCGCGTCTCCCGGAATCCGGGGATCCGCCTCATCAAACCCCTGCAGCATATTCACGACGACGATCTGGCTCATGCGCTCGCCGTCCTCCAGACCGCCCATACCGTCCGCAACGACCGCAAGGATGCCTTTGCTCCCGATGAGCCCGGCATCCTCCGTGTCGGAAAGTCCAAAGGAATCCTGCTGCATGCTCCGACGCCCCACATCGTGGATGCTTGCGACAACCACCGGACACTCGCCGTCGCTGTCGGCGATTTTGATCGTGTCATTTTCCGGCGTCTCCGGAGCGAGCGTGCGGTTGTCCTCCTCGTAAGCGTCCGAGTCAGGCTTTGGCCCGCGCTTTCTTTTTTTTGAAAGATGACCAAACACAGGTGTTACCACTGGAAACCGTCGCTGCAGAACGGCACGAACAGGAACGACGTTTTCCCGATGGTGATCTTGTCGTTTACCTGGATCTTTGCCGTCTGGAACAGGGCCTTGTCATTCAACCGCACGATGGCACGTCCGTCGCCGGGTGAAAAATAGTAGGTATTGTCGACCATGTCATAGCTGATGATCGCATGATTTTCTCTGGAAATCGTTTCATCGCCGCGCACGCAGATATCCATGCGGTCGCTCCTGCCGATGAAGTTGTTGTCCGCGTGAATCCGGTAATCCCGGCCTTTTTCCTTGCCCTCTATGCAGACAAGCCAGCCGACCACCGGATCGATCCCCTTGTCTTCCTGAATCAGCGCCACCGTACGTCCTTCATCCGGATCCGCCTGATTGATCGCCTGATGCAGCGGCATCGTCCTGCCGTCATCACTCACCGGCGCTGCGCCGGTCAACGGCATCGTCACGGAGCCTCCGTCCGTCCCGCCGCCGTTAAAACCGAGGGGCATCGTCACAGAACCGTCAGCACCGGCATTTCCGTCGAGGGAAAGCGTCACGTTGCCGGTGGAAGCATTTTCACAATACGGACATTTTGCATGTACCGATGCGTCATAGTAGTGCCCGTTCGGGCATTTTTTCATTTCCATGGTGTGATCTCCTTCTCTTTATCAGAATCCGCCGAGTACCGAAAACAGCCCGCCGAATGCCGACATAATCGACGCACGTACGATAAGGAATATAATCAGGCCTACCGCAATGCCGATGATCCAAAGCGCAAACTTCGCCCTGGCAAAGTTTTTCAGATTGATGTTGTGTGTCCCGCCAAAGGAGAACACGATTGCCAGAATCAGGCCCACCAGAGGCAGGGCGAATACGATTTCCCAGCCAACATATCCCCACATGGAGATCGGTTTATTCTCCTCCGTGTAAACCGGTGCAGCTGCCGCAGCCTGTCCGTCCGGGCCTGCCGGCACTGCCGTCCCCTCCGTCGAGAAGGAAAACAGATTCTGCTGATCCCCGAGATAAAAAGAATCCCCGTCATGAATGGGGGTCGCGATATGCTGCGGAATCCGAAGTCCGTTCACATATGTCCCGTAGGAAGATCCGAGATCCGTGATCATCGGCTGTCCCCCCTGCATCTCAATCTTGCAGTGCATCCGGCTGATCCCCTTCGTATTATCCGGAAACAGCACATGACAAGATGATCCGTTCCGCCCGAACACCATGACGCCGTTCAGCGGAAATGTCTGGTTTGCAAAAACCCCGCTTAATCCTCTCACTATCATAACTCTTCTCCTTTCTGTCTGCCTACGCAGCCTCCATTATTTTATCACGCTGCTACAGGGAATACAAGAAAAACAAGGGATGTGGGAAGATGTCGGGGTCAAAAGTTAAAATAAATGAACGGATTATGCGCCCCGAGGAGCAGATAGCTCACTGCCCAGAGGAAGATGAAAAGATATCCGGCCGGCACTACGACGGTCTTCACTTTTTTCAGGATTACGCTGCGATCCGTCAGGCGATCCAGGGCAGGCAGGATGGGCGTGCAGAAAAGAATCCCGGTCAGGAGGAAGAACCAGTACTCCTGCAGGTTCTTGATCATGAGAGGACTGCGGAGGCCGATGTCTTCCGCACCGATCCCAAGGAGGCAGGCGCAATAATGGAGGCCTGAGGGAAGATCCTTTGCGGTAAAAATCCCCCAAAGGAAGGTAACTCCAAACAGCGTCACAATGGTCCATAGCACCGTGATCAGAGGATTTTTTCGTTTTTCCGGCTTTACCAGAAATTTTTCCAGCATCTGGCCCACAAAGTAGGAAAGCGCCCAGACAATGTAAGTCCAGTTGGCGCCGTGCCAGATACCGGTTAACAGCCACACGATAAAGAGATTGAAGACCTGACGCCCTGTGCCCTTGCGGGAGCCGCCGAGGGGAATGTACACATAGTCCCGAAACCACCGGCCGAGGGACATATGCCATCTCCGCCAGAATTCGGAAAAGGATTTGGAAATGTAGGGATAGTTAAAGTTTTCTTCGAAGCGGAAGCCAAACATCCGGCCAAGGCCGATGGCCATGTCGGAGTATCCGGAGAAATCAAAATAGATCTGAATCCCGTAGGTAATCATTCCGAGCCAAAGCAGGGCGATGGGGTACATGCCGGGTTCCGCCACTCCGTAGATCGGCTCGGCGATCAGCGCCATGTTGTTTGCGATCAGCACCTTCTTTCCGAAGCCGAGGATAAAGCGTTTCACGCCGACTCCGAAGTCCTCAAACGTCACCGTGCGATGGTCGATCTGCGCCGCCACCTCCTTATAGCGGACGATGGGGCCTGCAATGAGCTGCGGAAACAGGGAAATATACAGTGCCACTTTGCCAAGATTCTTCTGAGGCTCGGCATCCCCGCGATATACGTCAATCACATAGGAAAGAGCCTGAAAGGTAAAAAAAGAAATGCCGATGGGAAGCGCAATATTCTTTAAAGGAAAATCCACACCGGTCAGGGCATTCACAGTGCCGATGGCAAAATCCAGATATTTGAAAACAAAGAGAATACTGAGGTTGCAGGCGATGTCGAGGATGAGAAGCGTTGTCTGAATCAGTTTTTTCCTCTCCGCCCCGATTCCCAACGCAAACAGATAATTCATCAGGATCGACAGCAGCATGACGAACACAAATTTCGGTTCGCCATAGGCATAAAAAAAGATACTCGCCACCAGGAGGATTCCATTGCGGTAGCGTTCTTTTGCCAGGAAATATACGCCAAGCAGTATAGGCAGGAATAAAAAAGTGAAGTAGATCGTTGAAAAAACCATAGATGCATTATAGCACGATTCACGTAAGTTTCGTCAAAGAAAACGGCAACTCTTTTGAGAGCCGCCGTTTTCCTGATATCCTCATCTGTAACTTCGTTCGTTTACATATACGAAATATTCATATCACAGGCGCCGTTGACGCCGGAGACAGTGCCTTTTGAGGAGTACTGCCACATATGATACTTGCCGCCGTACTGGCAGGCAGCTGCGTATTGCGCCACCCAGATGGTGTAGCCGCCGAGGGAGCCGGCATTCAGCATGTTATTGAACCAGTAGGTGCTTGCATAGACACCTGCCCGTCTGCCGCCGTTGGCAATGGTCTGGCAGAAAGCATTGCAGATGGCGGTACGGGTTCCGCGATCCAGTCCCTGGGCTCTCGAGCCGTCCTCGGTATCGATAAAGATCGGGAAGGCCAGATTATAGCCGGAGCAAAGCTGCAGGCACATGCTGGCTTCTTCCACGGCTTCCGCTTCCGTCACGGCCTGGGTGAAGAAGTAGACACCGACACGGAGTCCCGCTGCGGTTGCACCCTGAATGTTTTTCCGGAAGGTCGGATCCTCCACGAGAACGCCGGTCTGGCTTCCGCGATATCCGAGGCGGATGATGGCAAAATCAATACCGGATGCTTTCACTGCTGCCCAGTTGATGTTGCCCTGCCATTTCGATACATCGATGCCGCGGCTGCCGGAGCTGTTTGCCAGTGCCCCGTCCGCGCCGAAGGTGTACTGCACACCGCCGATGGTCTGGGTGCCGGTCACGGGCTTGTGATCCGGGCCGTAGTAATAGGTCTTGCCGCCGATGGTCTGCCATCCGGTATAGGAGGCGGGCTGGTAAAAGACCGCACCATCCTTGTAGTCCTTTAACGTCGCCACCGTCGTGCAGGCTTTGTCCTTATAGAGTTTATTGCCCGCCTTGTCAGTCAGCTCCACGGTACCCACATCCTTGATCGTCACAGGGATATAGATATTCTGGGTTTTGCCGCCATAGGTCAGGCTTACGCCAATGCCGCCGGTTGCTGCGGCGCTGCCGGCTGTCACTGTCGCTTTCAGACCGGATCCGGAAACAGAAAATGCGCTGGAATCCGCTGTCCATTTGGCACTCACGTCCGCTGCAGGACTCACCGACAACGCAATGGAAATGGTGGTTGCCGCACTGCCGCCGCCGTTATAGAGCGTGATGCTCTTGGGATAGGAAACCGTCACGGCCGTCTTCTTTGTCTCCGTCGATTTTTCCGTCGATTTTTCCGTCGCCTTTTCCGTTACATTCTCGGTGGTCTGGGTAGACGGCTGAGTTTCCGTCGCCGGTAACTCGGTGGCAGGCGTTGTCTCCGTAACCGGCTGAACCTGTTCCGTTCCCTGCTGTGGTATCTCTGTGTTCTGCTGGGTCTGTTCCCCGGTCGACTGGGCTGCCTCGCCGGTTGTCGTTGTCGTGGAATCCGGTGTTACGGCTGCAGGAGCTGCCGGAGCAGTTGCTACCGGGGAGTCCGTCGCAGGAGATACCGTTGTCGAATCAGGAACCGGCGTTGCTGCGGGGTCTGCCGGTGCCGGATCTTCCGTACCTGTCCGCATCAAAGTCCGCAGCCGGATCCCAACTGTCGCGGCAGGAGCCGCAAAGGTCACGGAGCCCGTCTCACTGCTTGCAGAGGCTTTTGCAAAACCTGCTGTATTCACGGATGACGCCGGCACTTCAGAGGGGGTCACGGACGACGGCAGGTTTTCCACCGTATCCTTTGCCACGGATTCCACGGGAAGAGAATTGTTTTTCTCCGCATCCTCTGCCGCAGAGACCTGGCTGTCCTGCTTCACCTCGTCCGACACATCGACTTTCTTATATTCAATCTTATCCTTCACCGTCACATCAATGGGCTCCGGTGTGTCAAAATCGGGCATTTCCAGCATTGACACCTTGTAATCTCCGGCATCAATGCTCTTGATGTAGATAATACCGTCCTGATCCTCGTCGTCGTAGGTACTCTCTTTCCCACCGTCCTTTTTCTGCACTGTAATCTGAAAATCCTGACCGGTGATATTCTGAGACTCGCTGTTCTGGATCTTCACCTTCAGATCCTTTTCCATGGAAGTACCCACCAGCTTGACAGAGCGGTCAGAAACATTCACCTCTTCCTCTTCTGTCACGCTCTCGACGACGAATTCCGAATCTTCTTCGCTCTCCGTCTCCACGAAAGCCAGGTATTCCGTCGTCTCTTCCACGACAGCTTCCAGCGGCGCCGCCTGTTTCGGCCCGGTAGTCTTTGCCAGTACCACACCACCGGTCACGCTTCCGCCGGCAACCGATACGGCCACCACACCGGCAACCACTTTCTTCGCCGTGGACATGGCAAGAAATTTCGGTCCGATCCCCGCCACCTTTCGTGCCACCAAAGCACCGGCTCCGGTGATCTTTTTCCCTATACTGACAATTCCGCCTGCGATTTTTCTGAAAATCATTTTTTCATACTCCCTATGATAAAGCTACTCCTCGGAATACTAGTACTATATTCCTAGTACCTTAGTACTGTATCATAAGTACCATGTTAATGCAAGCCTTTTTTTCAAACTTTTTTCAGATCTTTCTAAAAAACCCCCGTCATTCATCACTGTACCATGATCTTTACCGGATTCAAGACGACACCAATGCTTCCCGCAGCCTCTCCAGCTTCTCATCCGCGTCAGCGAGAGAGCAGCCTTTGACGCCATAATAATATTTGATCTTCGGCTCGGTGCCGCTGGGGCGCATGCAGCACCAGGCGTTGTCCGAAAGCTCATAATAAAGCACATTGGAAGTGGGAAGGCCGGTCTTTGTCACGGCACCGGTGGTGAGGTCCGTTCGGGTGTCATTCAGGTAGTCGCGAACCGCAAGCACCCTATAACCGCCCAGCTCCTTTGGCGGATTCTTTCTGGCATCCGACATGCGTTTCTCGATCTCCGCCGCGCCGTCGATCCCCTTCCGTTCCAGCGTTTCCAGACCTTCGCGATAATATCCGTACTTCTCATACATGGCAAGCATCGCATCCCAGAGGGTCATGCCCTGCTTTTTGTACCAGGAAGCCACCTCGCAGAGCAGCATGACTGCCACGCAGGCATCTTTGTCTCTGGCATAGGTGCCCGCAAGACAGCCATAGCTTTCCTCAAGCCCAAAGACATAATGCTCACGAAAGCCCGCTTCTTCCATAAACTTGATCTGTTCTCCGATATATTTGAAGCCTGTCAGAACCTCAACTAACTTCACATCGTACGCCTTCGCGATGACCTTTGCCATATCCGTCGTCACGATGGTTTCGATCAGTACCGGGTTCTCCGGCATCGAATCCGTTGCCCTTCGCTCCTTCAGAAGATACTCTGCAATCAACATCCCGGACATATTGCCGGTGAAAGGCACATAATCGCCAGTCAAAGTATCCTTGCAGTACACACCAAGCCGGTCTGCATCCGGATCTGTCGCCAGCACGATGTCCGCATCCTTTTCTTTTGCAAGCGCCAAAGCCAGCTCGAACGCCTTCGGAGACTCCGGGTTCGGATAAGCCACGGTCGGAAAATTCCCGTCCGGCGCTTCCTGCTCCGGCACCACATACACCTTCGTAAAGCCCAGTTCTTTCAGAACTCTTCGCACAGGGAGATTGCCCGTGCCATGAAGCGGCGTATAAACGATGGAAATATCGTTCGCCATTTCACGGATCACTTCCGGATGGATGGACTGCTTTTTCAGCTCCGTCAGATACCGGTCGTCCAGATCAGTACCAATGACGCAAAAAAGCCCCGCAGAGACTGCCTCTTCCTTTGGCATGGTCTTTACGTCCGCAAAATCCGTTACCTTCCCGACTTCATCCAGAATATTTTTGTCATGGGGCGGCGTGATCTGTGCGCCGTCCTCCCAATAAACCTTGTAGCCGTTGTACTCCCGGGGGTTGTGGCTGGCCGTGATAACGATCCCTGCGATGCAGCCGAGCTCTCTCACCGCAAAGGAAAGCTCCGGCGTAGGTCGCAGACTGTCAAAGACATACGTCCGGATCCCGTTTGCATTCAGGCAAAGCGCCGCTTCCTCCGTGAATTCGGGTGAAAAAAGCCTGGAGTCATGCGCGATGGCAACGCCCTTTTCCTGCCCCTTTTGGGAGATGATGTAATTCGCCAATCCCTGGGTGGCTTTCCGCACGGTGTAGCGGTTCATCCGGTTCGTCCCGGCGCCGATCACCCCGCGGAGCCCGCCCGTCCCGAAGGCGAGATTCCGGTAAAAACGATCCTCGATCTCGGCTTCGTTGCCTTTGAGATCCAGCAACTCTTTCCGGGTCTCCTCGTCAAAATATGGGTCGGTGCACCATTGTTCATAAATTGCTTTGTAGTCCATGATTCCTCTTTTCTTTCATTCGCAAAATATGATGAATTCTGCAGTTACTTAATCTCTCCGGAACAGATCTCTTGTATAGACCTTATCTTCTACATCATCCAACACGCTATCATAACGGTTTGCAATGATGACGTCACACTCTTCCTTGAATCGATCCAGATCATTCTCCACCCGGCTGCCGAAGAACGTACTGCCGTCCTCAAGGGAAGGCTCGTAAACGATCACAGTCGCGCCCTTTGCTTTGATCCGCTTCATGACGCCCTGGATGGAACTCTGACGGAAGTTGTCCGAATTGCTCTTCATCGTCAACCGGTAGACGCCGATCACGCAGCTTTTTTCTTCGCTGGAGTCAAAATCACCCCGCTGATAGTAATCATAATAACCCGCCTTACGGAGCACCTGATCCGCGATAAAGTCTTTTCTGGTGCGGTTCGACTCCACGATGGCCTCGATCAGATTTTCCGGCACATCCCGGTAGTTGGCCAGAAGTTGCTTCGTATCCTTCGGGAGGCAATAACCGCCATAGCCAAAGGACGGGTTGTTGTAGGCATCTCCGATCCGCGGATCCAGACAGATCCCCCGGATGATGCTCTTCGTATCCAGTCCCTTCGCCTCCGCATAGGTGTCCAGCTCATTGAAGTAGCTGACACGCAGCGCCAGATAGGTATTGGCGAACAATTTCACGGCCTCCGCCTCCGTGAAGCCCATGATCAATGTTTCGATATTCTCTTTGATCGCGCCCTCCTTGAGCAATGCCGCAAACTCTTCTGCCGCCTGCATCTGAGCATGATCCGAAAGATCCGTTCCCATGATGATCCGGCTGGGATAGAGATTGTCGTACAACGCCCGACTTTCCCGCAAAAACTCCGGGCAGAATAGGATATGATCCGACCCGGTCTGCTTCCGGATCCGTTCCGTAAATCCGACCGGAATCGTGGATTTGATCACAAGATAGGCTTTTGCATTCAGCGCCAGCACCTGATTGATCACGCTCTCCACTGCTGACGTATCGAAAAAGTTCTGCTTGCTATCATAATTGGTCGGCGTCGCAATCACCACATAATCTGCATCCCGATAAGCCGCATCCCCATCCGTCGTCGCTGTCAGATCAAGCTTCTTATCTCTTAGATATTCCTCAATCTCCGGATCCGCGATCGGTGATTCCCGACGATTGATCATCTCCACCTTCTCCGGCACAACATCCACAGCTATAACGCTATGGTTCCTCGCCATCAGCGTCGCCAACGACAAGCCCACATATCCGGTTCCTGCTACTGCAATCTTCATAAATGCTTAATTAAATCATGCAAAAGTACAAAATAATGTATAATATTGACTATATTTGGGCCCTCAATTCAAAAAAGAGTAATGACGATTG
>JAZRFM010000028.1:0-27714 GCA_045661345.1 Lachnospiraceae bacterium
GCGAATCCAGGTACCATGCGCCATGGAAGGCGCGTTGGTACCGTTTGCGTACGGTGGAAGCAATCTGGCGCAAATGCTTAGAGAAGCCATGCCCCGAAATGAGTGAGCGTCATTTTCATACAACCTGACATGCCGGGAGGGCACAGGGAGGCCGGCGGAGGGCAGGAGTTAAACTCCCGTTTGGTGATGTCGTGATATTGAAAGAACCGGCGCTTGCATCCAGACAATGTAAGCGCCGGTTCTTGAAAGTCTTCGAACCGCAGGTTTTTGTTTACAGCAGATCCTGGAATCCCGGTACCCAAAGGTGACGCGGAATGCCATCTACCATGATGGAGCCGACATCGCCCTGAATGAGGGGGCGGACGTAGGTCATGAACTCGCTGGTCACATAGGTGCCGTCCTTCGTGATCCACTCACGCGGTACCAGCCGCACGTCGTTTGCGATCTTATGGACATCCTTTACTTCTGTTCCTGCCTGATAGGGATCGTCGGAGGTACGTACAAAGACAACCATCTTTCCGGTGTCGCCCTCGTCCGCAGCCTTCATGGCAGCACCGCCGACCTCAAAGGCCTCCAGGATATCCACACGGGAAGCGCAGTGGCTCGCTGCTCTCTGTAAGGTGGAAAGCTCTACTGCACGCGTCTTGCAGCCGATCTCCTGGGAAAGCACCGTGCTGAGGTAACGCGCTGTACCGGTCAGCTGCTTGTGACCGAATGCATCGACATATTCCACACCGTTGTCCATTTCGCTGACGTATTTGCCGTCCTTGTCATGGATTCCTTCCGAAACCGCAATCACGATGGAAGCTTTTTTCTTAAGGAGTTCCTTGCACTTCTTGACGAAGGCGTCCATCTCGAAGTCCACCTCCGGGAGGTAGATCGCGTCCGGACCGTCGCAGTCCTCGCTGCGTGCCAGTGCAGCCGCACCGGTGAGCCAGCCTGCATCACGTCCCATGATCTCGATGATGATGACCTGACCATGCTCGGTTTCCAAAGACCATCCGTCACGGATGATTTCCTTTACGGAGGTACCGATGTACTTCGCAGCGGAGCCGTATCCCGGCGTGTGATCCGTCAGCGCGAGGTCGTTATCAATGGTCTTCGGGCATCCCACAAAGCGGATATCGGAGCCGGAAACGATGGCGTAATCGGAAAGCTTCTTGATGGTATCCATGGAGTCATTGCCGCCGATGTAGATGAAGCAGTCAATCTCCAGTCTGTCCAGAATGTCAAAAATCTTGTCATACAGTGCCTGGTTGTCATGGATCTCCGGCAGCTTGAACCGGCAGGATCCGAGGTACGCGGAGGGCGTTCTTTTCAGAAGCTCTGCATCCAGACCGGTACGGATGTGCTCGGACAGATCCACATACCTGCCTTCTACCAGTCCCTGAATCCCGTGAAGCATACCGTAAACTTTCTTATATCCTCTGTCGATCGCCGTCCGGTACACGCCTGCCAGAGACGAGTTAATCGCCGCGGTAGGGCCGCCGGACTGACCGACGATCACATTTCTTTTTTCTTTTCCTTTCATCCCAAAAGACCTCCTTTTTCCTCTGTACTCTCCAGTCTTGGAGCTGTTGACGCTCGAACGGAATTATTATAGCACGTTGCATACCCCCGTTGCAAGAACCTTGTTGACAGACTTCCGCACCCGTTTTATGATTATGGAGTTGATGTAAAAAGTGAAGGTCATCATTCCGCAAGCGGCATGTGGCTTTTGACCCTGACATCATGTGAAAAGAGAGGAAACCGGTATGAACCAGGGTTCAGACTATCCCGATAAAAACAAAAGCCGCGCCGCTTCCCCGAAGCTGCGCACGAAGGATCTGGTACTCACCGCCCTGATGGCGGCGGTGCTCTGTGTTGTCAGCCCCTGGTCCATCACCATCGGGCCGATCCCGTTTTCCTTTTCCCTGTTTGCGATCTATCTCACGATGTACCTGCTGGGCGCAAAGCTCGGAACCTTCTCCGTCCTGCTCTACCTTTTGATCGGGCTGCTCGGACTTCCCGTTTTTTCCGGTTTTACCGGCGGTCCGCAAAAGCTCTTCGGTCCCACCGGCGGATTTTTGATCGGGTATCTTCCCATGGCTCTGCTGATCGGTCTTTTCCTGGATCACACGCAAAAGGAGCATATCACCTTCCGGCATACGCTCCTTCGTATTCTTGTGGTCTTTGCCTGTACGTGGGTTTTGTATCTTTTCGGCACGCTCTGGTATATGTTTGTCTCCGGGGCAGGTTTCCTCGCGGCACTCAGTGTCACGGTGCTTCCCTTTGTCCTGATCGACCTTGCGAAAAACATCCTGGCTGCGCTCCTTGGCCCCGCGATCAAAAAGCGGATCCGCTGAAGGGGAAAGAGACCGGTTCGCCAGTCTTTCCTTAATGCAGCATCGTCACTTCCACCGTTTCTCCCAGCAGCTTTGCCGCAATTCCCTGATAATGCTCCGGTCTCTGCAGATAGACCCCGCCGATGGACATCTTGACATTGTCATAGATCCTGCCGTGCACAATCGCCTCGGAATCCCGGATCATCCTCTCGTGTTCCAGGACTTCTTTCTGGCTCTTCTCTTTTTCGCGCAGCTCCAGCTCCTTTGTATAGATCGCGTTTTCAATCTTGTTGATGATCTCCATCCTGCTGCGTTCTTCCGCGTTGTACTTGCCGTACACCTCATTCTTTGCATTGTAGAGGATCTGCAGTTCTTTCTTGATCTCGTTGATCTCTTTTTCCAGCTGCTGCCGGATCTTTTTCAGGCGTTCGTTCCCGCCGATCTCCACCCGGGTGGAAACCCCCATCCTGTTTCCGAGATTCTCCACCTCAATCCCCCGCTCCGCCACGGTGGATCCGCCGGACAAGGCACCCTCCCGTGCCGTGATCAGCACACGCCCTCTGGAAAAGATCTTGCTGTTGACACTGTACCCCACAGACACGTCGCCCCCGGCTTCAATGATGGCGGATTCCAGAAACCGCGCCTGCACATTTCCTTCCGCCTTGATCAGCCCGCCGGATCCGGCCGCCACACCCCGCTGGATCGCGATGTTTCTGCCGCTTTCGATGGTGGCCGCTTCCACCGTACCGCTGATGACCACGTCTCCGGTCACCTTGATCACGGAGCCGGCACCCACATCTCCCTGTACATGCAGGTCTCCGTCGTAGATGACATTTCCGGTGATCTTGGTCACCTCACGAAGCTCCAGCACGTTGGTGATGGTGATCTTGCCGCCCTTCATCTCGATCCGACCGTTCAGCAGCGAAATATAGGTCTTTTGATCCTCGTCAACGATAAAGCCCTTGCCTACCAGAAGCCCTTTTTCTTTTCCGTTTTTTGCCGGCAGGAACTTGCCCGTGACGGTGGAGCCGGATCTGCCCATTTCCGCCGCATGATAATAGGCGATATGGTCGCCCTTTTTTACCATATGGTAATTCCGGAGATCCATATGATCCACGGAGCCGTCCGCACGGATCTTGGGTTTGCTTTCCTGTTTCAGTTCGAAGAAATATTCGTAATAGCCGTCTCTCCCGTCGATAGGCGCCTTGCCGCGGGCTATCACGGCATCCGTCCCGGCGAAATGTCCGTCCGACAGGCGGTCCAGCATCTCCTGATCAACCCCGTAGATCACACCGGCCGATTGCATTTCCCGGATCAGCTTGCCCCGGTCGAGGGCTTTCTGTCTCCGATAGAGGGTCAGCGTCGCTGTCATTTCATCCCGGCTGATGTTGATCATATAGTCATCAAATCCGGCGGTAATCTCCTCCGCCCCCACCAGATCTCGGTCACGGTTTGCGATCTCATCCTCCAGCTGCCGCCGGATCCGCCGCATATCGTTTTCGGTGTACATCAGGGTCGCGTAGGAAGAAACGTCCAGTCCGTTTTCCATACCGACACGGATCTCCCGCATCTGTCCGGCGTGATAATAGGGGGATTTGTAAAGAGAAATATTCACCCGGCTGAGGAGCCCAAGCCGGATCTCATGCATCTGCTCCCAGTTGTATTCCGGAAACGCATACTGTTCGACTTCGATGCCGTTTTCCAGACCTCTGGCGATTTCCTTGATGGATTCGCCGTTAAAATCCGGCGAGATATAGCGCTCGATATCCAGACCCTTTTCCAGTGCCATCCGGATCGCTTCCAGCTCCGCCTCCCGATAGCCCTTGTCCAGAAACGGATCCAGATTAACGCCGGATTTCTTGGCAAGCAGGATCTGCCGCATCACACTGCCGAAATATTTGGTATAGGTCTTTAGATAGATTCCCTCCAAAAGACCCTCGCGGATGATGCGCATTTTGTCGTAGGCGATCCTGGGATCCGCATAGATCCCCACGTCGATCCCCTGAGACATCCCCAGCCGGATCTCCTCCATCTGGAACCAGTCATACTCCGGCTTCGCGTAACGGGAAACATCCAGTCCCGCCTCCATGCCGAGACGGATACTGCGCATATGGACAGCAAGAAAATAAGGCTTCGCGTATACAGATACGTCAAGCCCGGCATGCTTTCCTTCTTCAATTTCGCGGATCTGGTCGCTCGTAAAAATCGGTGCGTCAGAGACTCCGTCCAGTGTCACCGGTTCTTCCATCTACCTGTACCTCTTAATCCAGATTCTGATTTCCGATGATATCCATGAGGCGTTCCTTCGTCTCTTTGAAGCATTCCAAAAGCTTCGGGGGAAAGATGCCCGCCTCTCCCGTAGAGATCATCTGAAATGCTTTTTCTTTTTCTATCGCACGCTTGTACACGGTGCGTCCGGTCATACCGTCCAGGGTATCCGCAATGGACACGATCTGCGCCGCCAGAGGGATATCGTCTCCCTTCAGCCGGTCCGGATATCCTCTCCCATCATAACGCTCATGATGATGGCGGCAGATATCATGGGCGATCTTCACGAAATTCTGCGCATCATTCGGGTGTACGATGGCAAGCACAGAAGCCATCCGGTCGATCATCTCCCCGCCCTTTGTCGTATGGCTCTTCATCAGGTCAAACTCTTCTGAGGTGAGCTTCCCCGGCTTGTTCAGCACATGATCCGGAATCGCAACCTTTCCGATATCGTGCAGCGCGCTGGCTTCCACGATCTCGTTCACCCGGTTCTTCGTCAGCTCATATTCCGGGTAGTTATTCATCAGACTGACGGCAAGGGCGCGGGTCATCTCTTTGATATGCTCGATGTGAACCGCACCTCCCACATCGCGGCCTTCCACAATATCACCGAACATGTCCAGCACGTTTGCACTGAATTCATCCCGCTGGTCAATCATGAAAGGAAAACGCAGCGCCGCCTTTAACCGCATAAAGAAGACGGCCCGGTTGATGGGCTTTCTGATGAAGTCCGCGATGGGATAGGCATAGCAGCGTACCTCTGTCTCCAGTGACTTGTCTCCCGTCACCATGATCACCGCGATCCTGTTCATCAGCTTTTTGGAATGCATCGCTGCCAGTACCTGAAAGCCGTCCACCACGGGCATGTCCACATCCAGTACAATCGCCGCGATCTCCTCCTCGCGCTTGACCAGGATCTCAATCCCGCGCTTCCCGTCCGCCGCTTCATAAACCGGATATTTCCCGCCGATGGCATCTACTATGTTTTTTCGATCTTCCGGATTGTCATCAATGACAAGAATTTTATCTCTCATCTGCGATCCTTTCCGCATTTTTTACCTGTAATTCTATTATACATTACCACGTGGAAAAATCTACACTATTTTCCCCCGGTGGTCTCTGCCCAAAAGGGCAAAAAACCTCCTCTCCTACTCCTCTTATTCCTACAGCGGGATCGCAGCCTGCCGAGGCTTTGCCTTCCAAAGCCTCGGCAATATTACTGAATCCTGATAACCGCTTTGACCAGATCCGTTTTGTTGTTGACTGCTTCCTGATATGCTTCCTGTATATGATCGAAATCGAAGGTATGTGTGACGATCCCCTTCACATCTATGGCACCGCTGGCTACCGCTGCGATCGCCCTCGGGTAGATATTCCTGTAACGGAATACACTCTTGATGGTCAGCTCCTTATCCATGATCTGTGCAAAATTGTATTCGATGGTTTCGGAGGTGGAGATACCCACGAGAGTCACCGTCCCGCCTCTTGCCGCCAGAAACGGCGTCATCCCGATCGTCACAGGGGATCCTGCGGTCTCAAAGACTTTTTCCGCCATACAGCCTTCCGTGATCCTGCGTACTTCCTCCAGCACATCTGCATTGCCGCTGTTGATGCAGTAATCCGCGCCGAGCTCCTTTGCCTTTTCAAGCCTTGCATCCACCAGATCGCAGACAATGGTCTTGCCGCAGCCACGAGCCTTTACCGAAAGCAATGTCATGAGTCCGATGCAGCCGGCACCGAGTATCACACAGGTATCTCCCACTCTGATGTCCGCCTGATCCGCTGCGTGCATACCGACGGACAAAGGCTCTATCATGGCACCCTCGCAGGTCGACACCTGCTCCGGCAGCTTGAAGCACCAGTCCGCCGGGTACTGTATAAATTCCATGTTGCATCCCTGTACCGGCGGTGTGGCCAGAAAAGCCACCTCCGGACACAGGTTGTACTTCCCTTCCTTGCAGAACCTGCAGTGACCGCATGTCACACCCGGCTCCAGCGCCACCCTGTCACCGACCTGCAGGGTGGAGACCCCTTCTCCCACCTCCGTGACAACGCCTGCGCACTCATGACCGAGCATGAAGTCCTCCTCCGGATTCACTTCATAAGCGCCGACCTTTCCACTATGGTAGTAATGTACATCGGAACCGCAGATCCCCACGTATTCGATTGCTACGAGGACCTTTCCGGGACCGGCCTTCGGCTTTTCGATCTCCTTGATGATCATATGATCAAGTCCCCGCATAAATGCGCCTCTTTGTGTCTCCATATATCCTCCTTTCCTATGCATTGTCTTTTGTCAGTTATGGTTTCTTTGACTGCTCCTCCTCTTCGCCTTCCGGCTCTGCGAAAACCGGATAGCAGACTCAGAAGAAGCAGCTCCCGGAGCCTATTTCTTTTATCAAAAATTTTCTATTCTGCCAAGGGGGGATGTCTCCTCAGAGCACATTGATGAAAAAGGTAATAATAAAACTGTTCAGGAAATCCGAGAACAGGGATCCCACAATGGGAATCAGCAGAAATGCCTTGGCCGACGGAACATAACGGGCCGTGACCGCCTGCATGTTTGCCATGGCATTGGGCGTCGCACCCATGCCAAACCCGCAGACACCGGCGGAGATGACGGCCGCATCATAATCCTTTCCCATGGTGCGGAAAACAATCACGCCGGCAAAAAGGAGCATCCAGCCCGTCTGGGCGAGAAGCAGAACGATCATGGGAAGGGCGAGGCTTGCCAGCTCCCAGATCCGTAACGTAATCATGGCGACACCAAGAAACAGAGACAACATGATGGAGCCGATGTCCTGTACCTTATCCCTGAAAAGCGGGATCTTTCCCGTGTACTCTCCGATATTGCGGATGACCGCCGCAATAATCATCGCGCCGATATAGACAGGAAAGGTGAGCCCGGTTTTGCGAAGCAGCATGGTAACCACCGTTCCGAGACCCACAGCGATCACCATGATAAAAACCGCGCCCGCATAACCGCCGGCCAGCTTCTTGATGCTCTTTTCCTCTGCGCCGTCCTCCTGCACAGCAACCGCCGTTTTGACCAGGTTTCTTTTCTGAATGAGAAGATCCGCGAGAGGCCCGCCGATCAGGGAGCCGACGATCAGTCCGAAGGTCGCTGCCGCCGTACAGATCGTGGACGCACCCGTTATGCCGAAATCCTCCAGTACAGGACCAAACGCGCCTGCTGTACCATGACCGCCGATCATGGGAATGGAGCCCGTGCAGAACGCGGTCAGGGGGGAGATCCCCAGCGGTTTTGCCAGCCCCACAGCGATCAGATTCTGTGAGGTGATCAGTACGATCAGAAGCACCAGCAGGATCACGATTCCCTTCCCTCCTGCCTTGAGGGCTTTCAGATTGGCCTGAAATCCCACCGAGGTGAAGAAAAAGATCATGCAGATCTCCCGAAACGAATCATCAAAGGTCACCGTCAGCGTCCCTGTGGCATAAAGAATACAGGTGACGACAGATACGATCAGACCGCCGATGACGGGTGCCGGAATGCAGAACTTTTTGAAGACCGGAAATCTTTTGCGGATCAGCCTCCCGAGCAGAAGTGCAAGTACGGCAATCATCAGGGTCTGATACATGTCAAACGTAAACGTCCTCATCTAGTAGAGTCCCTTCTCCTGATAATACTCCCCTGCGCCGGCATGGAAGGGGATCGGGATATTGGATACCACAAACACCTCCGCCTGGTCCTCCTCCAGATAGGTGGTCTGTTCAAAGCCGGGTCTTCTGTTCACCAGAGACTGTGTGATTTCCTTTACGGTGCCTTTGTCCAGCGAATCACTGACGACC
This sequence comes from Lachnospiraceae bacterium, assembly GCA_045661345.1. GTDB lineage: Bacteria > Bacillota > Clostridia > Lachnospirales > Lachnospiraceae > RUG12461. The sequence continues at coordinate 8,403 of JAZRFM010000028.1, forward strand.
AGCATCGCCACAACACTGATGGCCGGAACATCCTCCGTCTGTCCGTGATAGGTATCCGCGGGGATCATGCTGATATGGTAGACATCCATAGTCTGATTCATCCTGTCCAGATCCTCCGCCGTAATGGGGATCAGCCTGATATCCGTCTGTTCGGAAAGGGTCTTAATGACGCTCATCCCCACGTTCCCCGTGCAGAATAGCGCATCAATCTCTCCATACACCAGCGCAGTCGAAGCGTTGGAATAGTTCAGGTTCTCGAGCTTTGCATCGCTTTCCGTGATCCCGTAAGCCAGCAGGATTTCCTTGGCGCTGCTCTCGGTACCGGATTCCTTCGCCCCGATGCTGACCTTTTTGTCCGCAAGATCCGCTACGGAGCGGATATCCGAATCCGCCCGGACGATAATATGACAGACCTCCGTGTAGATCCCGCCCACTGCGCTGTATCCCTTCTCGGAATCCGAGGCGACGGCATAGGCATGGGCGGCAACATCCGACTGTACAACTGCCATCTGCACATAGCCACCGGAAAGAAGCCTTAAGTTGCCGTAGGATCCGGTGGTCTCCAGCACCTCAACGTTCAGCTCCGCATCCTGGTTCAGATCCCTGGCGAATTCATTTGCCACCTGATAATACTCGCCGTTTTGATCCGCGGAAGCCATCTTCAGGTTGCCTGTGCTGCATGCGCAAAGACTGACGGTCATCACCGCAGCCAGCAGGATCGCTCCCCATTTTCTATCTGTTCTCTTTTTCATAACTCTATCCACTCATTCTCCGGAAGAGCACTGATCACAACAGGTACCTTCACCTGTGCCGCAGTTGCATTCCCTTTGGTATATTTTTTCATCATATATGCGGTCCAGCCCTTCTTCATCAGCTTCAGTCCGCAGGGTGTCAGGAGCTTGCTCCGGTACGTGTCATATTGCACGAGGCTCTCTCTCAGTCCGGCATCCAGACGTTCCGCCAGCGCCGCGGCATCCGTCACGGGGTTCTTTGGCTCGACACAGATCACATAGTTCATTTCCTTCGGATCCGGGAAAACCTGTACCATGCTCGCGCCGCACCCTTCCTTTTCCAGTATCTCCTGTACGGCCTTCGACAGCATCACGCCGGGAATCTTTTCCTGTCCCAGGTTTGCCACATCGGAAAGCTTCGTCAGGAAATAGATATTCGGGGTCGTTCCGGTGAACCCTTCCACATGGACAAGGTCTTTCAGACGGTACCGGTACAGGCCGGCGTTGCTCGTCAGGATCAGCTCATAGTTCTTTCCGTCCTGCAGCTCGTGTGCGAGAAGCGGTTCCCCTCCCTCTTCCGGCAGGAACTCAAAGAAGGCCGTAAAGGTGGAAAGCGCGCCCGCCGGGGTCTCCGGCTTCATGGGGATATTGATCTTTCCTTCACTTGCGCCGTAGCCGACATCAATGTATTTGGTGGTCTCCGGCAGAAGCGGGCGTACCTCATCAACAAAGATGCCGACACTGCCGCCAAGCCAGAAGCCTGCCGCCATGAGCGCCGGCCAGTAATAGCGCGGCGTAAAATGCCCCTCTTTGAGAAGCTTTTCCAGCTCATCTGCACGGGCGGGATTCGACGTCAGCTGTTCCTTCAGCATCTCCTTCAGTCCGTCGGACATATCATAACGGCAGCCGCCGTTCCGGATGTCCTCGATGATCTCCTGCGCGTGGTCTTTCGCATAAGCGATCAGATTATAGAGCATCTTCGCGTTGTTGCCGAGCAGAGCCGTCACATCCCCGTATACAAGGGAGGTTCTGAGCATCACATAAAGAAGCTCCTCTCCTTCAAACTCGTTCACCACCTGCGGTACATAGGTCAAGCGTTTCACGAGCTCCTCGTTTGCAAGCTCTGAGGAACGGCCGGAGGCGGTCCCGCAGGGAATGCCGCCCTCCGTTTTGTCCAGGGCGGGTTTATTGAAAAATGCAAAGATCCTGTTCGCGGCCTTGGGGGAGGCAATCAGGAAGATCTCGGTATTTCTCGCGCGGGAGATGGCTTTTCTGGAAAGCACCTCACGCTGGCTCTCCGGAATGAATTTGTAGCTTGCGGTGGTTCCGGATGTCCGGTAAAAGAAGGTGGGTTTCCCGGGGAAAAGTACATTCTCCTCACCCTTCTGCATCCGCTCCGTAAAAGGCTCATAGTCTTCCCAGTCGGAAAGAGGCACTTTCTTTCTGAATTCCTCCACGGAACGGATCCCGGAGAAGCCGTGCGCCTTTCCGAATTCCGTATCCTTGTTGGCGGCAAGCATTTCCTTCAGCACCAGCTCCTGGGTGCCTTTGCAGTCCGCCAGCAGCGCCTCCATGGCCTTCAGGAATCCGTAGTCGTCAAGCCCCATCAGAATTCCGGCCAGCTGGTTGGTGCCTGCCGCTGCCTTCAGCTGCTGTACCCGCCAATGCGCCAGCGGGCGTTTTAACATCTGTTTTTTCAGGTCGCCCATGAAGACCGAAATAAGATCCTTCTTTCCAAGCCAGGAATCAAAGCCGGCCGAGGAATTCACCTCTCCGACCACAAAACCGTTTTCTCCAAACAAAAGGTCGATCCCCGCCATTCTGAGTCCGATGGCTTTTGCGACCTTATGGCAAAGCTCCTTCATCTCTTCTGTCAGGGGATACTCTTCCGCCGTGCCGCCCACATGCAGATTGGACCGGAATTCGTTGGGATCCGATGCCTTTCTCTGTGCGGCAAAGACCGCCTCATAGCCAATGGTCAGCACCCGGACATCCCGTCCCTTTGAGGTGGACACATACTTCTGCACCAGCATTCTGGAGGTGGAATTTTGGAGGCGCACCATGGCTTCCTCCAGCTCTTCTTCCGTGCGGATCAGCTCCACACCCTCTCCGCCGAAGCCGTCGTCCGGCTTCATGATCAGGGGCAGCCCGATTTCCTTCAAAATCAGTTCCTTTTCCATGGAGCTCCTGAACACAAGGGTTTTGATCACCGGCAGCCCTTCCCGGGCAAGGATCTGATAAGTCTCAATCTTGCTCATGGCCGCCCGTTTCGCTTCAATGGGATTGTAGTTGAACGCGCCGAGCTTCTCCAGCTGACGCGCAAAGGAAAATACCATGCCGTTCTCCCCGTCGGAGTCTGCGATATAGAAAAAGTCAGGCGGCGTTGTCTCCTTTCCGTTCACCCAGATACGGGAAGGAAGATTGTCGTCGATTGCATAAGAGACCTTGTCACATCCCACCACCTCAATGACATGATCCCCCAGGTTCACATTTTGCAGCAATCTGCCGACTTCATCTTCAAATTTTCCTGCTGTCAAAAACCAACCTTTCATAAAAGTACCGCCTTTCCGCGCCTCAGGCGCATAATGTTATGCATAAGAACTCCGGTAGAGATCCGCATACAGCCCGCCTCTTGCCATGAGCTCCTCATGTGTGCCGACTTCCCTGATGTCTCCGTCCTTCATGAAAATGATGCTGTCCGCATGCCGGATGGTGAAGAGACGGTGCGCTATCATGAAGGTCGTATGACCCTTCATCATTTCGTTCATGGCTCTCGTAATCAGGATCTCGGTTCGGGTATCGATGTTGGAAGTCGCCTCGTCCAGAATCAGAATCTGCGGATCGGAGATCACCACCCGGGCAATGGAAAGAAGCTGTTTCTCCCCCACACTGAGCGCACCGGTATCGTTGTCGATCCAGGTGTCATACCCGTCCGGCAGCTGCCGGATAAAGCCATCGCATTGGGCTTTTTTCGCTGCGGCGATTACCTCCTCCCGGGTCGCCCCGGGCCTGCCGTAGGCGATGTTGTCGTGAATCGTGCCTGAAAACAGCCAGGTGTCCTGCAGTACCATTCCCATGTGCTTTCTCAGGACGCTCCGTGTCATGTCCTTCGTCGCTTTTCCGTCCAGGCTGATGGTCCCGTCATTTACCTCGTAGAAGCGCATCAGGAGGTTCACCAGGGTGGTTTTCCCGGCGCCCGAGGGACCGACGATGGCAAATACCTGACCGGGTTTCGCATGGAAGCTCACATCCTGCATGAGGATCTGATCCGGAAGATACCCGAATTTGACATGGGAGAATACCACATCACCGTCAGCAACCGTCTGGTCTTCGATTGCTTCCTGCTCCTCTGCCTCCACCTCTTCATCCAGAAGGGTGAAGATCCGGTCTGCCGCAGCCAGCCCCGACTGCACCTGATTGAGCATGGAGGAGAAGGTATTGATGGGTCCGGAGATGTTCTGGGAATAAAGCAGGAAGGCCATCAAGGCACCGACGGACAGGTTGCCGCTTCCCACCATCAACGCACCGAACACACAGATCCCGATAAAAACCAGGTTGTTGAGGAGCGTCGTAACCGGCTGGATCGTCCCGGACCAGGTTCTGGAGGATAGATAAGTCTTAAAGAACTTTTCGTTGATCTCCAGCGTCTTCGCATAGGCCGCCTCTTCGTAATTGCAGGCACGCATGATATCGTTGCCCGTGATCATCTCCTCGATATGGGCATTCAGTTCCCCCACGGCATCCTGCTGTTTCTTGAAGAGTCTCCGGGTGGCCTTCGTAATCAGCTTCATGGCAACGGTACTGACCGGAATCATGATACAGAACATCAGCGCCAGCCGCCACTCCGTGATAAACATCATAAACAGGATCCCGATAATGGTCAGCAGCTTGGTAAACAGCGTGGACAGATTGGTCTGAATGACATTGGTCAAAGAGACCATATCACTGGTCAGGCGCGCCAGGATATCTCCGCGTTGCTGGCTGTCCAGAAAGCTTAAGGGGAGCATCTGCAGCTTTTTCTGCAGGCGCTGCCTGAGGGTGTATGCCGTGTTTTCCGACACCTTCACCAGTGTCCTTCTCGCGACAAACAAGGTCACCGCCGTAACCACATAGCAGCCGGTGAGGATCAGGGTATAGAAACCGATCTGCTTCAGATCCACGGAGATCCCGTTTGTAATCTGGATGCTGTTTGTAATCCGCTGAATCACCTTCGGGGCAAGGACATCAAACACAGTGCTGAACACCAGCATGATCATCACGAGGATCACGAGATGCCGCTTACCCGCCAACACACGGAGGATCCGAAGAAAGGTTTTCCTGCCGGCCTTTTTCTTTGTTGTCTTCATGCCGTCGCCCCCTTTCTCTGTTCGCTGGTCTGGGTCTCGTAGATCTCCTGATAGATCGCACAGCTCTGCAGGAGCGATTCATGCGTGCCGGTGGCGGCCACCCTGCCGTGATCCATCACCACGATCTGATCCGCCTCCATAATGGTACTGATCCTTTGCGCGACGATGATGATGGTCCTGCCCTGCAGCTCTTCCCGCATGGCTTTGCGAACCGCCGCGTCCGTTTTGAAATCCAATGCGGAAAAGGTATCATCAAAAAGATAGACAGGCACATCCTTTACAAAAGCCCGCGCCAAAGAAACACGCTGCCGCTGCCCGCCGGAGAGATTCCCTCCGCCCTGAGTCAAGGCCAGCTCGGGACCGCTCCCTTTGCTTTCCAGGAATTCCGTTACCTGCGCGATATCGCAGGCACGCTTGATATCCCGGGGTGTCGCGGAGGGATTTGCCACCTTCAGATTGCTCTCCACGGTACCGCTGAAAAGATTCGCCTTCTGGGGTGCATAGGAGATCATCCCACGCAGATCCTTTGCGGTCATATCCCGGGTATCCACGCTGTCGATCCGGATCGATCCGTAATAATGCGTATCAAAGAACCGGAGCATCACCTTGAGGAGGGTGGATTTACCGCTGCCCGTCGCACCCACAATGGCAGTTGTCTTTCCTTTCGGGATGGTCAGGTTGATATCCTCCAGAACCATGTCATGGGCGCCGTTATATCCGAAGCTGACTGCATCAAAGGTGATGCCTCCCTCCGGATTCTCCACCGTTTTTCCTTCGGGTTCCGCAAAGGTCTCCGGCTCGTAGTCGAGGATCTCCTTGATCCGGCCGGCGGAAACCTCACACTTGGGAAGGACGTTCACAATGGCCATGATCGTGGAAAATCCGCTTGCCAGCATCGTACTGTACTGGATATAAGTCAGCAGATCCGCCAGCCTGATCATATTGGTGTTAATCTGAACCGCACCAAAATACAGGCTCACGGCAATGACCATGTTCATGACAAACGCCACCACCGGGATCAGCATCGAGACATAAACGCCGGCATCAATGGCACTGTCGCGTACCTCTTCATTTGCCTTTGTCAGCTTGTCGACTTCATAATCCTGTCTGCCGAATGCCCTGATGGTCCTCATACCGGTCAGTTTTTCATTCATCAACGTGCTGACCCGGTCCACCCGCTGCTGGGTTCTCGTGAACTTCGGCATACTCCTTTGGTTTCTCCATCTGACAAAGAAGATGCTGAGGATAAAAGCCCCTGCCAGAATCAAAGAAAGGGGTGCATCCAGGAAAATACACCGTACAAATGTAAAAATGGCGACAAAGGGCACGATCAATGCATTCCGCAGCATATTGATCACTACGTACTGCATCTGGGTCGTATCACTTGTCGCTCTGGTGAGGATCGTTTCTCTGTCGAATTTCTGATAATCAAGATCTGAAAAGCTCTGGACCTTATGGAAAAGATCCGCGCGGATCCTGGTGGTAAACCGGGCCGTCACATAGGCGGAAAAGTATCCGGAAAACACCATAATCACGCCCATGGCCACTGTCATGATGAGCATTTTCCCGCCTGTCTGATAAATATACTGGGAGTCTACGCCGCCCTCGGCACCGACGCCCTTCTTGATAATGTCACTGAAATATTTCGGCAGGCTGGTCTGCGTAAATGCCTGTCCAATGGCACAGAGGAACACAAAGACCATCTGCCTCCAATAATCCTTTAAATACCTTCCCAGCAATCCAAACATCAGGCTTAATCTCCACGAGAACTCATTTCAGCAGTGCTTTGATAAAGTTTTCCATGCCGACCATCTTTATGATCCGCGCCATTCCCGGCGAATCGTTGATCTCACCGATCAAAAAGCCTTCTTCTCCAAACAGAAGATCCAGCCCGCAGATCCCCAGACCGCTGATCCTGGCAACCTTCGTGCAAAGCTCTTCGATCTCCGGCGTGATCTCATAATCCTCATAGTGCCCGCCCTGATGCACATTGGAGCGGAATTCCTCCGGATTTTCGGCCTGACGCACAAAAGCCCCGTACACCCTGCCGTTTACCATCAAAGCTCTGAGATCCCTTCCTTTGGAGGTCGCCACGAAGGATTGCGCCAGAGTCAGATCGTCGTTTTTCTCAGGCATTGCTGCCAGATACTCCTTCAGCTCTCCCTCGTCATGGATCAGTGTAACACCTTCCCCGCCGAAGCCCGTATCCGGTTTCAACACGCAGGGCAGCCCGACTTCCCTGATAATGAGGTCTGACGGCGTATCACGGAAAACCGGCATCGTCTTCGCCTGTCTGACATTGTGGTGTGCAAGCAGCTGTGCTGTTTTCATCTTACTCAGCGCTGTGCGCTTCGCTTCGATGGGATTAACGGAAACCGCTCCCATATCCGTCAATGTCTCATCAATGCCTTCCAGGATCGTATCATATGCGCCGTAAAGGAGGAAACGATCCGGCGGTGTCTTCTCGATCCCGTTGGCGTACAGCTTCCTGCCCTTTTCATCTCCCACAATATAGGTGATATCAAACCGCCGGAACAGCTCGATCTCTATCCCGTATTTCTGCAGCAGCGGCCTCCCGCTCTCCAGCATTTTCTCCCATGACTCATAATCTGCAATCGCGCCTGTGATAATCCATACTTTCATGTCTCGTCCTCCGTTTTATAGGTTTCTTTCAGGGAAAAGAAAAATTTGTGTTTCATCGGCGTATCGATCACACGCACCGGCTTCAGCTGATTTGCGGATGTCCCGCGCATGATCATCACATCTCTGTACAGCTGGTAGGTCTGCGGCTGCAGGAAGAGAATCTCCAGCCCTCCCAGTATCCCTCTGCGGATCTTTTCTCCATAAGAGGGATTGGCCTGCATCATCCGGGCCTCGATGGCTTCCCGCAACTGCGGGATCTTTTCCCGCGGCACCTTCTGATCAGGCTCCATCAGGAACACATAATGTCCCGGCTTTGTATCCGTATCCGCATAGACACTGTAATCATTGATGATCTGATCCGTGTCCTTCATAAACTCCTCCATCGCCCAGCGCACGGCTTCCTCATTGGTCTTTTCTCCCTCAATGGAAAGAAGCTGGCTCTTACGATAGACGAACTGAATCATGGGCGCCTGATTGTAGAAGCCGGTGACACGGATCACATCCTTGATCCGGTAGCGGTAGAAGCCGGAAAGATTCGTAATGATAATCTCATAGTCCTCCCCCTCTTCCAGCTGTTCGATGGTCAGCACCTGTGAATCATCATCCGCCTTTGCGGGTATAAACTCGTAAAAACCGCCATCCGGGATCAGCACATAGGAGGTATCCCCCGCATGACGTGCCGTCGCAAACATCCCCTCCGATGCCGCATAGCCAAGATTCTCATAGGGGATATTCCTTCCGGTATAGCGCCGCATTTTTTTGGCATAGGTGAAGAACCCGCCGGTACCGATACTTGCCACGAACTGAAGATTCGGCCAGATCCGGCAGAGAACCCCTTTATTTCCCTGTGCGAAGGCGTCTTCCAGTTCCTTCGCCCGTTTCGGATTCGGTTTCACCATCTCTTCGAATGCCTTGCGGCTATGCTCCGAAAGATCGATGGACGGGTCGATTTTGCCGGTGGCAATATCCCGGCACAGCATCTGTCTGTGCTCGATGATGTAATCCGCCATATCCACCAGAGATGCCATAAAGGCACCGTCAAGAAAAATGATGTCCCTGTGTATCAATGCAAAAAAAGCCCGCAGGTATTTGAGATCCATATCCTCCTTCGGATTGATCACATCCCAGGGCGGGCAGAGAAAATAACCGCAGATATCCTTGACCTGCTTCATAATATTTCCGGAGATCGCCCCCTTCGGGATCCCGTGCTTTGTTTCCGTAAACTGCAGCTCCACCGTATTGACACCGTATCCCCTCTTGAAGGAGTGCCCCGTGGTATTCCGGTAGTATTCGTCCATTACCCCGAAGCACATACAGGTGCCGTATCTCGCATAGTTTTCAAGAGTCTCCGCGCAAACCGGAATGTGCTTCGGCACACCGACGCTCCCGGAGCTCAGCGCATAGTGGATGACTTCTCTGGAGGAAATCAGATTCGTCTCCTGATTTTCGATCATCCGGCGGATATAAGGTTCATAATCATCATAGCAGGAAAAAGGCACCTTTTTCTGATACTCGGCAATGCTGTGAATGTTTGCAAAATCATGCATCCTGCCGTATTCGGTGTCTTTGTTTTCGTCCAGGAGCCGAAACAGAAGCTCTTCCGACAGGGAAACCGCCCTGCGGCTGTTTTGATCCAGCAGCCGCATCGCTTTTCTGCCGCGTTGTATCAAAACCCGATTCATGATTCTGGTTAATAAGAAGCCCGGATTTGCGCCCATCTTGATTACTCTCCTCTGGTCTGTTGCACAAACGCCTACAAAATTTCAGTCTTACCCATTATAATGATCATCAAAGGGAATTGCAAGCGCCGCCGGCATCCACGCCGGCATCGAAAGAAAGGGCATTTAAGGTATCAAAAACGGCCTGTGCCTCTTCCCCTTCCGCCCGGCGCGTGAACCCGCCGCCGGCCACGCAGGGGATCACCTTCACCTCTTTCGTGCCGTCCTCAAATACGGTCACGGCAACCGCAGCCGTCTGATAGGAATTGCCCCCGAAGATAAAGTTCCCGAGACTGTAAAAAACAGGCGTGCCGCCGACATATTCGATGCCCTGCAGTACGTGGGGATGCATGCCGATCACAAGATCAGCCCCCGCATCCGCATATTGCTTCGCAAGACTTTTCTGATACTCCTCCGGCAAGGTATTGCGTTCCACGCCCCAGTGGACGAAAACCGTCACGAAATCGCATCCCTGCTCCTCTTTCGCTTTGCGGATCGCTTCCAGCAGCATCGCGGGATCATAAGTACCAAAACACCCCGGGTGTTCCGGTCCCGCTGCCCAGGAACCGGAGGGCCAGACACGGGAAGCCGCGAGAAAGCCGAACCGCTTCCCGTTCTTTTCCACCACCTGCAGGGCGGAAGCTCTGGCAAGATCGACCCCCGCTCCGGCGTAAGCGATCCCTGCATTGTCCAGCGTCTCAAAGGTCTCCAGCAAAGCGGACGTTCCATAATCCAGCACATGGTTGTTCGCCAGTCCCACCAGATCCACGCCCATCTCCTGAAACGCGCTGACATACTGCGGGTCTGTCCGGAAGGTAAACTGTTTGTCGGGTGCCGCCTCTCCCGTCACACCGAAGGGAAACTCCTCATTAATCATCAGGATATCCGCATCCCGGAAGGTTTCTGCCAGATCCTCCGACAGGATCCCGGACAGTCCGTCTGTCTGATAGCGTCCAAGGGTGGTCTGCTGCAGCAGAACATCACCGGTAAAAATCATCGTGGTCGCCTGTGCCGTTTCCGTCTCCTCCGTTTCCGTCTGCTCCGTTTCTTCCTCAGGTCTGTCCGGAATCACAAATTCCGTTTCCAATTCCTGCTTCTCCTGTTCCGCCGCTTCCCGCAGCGTTTTTTGCGCCTCCTCTTCTTCCCTCTTCTGTTTCATAAAAAAAAGGATCAGCAGGACGATCAGCAGTAAAACAAGGATCACAAGAACCACCCCGAGGATCCGAAGTGTACGGTTCGGGGCTTTCCTGCCGGTTTTACGCTTTTTTCGCCTTCTGTCCGGTTGCATATCCGGTCTGCCGTCCTTTTCTCCTATCATTTTGATAGGTTTTTATTGACTTTTTGTTTTTCCTGCCTATAATACTGTCTATATCAATCACAGCTGAGGAGGAGTTATCATGATGAAAACGAGCTTGCAAAGAATTGTCCTGTCAGCAGTCTTTATCGCGTTCACCTGTGTGGCGACCATGCTGATCAAATTCCCCACCCCCACTTTCGGATATATCCATGTTGGTGACTGTATGGTGCTTCTTTGCGGCGTGATCCTCGGACCCGGCGCAGGCGCTCTGGCCGCAGGGATCGGTTCGGCACTTGCCGACCTTTTTTCCGGATATCTCGTTTATGTGCCGGCAACCTTTGTCATCAAAGCACTGACCGCCTTATTTGCAGGTCTTCTCTACCACCGGATGGTGCAAAAAGAAACCGGCAGCGGCCGGAAAACCCTTTCCGTGGTTCTTGGCGGCGTCCTTGGAGAATCCGTCATGGTAGCCGGTTACTTTGTATTTGAAACCTTTCTTGCCGCATTCGGCAACGGCGGTTTTTCCACGGAGGCACTCTCCGCGGGACTTCTGTCCAGCGCGGCATCCATCCCCTTCAATCTCGTCCAGGGAGGCACCGGGATCATCCTTTCCGTACTGCTGCTCCCCATCCTGATGAAGGTGCCGTTTTTGCGGTACAAGGCTGCCGCAGAGGAGACACAGCCTGTGGTGCAGGAAGCGCATCACCCGGTGAAATAAGGTCTGTGTCCCTGATCGGGTTCTATCCCAGCCGTCTCTTGAAATCCTCATACCCGAAGGATTTCAGGAGGCGGTAATTTTCTTTTTCCTCTTTTCGTTCGCACAGCGCTATGGAGGGGAGATTGATCCCGTTGAACATGTTGTTTTTTACCATGGTATAGATCGCCATATCGGAGAAGGTCAGGCGATCGCCCGGGGAAAGCTCCCTGTCGAAAGAATAGCTCCCGATGATGTCTCCCGCCAGACAGGTGGGGCCCGCCAGGGTATAGGCAAATTCCTTTTCTCCCGGCTTTGCCGCCCCCTCCAGCGCCGGCGTATAGGGCATCTCAAGCACGTCCGGCATATGGCATGCTGCGGACGCATCCAGAACCGCTGTCTTTTTTCCGTTATCCACGATGTCCAGGACGGTGGTGTCAAGCGTACCGGCATTCAGCGCGATTGCTTCCCCGGGCTCCAGGTAAACGGTCAGATGATAGGTCTCCTGCATCTCCCAGATCATGCCATACAGCAGCTTCAGGTCATAGTCCGGCCGCGTGATGTGATGTCCGCCGCCGAAGTTGATCCAGCTCATGTAGGGCAGGATATTCCCGAAACGCTTCTGTACGACGGAAAGTGTTTTCACCAGATCATCCGAATTCTGTTCGCAAAGGGTGTGGAAATGGATCCCGTCCAACAGTCCCACAAGGCCGGCATCCGCCTCTTTTTCCCATGTGGATAACGTGACGCCCAGACGGCTTCCCGGGGCACATGGGTCATAGAGGACGTTGGGCTGGGTGGAGTATTCCGGATTCACCCGCAGACCCAGACTCTTCCCCGCTGCCCTGGCTTTTTTTCCGTATTTTTTCAGCTGAGCGAAGGAATTGAAGACGATATGATCCGCATATTGCAGGAGCTCATCAAACTCGTCCTCCCGGTATGCCGCCGAGAAAACGTGGCATTCCTTTCCCATCTGCTCCCGCCCGAGCCGTGCTTCAAACAGTCCCGACGCCTCCGTCCCGGAAAGGTATTTCCCGATCATCGGATACAGGGGATAGCAGGCAAAGGCCTTTTGTGCCAGCAGCACCCGGGCACCGGTCTTCTTTTCGATATCGGACAGGATCTTCAGGTTACTCTTCAGTTTTTCCTCATCTATGATATAGCAGGGAGTCGGCAGTTCCGCTCGTTCCATATTGTTCACCATCCTCAGTCAACCGGCACCGGATCAAAGCTCTCCTGCCACGGCAGTCCCCACTTGTTCAATGCGTCCATAAAGGGATCCGGATCAAACTCTTCGATGTTGTGTACACCGTTTTTCTGCCAGGTCCCATCCATCACCAGCATGGCGCCGATCATAGCCGGTACGCCTGTGGTATAGGCCACCGCCTGGGATCCCACCTCCGCATAGCATTTTTCATGGTCACAGACGTTGTACAGGTAATAGTGTTTTTCTTTTCCATCCTTTTTCCCATGGAAAATACAGCCGATATTGGTCTTTCCCTTCGTCCTGGGCCCGAGTGACGCCGGATCCGGCAGCACTGCCTTCAGAAACTGGAGAGGCACGATCTCCCTTCCTTCAAACAGGACGGGCTCAATGCTGGTCATCCCCACGTTTTCCAGGCATTTCAGATGGGTGAGGTAGCTCTGTCCAAAGGTCATGAAAAAACGGATCCTGCGGATGCCGGGAATATGCAATGCCAGGCTTTCGATCTCCTCGTGATGGAGAAGATACATGTCCCTTTCCCCGATCTCCGGAAAGTCATAGACGCGTTTGATCTCCATGGGCTCCGTCTCGACCCAGTGCCCGTCTTCCCAGTAGCTCCCCTTGGCGGAAACCTCGCGGATATTGATCTCCGGGTTAAAGTTGGTCGCAAAGGGATATCCGTGGTCTCCCGCATTGCAGTCCAGGATGTCGATCTCATTGATCTCGTCAAAATGATGCTTCAGGGCATACGCACTGAATACCCCGGTTACCCCCGGGTCAAACCCGCTTCCCAGTAATGCGGTGATGCCGGCCTTCTCATACCGCTCCCGATACGCCCACTGCCAGCTGTACTCGAAGTGCGCCGTGTCCTCCGGTTCATAATTTGCCGTGTCCACATAAGGTACTTTTGCGGCGAGACACGCATCCATGATCGTCAGATCCTGGTAAGGGAGCGCCAGGTTCAGTACCACCTGCGGCCGGTAGGAGGTGATCAGCGCCGTCAGCGCCGGCACATCGCCCGCATCGATCTCAGCAGTCGTGATCCTTGTCTTCGTCTGTGGCTGCAGCCTCTCTTTCAATGCATCGCATTTAGCCTTTGTCCGGCTTGCGATCATAATTTCCTCAAAAACCTCGCTGTTCTGACAGCATTTATGGATCGCGACGCTTGCGACACCGCCGCATCCGATGATCATTGCTCTTCCCATGGTTGCTTTCCCTTTCTTTTTTTAGGAACTGTTCAGAATATTCCGGTACAGTTTCTTACTTCACCCTTCAGGCCTATGCGGGAAGCTTCAGTTCCTGACCTGTATAAATCATGCGGGGATCCGCGATGATATCCTGATTCAGATCGTAAATCTCTTCCCAGCGGGTGCCGTCGGACAGAAGCTTCTTCGCGATCTTCCACAGGCTGTCGCCGGCCTGTACCTCGTAGGTATCGGAGGATGCCGTTTCTTCTTTGTCTGCCGTTGTGGCTGCCTCCTCTTGGTCTGCCGTGGCTGGCTCCTCACCATCAGCCGTAAGAATCGTCACGTCGCTTCGTACCTCACCGTACTTCGACGCCGGGATCACACCGTCCAGTTCTTTTTCGATATACTGCATGATCACATCGTCCAGAAGATATCCCGTGTCAAAATTATCTTTGGCGCCGAACACCGCGTAGGTATCCCCGCCTGCCGCCACAAAATCATTGGTGATCACTGCATAGGTTGCATCCTCGTCAAATGCCTTTCCGTTGATGCTCTCCACCGAAACACGCCGGATGGACTTCGGCTGATGGTAGGTGGATCTCGGGTAATAATCTCCTTCGTCAAATTCTTTTGTCGTATCGATGGTGAACTGAATACCGCTGGTCTGGGGAAAGCCCCCCAGCGGCTCCGGCGTGCAGAAGGTGCTGGCTTCCAGCGCTTCCAGAAGCTCCGCCCCCGTGACATACACAACCGCCACGCTGTTTCCGAAGGGGAATACCGCATTCAGATCCTTTCTCGTGATATCTCCTTTGGGAAGCGTATCCCGGATGCCGCCGCCGTTTTCCAGTGCGATCACATGATTCATATCCGTCTCGAGAACACCCGGATCCTGCAGGATATACCATTTCATCGCATCCGTCGTCAGCTCTCCCAGGGCAATCTCCTGATCTCTGCCGATATCTCCGCCACCAACAAGCTCCACTTCACTCTGTCCGATGACCTCCCCATATTCCTTGTCAATCTCATCCTCAATCTTTTTTGCCACTTTTTCCACATCCTTGTCCTGTGCCAGTCCTTCCGTGGAGACAAGGTAGTGATCGGCAATTTTTCCGTCTTCATCAATCTCCACCACACCGATATTTGCAAACTTGGTACCGGTGGACTGGATCGGTTCTCCGCCCTTGCCTTCTGTCATCACGGTATGGGAATGTCCGTCGATGAGGAAATCTATGCCCTTTGTATTTTCATAGAGATCAAGGGAGCGGTTTCCGCTGTCCTCGGAAGCGTCCGACACGCCAAGATGCGTCAAGCCGATCACCAGATCGGCTCCGTCTTTTTTCAGCTGGTCCACCAATTCCTGTACACATTCGTCCATTTCCGTGCCGCCGAGAAAAGTCAGCCCCGCTGTTTTCTTGGGGTTTGCCTTTGTCTGGCTCTCCGCAGTATCCAGTCCGAAGAAGCCGATGGTCTTGCCGCCCTTTGTCTGATATGTCCATGTGGGCGGCAGGATCTCTTCCTCTCCCTTCAAGACATTGGCACAGACCAGCTGAAACCTCGCTTCCTTCAGGTTGGATACAAGAACCTCTTCGCCATAATCAAAGTCATGGTTCCCGAGGGTTACAACGTCATAGCCGGCGGCATTCATCATCGTAATGGCGTTTTCTCCGTTATCCGCATTCACATAGGGTCCGCCCTGGGAAAAATCTCCGGCGTCCGCCATGATCACTTCGGCTCCCATTTTCTCGAATGCTTCCCGCATCGCCGTCATCATTGCATATCCCTCCAGCGCGCCATGCACGTCATTGGAATGGATGATCACGGTCTTTCCCGTATAATCTCCTGACGGCAGTTCCCGTATGTCCGCCGGATATTCGTCTTCGTCGGCCAGTACCACCGCCGGCGCCCATGGAAGTGAGAAGAGTATGCACGATGCCCCAAGCACGCCCGCCAGTATTTTCTTCATCCGTTTCATCCTTTTTCCTCCTTTGGAAAGCCTCCTAAAACATATGCTGATTTTACCATTTCTGCGCAGTCTCTTCAAGGCGGTGGAAAGGCTGCAAACAGGCGGTTCTCCTGTGGAAGCACAAAAAAACTCCCGATGGTAAGCGTACTTTGTACTTACACATCGGGAGCCTTCGTTTTTTTATTCTGTACTGATCGTCAGGGGTTTGTCAGCTCATCCGGCACCGGACCACCGATCCGATGCCTCAAAGGGTTTTCAAATCGTAAAGGTGTCTACAAACTCTCCGATCCGGGCAGAGGATTCTGCCACTGTCACAGCACTGGCATCAACGGCACGGCTTTCATCCGCAACACTCTGTGCGCTGTTTGCCGCGTTCTCCACGGTAGCTGTCACTTCCTCGGTGCTTGCAGACTGCTCCTCCGCAATGGCTGCGACAGAGGTTGCAATCTCATTGACCTTATCCATCTGGCCTACCATATCATTCACCGTCGTCCCTGCCTTATCCAGCGCGGTAAAGATCTGCGCAAACGTCTCGCCGGTAACACTCACGGCCTCGCTGCTTGCCGCAATATCCTTTGCACTGGTCTCTGCCCGGGCGGACAGGGTCTTGATCTGTGACGTGATGTCCGTAATGATGGAGCTGATCTCGGTAGTCGCTTCCGCACTGTCATTTGCCAGGGATCCGATCTCTGTTGCCACCACCGCAAAGCCTCTGCCGGCCTCTCCGGCTCTGGCCGCCTCAATGGAGGCATTGAGGGAGAGGAGGTTGGTCTGGGAGGAAATGGAATTGATCATCTCAACAATGGAGTTGATCTTATTCGCAGCTTCATCCACAGACTGCACCACATGGTTCATTTCCGCCATGGAATCCGAGATCGTGGCCATATTGGTCTGGACATTGTTCATATCCCGCTGTCCCTCTTTTGCTTTCTCCAGAAGGTCTGCCATGATCTCCTTCGTCGTATCGCCCTGATCCGCCATCTCGCTGACAGCCTGCGCGAGCTCTGTCGCGTCGGTAGCAAGCTCGGTCACGGAATGCGCGACGCCGTCCATTGCTTCCCGGATCTGCTCCATGGAGTGGCTCTGCTGATCCGCTTGAGAGCTCATGCTTTCTGCCGCGCCCTTGCTGGAATCCGCTTCCCTGGAAAGATTGTTGGTCACCTGTTTCATCTCTCCCAGCGTTCCGCGCATGCGTTCCACATAGTCATGCATCTTGTTATTCATGGTGCCGATCTCGTTGGTGCCGCCCTTCTCGATATCCACGGTAAAGTCGCCGTCTGCGATGCGCGTGATGTTATCCGTCAGGCTCTTAACCGGTCTCGTGATCATCTTGCTGACCAGGAACATGATGATCATCGTACTGCCGATCAGAATAGCGATTACAATGATCACCGTAATGATACTGAGCATATTCAGCTCTGTCAGGATGTCGTTTTTCATTACATAGGAAACCAGTGTCCAATCCGTCCCCTCTACATTGTCCAGGGAGACCAGGTACTCCTTTCCGTCATTGCCGCGGAGATTCACCACCTCGGCGGCCCCTGAGGCCGCAGAAGATGCCACCGACTGCAGGAAAGCATCATCGCCATGCTCTGACACCTGGGTGCCGACATACTCATCCGTCGGATGCGCCACGATGGTTCCGTTGCAAAGCAGCATGGATGCACCGGTTCCCGCCGGAGTATATCCCTTTACGGCGGCGGAGATGCCATCCAGCTGAATGTCTGTGGAAAGGACGCCTGTGCGGCCGTCCATCATTTCCATCTGCCGGGATCCGCACACCACCATTTTCATGGTGCCGAGGTCAAGAGACGGGTCTCCGAGGAAGATCCTGTCGTTTTTGCTTCCGTTCTGATACCATGCACGGGTGGACGGATCATAGCCTTCATCCGGCACCCAGAGACTGCCGTCGATAAAGCTTCCGTCATTCAACGTGATATAGACGTCACTCACTACGCCCGGATACGCCTCCATACCGGGCATGATCGCCGCCAGCACGGCATCGTTATCCGCATACTCCGACTGCTCCACCACATCTGCAAGACCGTTGTAATAGCCGGTAATGCTTGACATCGTACTGGAGATGTCATTGGCGTTGGCCACCGATTCATTCTTCAGTCCCTTCTCCGCTTCCTCAATGATGATCCCCTTTGAGGTCGTGAAGATGATCGCCGCTACCAGGATGATAAACGCCGCGATCATGGGAACCAGAATGATTAAGAGTTGCACACTGATCTTTTTTTGCTTCATTATTTGCCTCCTATCAGGTTTTTTGGAGGAAGCCGCAAAATGCCCCCTCATGCACGCTGCACAGCGATATTGGCACAATACCGGATTGCGCACCGATCCATTACTGTAGCAAAATAACAAGATGCTTCGGTGTGGCGTCATCAGGGAGTCATCTTAAGAAAGCAGGGGTATCACGCACCACCTGTGTCTGCAGGCAAAGAAGCTGAAGGATTAGAAATGCACAGACTGATATGTTATTCTGATATAGTTCTGTTATTATAGCACCAAACCTATACAAAGAGCAAGTAGCGGCGGGGTATGAGGACGTATTACAGCATGTAAGGTAATTTTTCAAAGTAAACGCATCAAAGTGTTGCTTTTAGTCTGGTGGGAAAGGTGTTGCGTTAAATCTGAAAACATAAACATAAGAAAAGAGGGCAGCCTATCGGCTGCGCTCAATCCTTCGTTGCAGTTGAATGTACATGGTCGAATGACTATTTCTTGAATAAATCGCTATGAGATCCAATTCTCAATAGCAAGAGTTCAAGGATATTATCATGGATTTCGTAAATCAGCAAGAGATCCGGCTTGAGATGGCATTCACGACATCCCTTATATTCACCCTGTAAGGGATGGTCAAGAAACTTTTCGTCAAGAGGCTTCCCATTTTGCAAATCTTGTAAAACCTTCTTGAATTCATTCTCATTATACCCAGAATCAGACTGCTTTTTTACTTTTTTGAAGTCTTTTTTGAACTTCGATGAGAACCTAATCGTCAGCATTAAGATCCTCCATCAGGTCATCTACACTGTTATATGCTTTTGACAACCCAATGCCATTTCGAGAATCCCTAATAACCCGCAAGGTTTCATCGTCGTTGCGCTGACGAATGGTAAGCATATTGATAAAGTCATCAACCAACGATTTATACTCTACGCTTAATCCATCATAGGCTGTCATTGTATTTGTCGTCATCGCTACACCTCTCATAGACAACCGCCTCCTTTCTCTAAACAGATACCGGGAAGGCTCGACCAATGCGCTCCCCGATATACACTAACTACATGGGGATACGCCCTCCATATTCAACTGCTTACTATTTTTCTCCCTCACTATCATAAACCATATACATATATAGGATGAATGATTTAGGAGAAATATAAAACCTCATCAGCCGCGGGCTGATCTCCGGCAGTCCTGCCGGGAAATAATGTTCCTCTGACCATGCGCCATTGGAACTTTCTTCTGGATATCCTCTTGCGTTAGAATATCCCCTCCTGCCCTGTCAAAGCAAAGACCA
>JAZRFM010000029.1:0-27845 GCA_045661345.1 Lachnospiraceae bacterium
GATCCTCCTGTTGATTGGGTTTGTACATCCGGCGAAAGATGCAACTCAATCGTATAGGATGATCCTATTCTTATGCAACTGTCAATGTGCTACGCCGCGGGATCAGCGGCTTGGGTATCACATAGAAAAAATGATTGACCCCATTAAATTCGTTTCCGGTCAAAAACACGATGAAGACGTTAAAAGAATCCTGTATCGCATTTTTCAAAAGTCTCTCCGGCAAGGATCTGACCACACACACTGCCAGCATCACCTTCTTTTTGCTGTTTTCGGTGCTGCCGCTCCTGATTTTGATCTCCCTGTTTCTGCCCCTGACCGGATACGGTCCCGAGGAGCTGATCATTTTTGTCACCGGTGTCACACCGGATTTTCTGGATAATCTGGTGGCACAGGTAATCCGCGAAACCTACGCGCGCTCCGCAAGGATCGTTCCCCTCACGGTCATCATTGTGGTCTGGTCAGCCATGCAGGCCGTCAACGCTTTGATCCGGGGGCTGCATATGGTCTATGAAATCCCCAAAAAGAAAAATCTGCTTCTCCAGAATCTCACGGCTGCGGTGACGGTTTTCGCGATTTCCTTTTTTCTCATCCTCTCCACCGTGGGTCTGGTTCTGCTCAATACCCTGTTTCAAGCCGTGGGGGCGGATCGTCTTCAGGTGACGCTGCTGCCCTCCCTGATCCTGAATCTTCGCTACCTGATTACCTTCGTCTTTTTGCTGGTGCTTCTGCTTCTGCTCTATACCTTTATTTCCGGTGCGCAAAGAAGAGTGCTCTCCCACCTGCCAGGCGCCGTCCTGTCCTCTGTCTCCATCGCCGTTTTCACCGGGTTTTTCTCAATCTTTATCCGGTATAACAAGCATTACGCGACGATCTACGGGAGTCTCGCCACCATCATTATCATGCTTCTCTGGGCGTACGCATGCGTCCTCATTATTCTTCTGGGGGGATGCTTCAATCATTTTCTGATCCTGCGGAAACCACAGAGCGGGAAGAACGACGAAGCTGCCTCCTGATGTGTGCCAGCTCTTTCAATGCGGCAGGATCCACTTCCGTGCGATCGCCGTATCTCACCTCATACCAGAAGGTCAGCAGGACCTCCGCGTCCACGCCATCCACCATCTTTGCCACCTCCTGCAGGGTCGTTCGCATGGGTTGGTTTTTGTCCTCACACCGTGATACAGACAGATATTTTTTGCGCAGGGCCAGGAATCCTGCCACGGCCTTTTCCCTGTCCGACAGTCTCTGATAGGCGATCCGGCTGACCGCAAAGCGCAGTGCCACTGCAAAAAGCAGGAACAGGGCAAAGAATCCGCCGACGATGAGCAGCACAAACAGATACCCGTTATGATCCTTTTCCGGCGGATCGTTTTCTGTCTGCGTTTCCGTCTCAGTGTCCGGAACCGGAACCGGCGGCACAAAGGTCTGCCTCTCTCTTTCCTCTTTGGTGACCGGCGTCCGGTTCCAGCTTGTCTCCACTGCGCTGGCAGCCACCACCGGCGTGGGCTCCAGGGGTACCCATCCGAATCCGTCCATATAGGCTTCCGCCCAGGCATGGGCGTCTGTGGAGGATACTATATACTGTCCGTTTTCATCCCTTTCCGACAATTTGCAAAGGTATCCCTCCACATAGCGCGCGGGAATCCCCTCTGCCCGCAGCAAAAGCACCATCGCTGTCGCGAAATGCACGCAGTACCCTTCCCCGCTTTCAAACAGGAACCGGTCGATATCGTCACCGGCGTCCGTGGCACGCCGGTAGGAAAACTGTCTCAAAAACTGTTCTGTCATAAGTGCCCTGTCTAACGGCGTTTGCGCATTTTCCGCAATTTCTGCCGCCAGGGTACGCATCCTCTCCGTGATCCCGGTCTGATCCAGATACCGGGAAAGCGAGGCTGAATTCTCTCCGGGCTCCAGGGGGAGGGTTGTATGATAAAGCTCCTTTGCATAAGCGGAAAGCGCCGGCAGGGACACCTCCTCCTCTGCGGAGGATGCCGCATGGCGGATGATCTCCTGCAGCATCGGACTCCCGAAGTCCACATCCAGATAGCGGATAGCGTATGCATCTCCTTTTCGAAATCCCGTGCTCCCCCGGTCGGCGGGGTCTGTGATCTCCGCTGTGGTGAGGGGCAGCATCCGGTCCCGGGTGCGCAGATAAGCATAGGTAATGTGTTCGTTCTTCATCTCCGAGAAGCAGGCTGCCTCCTCCGAGGTGACCCCCTGCCGGTACAGTGCGTCCAGAAATCCCGTGGCCCAGGACAGATCCCCCGTTTCCTCTTTTCCTGTCCAATGATCCCCCTCATAGTGGCTGAACATGGCTCCCGTCAGGTACAGATACCCGGAAACGTTCCGGTCTGATAAAAGAAGCTCCGGCCGCTTTTCGGTGCCCACCTGGTCGCTGATGCGGCCGAGGCCGCTGTAACCGGTGGTTTGGTCTCCGTCTCCAAGATTCGATGTGTAATAGGAAATATCCATTTGGATCGTCCGGATCCTTTCCTCCACGGACCGGGCCAGGCGTTCCACGAAGCTCCAGTCAATGGGTTTTTCCGGGATGGGAAGGAGCGACAGTACCAGCATCAGCAGCGCCGCACAGCCCGTTAAGCGGATCCCGTGTCTTCCGTACAGGATACGTGCGGTCTCAAGGAGTGTCAGGAACAGAACCGGCAGGACGGTAAGCTTTGTCACCTCTCCTGTATGGAACCGGACGATAAGCAGCACCCAAAAGACGGCCGGCACCAAAAGGCGCGGCAGGTCCTTTTTCTCCGGCGGGGAGGGCACGTTTGCTTCGGGAAGCAGCTCCGGCATGGTTCCGCGATAGAAAAGACAGGTACAGGGAGTAGCGATCCCCGCAAGCAGAAGAGACGGGAACACCTCACTCTCCCGCAGCAGAAAAAGTGCCAGCCCCTCTGTCAGTACAAAGCCGATGATGAGAAGACGTTTGTCCCCGCGGTTCCACAAAAACTGCCAGAACAGCTCCTGAAGAACCGCCGACAGGAAAGCTGCCGGAAGGGAAAAGTCCGGATGGATCCATGAAGCCGTGTCATAGACTGCCAGAAACAGGAAGATCCGGCATAGGGAAGGATAAAGGCGTCCTGTCATAATGCTCCCTCCGGTCGGAAATCCTCTTCTCTGATCACGATCCACTGCTCACCCGCGGCGGACAGCTCCCGGATCCGCTGCTCCCATTGTGCCTCAAAGTCCTCACTCCGGTGATGGGTCAGATCCTCCGGCATCTGATTCCAGAAAGAGGAAAACTCTCTCCATCCGGCGATCACAGAGGTCTTAAGATCCCCGGCCGCATAGGAAAAGTCCACAGGCTTCCCCTGCCGGAGAAAGGCGTGGGCAACAGACACCACATATTCCAAAAACAGATCCCGCCGCCGCATGGCTGCTATCCCCTGCAGGTTACTCTCCGACTCCAGCAGGATATGCACCTTTCCCATACTCTCCTCCTCGGGTGTACGGATCAGCACTTCCCCCGTTCTTGCATAGTTCCTCCAATGGATCGCATGCACCGGATCCCCGGGCTGATAGGTTCTCAGGTGATTCCCCAGCACATCTTCAAACACGTCCGGCTGAATGCTCCGATCCGGTGTCCGGAGCGTGGACAGGACTCTTTGCTCCGCCTCATTCGAGATCCGCGGCCGCACAATGGCGCGGTATTCTGAGGGCACCCGGAAGCGGAAGGAGAACAGGCCGAAGGGATCGCGGATCCCGTAGAAAAGCACCCCCACGGGATAGGTCCCCGCATACCGGCAGGACAGGGGCGTGGTCAGGGTAAGCCGCTGCCAGGGCAGGAGGGAGAGGGTTGTCGTCATCTCCCGGAGATCGCATAGCTGCTCCTCAACCTGCAGGGTCACGAAAAAGAGAGGAAGGGGGCCATGGTTTTCCAGCACCAGGCGGTAGCTGACCTCCTCGCCTTTTTTGATCCGCCGGTCCGCAAGCTCATGATAAATCCGAAAGGCAGCATGGGCATACCATGCATACAGCAGGGAAAACACCGGGCAGAAAAGAAGCAGGAAAAGACAAAGAAACGGCAGCACGCCGCCATGGAAGGAAGCAAATACCACCGCCAGAACCAAAAGAAGAAGATAACAAAACAGAGGCAGTCTCTTTCTCCACCCCCTCATACCGGTACCGCCACCCGGGACAGGGCATACTCCACCGCAGAGCGGCCGGTGCGTCTCGCCATCTCTGCTTCAGCCGTCATCCTGATGCGATGGGGCCATACGGTCTTTGCCATATCCATCAGATCCTCTGCTACCACATACTCTCTGCCGGAGAGGAAGGCCTTCGCCTGTGCGGCACGAAGAAGATCCAGGGAAGCTCTGGGGCTGCAGCCGCAAAGAACCCCCTCCCCATGTCTGGTCGCCTCCGCAAGCCGCATGCCATAGGTCAGAAGCTCGTCCGACAGACGGATTTTGCGCACCTGCTGTTTCATAGCAAGGATCTCTTCCCCGGTAAGGACAGGCTCCGTCGTCTCCTCCAGCGCCCCCTGCAGAAACCGTTTCCCCAGCTCCACGGAGGCGTCCGTATCCGGATACCCCACAGACAGCTTCATCATAAAACGATCCAGCTGCGCTTCCGGCAGGGCATAGACACCGACGGAGGAAACCGGGTTCTGGGTCGCAATCAAAAGAAAGGGATCCGGCAGCGGAAAACTCCTGCCGTCAATCGTCACCTGCCCCTCCTCCATCGCTTCCAGCAATGCTGCCTGTGTCTTCGGAGAAGTACGGTTCAGCTCATCCGTCAGTACGATGTGGTTCATGATCGGACCGAGCTTCAGCGTAAACTCCCCCGTCGCAGCGGAAAAGATCGAGGCACCTGTAATATCCGATGCCAGTGTGTCCGGGGTCATCTGCAGCCGTACAAAGGACAGGGCAAGGGAGGCCGCAAAGGTTCTGGCGATGGTGGTCTTTCCGACGCCCGGCACATCCTCCAGCAGCACATGACCGCCGGAGAGCAGTGCAATCAGAAGATCATCCAGAAAGCTCTCCTTCCAGATGATCTTTTTCGACATATTCTGTTTTAATTGCTGAAGCTTTTCCATCATGACCAGCCGATCACCCTTGTAATATCCTCTTTCATATCCAGAACCGCTGCACGCGCCGCATCCGCGAAGCCCTCCTCCCCATAGGACGCATATTTTTCATTCTGATATGCGGCAATGATGCCGCGGGAGGAATTGACAATCGCCCCGAGTCCGTCCTCGTCAAAATAAGGCTTCAGATCTTCGGCCGTGCCGCCCTGTGCGCCGTATCCAGGCACCAGGATAAACGTGTGCTTCATGACACTGCGCATCAGCCTCCCCACCTGGGGGTAGGTGGCGCCGACGACGGCTCCCACATCACTATAGCTGCCGTGCCGCAGGGGCTCGCCCCATTCCTCCACCTTTTCTCCGACGATCTGATACAGGGGCTTCCCGTCCACCATCAGATCCTGAAACTCACCGCTGCTGGGGTTGGAGGTCTTCACCAGCACAAAGATGCCCCGGTCCTCTTTTTTGCAGACCTCCACAAAAGGCTGGATCCCGTCCGATCCCAGGTAGGGGTTCACCGTTGCCATATCCTCATCAAAGGGGGCGTAGGATTCAAATCCCACCTGTACCTTCCCGAGATGGGCCGTGGCATACGCCGCAGAGGTGGAGCCGATATCGCCGCGCTTCACATCGCCGATGACGATCAGCCCTTTTTCCTTGCAATAGCGGATGGTCTCACGGTAGGCAAAGAGCCCGGAAATCCCAAATTGCTCATACATGGCGATCTGGGGCTTCACCGCCGGAACGAGGTCCGCAACCGCGTCCACGATGCTTTTGTTGAAATGAACCAGGGCATGGCCGATGGCCTCCGGGGTGGTACCATACTCGGCAAACATTTCCTTCTGCAGCTTCTCCGGCAGAAATGCAGGCTGCGGATCGAGGCCGACCACAATGGGTGCCTTTTTTTCCCTGATCCTGTCTATGAGCCGTTCTATCATGATTGATTTCCTCCCCTCTGATCAGCGTTGATCAAAGTGTTTCTCTTGCATAAGCCACATTGCCGCTGCAGATCGTAAAGACGACCTCTCCCGTCACGGATCGTCCGTGGAAGGGGGTGTTGCGGCCCTTGGAAGCAAAGCTGTTTTTATCAATGATCCAGGTCCTGTCCGGATCAAAGATCGTGATGTCCGCCACGGCTCCCTCCTGCAGGGTGCCCCGATCCGAATGCAAGATCTGCGCGGGCCGGTAGCTCATTTTTTCCGCCATCTGCAACGGAGTCAAAACCCCCTTCAAAACCAGCTCCGTATAGGTCAGGGCAGCGGCCGTTTCGCTTCCCACGATGCCGAAGGGTGCCCGCCGCATGCTGGTGTTTTTCTCCGCAAAGGTATGGGGCGCGTGATCCGTTGCGATCACGTCAAAGGTTTGGTCCCGCAGTCCCTCAATCAGTGCCGCCCGGTCTTTCTCGGTTCTGAGCGGGGGATTCATCTTATAATTGGGATCCAGGGGATCCATATCCCGGGAGGTCAGGGTGAAGTGATGGGGCGTCACCTCCGCCGTCACCCGGATCCCGTGCCTCTTCCCCATCCGCATCAGGAGCACGGAGGTCTCCGTGGAGCAATGGCAGAGATGGAGCTGACACCCGGTATCTCTGGCCAGCATGATGTCCCTGGCGACGATCACATCCTCCACCGAGTTCATAATCCCCGGAAGCCCGAAAAACGCCATCCGTTCATCCGCGTTGACGATTCCGTTCCGGACGATATTGATATCCTCGCAATGGGCCAGCACCGGAATATCCAGATCCCGCGCGATCTCCATAGCCCTCTGATACAGGCCGGAATTCATGACGGACTTGCCGTCCTCGCTGATGGCAGGTGCCCCTGCCTTTACCATTCCCTCAATATCGGACAGCTCCTCGCCCCGCATGCCTTTTGTAATGGCGCCCACCTGCAGCACGTTGATGATGGCGCTCTCCGCCTTATGATGCACATAGTTCACCACATCCGGGTTATCCACCACGGGAACGGTGTTCGGCATGGCAAGGATGGTGGTGAATCCCCCTTTTGCCGCAGCCCGCGCACCGGAAAGAATGTCCTCTTTGTCCGTCTGTCCCGGATCCCGCATGTGCTCATGGAGATCGATCAGCCCCGGCATGACAAAAAACCCTTTGGCTTCTATGATGCGATCCGCCTTCTCCGTGATCTTCTTTGCGTTTTTTTCGATCCTGCCGTCATCATCTATGAGGAGATCACGCACCTCATCCGTCCCGTCCACCGGGTCCAGTACTCTTCCTTGTCTGATCAGGATGGACATCTTTGTACCCCCTATCTCGTCTGTAAAAATGTGTATTCCTTCTCCATGTCCGTATCCAATGGATAGGTCGCTGCGTACTCTTCCATCGCGATCTTGGCCTGTGCAAACTGACCGTTGTATTCATAAGCAAGGATCCGGTTGCGCAGGATCTCCTGCGGGTTTACCCCGGTCTGTTCCGCATTTGCCAGCGCCTGTTCAAAATAGGACAAGGCCGAAGCATAGTCGCCGATCTGCATTTCCATACAGCCCAGTGCGTTGTAGGCTTCCGCATTTTCTCCCTTTTTCTCCAGGTAGCTTTCGTAAAGAGCTCTGGCACCGTCCCCGTCCCCGTTTTTCATCAGAAGCTGTCCCCGGTAGAGCAGGGCATCCGTATCTCCCGCCAGCACCGCTTCCTGAAGCTCCTTATCCGCCTCCAGATAATTACCCAGAAGCGTATAGGCTCTGCCCCGCAGCGCATGGTCGGAGGCCTGGTCTCCGGTGATGGTGGTCGCCTGGGTCAGAAACTCCTTGCCCTCCTCCGCATGTCCTGTGTTGGTCAGGTTTTCACAGATCGCAATGTAAAGCGCCAGATCCTTATCGTCATACTTCACGGCCTCATGGTAATCCGCGATGGCATCCGTGGCGTTACCCTGATCCAGATAAAGATTCCCCCGCAGGAAATACGCCTCCGACAGCTTGTCGTCATAGGCGAGCATCGCCTGATAGAGGTTCAGGGCACCCTCCGTGTCTCCGGAGCGGTACAGGGCATCTGCCTTGTAATAGCAAAGGTCGATCTCCTCCGCCCCGATGATCCCGATGGACTGCTCCAGTGCGCGGCTGAACGCATCCACCGCAGCCGGATAATCCCCTGCTTCCAGCGCATTGATCCCGACGGTCTTATAGGCAAGCTGGTTCTCCTTTGCCGTGTCCTCGCACCCGGCAAGGCAGCCCGCAAGGAGCAGCGCCGTGCAAAGGACGGCCATGTTCTTTTTGAAAAAAACAAATTTTGCCATGTAAATCCTGAAACAAAACCTTTCTTCTTAATGCAGCGCCGGGAAGATCTCCTTCATTGCCGGGTAGATCCGGCGGAATTTTTTGTACTGCTCTTCGTATTTGGCACACAATGCCGGATCCGGCTCCACCGTTCCCACCACCTTCACGATCTTTTCGGCAGCCTCCTCCACGGAGCTGTACTCCCCGCAGGCCACCGCGGCAAGCATGCCCCCGCCCAGGGAAGGCCCTTCCTCGCTCTCCAGCAGCTCCAGCGGGATTCCGAAGGTATTGGCCACAATCGTCCTCCAAAGGGGACTCTTGGCGCCGCCGCCCACGATCCTGCTGCTCTTCACCTGCATGCCCAGACTCTTTGCCACCTCCAGGGAATCGCGCAGAGCAAAGGTCACGCCCTCCAGAACCGCCAGTGTCATATCCGCTCTGGAAGTATCCATCGTCATCCCCGCAAACACCGAGCGTGCTTCCGGGTCGTTCAGGGGAGATCTCTCACCCATCAGATAGGGGAGGAAAAATACATGGTTTTCTCCCAGATTTTTGATGTTTTCCTGTTCCTTCGCAAACTCCTTCGTCTGCAGGATATCCTCCATCCACCACTTGTTGCAGGAAGCCGCGGAAAGCATACATCCCATCAGGTGATACTCCCCGTTGGCATCGCAAAACGAATGCAGGGCATTGTGCTCATCCACCCGGAAATGCTTCTGGGAAAGGAAAATGGTACCGCTGGTCCCGAGAGAGAGATTGCAGTGGTTATCCCCCACTGTCCCTGTCGCCACAGCGGCAGCTGCATTATCCCCGGCACCTGCGGCCACCTTCACATCCTTCGACACGCCCAGGGCATCCGCCACGGACGGCAGAAGGGTACCGATGCACTCATAGCTTTCAAACAGCCGGGGCAGCCAGCTTTCTTCCACGCCGCAGAGCCTGCACATCTCCTCGGACCATTTGCGGTTTTTCACATCCAGAAGGAGCATACCGGAGGCATCCGAAACATCCGTCGCATGAACGCCGGTCAGACGATAAGCAAGGTAGTCCTTCGGCAGCATGATCTTTTTGATCCTTGCATAATTGTCCGGCTCGTTCTCCCTCATCCAGAGGATCTTCGGCGCCGTAAACCCCGCGAAGGCCACATTAGCGGTATAAGAAGAGATCCTGTCCCGCCCGATCTCATCATTGAGATAGGCACATTCTTTTGTGCTCCTGCCGTCATTCCAGAGAATGGCAGGACGGATCACATGATCCCCGGCATCCAGTGCCACGAGGCCGTGCATCTGCCCGCCGAAGCTGATTCCCCCGAGCTTTGCGTGATCCGTTCCCTCCAAAAGCTCCTTTAATCCTTCGATACTTTTTTCATACCAGTCTTCCGGATTCTGCTCCGACCATCCGGGACGCGGAAAGCTCATCGGATATTCCTTTGTCACGATTTTTTCGACGCTCCCGTCGGATCCCATCAGAAGCAGCTTCACGGATGATGTTCCCAGATCAATCCCTGCGTAAAACATACACCTTACCTCCCCACAAATACTGTTCATCCTTCGGTGACGACCCCGTCACCAGCCTGTTTATTATAGCACTTTTTTCATGATTTATAATTTCCAGATATCCGCATTGTACTGCGCAATTGTCCGGTCGGAGGAGAAGAAGCCCGCCTGGCTGATGTTGTGAAGCATCTTCTTTGCCCAGTTCTTACGGTCTTCAAACTCTTTGATGGCAAGATCTCTGGTCTTCACATAGTCCTCAAAATCCGGGAAGGTCATAAACCAGTCCTTCTGCAGAAGCTCCTTCTGCAGACGCTCCAGATTCTCCCGGTTCCCCACGGCAAGCATCCTGTCGCTCAGGATAAAGTCCACTGCCTGCTTGATGGCCGCATCCTTGTCATAGTAATCTTTGGATTTGTAGTCGCCTCTTTCATACCGGGCGATGACGGTCTCCGAGGATTCCCCGAAGGTATAGATATTCTCTTTTCCCACGAGATCCGCGATCTCGACATTGGCGCCGTCCATGGTGCCGAGGGTGACAGCCCCGTTCAGCATGAACTTCATGTTGGAGGTGCCGCTGGCCTCCTTGGAGGCAAGGGAAATCTGCTCACTGATGTCACAGGCGGGGATCAGTTTTTCCGCCAGGGTCACGTTGTAGTTTTCCACCATCACCACCTTCAGGTAGGGTGAGACCTCCGGATCCTGATTCACGATCTCCTGGAGACACAGGATCAGGTGGATGATGTCCTTCGCGATCACATAAGCCGGTGCGGCCTTCGCGCCGAAGATCACCGTGATGGGGCGTCCCGGCTTCTTTCCCGCCTTGATCTCAAAATACTTATGGATCACATACAACGCGTTCATCTGCTGACGCTTGTACTCATGCAGACGCTTTACCTGGATGTCAAACACGGAATGGGTATCCAGATCGATGTTCTGGGTGCGCTTCACATAGGATGCAAGCTCCTTTTTTTTCTCATGCTTCACGGCAAGGAGCTTATCCAGAACCGTGTCGTCATGTTCAAACTGTGCCAGCTTCTTCAGCTCATCCGCATCCCTTTTCCAACCCTCTCCGATGAGCTCCGTGATGAGGGCAGCCAGCTGTGGGTTACAGGCGGAAAGCCATCTGCGGAAGGTGATGCCGTTGGTCTTGTTGTTGAACTTCTCCGGATAAAGCCTGTAGAAATTATGGAGCTCCGTCTCCTTCAGAATCTCGGTGTGGAGATAGGCCACGCCATTGACGCTGTAGCCGTAATGGATGTCGATATGCGCCATATGCACCAGACCGTCTTTGATGATATAGGTGGTCTCGTCGCTGATCTCCTTCCGCACGAGGTTGTCCAGCTCGCGGATGATCGGCATCAGCTGCGGCACCGCACGGTTCAGGAACTGAACGGGCCATTTTTCCAGAGCTTCCGCCAGAATCGTATGGTTTGTGTATGCGCACACCTTCCGCACGATGGAGATGGCCTCGGAAAGCAGTATCCCTTCCTCCTGCAGCAGCCGGATCAGCTCCGGGATCACCATCGTCGGATGGGTATCGTTGATCTGGATCGCCACATAGTCCCAAAGGTCGTGCAGATTGCTGCCGCGTTCCTTCGCTTCATCGAGAATCAGCTGCGCGGCGTTGCTGACCATGAAATACTGCTGGTACACACGCAGGATCCTTCCCGCGTCGTCCGAATCATCTGGATACAAAAACAGGGTCAGGTTTTCCTGCACATCGTTCTTGTCAAAATGGATGGAGTCTGCAGGCACGATGCTTTCCTTCACGGTCTCCAGATCAAACAGATGGAGCTTCGTCGTGCGGTTGTTGTATCCCGTGACATCGATATCGTACATCCGGGAGGTGACAGTAAATCCGCCGAAGCTGACGGTGTACGTCTTCTCCGTCTCCCGCAGCCAGCTCTTGTTCTCGATCCAGGGATTCGGCACCTCGTTTTGCAGACAGTTTTTGAACACCTGCCGGAACAATCCGAAATGATAGAGGAGTCCAACCCCGTCGGCGTTGAGCCCGAGGGTTGCCATGGAATCCAGAAAGCAGGCCGCCAGTCTTCCCAGACCACCGTTTCCGAGAGACGGCTCCGGCTCCACCTCCTCGATGGCGGAAAGCTCTTTTCCCGCTTCGGCCAGCTCCTTTTTCACATCCTCATAGATCCCGAGATTGATCAGATTGTTGGAAAGCAGCTTTCCGATGAGAAACTCCGCCGAGATATAGTAAAGCTTCTTTTTTCCGTCGGTGGTAACCTTCTTCTCCGAAAGGTCCTTTGTCATGGCAAGCAGGGTGAAATACAGCTCCTCATCGGTACACTGGCGCACCGGTCTCCCATACAGCTTCTTTGCGTAATCTTCCAGTTTCATAAAAAACCTCCATTCTTTTACAGGTATTTCTCTATTGCGGCAAGCTTTACACAGATCGCAAAGATCTGTGCAGCCTCTGTCAGCTCATCAAGGGGCGGATAGGAGGGCGCAATCCGGATCACGGAGTCCTCTGGATCCTTGCCGTAAGGGAAGGGAGCCCCCGCTCCCGTCATGGTCACGCCGCAGTCCTTTGCCAGGGAGACGATCCTTCTGGCGGTACCCTGTGGTGCATGATAAGCGATAAAATAGCCCCCCAGCGGCTTTTTGAAGGAACCGATGCCCCGGCTGACCAGCGCCTCCTCCAGGGTCTTTTCCACCATCTCAAATTTCGGCCGCAGAATGTCCGCGTGTTTCTTCATCTGGGCCGCCACACCATCGGCGTTTTTCAGGAAACGCACATGCCGCAGCTGGTTGACCTTATCCGGACCGATGGTCTGAATCTTCAGCATCTCGAGTATGCTGTCACGGTTTCTTTTGGAAACCGCCATGCCGGAGATCCCGCTGCCGGGGAAGGTGATCTTGCTGGTGGACGCGAATTTGTAGACCATATCCGGATGACCGGCATTCTCGCATTCCCGCACCAGATCCGGGATCTGGGGCTTGCAGTCCTCATAAAGATAATGCACGGAATAGGCATTGTCCCAGAAAATCCTAAAGTCCTCCGCCGCCGGCTCCAGCCGGGCGAACCGCAGCACGGTTTCATCGGAATAGACGATTCCCTCCGGATTCGTAAACTTCGGCACGCACCAGATTCCCTTTACTGCCGGATCGTTCTTTACGTATTCCTCCACCAGATCCATGTCCGGTCCGGTTTCCGTCATGGGGATATTGATCATCTGAATGCCGAAAAACTCCGTAATGGCAAAATGCCTGTCATAACCCGGAACCGGGCACAAAAACTTCACCTCCGGAAGCTTCCCCCAGGGAGTGGTACCGCAGATGCCGTGGCTCCAGGCTCTGGCGACCATGTCATACATCACGTTCAAAGAGGAATTACCGAAGCAGATCACATGATCCGGTGTGGTATCCATGATCTCCGCGATCAGGCGCCGTGCCTCCTCGATCCCTTCCAGCTCTCCGTAATTACGGCAGTCGGTACCGTCCTCCGCCGCCATGCCGTTGAAGGAATTCATCACATCCATCATGGGAAGTGACAGGTTCAGCTGCTCAAGGGAGGGCTTCCCCCGGGCCATATTCAGCTTCAGCCCGCGCTTCTGATACTCCTCATATGCCTGCTGAAGCTCCTGCTTTTCCTGCAGCAATTCTTCCTTGCTCATTTCCTCCAGTCGTTTCATTTGCCTCCTTACTCCTTTCCGTCCTGTTTAATCCAATCCAGATAGTGCCGGATCTGTTTTTCATAACCGTTCTCTCCGGGGGTAAAAAATGTCACACCCTCCATCCCCTCCGGCAGATACTGCTGCTTCACGTAATGCCGTGGAAAATCATGGGCATAGAGATACCCCTGCTCCCGTTCCATCCCGTGGGAATCCGCATGCACGTTCTGCAGGTGCCTTGGCACGGGACCTGTGGGATTGTTTTTTACATAGTCGAGAGCCGCGTCAATTCCGAGATAGGATGCGTTGCTCTTCGGCGCCGTCGCCACATAGACCGCCGCCTCTGCAAGGGGAATCCGCGCCTCCGGCAGTCCGACCCGCTCCACGATCTCAGTTGCCGCCGCCGCCACAACAATGGCATTCGGATCTGCCATGCCCACATCCTCCGAGGCACAGATCATGATCCGCCTCGCGATAAACTTGATGTCTTCTCCGGCATAGATCATTTTGGCCAGATAATAAAGCGCTGCCTGGGGATCCGATCCCCGCATGCTTTTAATAAACGCGGAAATGGTATCATAATGATTGTCCCCCGTCTTGTCGTATTTGACGACACGTTTCTGGATGCATTCCGCCGCCACGTCCCTTGTGATATGGACCAGACCGTCCGCCGATCGCTCCGTCGTCAGGATCCCCAGTTCGATGGCGTTCAACGCATTTCTGGCATCACCGTTTGCCGCATCCGCAAGAAACGCTCTCGCTTCCTCCTCCAGCACGGCGTGATAGCTGCCCATCCCTTTCTTTTCATCGGTCACCGCCCGGTCCAGAAGGACGGCGATATCGTCGGCGGAAAGGGGAAACAGTTCAAAGATCAAAGACCTGGACAAAAGTGCGCCGTTCACCTCAAAGTAGGGGCTCTCCGTCGTCGCGCCGATCAGGATCACGGTGCCGTCCTCCACAAAGGGAAGCAGATAATCCTGCTGGCCTTTATTGAACCGGTGGATCTCGTCAATAAACAGAATCGTGCGCCTCCCGTACATACCGGCATTGTCTTTTGCCTTTTTGACCACTTCCTCCATATCCTTTTTGCCGGCGGAGGTGGCATTGATCTGCGTGAATTCCGCACTGGTGGTATGGGCGATCACCTGTGCCAGCGTGGTCTTGCCCGTACCCGGAGGACCGTAAAAAATAAGGCTCGTCAGCTTGTCCGCGCGGATCGCCCGGGAAAGGAGCTTGTCCTCCCCGATAATATGGGACTGCCCCACCACCTCGGACAGGCTCTCCGGCCGAAGTCTTGCCGCAAGAGGCGATTCCTTCGTTTGATTCTGCTCACGCATGTATTCAAATAGATCCATTACACCACTTTTCTGAGGAAGTTCCCGTCGATCTTCACCCCGTCCGTCTCAATGATAAAGGCCTGGGGATCATAGCTTTTTACAATGGCCTTCAGCCGTCCCACCTCATACTTGCTCACATAGATGATGAGGATCTTGAGCTCGTCACCGGTAAAGGTCCCTTTCCCGTCCAGCTGGGTCATCCCCCGGTACAGCCGGCTCATGACCTCCACCTCCATGTCCTTCGTGTCGGAAAGCTTCGTAAGCACCATGACCTGCGTGTTGATATTCTGCAGGTGGATCTTGTCCGTCGCAATGGAACTGAACACGACATACACCAGAGAATAGATGACGGTGGGGATATCAAAGAGAAAGATCATGATCCCGTACAGAACGATATTAAAGGCCAGACTGACATGTCCGACGCTGCTCTTTCCTTTCAGGGCGATCAGCACCATCCCGATGAGGGTCGTGCCGCCGTCACAGGATCCCATCCACAGGACGATGCCCGTTCCCGTGCCGCAGATCAGCCCCGCAATGATGGAGCCCGTCAGCACATCGGGAAGAAGGGGCTGCTCCGGAATCGGGATCAGCGCCAGGAGAAGCGACATGGTCGTCACCGTAAAGATGGTTTTGATGAGAAACCGCCGCCGCATTTTCCGGAAGGCAAGGAGGATCGCCGGCACATTCATCACATAATAAAGGACACCGGAAAGGTCAAAGAGACTGACGTGAACCCCGGCACGTCCCAGGAGATCCTCGATCAGCTGCGCAAAGCCCAGCAGCCCGCCGGAATACAGATGATTCGGGCGCAGGAAAAAATTGACCCCAAAGGCATAGATGCCCACCCCCAGCAGGATCATGGGGAGCTTTAATCCCTCTTTTCTGGCTGCGTTTCTGCCCTGGTCATCAGCTGCGATCTTCTTCTCTTCAGAGACCACCAGCTCTTCTATGGAACGTTCTTTCTTCTGCTCCATGACTTCCCCCTGATAAAGACCTTTCCAAGCCCACATTTTATCAGATTTTTGCCGGAATCGCAAACCGCTGTGCCAGGGCACAAAGAAAACCGGCCCTGTAAAACAACAGGGTCGGTTTTTTTACCCAAAACTTCATCAGTGAAGGAAGGATTCCACCAGCAGGATCACCAGCAAAACAGGAACAACAAACTTGACCATCACAATGAAAAGATATTTCCGCCGGAATTTCTCCCCGTTTTTCGTGACCTCCTCGATCAGGGTACGGGGCTTGATGACCCATCCCACCAGGATACAGGTGGCAATGGCCACAATCGGCATCAGAAGATTGTTGCTGATATAATCCAATACGTCCAGAAGCTGCGCGGATGCGCCGTTGGGAAGGGTAATGTTGAAATAGAGCTTGTTGTACCCGAGACAGACCAGAATCGCGCCGATCAGCGCGCAGAGACTCTCCAGCGTGGTCGCCCGGCGCCGTTTCATATGCCATCCGTCCATCAGGATTGCCACCACTGCCTCCAGGATGGACACGGAGCTTGTAATCGCCGCCAGCAGCACCAGCGCGAAAAAGAGACTTCCCACCACCGTACCGATCTTTCCCATGTGTAAAAAGACATTGGGAAGTGCCTCAAACATGAGCCCCGGTCCGGCCTGCATGCCCTCCCTGCCCATGAACACATATACCGCAGGGATAATCATAACACCTGCCAGAAACGCGATAACCGTGTCAAAAATCTCGATATGCGTGATGGCTCTGCCGAGATTCGTATCATCCCGCATATAGGAACCGTAGGCGATCATAATACCCATGGCCACGCTCAGACTGTAAAACAGCTGCCCCATGGCATCCATCGCCGTATTGATAAACTCCCCCGCTGTCAGATGCGAGACATCCACGGCAACCAGGATCTTCAGCCCCTCCAGACCGGTGCGCTTTACACCGCTGTCATCCGTATGGGAAATCGTCAGGGAGTAGATCGCAATGAGGATGATCAGCACCACCAGTGCCGGCATCGCGATCCTGGAAAACTTTTCGATCCCTTTCTCCACGCCTCCCAGCACCACGATGATTGTTAATGCGAGAAAAACCACACTCATCACAATGGGGGTATCCGTTTCGGAAAGGAATCCGGTAAAGTAGCCCTCCGTCGCGGCTGCCTCGCCGTTGCCGGTCACAAAAGCGAGAAAGTATTTCAATACCCAGCCGCCGATCACACAATAGTAGGGCATGATGATCACGGGAACGAGACAGGCAATATAACCCAGAGGCTTCCATTTGGGGGCAAGGGCCCCGTAGGCTGTCAGGGGACTTTGCCTGGTTTTTCGGCCGATGGCGATTTCCACCGTCAGAAGCGTAAATCCGAAGGTCAGCACCAGAACGAGATAGACGAGAAGGAACAATCCGCCGCCGTCCCTGGCAGCAAGATAGGGGAACCGCCAAATGTTCCCCAATCCTACAGCACTTCCCGCAGCCGCCAGGACAAATCCCAGCGACCCGGTAAAGGAATTTCGCGCTTTACTTTCCATAACCAAACTGTCTCCCCTCAGAACGGCCGCCTGTCTTTCCATGCTTCTCCAAACGGCTGTCTGTCCTGCCTGTGCTCCTCAACACGGCAGTCTGCGTTCAAGTACCATCCACGCCTTCCGCACACAGCTCCCCGTCCTTCCTTGACAAAAGGATCGTCTGTCCGGGCTGTACGCCGCCGGACAGGATCAGCTTCGCGGACAGGGTCTCCACGGTCTTCTGGAGGTACCGCTTCAGCGGACGCGCACCGTATACCGGGTCGTATCCCTGCTCCATCACATAGCTTTCGGCTTCCGGCGTCAGCTCCACGCGCATCTCCCGGTCGGCAAGCCGCCGGTTCAGATCGGCGATCAACAGTTTGATGATATTTCCTATGTTATCTTTTGTCAACGGCTTGAATAAAATGATCTCATCCAGACGGTTTAAAAATTCCGGGCGGAAGGAAGCTCTGAGCTCCTCCATGACATGTTCCTCCGCCTCGGTCTGAATATTGCCGTTTTCATCGATCCCGGAAAGAAGCTCCTGGGAGCCGATGTTACTCGTCAGGATGATGATCGTGTTCTTAAAGTCCACGGTACGGCCCTGGGAATCCGTGATCCGCCCGTCATCCAGTACCTGAAGCAGCACATTAAAGACATCGGGATGCGCTTTTTCCACTTCATCAAAGAGCACCACCGCATAGGGCTTTCTGCGTACCGCCTCCGTCAGCTGTCCCCCCTCTTCGTATCCCACATATCCGGGAGGTGCGCCGATCAGCCGGCTCACGGAATACTTTTCCATGTACTCTGTCATGTCAAGACGGACGATGTTGTTCTCATCGTCAAACAAGGCTGCCGCAATGGTTTTGGCAAGCTCTGTCTTGCCGACACCGGTGGGACCGAGGAACAGGAACGAACCGATGGGCTTCCCCGGATCCTTGATACCGGCCTTGGAGCGGATGATGGCTTCCGACACCTTTGTCACCGCCTCATCCTGTCCGATGACACGCTTATGCAGCTCTTCGTCGAGATGCAGGGTCTTGTTGCGCTCGCTCTCCGTCAGCTTCGCAATGGGAATCCCGGTCCAGCGGCTGATGATCTTCGCAATCTCATCCTCGGTGACGGCCTGTCTGACAAGAGAGAGATCCTCGTTTTTGATGAGATCCTCCTTTTCCTCCAGCTCCTTTTGCAATGCCGGCAGACGCCCGTACTTCAGCTCCGCTGCCTTGTCCAGATCATAGTTCTGCTCTGCCGTGGTAATCTCCTTGCGGACATTTTCCAGCTCCTCACGAATCTTCTGGACATGCTCCACAGAGTTCTTCTCATTATCCCACTGGGCTTTCTTTTCCTGAAACAGATCCCGCTGCTCCGCAAGCTCTTTTTCAAGATCCGATAACCGCTCCTGACTTTTCTTATCCTCTTCTTTTTTCAGTGCCGTGACCTCGATCTCCATCTGCATGATCCTGCGGTTCATCTCATCCAGCTCCGTCGGCATGGAGTCCAGCTCCGTCTTGATCAGGGCACAGGCCTCATCCACCAGGTCAATGGCTTTATCCGGCAAGAACCGCTCCGAGATATAACGGTTGGACAGTGTCGCCGCAGAAACCAGCGCGGAGTCCGTGATCTTCACCCCGTGGAAGACCTCATACCGCTCCTTGATCCCGCGCAGAATGGACACCGTCTCCTCCACCGAGGGCTCATCCACCATGACAGGTTGAAATCTCCGCTCCAGCGCCGCGTCCTTTTCGATGTATTCCCGGTACTCATCCAGGGTGGTGGCGCCGATACAGTGCAGCTCCCCTCTTGCCAGCATGGGCTTTAGGAGCTGGCCCGCGTCCATGGCACCGTCCGTCTTGCCGGCTCCCACGATGGTATGGAGCTCGTCGATGAAGAGGATGATCTCTCCGTCACTGGCCTTGATCTCATCCAGCACCGCTTTCAGACGTTCCTCGAATTCACCGCGGTATTTCGCTCCCGCGATCAGTGCGCCCATATCCAGGGCAAAGAGCTTTTTATCCTTCAGGCCGTCCGGCACATCGCCCTTTACAATCCGCTGGGCGAGTCCCTCCACCACAGCGGTTTTTCCCACACCCGGCTCCCCGATCAGCACCGGGTTGTTCTTGGTCTTCCGGGACAAAATCCGGATCGTATTGCGGATCTCATCGTCCCTGCCGATGACGGGATCCAGCTCCTGCTCCTTCGCGCGGTGAACCATATCATAGCCGTATTTCTCAAGGGTATCATAGGTTGCTTCCGGATTGTCGCTGGTAACACGCTGATTGCCCCGTACCGTGGACAAGGCGGAGAGAAAGGAATCCCGTGTGATCCCGTAGGTCTTGAACAGCTCCTTGATGGCTTTGTTGGGATTTTTGATCATGGAAAGAAACAGATGCTCCACGGAAACATACTCGTCCCCCATCTGCCTGGCCATGTCCTCCGCGCCGATCAGGGCCTTATTCAGAAACTGTCCGACATAGATCTGACCGCCCTGCACCTTCGGACGCTCTGCGATCTTTTGCTCCACAGCCCCCTGGAAGTCCGGCACGGCAATCCCCATTTTCTCCAGAAGCTTCGGGATCAGCCCGTTCTCCTGTTTGATAAGGGCAATGAGAAAATGCTCCTGCTCGATCTCCTGATTGCCATACTCCACGGCGATCTTTTCACACTGATTCACCGCATCTATCGATTTTTGTGTAAATTTCTGGATATTCATACCATCACCTCCCTGGTTGTATTCCCGCCGGATCCGCCTGTCCTCCCAATTTAAGGATCCTGTCCGGATTGCTTTCCAGAGCATCTTACCATGTTCTGTTAGCACTGTCAAGAGGTGAGTGCTAATCGCGTCAAAGAAACGCATATATATTCAGTATCAGGTGAATCTCGATCAGATCCGCGAAACGATCCAAAAGGAGGGCTATCGATCATTGACGTTCCAGAAACGCGCACAATTCACCCCATACACCTTTTTTCAACCAGTTTCCGAGCCCCGAAAAAAGAATTGTCTGAACATAAAAAGAGAACTCCGTTTCCGGAATCCTCCGTTTTGTACCTAACCGGCACACAATTCAGTTCTTACAATATATATAGGAACCTATTTCCGACGTTCCCGGGACTTCAAGTACAAATTGCACCCTGCTGGGACACTATTCGAAAAAGACGTATTTTGCGAAATATATTATCGGTATACTTATGCAGGATGCGGATTACGCACGGTTTTCCCGCTTTTTAAAGCGTCGGTCTTACAATGTATCTGCACGGAAATAACCCTTAAGAAATGCCGGAGAATAGGGCTTTTAGAGAAAATGAATATGGTCGAACGCGCGTCTTGACACCGCATTAGACAGGCGGACCAGGTGGGTTCGC
Organism: Lachnospiraceae bacterium; assembly: GCA_045661345.1. Lineage (GTDB taxonomy): Bacteria > Bacillota > Clostridia > Lachnospirales > Lachnospiraceae > RUG12461. The sequence goes on from JAZRFM010000029.1 coordinate 20,560, forward strand.
CCTCCGCTATCACTTTATTCTACATACCTTTCTTAGTCATCCTGGTGCCACTCGTACGTCCAACCCTACCACCCGAAGCCTGATCCAGCTCCGCGTCCGTCAGTTCCACGCCGGCATCCTTGAGGATCTTCTTCGCTTCCTCGGCGTTCTTTGCGTTCTGTACCTTTTCCTTCAATTCTTTGCTCAGTTCCATATTACTTTCCTTTCCTTTATTCACAAGCTGTTATTGACCTTCCTTCCACGAAAACGCCACACAAGATTTCCCTGACAGCGCTTGTTCTCCTAGACTCTTGTGATTTTACGGGGAAGTCCGCCCGCTACCTGATCCAGCTCGGCGTCCGTGAGTTCAAGTCCGGCATCCTTGAGGATCTTCTTCGCTTCTTCTTTGCTCTCGGCCTGTTCTACCTTCTCTTTCAGTTCTTTGCTCAGTTCCATAGTGTTCCCTCCTTAGGATCGTTTTACCGCATCTACCTATATATACGAAACGGCGGGGCATAATGCGACATGACGCGCTCCCCTTGACGGAATATCCACACCGTCTTGCAAAATAAGGGGTTCTTCACGTATCTTTCAAATTCAGCGATAAGATATTCATTTAAAGTAATAGTTCGTATCCTTACCCGGCGGATTCCACTCCTCTCCTCCGCTCACCTGATCCAACCCTGCATCCGTCAGCTCGAGTTTGGTTTCGGTCTTCTTTTCTTCGACTTCGTTCTTTTCTTTCTGGTCCATCTCTATTTCCTCCCTGGTCTCGGCGTTACGATAATTTGGCATGATGGTATGGACGTTTTCCTCCACCGCTCACTTGATCCAGTTCAGCGTCGTCAAGGGCTACGCCAGCCTCTTCAAGGATCTTTTTCGCCTCTTCCTTTGTTTCGGCCTTCTCTACCTTCTCTTTCAGTTCTTTGCTCAGTTCCATGATAAATTCCTCCTTCATAGCTTGTTTTTCTGCGTTGCTTCAATGCCTCGGTTCTGTTTGATACCCCGCAAGAGGTCTGCCGCCGGCAACCTGATCTATTTCTGCATCATCAAGGACGACCCCTGCTTCTTCTACATTCTGCTTTGTTTCGCCAAGGATCTTCTATACTTCGTCCTCAGACTTTGCGTTTCCTAATTTATTTTGCAGTTCATCAGTCAGTTTCATAGTTCCACCCCCATGGTTTTGCGATTAACTATCGCTTTATGATTATATACGAACGAGCTCTCGAAATGGCAACTATCCCGCAAAAAAATCTATTCACAAAAGAATATTTTTTCGAATAAAACTTATCCGAAGTCTATCCATGTTCATGTTCATTTAACGTATTCATTTAAAGTAATATATCGTATTCTTACCCGGCGGATTCCAGTCCCCTCCCCCAGCGACCTGATCCAGTTCATCATCACTGAGGATCATAGCAGCGTCTTCGATGGCATTCTTCGCTTCTTCCTTGCTCTCAGCCTTTTCCATTTTCCCTTTCAGTTCTTTCATAAGTTCCATTATGATCCCCCCTGCTATTAATGAGCTGTCTGATATATACATATTATTATACGTTCTTCCGGAGAAGAATTCGACCGATATAGCCTTAACCGTATGAAGATAATGCTAAAAATGAAGAAGCAGTCTGAGGTATGCCTTCAGAAGAGGCCCACTCCGCTTCAGGATATTATACTGCAGACAGCGGAAAATCATCTTTCGAGATGTGAGCAGCTGTTCGGTATAAGCCGATATGACAGGAGGCTTACAAAATATCTGTGATTGTCATGTCTTTTTGTTCCAGAGTATGGTAGAATACCGCACATGGAAAAGGGAAAGTTAAAACAGAACGGGGTTCACTTAGAGGAACACGAGTACAATACGGTCAAATATCTATTAGAGAGCGGATACGATGTGGAATTGATTCCACCCTCTAAAATCAAGCATCTTCAGATGCCGGATATCATCCTGCAGGGTGTACCTTGGGAAATGAAGTCTCCGGTAGAAGCCGGGAAGTATACGATTAAGAACATTGTACAGAATGCGTCGCACCAGTCAGTAAATATCATTATAGACCTGCGTCGTTGCAAAATGATGGACGACGAAGCAATCAGGAAAATCCGCCATTATTTTGATCTGTCAAAGCGTATCAGACGCATAAAAATCATCACAAAAACAGCGGAAATCATTGACTTTTCCAAGTAGATAGGCTATCATAACCTTACAAGGCGTAGACCTGCATTGGATATGTGCGGGGGCTGCGCCACTTTTTATTATTTCTGATCCGATAAATTAAGCGCCGGAACATATCTTGATATGCCCCGGCTCCGATACATTGTTCATTATGAAAGTATTACATTCTTTCATGTTCCCCATCAGGGAGTCCTCGGACGTCGTTCTAGTATTATGCCGTAATGACCACCAGCTACCTGATCCATCTCTTCATCTGTCAGTTCCATCCCGGCTTCTTTGATTATTTCCTTTGCTTCTTCCTGATTCTCAGCCTTTTCGACCTTATCCTTCAGTTCTCCTACAAGTTTCATAGCTTCTTCCTCCTTCTTTGATATGACAACAAAAAAAGCACACTCTACGAGGCATATATCCGCATAAAGTGTGCTTTATGATTCACTATATTAAATTGATAACAGGACAGAATTATCTCATCTGTCTGTCTGTCTGTCTGAAGATAGCCTTAGAATTCATACGTGTCAAGCCCTTTCTCTAAAACAATCGGTCAGGGAACTTCATTATCGCTCTCTATATATTTATACGATAGATATCAGAAAAGGGTAATATTATTCTCTTATATACTTGACTTTACCATATAGTATAATAATATGGAAATAGTTTTTTTGCGATGGTAAAGATTATACAAATGCCGAAAACAGAGGGATCAGGTAAATGGAAGAAAGATCGATATTTCGAAAAAAGAGCCTCGAGCGGGTCACATCTCCGGAACAGCTTAACGATTACATCAAGGTAACCACACCTTCCGTGTGGATCATACTTGCGGCAACACTGATACTGATCATAGGAGTGCTTGTCTGGGCCGTGTTCGGAAAGATCCGGGTAAACACGGAAAGCGGCATAAAAGAAGTGGCACCGATAAGCTACGTGATCAGATAGGATCTATATGGCAGAAGTGAGCAGAACAGGTAACGGAAAAATCAAACAGCCGGTACAAAAAGGCGTGGCAAAGGTTCCCGTGGTCATGCAGATGGAAGCATTGGAGTGCGGGGCCGCAAGCCTTACCATGGTCATGGCTTATTACGGGAAATGGGTTCCCCTTGAGCAGGTCAGGGAGGACTGTGGTGTTTCGCGCGACGGGGCCAAAGCGGGTAATATCGCGCGTGCTGCAAGGACCTATGGTTTTGCTGCCAGAGGATACCGTTTTGAACCCGAGCAGCTTAAGAAAAAGGCGACATTTCCATGCATCATACACTGGGAGTTTAACCATTTCGTCGTTTTGTGCGGATTCAAAAAAGGAAAGGTTTATATCAATGATCCTGCAAGGGGCGATGTGGTCATAACGGAACAGGAATTTGACGAGGCATTCACAGGTGTTACCATGATCATCACACCGGGTGAGGATTACAAACCATCGGGAAGTCCCAAGAGTATTCTCGCTTTTGCCAAAAAGCGGATGATCGGTGCCGGATCGGCTGCGGTATTTGTTGCGATAACAACATCCGTTACATCGATAGGAGCCATAGCCTTGGCAGGTTTCTCCCGCTTCTTTATGGACGAACTTCTTCCAGGAAGGAATCCGTCGCTTGTCGGATCTTTTATGGGCGCACTTATCATACTTACCATTGTACAGATCGTTGCTGCATGGATAACGGCGTTTTATTCATTTCGGATAAGCGGTAAATTTGCCGCTGTCGGAAATGCAACATATTTCTGGCATGTCCTTCAGCTTCCCATGAGATTCTTTTCACAGCGCATGGCGGGCGATATCGAGCAGAGACGTTTGGCCAATGCAAACATAGCAAATCTCTTAGTCAACACATTTGCTCCCCTTGTGATAAATACAGCGATGATGATCTTCTATCTTGGCGTGATGCTGTCATATTCGGTCGCGATGACAGCGATAGGGGTATTAGCTATAGCGATGAATGTTATGGTGGCATATTATGTCAGCGCAAAGCGGATCAATATCACACGGGTCATGATGCGTGACGAGAGCAAGCTCTATTCCGAGACGGTATCGGGAATAGAGATGATAGAGACGATAAAATCAAGCGGCGCCGAGAACGGTTTCTTTTCCAAATGGTCGGGGTATGAAGCAAGCGTTAACAGTCAGCGTGTCAGGTTTGCCGGGATAGATGCGAGGCTTGGGAGAGTACCCGCCATCGTCATGGAACTTGTTAATGATATCGTGCTCCTTATGGGAGTGTATCTGATGATAAAGGGTGAGTTCACATCAGGTATGGTACTTGCGTTTCAGGGATTCCTTGCCCAGTTCCTGCTGCCCGCACAGTCACTTATCACAGCCGGACAGAACCTGCAGGAGATGCGCACACAGATGGAGAGGATCGATGATGTGATGGAATATCCGGCAGATCCTGTTCTGAACGGCACACACACAGATGCAGAGGACAAAGAGAAGGCATTCTTTACAACGAAACTTTCGGGGAAGCTGGAACTTAAGAATGTAACCTTCGGTTATTCAAGGCTATCGCCGCCCCTTATCGAAGATTTTTCACTTACCGTTGAGCCGGGCAAAAGTGTTGCGTTCGTCGGAGGGAGCGGATGCGGGAAAAGCACGCTTTCAAGGCTGATCTCGGGACTCTACCGGCCGTGGTCAGGAGAGATCCTGTTTGACGGAAAAAGCATTGAACAGATAGATCGAAATCTGTTTACCGGTTCCGTGGCAGTTGTTAATCAGGATATTATCCTGTTTGAGGATACGGTGGCAAATAATATCAAGATGTGGGACAGTTCCATTGAGGACTTCGAGATGATACTGGCCGCAAGGGATGCACATATACACGAGGATATCATCAAGAGGGACGGCGGTTACTCTTATAAACTTCGTGACGGAGGACTTGATCTTTCCGGAGGTCAGAGACAGCGTCTTGAGATCGCGCGTGTACTTGCACAGGAGCCGATGATCATAATAATGGACGAAGCGACGAGCGCGCTTGATGCACAGACCGAATATGATGTCGTATCCTCTATCAGGGAACGTGGGATCACGACCATCATTGTGGCGCACAGGCTCTCGACGATAAGAGACTGCGACGAGATCATCGTGCTTGATAACGGCAAGGTAACAGAGCGAGGAACACACGATGAACTTATGGCAAATCACGGTCTTTATGAAAAGCTTGTGACAAATGCGTAAAAAGTTGGAGATAAGATGCCAAACTATATCGAGGAGCAGATAGAGCTTAGAAAACAAAATGACATGGAAGCATTCGAGGATTCGTGCCTTAAGATCGCGGGATCAGTCATGGGGCAGAGTCTGTCTGCCGCATTGCAGAATGAACGCGAACAGGCAACGGATGCGATCGGAAGCGTCCTTAAATACTATAACATAAAGGTCAGGGAGGTTCCCGAAAGGCTCAGGTCCATTGATGAGGTACTTGAATATCTCCTCCGTCCCCATGGGATCATGACAAGGCAGGTAGTGCTCACGGAAGGCTGGAGAAATAACGCCTCGGGCGCAATGCTTACCACGTTTGCGGATGGTGGAAAACCTGTCGCACTTATCCCGGCGGGAGCCGGTTATAAATATGCGGATCCGGTATCCGGTATGATGACAAAGGTTGCGGCATCTTCGGAAAAACTCTTCAGCGGGGAGGCTTATGCATTCTACAAAGCTTTTCCAACAAGAGCCATGACTATGAAGGATCTGTACAGATATATCTTTGCAAATCTTGACAGGGGCGGCATCATCGGCTACTTCGGGTTTGCCCTTATCGCAACCTGTGTAGGCATGCTGATCCCCTGGATCAACAGTCTTTTGTTTTCGGATATCGTTGCGATGAAGAGTGTAACCGCACTTATCGCGATCGCTGTATTTCTTATATGCGCATCACTGTCGAGTTTATTGTTCGGAACAATACAGGAACTGTTCCTTCACAGACTGACGCAGAAGTTCAACCTGAGTATCGAGTCGGCAACGATGATGAGGATCCTTACACTCCCGAGTTCGTTCTTTACAAAGTACACTTCCGGAGATCTTGCGAACCGCGTTAACAACATGAGCATTTTCGTATACGAGATATTGAACATGGTAATGACCTGTTTTACGACCGCTCTGTTCGCATTCCTCTATATCTTTCAGATAAGATCGTTCGCGCCGGCACTTGCCGCACCGGCACTCGTTGTGACGGCACTTCAACTGGCAGCGATCCTTGCGGCACTTATCATCAGATCGCGTATCAACAAGACACAGATGGAGCTTGCTGCAAAAGAGAGCGGTCTGTCGTATTCCCTTACCACGGGGATTGAAAAGATAAAGCTCTCCGGTGCAGAACGCCGTGCTTTTTCCAAATGGGCGAACGCTTACGCGGCCCAGTCAAAGTATATGTATGATCCGCCGATGTTCATAAAGGTATTTCCTGCGATCATAACGGCGATATCCCTGATCGGTACGATCATCATTTACTATCTGGCAATTAAGTCAAATATCGAGGTTGGCCAGTACTATGCGTTCAATGCAGCCTTTGCGATGGTGACCGGTGCTTTTAAGACGCTTGTTCCGATGATCGAACCGGCAGCGCAGATCTCGCCGACGATCGAGCTGCTTCGTCCCATCATAGAGACGGCTCCGGAGATCGCTGCGGACAAGCCCGTGATAGAAAGACTGTCGGGTGGGATTGAAATGAATAATGTCACCTTTCGTTACAGTGAAGATATGCCGCCGGTGCTTGATGATGTAAGCCTGAAGATCCGGCCGGGCCAGTATGTTGCGATAACGGGAAAAACAGGCTGTGGCAAGAGTACGTTGATGCGTGTTTTGCTCGGCTTTGAGAAACCGCAGAAAGGCGCCGTTTATTATGACGGACGTGACCTTAACAAGGTAGATCTGAAATCACTTCGCTCCAGGATCGGAACCGTCATGCAGAACGGATCGCTCTTCCTGGGAGATATCTATTCGAACATCGTCATATCCGCACCGCAGCTTACCCTTGATGATGCATGGGAGGCGGCCGAAATGGCCGGGATCGCGGAAGATATCCGGCAGATGCCCATGAACATGTTTACGATCATAGGAGAGGGCACCGGCGGGATATCCGGAGGTCAGAAGCAGCGTCTGATGATAGCCCGCGCCATCGCCCCGAAACCGAAGATCCTCATGTTTGATGAAGCAACAAGTGCC
>JAZRFM010000030.1:0-135995 GCA_045661345.1 Lachnospiraceae bacterium
TTCGTCAGGCTACGATTTCGCTATCCCTTCTTCTCGCCCACACCTCGCAGTGTAAACCTTGGGAGTTGCTATGAGATTCGTCGGCAACTACGCCCCTTGTGGACTTTCACCACAGACTGACGGCATGCCCGTCATACATAAAGAAGCCCCGGAGCTATCTGCCCCGGGGCATTGACGGTACGCGCTGTTGCGCGGCAGCCCGTGTATTTTATCCTTCGATTGCAATGTACTTATTTTCTTCCACTGCCGGCTTTGCTTCCACCTTCGGTACGGTCACATGCAAGATCCCGTTCTCGAATTTCGCTTTGATATCGTTCTCCGTCACGTCCTCGCCTACATAAAAGCTTCTGCTGCAGGAACCGTAATACCGTTCACGGCGAAGATATTTGCCGTCTTCCTTCTTCTCTTCGTTCTCTTTCTTCGTCTCGGCGCTGATGGTCATGTAACCGTCCTTCAGCTCAGCCTTGACATCTTCCTTCTGATATCCCGGAAGATCAATCTCCAGTTCAAAGCTGTTCTCTTTTTCCCTGATATCGGTCTTCATCACTCCCGTCGCGGGCATCGCGTGGGTTGTCGTGTGATAAGGTCTTGCGAAATCATGAAAAAAGTCATCCATAAAAGTTTCTCCAAAAATACTGGGCATCAACATAAGTCATTCCTCCTTTACCTACATGTTTGTTTTGTTTTTCAGGATTTCGGGACGGCTGCCTCCGGGTTTCTCTTTGTTTTCCCCGGCGCCTTTCCCTTGTCTGACTATGTTATACCACGTTTGTTAGCACTCGTCAAGTGTGAGTGCTAACAAAAATTGTGAAAATTGTGTGAACCCGAAACTCCAAACTACTCGGTGCTTCCTTCTCTTGTGTTCCCAGATCCTCAGAATGCATCCGGATTTAAGAGCAGGATGAGCTTTCCGTTGTGACTCACGATGCCGCTGATATAATGAATAGGCACATTGTTGATCAGTTCCGGGACGACATTCATCTCCCGGTCCTGTGCATCGACAATCCCGTCGGCATGGTCAATGGGAATCGCCACCGTATTCTGATCCGAGGTGTTCATCGCCACCACGGTTTCCGTTTTATTGGCAGGAGCCGGCAGATGCAGAATCATATAGGCATCGTAAACACGTACCTGCTTGCCGTGAATCTCCGAGATCCCGATCACATTTTTCTCTCCGTCCTCCAGAGCCTTGACCGGCGGCTGGTGCAGAATCGATTCCACCTTTACCGCCTCCAACCCGAAGCTCTGTCCGCCCAACGTAAACACCATGATATTTTTTCCCATCATGCATCCTCCTGTCTGCAAGTCAGTCAAAATCCGTCTCTATTCCCCACAATAGCCATCCAATGCTTCCAAAAGATCCGAAAAGTATTTCCTGCGGTTTTCATCATCCGCATTAAAAAGCTCATGTCTGGATGTCTCGTAATGAATCCGCTTTGTCTGCGGGACTTTTTCCAAAAAGAGCCGGTATCCTTCCGGGTCAATGAGATGATCATTCCCGGCCGTCAGCAGCGTCACCGGCACCTTGATCAGTGCAGCGCGTTTCAACAGGTGGTTTGTCGCGGCAAGACTTGCCGCTGCCCAGGCGAAGGAGGCTCCGTACATCTGATAGTGAGGGTCAGAAAGCCTCGCGTTGAACTGATAATCATAACGCGCCTTCGACAGAGCACTGCTGGTTTCAAAGACCGGCACTCCCGTGAAACGGTTCTGTCCCGGCGCGATCTGCCTCGTTTTTCCGGTGAGCTTCAGATATACTTTCATCAGGGCAACCGCCGGCGGCGGATAATGCCCTGCCTTCATGCGAAGCATCGGTGAGCTGAGTACAGCAGCCCCGAAGTACTGCGGGTAGGTCTCCAAAAACAGCGTCCCGACAGCACCTCCCATGGAATGCGCAAACAACAGCTTTTGTAACCCTTCTGTCTTCGGAAAAACCACCTGATCCAAGAATTCCCTCTGATCCGAAAGATATGTCTCATAACGGTCGATGGTAACAATGTCCGGTTCCGGGAGCTTCCCTTCCGAATACCCATGACCTCTCTGTTCCAGAAAAAAAACCGCAAATCCGGATCTGTAGAGATACCACGCCAGCTCATGGTATTTGAGGAAAAACTCACAGAATCCATGGATGATAAGGACTGCTGCTTTCGGACTCTCCGGAATCGCGTAATAATAGCGGAGAGAGAGACCGTCCCGTGTTTTCAGATCTCCGCTCACGACAGACTCCTCCCGCCATGCCCTGTTTGCCCCTTCCATCGCGGGCAAAAAATCATCCTCCCCCAAAAATATGATCTGCTCCTTCTCCATGGCGTTTTCCTCTGCTATTGTTTCTTTTTCAGTCCCGCATGATCCGGATTCCAGAGCCTGTCAAAGGACATTCCCGTCACCTTCTCGCAGATACGGATCTCTTCCTCCGTCGTCTCTGATGTATCCTCGCCTTTGCGCCTGGCGATCTCCTTTTGAATCACCGCAAACTCCTTGCCGGTAATGGGAAAGAGGATCCCGACGATGATAAGTCCCGTGACCAGGATCGCCGGTACGATAATAAAGATCAGGGCTATGCCGTGCTGCGTCGCTACCGACTGCCTGGCGCCGCTGTTTGCAATCACCTCATCAAACCCCACTGCGGAAAGAAGGACGCCGATCACAGCCGCGGAAACCCCGGCGGATACCTTTCTGGCGAAGGTTGCCATACCGGAAACGATCCCCGGCCGGTGGATGGAAGTGATCAGTTCGTCCACTTCCGCCATATCCGCCATGATCGCGAAGATACTGGTCAGGGTTGCGGCATTGCCCAGCCCGATCAGCCCTGCCAGGATCAGAATCGGCACGATGCTGGCTCCCTCATAGGAAAATGCCAGCAGCCCCAGGGTACCGACCAAACGAATCGGTGCGCCCACCAGAATCGTAAAGCGCTTGGAAGTACGGCTCATGATCGGTCCGAATATCAGCATCCCCACAAGCTGGGAAATCATCAGAACCCCCATGAGATAGGTAAAATAGCCGTTATCGTATCCGTTCAGAACGTCATCCACGTAGTAGACCGCTGTGCCGGAAACAAAATCCATCGCACACTGCCCGAAGAGATAAATCCCGATGAACAGACGGAAGGAGCGGCTCCTGAACACACTGGCCGCCTGCGGAAAGCTCTCCGCGACGCTGGTCCGCACGGGCTCTTTTTGTTTTTCCCATGTGCCTGCGAAAGTCACCATGGCAGAAATAAAGAAAAGAATGCCAAAGATCACTGCGCAGCGCAGGTAAGAAGCGGTATCCAGATTGTCCCGGATGATAAATGTCGGCACCAGACCACAGGCCATGGCTCCCAGCGTGGACCAGATCATACGCACACTGGAAAAACGGGAGCGCATCGCGTAATCATCGATCATATCCGGCAGCAGGCCGTTGTAGGGTACGGTGAGAATGGTAAAACCGGTAGAGAACAGGCAATACATGACCAGATAGAAGATGTAATTGGCCACCACCGACTCCGTCGGAATCGTGAGCCACATCAGGATAAAGGTAATGGCAGACGCAATCCCGCCGATCAGAATATAAAAGCGTTTTGCACCGAACCTGGATTTCGTCCGATCCGTGATGCTCCCCATGATCGGATCCGTGATCGCATCCCAGATCTTGCCCACCAGCGGGATCGTCCCCGCCAGAGCCGCCGGTATGCCCAGTGCTTTCGTCATAAAAACGGCGAAAAACGTGTTGATAATCAAAAACGCGCCGCCGCCGTAAAACTCCGCCATGCCGTACATCAGTCTGGTACCGATGCCATAGCCTCTTTTCTTTCCAGCAATTTCCATAACCAATCCCCCCGGTAATCTCACCTTCTGTTATGATGCGGCATGTTATGTCCCCCCAAGATGCCCGCACCACCTTTATTATACGAAACTGCTGCCGGAAAGTATAGTAGGGAAAACGCTGTTTAGCGTGTCTCCCGCAGAGCCAGCAGCCAGGCTGCCACATGCATGGCCTGCTGGAATTTCCCCGTTTTGATCAGCGCTTCCATTTCCTCCGCCGTATGAAGCTTCACTTCCAGAAATTCTGTCTCATCCAGATTCTGTCCCGTTACCCTGACACAGTTTTTCGCCTGAAACAGGATCGCATAATTATCCGCCAGTCCGGCATTGGAGGGCAGGGTCAAAAGGTGCTTCCATTCCGCCGACTCATATCCTGTTTCCTCCAGCAGCTCCCTCTTCGCGGCGGAAAGAGCATCCTCCTCCGAAACGCTGCCCTCACTCCGGTACTCTTTGCCTCCCTGTCTTTCGATTCCACCCGCTGGAAACTCCGTGGTTACCTCCCGTATACCCTGACGGAATTGTCGAACACACAGATACTTTCCCTCCGTATCCGATGCGACAATGACCACGTAATCCCTGCGGCTGTACGTGTAGAAAGGCTCAAAGACGCTTCCGTCCGGTAAACGGTAGGCGCTTCTGCGGAAATCAATCCACTGATCCTGTACAAGATGTTCGGTGTGAACCTCCTCCCATGCGAGAGGATCCTTTTTCTGATCCATCCTGATTCTCCTTTTTACTGATTCTTATCCGCGCGGAATGCGGTTTTCCTTAAACATCCGCATCATTTCATTTGTCAGGCTCAGGTTGTTGGGCTGCAGCTCAATCTCTTCACGCTGCACCCACTCTGCATATTTCAATTCCTTCTCATCCATTTTGATAGGGTCATCGCCGTCTGCTTCGCAGTAAAACCCCATCAGAATGTCCTGCGCCATCCCCCAGGGCTGGGACTTATAATACCGGATGTTCTTTACCCTGATGCCGGTCTCTTCCATCACTTCCCTGGCCACTGTCTCTTCCAGTGTCTCTCCGATCTCCGTGAAACCCGCCACCAATGCATTCCTGCTGTATCCGGTTTTGTACCTGGTGATCAGCAGGGAATCCCCTTTCATCACCCCTACGATGACTGCGGGATTGATCCTTGGATAGATCACATGAGCACAGGCCGGACATCTTAACGCTCTTTCCTTTTCGTCCGGAACCAGCGTCTCCCCGCATCTGCCGCAGAATACATGATCCGTATACCATTTCCACAGGTGATACGCCGTAAAAACCGCGAACACTTCCTTTCCGCCAAAGCAGTCCCTGACTTCCCGGATGCCGGCATATGAAAAGCCTTCCTTTTCCATCTCTCCCCCGTCAAGGGCAAGAAAGTACCTTGTTTCATCCACGGAAAACAGATAGATGACAGAACCGTTCCTCCTGTCCTTTCCGGAGGGCAGCACGATTTTTCCGTCTTTGCTCTGCAGAAGAACCCTCCCTCCTGTATCAAAGAAAAACAGAGGGTCTTCGTCCGAAATCTCTGCATGTATGTATTCGTTTTTCAGTTTGCTGGGGTAAATATCCTGGATCATGCGTTGTTTTTTCAATGAGATGCCTTTGTCAGCCAGGCCACCGTCTCCACATGTCTCGTCATGGGGAACATGTCGACGGGCGTTGCCTCTTCCAGACGATAGTCGTTTTTACAGAGATATGCCAGATCCCTGGCGAGGGTGGCGGGATCACAGCTGACATAAACGATGCGCTTCGGTGCCGCCTCGCAGATGGTATGGAGGAGCTTCAGCTCACAGCCTTTACGCGGGGGATCAACAACAATGACATCCGGCTTGTCGGAAAGATACTTTTCCTCCGCTTTCCCTGTATAAAAGACGGCATTTTTGATCCCGTTGATGCGCGCATTCTTTTTCGCGTCCTCCACGGCCTGCGGCACTACCTCCACGCCATAAACCTTTTTTGCTTTTTTTGCCAGAAACAGGGAGATCGTGCCGATCCCGCAGAAGAGATCCCAGACAGTCTCCCTGCCTGTCAGGCCGGCATATTCCAGCGCTTTTTGATATAGCTTCTCCGTCTGAACCGGATTGACCTGGAAAAAGGACTGGGCGGAGATCTCAAACTTCACGTCGCCTATGGTATCCATCACAGAGGGTTTTCCCCAGAAGGAGAAGGTACGCTCCCCGAAGATCACATTGGTCTTCTTTTGGTTAAAATTCAGGGAGATGCCGACGAGGCCGGGAACCCCGGACAGGGTGTCAATCAAGGCTTCTCCGCCCTGAATCGGCCGGTTGATCACGAGACATACGAGGATCTCCCCGGTCTGAACACCTTTCCGGATCATGATGTGACGAAGACAGCCCTCTCCGCTTTCTTCATCGTAGGGCTCATTTTCTTCCGCTTTCATCCAGGACAGGATCTTTTCCACGATCAGCCTGTTTTCTTCCACTCCGAGCAGGCAATCTTCCACCGGAATCAGGCTGTGGGTGCGCGCCGCATAAAATCCGGCTGACAGGCAGTTTTTCCGTTCTCCTGTATAGCCCACCGGAAACAGCGCCTTGTTGCGGTAACGGAAGGGAGAGGTCTCCGGCATGCCGATGATCGGCTGCAGGATGAGATCGACCTGTTCCTCCGGGAAGGCGCCAATGCGAAGGAGTGCATTCCTTACCAGAGTCTCCTTAAACCGAAGCTGGGCCGGATAAGACATCTCCTGCAGCGTACAGCCGCCGCATTGCTTTGCGACCGGACAGGATGCCCTCACCCGATCCGCAGAAGGGCGCAGGATCTCCTGAAGCTTCGCATAACCGTAGCTTTTTTTCAGCTTCATGACAGTCGCTGCGATCCGGTCTCCCGGTACGGTGTCTTTTACAAAAAAGGTGAAGCCGTCGACTTTTCCGACGCCCTCACCGTCTATTGACATATCCTCTATGATCAGTTCGATCCTGTCATTCTTCTGAAACATGTATCTCTCACTTCCCGGTACGTCTGATATTGGTGTTCAAAACCCTGTTAAACCCGAGCCATTCCGTATTGTTCTCCGGAATCCCGGAAAACAGCTCCTTGACAGTCTCCATCCTCGCATCAATGAGATCCGCAAAATTCAATGCCATGGCTTCCGCCAGAGCCGGTACCTTGGGAGAGCCGTATTCCAGCTCACCGTGATGCGCCAGGATGCAATGCAGCAATTCACTCCGCAGGGACTGCGGGAATCCGTCGATCTCCCTGATTTTTTCCGATACCATGTCCGCACCGATCACAATATGACCCAGGAGCTGCCCTTCATCCGTATAGTCATTCTGCGGAAAATCCGACAGTTCGGTCAGCTTCCCGATATCATGGCAGATCGCCGCCGCAAGCAGCAGATCCCGGTTCAGGATCGGATAACGCTTTGCCAGAAAATCACAGTTGATCGTCACGGACAGGGTATGCTCCAACAGGCCGCCGACAAATCCGTGATGTACGTTTTTGGCTGCCGAATGCTTTTCAAAACGCGCAACAAATGCCGGGTCGTCAAAGAAAGCCGTCAAAAGCTGCTTCAGATACGGATTCTGAATGCTTGCAATGACGGACTGCAAAGAAGTCATCATCTGCGCCGCATCATTCTCAGATACCGGCAGATAATCGGCAGGGTCATATTCCCCCTCCGAGACCTTGCGCACGCGCCGCACATTCAGCTGTAATGCACCCATAAAGCTTGTGACATCCCCGTTGACAGCGATATAATCCAACGCATCGAATTCCTCGATTCCCTGAGAAGAAGGATCCCAGATCTTCGCATTCAGTGTTCCGGTTTTATCCTGCAGGATCAGATTGTCATATGGCTTCCCGGCCTTCGTAAGCAGCGAATTTTTCTGTTTGCAAAGATAGATCTCCTGGATTTTCTCTCCTTCACGCAATGTTTCGATATATTTCATCTATATTCCTCTTTCCAAAAAACCGTCCTCGGCTCTTATTCACAGATTCCCACCGCAACCGTGCAGGAGACCTTGGTATAGCCCTCGTTTCCGAGCCGCTCCACAACGATGCGTATGGTATCCCCCGGCGCGTGCTCAAACAACGCCGTCCGGTAACCCTCCGTGTCGGTCACCTTCGTCCCGTCAACCTCCACGATCACGTCACCGCTCAGAAGATTTGCTTCCATCCCGGGAGAGTCCATCTCTACGGAATTGATGTATACGCCCTGGGGCAGATCATATTCCTCTGCGATTTCCTTTGTGACTGTACTGATATAGAGCCCCAGATACGGCACCTGCAGGCCGTTCTCCAGCTTCTCCAGGAGACTCTTCAGCTCCGAAACCGAAATCGCGGTAATCGTCCCTACGGATGTGTTTTCCTTGCGGGCGAATCCGAGCACCTCTCCTCCCAGATCGGCCAATACACCGTTTCCGCTGTGCCCTGTTATGATATCGGTCTGAAATACCGTAAACACGCCATCCGCCATAAAGACGCTGTCTCCCGTACCGGTGATGGAGCCTGTCAAAACAGAATAATTCGTCCCGAGAGGACTCCCCAGCGCAAGCACCGTCGTCCCTTCCGTGACATTCAGCGAATTTGCAAGGGTCGCAATCCTGATCTCCTGGAGTGTTTCCTCCGGCAGTGTCTGTACAGGAACCGTCAATACGGCGATCCCCGTGACGCCGTCAGCCCCTTTCAACGATGCGTCCACCGTTTCTCCGTTTACAAAGGTTACCTTAACGGACTCTGCGCCGCGAATGACCCTGTTCTCCGTCACAATGAGAATCTCATCCCCGGTATTCGCCACGATCAGGCCGCTTGCCTTGTCTTCACTGCTGTAAACGGCGTTGAACCAGTCGGTGTCACTCTTGACGCCTGTCACCGTCACGATAAAACGGTTTGCCTCTTCCCCGATGGCGTAAAGCTGTTTTTTCAGCTTCTGTTGCTGTTCCGGCAGGAGATCCGCCACCTCCACCGGCTCCGTGCTGTCGATCTCTTCCGTCGCAGGCTCCTCGGTGCTCTCTACGGTCTCCGTCTCCGTTTCCGTCTCCGGTTCGCTCTCCGTCTCCGGAATGCGCTCATCCCGGGGGATCACGATCATCTCCGGCTGCTCCTCCGGGGTAATCTGCTTTTGCAACCGCGGCAGGAGAAATGCGATGATCAGGGAGGCCACGATCCCGAAAATAACCGCACAAAGCAGGGTAAGCAGAATTCTCGATACGATCTTCCGCTTATTTAACGGCTTTTCTTTGATCTTCTCCTTCATAAAGGAAAAATCTTCTTTTTTCTCTTCCTGATCCTGCATAATCCCCATTATAGAATGGAACCGGCATGGTTGCAAGTTGAAAAGTCCCTTTCTGCGCGTTATACTGAACACATGAATCACCGCGTACTGAAACTATTGGAATATACGGAAATCATCGAACGACTGACCGGTCATGCCGGCTCGGAACGCGGAAGACGGCTTTGCAGGAAGCTCGTTCCGATGAAAGATCCGGTCAGGATCGAAACCGCTCTCCGGGAAACAAATGACGCTCTCGGCCGACTATTAAAAAACGGCCGGCTTTCCTTCGGGGGTGTGAAGGATCTGCTTCCCTCCCTTAAGCACCTCTCCATCGGCGGTAACCTCGGCGCCGGGGAGCTTCTCGACATCGCATCTACACTGGAGGTTGTTACGCAGGTGTTCTCCTTTTTTAAGGACACCGGCAGTCCGGAACAGCCGGACTCCCTGGATCCTTACCTTTCCCTCCTGACGCCCCTTCCGGAACTGTCCGGAGAGATCCGGCGCTGCATCCTTTCCGCAGATGAGATCGCAGACGATGCCAGTCCGACGCTGAAAGACCTGCGGCGAAAAATCCGCGGCATGGGAGACCGGATCCACAGCCATATGAATTCCCTCTTAAACAACCAGGATCTCAGAGATCATCTGCAGGATTCCGTGATCACCATGCGGGACGGCCGCTATTGCCTTCCGGTCAGAGCTTCTTCCAAGTCCTTTGTTCCCGGTATGATTCATGATCAGTCCGGCAGCGGTTCCACTCTGTTTATAGAGCCGATGGCCGTGGTCAATCTGAACAATGAATTAAAAGAGTACCAATTGAAGGAACAGGAGGAGATCCGGATCATCCTGTCCACACTCACGGATCGTGTCCGCTCACAGCAGGAGGCGCTTCAGGAAGACTATCAGACCCTGACCACGATGGACTTTATTTTTGCAAAGGCTGCCTATGCCCTGGAGTACAACGGTACCGTGCCCCTCCTCAACGAATCCGGCCGTATCCGTCTGCGTAAGGCCAGACACCCGCTTTTGGATCAGAAAAAAGCAGTACCGATCGACCTGACACTGGGAGAAGCTTATGATCAGCTGATTGTGACGGGTCCGAATACGGGAGGAAAAACCGTTTCCCTCAAAACCACGGGCCTCCTGACTTTGATGGGACTTGCGGGAATGCTGATTCCGGCTGCGGATCGTTCCGAACTGGCCGTTTTTCATACGGTTTACGCGGATATCGGCGATGAGCAAAGCATCGAGCAGTCACTTTCCACGTTTTCCGCGCATACCACAAATATCGTGTTCATCCTGAAGCACGTCAATGACCGGTCCCTGGTGCTGTTTGATGAGTTGTGCGCCGGGACGGATCCGACAGAGGGAGCGGCTCTTGCCACAGCGATCCTCTCCGATCTGCACCGGCGTCATATCCGCACCATGGCAACCACGCATTACAGCGAGTTGAAAATCTATGCCATGACCACGGAGGGAGTGGAAAACGCCAGCTGTGAGTTTGATGTCGAAACCTTAAGTCCCACCTATCGGCTGCTGACCGGGATTCCCGGGAAAAGCAACGCTTTCGCGATCTCAAAGAAGCTGGGGCTTCCGGATGACCTGATTGAGGACGCGAAAGGCCGCATGACCACCCAGGCAAAGGATTTCGAAGATCTGATCTCGGATCTGGAAGAAAGCCGCCTGGCTGCGGAAAAAGAACAGGCAGAGATCAGGAGGCTTCGCGAAGAAGCAGAAATTGCGCACCAGACCGCGCATGAAAAGAAGGAACGGCTGGATGGCACGAAAAACCGGATTCTGGAGGAGGCCAACGAGGAGGCGATGAGGATCCTGCAGGAAGCGAAAGACTATGCAGACCGCACGATCCGGGATTTCCGGAAGTATGCTCCCGATTCGGACGCGATCCGGGAAATGGAACAGGAGCGGTCCGCTCTCCGGGAACGGATCAAAGCCTCCGGGAATCACCTGCATAAGCGGCAGAAAGATACCGCTCCCCACAAAACACCGGACAGTGTCTCCATCGGAGATCGGGTGAGGGTCCGGTCTCTGAATCTGAACGGTACCGTCCACTCCTTGCCGAACGCGAAAGGGGATCTCACCGTCCAGATGGGGATTTTGTCCAGCACGGTCAACATCCACGACCTGGAGCTGCTGCCGGATGAGCCCCATTCCCATACAAAAAAAGCAGCGGGCGGCGCCGGCAAAATCAAACTCTCCAAATCCTCTTCCGTCAGCGCGGAGGTAAACCTGATCGGCAAAACCACGGTGGAGGGCATCGCCATTCTTGACAAATATCTGGACGATGCGCTGCTGGCTCACATTCCGTCTGTCCGGATCGTGCACGGCAAAGGAACCGGTGCTCTGCGAAACGCTGTCTGGCAGCATCTGAAGAAATGCCCTTATATCGAAGAATATCATCTCGGCGAGTACGGTGAGGGCGACGCCGGTGTTACAATCGCAACCTTTCAATAAAAAACGGAGGAAAGAAAACCATGACAAAAGAGGAAGCCGCAAGGAAACTGCAGTCCTGTGGACAGGAGCACATACTCAAATACTACGATGAGCTCACCAGTGAAGAACAACAAGAACTGCTGCTGCAGATCGAAGAGACAGACTTTTCCGTGCTTTCCCATGCCAAGGACGGCGTACGTCCGGGGAATCGGGGGGTCTTTACGCCTCTTCAGGCGACAACACTGGAAGAGATTTCGCAGCGCAGGCAGGAGTTTCATGATGCCGGAGCAGGAGCGATTCGTGCCGGAAAGACCGCCGCTTTGCTTCTGGCCGGCGGGATGGGCACCAGACTCGGTTCCGATCATCCGAAGGGTATGTATGATATCGGAGAAACGAAGCATGTCTATATCTTTCAGCGTCTGGTGGAAAACCTGCTGGATGTGGTGAGGGAAACCGATACCTGGATCCGTCTCTTTGTCATGACAAGCGAAAAGAATCATGAGGACACCCTTCGTTTTTTTGAAGAGCAAAACTATTTCGGTTATCGGAAAGACCGGATTGCCTTCTTCAAACAGGATATGGCGCCTGCCTGTGATTACAACGGAAAAGCCTACATGGAAACAAAATACAGGATTTCCACCTCTCCAAACGGAAACGGCGGGTGGTTTTCCTCTTTCGTACGCGCCGGACTGGATCGTATCCTGCAGGAAGAAGGGATCGAATGGATCAATGTCTTTGCGGTGGATAACGTGCTGCAAAGGATCCTGGATCCGTGTTTTGTCGGCGCCACCGTTCTGGCAGATGTCTCCGTGGGAGCCAAGGTGGTCAAAAAAGCAACCCCGGACGAAAAAGTCGGTGTGATCTGTCTCGAAGACGGGAGCCCCTCCATTGTCGAATATTATGAGCTTTCTCCCGAAATGATGGAAGCAAAGGATGCAAACGGCAATCCGGCCTACTACTACGGCGTGATCCTGAACTATCTGTTCCGCGTATCCGAGCTGCGCGATCTTTCCGACGATCAGCTGCATCTGCATGTGGTGGAAAAGAAGATCCCCTGCCTGGACAGTACGGGAAATCCCCTGAAGCCTTCGGAACCCAACGGATACAAATTCGAGCTCCTGGTGCTTGATATGATCCACCAGCTCCGTACCTGCCTTCCCTACGAAGTCATCCGGGAGAAGGAGTTTGCCCCGATCAAAAACCCCACCGGTGTTGATTCCGTCGAATCTGCACGCGCACTTTGCAAGCAGAACGGGATCTCGTTATAAAAAACCATGAAAAAACGCCTTACTCACAGACTGATTCTGCTGTTTCTCGCCTTTGGCATTATCGGATTCATCCTGATCTCAACCATCACTTCACACCTGGTGTTTTCTTTGATGACCGGACGTGCCGCGGAAACATTATATCGGGAAGCCAACATCATCTCCAAAAACTACGCGCAGGAATACTATCAGAACCGGGAGTCCTTAGAGGATCTGCAGGCGCATCTGGAGATTCTGGATTCTTACATGGGCTGCCAGATCTGGATCATCGGCCGCAATGGTTCCATTCTCGTCAACTCCAGGACACGGGTGGAGGATATGTCCCATCCGGAGGTTCTTCCGGAATTTGACGCTGCGGATTTCGGAAACCGTCATTATCAGGTCGGCAGTTTTTACGGCTATTTTCCCGCGGATCAGTTGTCTGTTTACGCACCCATCACGCGAAATTACCAGATAATCGGCTATGTCGTGCTGCATGAGCCCATCGCTGACATCAACGATATCAGTAACCGGTTTCTCAATATTTCCTATATTACCTGGGGAATCCTCACCGGGATTGCGTTTCTCCTGTTCCTGATCATCGCACTGTCCATCATCCGTCCCATCAGACGGATCGCCAGGGTCGCCGGAGAATATGCAGGAGGAGATTTTTCACAGAAGAAAGTAACAATCCGGCAGAATAATGAGATCGGGTATCTGTCCGCTTCCCTGAACTACATGGCAGACGAAATGAACACGCTGGAGGAAGACCAGCGGAAGTTCATCAGCAATGTTTCCCATGATTTCCGCTCCCCCCTGACCTCCATCAAGGGTTACATCGAAGCGATGATCGACGGCACGATTCCCCCCGAGATGCAGGAAAAGTATCTGCGCACAATCCTGTTTGAGACGGAACGTCTGACGAAGCTGACCGCAGGGATCCTGGAGCTCAATAAATACGGTTCACACGGCAGAACGATTCTGGATATCACCACCTTTGACCTCCATGCCATCATCAAGCATACGCTGCAGACCTTTGAGGGAACCTGTATTGAGAAGCGGATCTCCTTTGAGGTGATTCTGACGGGAACCGAGCTCATGGTATCCGCGGACATGGCAAAGATCCAGCAGGTACTCTACAACCTGATCGACAACGCCATCAAGTTCAGTCATCACGATTCCGTCATTACGGTGGAAACCACCTTAAAGAACGAAAAGGTATTTGTATCCGTTAAGGATCATGGTGTCGGGATTCCGAAAGAGAGTCTCGGAAAGATCTGGGAACGTTTTTATAAGAGTGACAGTTCCCGCGGCAGAGACAAAAAAGGAACCGGTCTCGGTCTCTCCATTGTCAAAGAAATCATCTCCGCTCACAATGAAAACATCAACGTAATCTCTACGGAGGATGTGGGAACGGAGTTTATCTTTACACTTCCGCTGGCAAAAGAGGAAGCAGTATAGGTTAGGAACCGTTACAGAACAGTTCCTTAGCCTTTCGTCATGGATTTTTCAGCTCAAACTTATATCCGATGCCCCATACCGTGGCAAGGCTCCACGCTTCGCTGTCCTTGATCTTTTCACGCAGACGCTTTACATGGACATCCACCGTACGGGTATCCCCGATGTATTCATAGCCCCAGATATGATCCAGGAGCTGTTCTCTGGTAAACACCTGATTGGGAGAAGAGGCCAGAAAATAAAGGAGCTCCAGCTCCTTGGGGGGCATATCGATCTGTTTTCCCTGATAAATCACGGCATAATTGGATAGATTTACGGTAAGTCCCGGATATTCCACACATTTGACATCCGAAGGCGCTGTCTCTTCCCGGACCGGCTGATATCGCCGCAGCACCGCCTTTACCCTCGCTACGAGCTCTTTGGAATCAAAGGGCTTCATCATGTAATCATCCGCACCGAGCTCTAAGCCAAGCACTTTATCGAAGGTCTCGCCCTTCGCGGAAAGCATGATCACGGGCACATTGGAGCGGGAGCGCACTTCGCGGCAGACCTGATAGCCGTCGATTCCCGGCAGCATGAGATCCAAAAGGATCAGATTCGGCGCATAACTGGCAAAAGCAGTCAGTGCTGCCTCTCCGTCATGCACAATCTGTGTGTCAAAGCATTCCTTCACCAGATACAGGGAGATCAGCTCTGCGATGTTTTCATCATCATCCACAATCAGAATCTTCTGTTTTGCCGCCATCTGTTTCCTCTTCCTGCTTTTACAGCTGTGTTTCCACAAAGATATTATAGATCGCCTTGATCGCCGGCTCGAAGTCCTCATTTCGAACGCCGATGATGATATTCAGCTCGGAGGATCCCTGATCGATCATCTTGACGTTGATGCTGGCATGCGCCAGCGCGGAAAAGATCCTGCCTGCCGTTCCACGGGTGGATCTCATACCGCGTCCCACCACTGCGATCAGTGCGAGATTCCCCTCCAGCTCGATGGAATCAGGCTCACACAGTCGGTGGAGAGAGGAAAGCACCATCTGCTCCCTGCCCATGAATTCCTCCTGTGATACAAATACCGTCATCGTATCGATACCGGATGGCATATGCTCAATGGAGACGCCGTTTTCTTCGAAGGCCTCCAGCGCCTTCCGGCAAAAACCGATCTCGGAATTCATCATATCCTTATCGATATTGACGGCTACAAAACCCTTTTTGCCGGCGATGCCGGTAATCGTATACTCCGGCACATGACAGGTGGACTCGACGATCAGCGTCCCCGGATCCTCCGGCGCATTGGTGTTTCGAATATTGATCGGGATACCGGCTTTGCGTACCGGGAAGATCGCATCCTCATGCAGCACGCTTGCCCCCATATAGGAAAGCTCCCTGAGCTCCCGATAGGTCACCACCTGGATCGGTTCCGGATTTGGGATAATCCGTGGATCCGCAACCATGCAGCCGGACACGTCCGTCCAGTTTTCATACATACCGGCACTGACAGCCTTTGACACGATGGAACCCGTGATATCCGAGCCACCCCGGGAAAACGTCTTGATCGTTCCGTCCGGTTTCGCACCGTAAAATCCCGGGATCACGGCCTTATCCGAATTCGCAAGACGTTTTTTCATGCGCCGATTCGTCTCCTCGCCAAGGAAGCTGCCCTCTTCATCAAAGCAGATCACTTCCGCCGCATCAATAAAATCAAAGCCTAGATAGGCTGCCATGATCTTCCCGTTCAGGTATTCGCCCCGGGAAGCCGCATAGTCCGCGCCGGCCAGTTCCTGCATGTTTTTTTCGATGATCTTGTAATCCTCCTCGAGGGACAGCTTAATCCCCAGACCCCCGATGATCTTGTTATAGCGATCCTTTATCTTGTTAAACGTCACACGGATATTCTCGCCCGCTTCCGCCTCGGCATAGCATTCGTACAGCATATCCGTCACCTTCGTATCCTCCGGATGACGTTTTCCGGGTGCGCTCGGCACTACATATCTTCTGTCATCATCCGAACGGATGATCCCGCCGACCTTTGCGAACTGCTCCGCACTGGCAAGGGAACTTCCGCCGAACTTTACCACCTTGATCATACGAAACTCCTTGTTTTCATTTTCAACCCTAGTATCATATCATATCCACAAAAAAAATACAGCCCCGCGAAGACTTTTTCGTGAGGCTGTATGTAAACCCGTTTGAAATGGTTATTCCGCTCTTGCCATTGCCTGGTCGTAATCCCTGGTGCCAACGAATACCGGATTCTTGTAGGGGTTCTTCTTCATCTCGAGGGATCTCTTGATGATCACGGAGATGCAGAGCACGTTTGCAATGATGGCTGCGATGGCAACCACGCCCTGTGCCGTGGGATTCGCCGTGATCCCGGCAGCCGCCAGCTGATCCGGGGAGGTCATCTCCGTCATCTGGATCGCCGTCACGCCGTTCTCCGTTGCTCCCTGATAAAGAGAGGGAAGTACCGAGAAGGGCTCGTCGATCTGGAACAGGGGGAATACCTGCGCGAACATACACCAGATCGCCAACGTGTTGGCACGGTTCTGGATCCAGCCGCCCTTGTTCCAGAGGGCATTTGCAAAGGTCGGTGCCAGAAGCAGCGCCACACCGCAGTACCAGGTATGGGTCGGCAGATTGCAGTAGGTGTACTCAAAGTTCCAGATATCATAGGCGACGATAAACCAGATCGTCATATCGGGCCAGAGCATATCCTTCTGTCCTTTGGAGGAGAAGATGCCGATGCAGCCTGTCATGCAGAAGATATTGATGAGACCTGCGATGGCGTTGACAATGTTCCACCAGCCGCCGTAGAGCCATACGTTCTCGGAGGAGAACCACCAGCCGCCGGCAAGTCCGCCTGCCGCCATTCCCTTCACTGCGGACTCAATGTCGGAAGCAACGGCAATCAGGATGTTGATGGAAACGATGAGCCAGGGCCACCATTTGAACCAGTCCTTCTTTCCGATGCCCCATTTGTACTTCAGCATCATGAAACCGACGCAGCCGATATCCGCCGCATACAGCTTCGCGTAGTGGAACCAGCCGTTCATGTAGAGCACCGTCTGGTTATAGGGTCCGAATACACCTGCGTTAGCAAGCAGGAAATAGACCGTGAGTGCCAACGGAAGAACTACGAAGACCGCGATTCCGCCGGCTTTTGTACGACGACCGATCTCATTCATGACGATCAGCCCGGCAAACACCAGCACCCATCCAAGGAGCTGCATCATTGCCTTGTCACCGTATAGTTGGAATAACATAACTAACCTCCTGTTTTCTGTTATTGCGATATATCACCAGAGAGATTATATGTCTTTTATGATCCAGCTTCAACAAGGCAAAAAGACACATCATGCGAAATGTGCGACTTTTTAGACAATTTGGGGGAAATGTATCACCAAAACAGAGAGTGTAAAAATGAACGAGAAAAAGCCTACAGTCTAATATTTGAAGTAGGGCTATTTGAGAAAAGAGCACACCCTCTGAAATACCTATGCGCCAAACAGAATAGATACAACCTCACCATTTTGGATTGTGATGGTAATCCAAATGCCGTAAGCACCTGATGAACCAGATCCAAACATTTCGTTAAACTCATTCTCATCCACCGGTCTAGCTTCTTCTGCCTCTTGAGATGCTATCGTGTATCCATCAGCGAGTTTAATCAGCCTTTTTTTATCATCGAATTTAGTAAAGGTTGTCCAATCACTATTCCAATATCCTACGACCCCATCTATGGCAAGTTTGCCAGCTTCGATATTTGCATATCTGATGCTACCATCTGTAGGGAATTCTGTTCCAGAGTCATCCACATAAGTTCCTGTATATCTCCCATCTTCAAGGTCGTTTTCTTCGCTTTCTTCCATCAGACAATAATCTCCTCCGCAATACACCGTAGGGACAGCAGACGCCAATGCGCCTAGGTATTCATAAAAATGCGAATCCTGGTTTCCATAGATTTCTTTTGCTGCTGACATAGACGTGTCAAGATTATTCCCCTCTAGCAAATTTTCCATGGTAACCGCCATAATATTCGAGGCGTAGATCGTATTGATTACATCTGAATTAGCAACTATTGCAGCTACGCCTTTGTTCTGGAACGCATCACACAACGCAGTAGTCCTTAATCCAGAACAAGAATTGAGATAAATAAATGAACCTGACATATCACGCATATAAATGTTTATCATCTTGGGAGTAATGACGTAATACCCGCTATTGGCCAATACCATAAAGCTAAGATTCTCATAATATGTATCATAGATAGTTTCAGTAAGCACTAAGCACGGGCCCTCTTCTTCCGTATACAGGCCATGTCCATTCCATAGAATCATTTCATTTGTAGAAAAATCGGAAAAAACTCTTCCAAGAGTGACATCTTGATTATCAAGATCTGTCTTCCATGTGATTTGATCATATGCATTTGCGATCTTCTGGGCTGCTCCATCTACACAATCATGACATATGCTTTTTGTTTCTTCGTCACGTACGTCAAACTCCGTTTTAAACGGCTCTGCTGTGATAATAGAAACCTGCAATTCTCCTGCTCCTGAACTTGTTTCAGACGAGAAAGGTTTAAAAATATAGTGTATCCCATTCGAAAACTCAATATAGATGTAATCTCCATGGTTTATAACAGTCGTTGCTGTGCCATCCGCTTGCCATTTTTCTGCAAGATTATTTACTTTTTTTATCGCCGCTGCATAATCTTCTTCGTTTTGGTAGTTACGGTCGGCATATACTTCTATTTCCGTCTGTATCTCTTTGATGTATTTACCGGTTTCTATGCAATCTTCCTTTGAAGCAGGCACGACGTCTATCCCTGTTTCATTGACACGAGATAGTTTTACCGTGTTGACAGAATCAAAAGTTCCATGAGTATCAACAGATTCCACTTCTGTTTCTTCTATCACCTTTACCATTCCACCATCTGAATTCTGTTCAGCGCTACCACATGCACTCAGGTGAAGCAACGCTAATACCGTAATTATTAATAGCCATGGTCTTTTATAATTCTTCATAATTGATCCTGTTACACATTTTCATTGATGTCTACTCACAATGGCACTTATCTTCGACTACAAAGTCTTTGATAATTGTCGCTTTATAAATGCTATGAAAGAAACCACAAGAAGCACACATTTATATATGCTGAGGATAATACAGACGATATACAAAACATTAACAGGAACAAGGAAGACAAAGCATAGCATCCCGACAACAATGATAATAATGCGAACAAAGATGAAGGCCAGAATGATAAAGCGCGAACTCAGTCTGAATACCCAATAAACCAATGTGGTCACAAAGAGTGCAAGGCCCGCAAGAAATAACCAAGAAAGAATAGCCTGCGTTCTTTCCGGCATTGCCATGATTTTATAAAAAAGCTGCACCCCATCAGGACCAAAATCGTATAAATCCCCAAAAATCTCAAAAGTGCTTTCGTTCCGAAGTATAAAGGGTATGATGTTTGCCAGAATAAGCTGTATGAGAGTGGGAATAAAAAGACTGCTCAGAAATAAAGTGAAGTTTGACACTCCAAAATTTGGAATCACTATTGTATCCGCTTGTTGTTGTGGTAAGTTATATGGTTGTTCAGGGCTTGGTTGTTGGTTCTGTGTGTTAGCTTTCTGCTCTTCTTTCTGTAGTGGATGTATTGCATTTCCACAGTATAAGCAAAATTGTGCGTCATTTGGTATGTTCTTCCCACACCTCCAGCAAATCATAATAACCTCCTTGATTAAAAATCATTTATCAATCGTGTGGCAAACATGATAGGTTCAGTACGTCATTTTCAAATATACCCACTAGTTATGTATATTCCAATCAAGCAGCAATCAACATATTTTCTTCTTCATAAGTACCTCCCTGTCAATCGAATTGTTATTAAATATCCGAATCGGATTTTCATATTATTTTATCATGTCCGAATCGGATATACAATAATTTTTCGAAGGGAGGCTTGCTCATGGAATTGGATTATAAGGCGATTGGAATCAGGATTCGTCGATTAAGAAAAGAGCAGGGATTTACCCAACAAAAACTCGCCGAATTATCAAATCAAGAGCCCTCCAATCTTTCTCATATCGAGCGTGGCGCAACAAAGTTGAGTCTTCCTACAATAGTCAATATTGCAAACGCCCTTGGCGTTACTGTGGATGATCTTTTATGCGATAGTCTTGAAGCCGCGAAGTCTTCCTATGGAAAAATCGTCGAAGGGATCCTCTCTGACTGCACACATCGGGAAATGAAAATCCTAACAGAAACCATACTTTGCTTGAAGGAAAACCTCAGAATATCTGAATGACCTCTTTCAATATATTCTGAATAAAAAACTGCGAACTCCATATATCCCGGAATACTCGCAGTCTTTTACTAAGTGTGAACTGAATACTTCCCTTAATGAAACCATTCAAGAGGAAGCGTAACTTGTCTTGCAGTTTGCACTACATTGTACTATTGTCATTGCTAACAGGAGGTCATATCATGTTGAAAAATGCGACTGTCAGTGCCCGTATTGACGAAAATGTGAAAACTCAGGCTGAGGATATTCTTCGGCAACTTGGAATCCCCGTTTCCGTTGTCATCAACACTTTATACCATCAGATTATTGCAAGAAACGGTGTTCCGTTCTCACTTACACTTCCTACAGCACCCAAGTCTGTCGAAGAAATGAGTTCCTCAGAATTGGATATGAAATTAGACCACAGTTATAGACAGGCTCGTTCACGACAAGGTCGACCGATGATCGATGTATTTGACTCCATTGAAAGGAAGCATGTTTAATGGATCATTTTGGAATCAGCACCGAAACGCTTTCGACTCATGGAAGACGAACCTGATCTGGCGGAACTAAATTTCCCGCAAGATCAGCTCTGTGATACCCGGATTCGATCCCTGGCGGACTCGCTTTACCTTTGAATTCCGTCCATAGGAAAACTCCTCCTCGATCGCGTCACGGATTCTTGTCCCGCCATGATAGCCATGAATCAATCGTATGATATAAACCCCAGCTGAAGCTTTCTTTACCTCGTTTTCCGCTTTGCTTACAGCCTCCTCTACTCTGAGACCGTGAAGATCAACCTCGATTACTCCCGATGTCACCTGCATATTGTTGGTTCTCCCATTGTTATATATGTGTCAGCATATGAAATCCCTATGGATTTACCAGCTTAGCCTGTGCAGATCTCCTTCCGCCGTCAGTCCCGGAAACCCATTCTGGCGTAATGCCTCATACAGCAGGATGGCTACGGAATTGGCAAGATTTAAAGAGCGCTCACCCTCGATCATCGGAATACGAACGCAGCGCTCAGGATTTTGGATCAGAAGCTCTTCCGGGATACCGCCGCTCTCTTTGCCAAACAACAGGAAGGCATTTTCGGGATAGTTCACTTCATCATAAGACTGCTTTGCCTTTGTCGTAGCCATAAAGACTGCTGCATCGGGATTCTTCTCGAGGAAGTCTTCGTAGTCGATATAACGTGTCACATCCAGCCTGTCCCAATAGTCCATTCCCGCGCGTTTCAGATTCTTTTCCGTGAGTTGAAAGCCAAGGGGCTCAATGAGATGCAGTTTTGTCCCGGTTGCTACACAGGTACGGCCGATATTTCCCGTATTACTGGCAATTTCCGGTTCGAGAAGTACGATATTCATAGAAATTCGATCCCCATTAATGTCAACCCGCACGCTGGGGCGGTAGGTCCCGTAGCGCTGCGGTCTTTCTTTTCCAGAATCTCCGCGATTTCTTCCGGTTTTCTCTTTCCGTTTCCAACCTCCAGCAGCGTCCCCGCGATGATGCGCACCATGTTATAAAGAAACCCGTTTCCGGTGATACGGATCGTGATGAGATCTCCCTCTTTTTCAACCGTCAGCGCGTAGATCGTGCGAACCGTCGTTTCTGCTTCCGTCGCAGGAGAGCAGAAGCTCTGAAAATCATGCTCACCCACTAGATAGGAAGCCGCCGCACGCATCGCCGAAAGATCTAACTCCCAGTGGTAAAAGTACGTATTCCGTCGGCAGTTCGGATCCCGCATAGCACGGTTTAGAATCCGGTATTCGTAAGTCTTTCTGCTGTTACAATGACGGGGATGAAAATCAAGCGGCACCTCTTTGGACTGCTGCACGACAATGTCTTCCGGCAGCGACTGATTCAAGGCGTAGGAGATCTTTTCCGGCGGGATCCTTGTATCGGTATCAAACACACAGACATTCCCCATCGCATGGACACCCGCATCCGTCCGACTCGCACCGATCACCTTGATCTCTTCTCCCAGAAGCCTTGTCAGTTCACGGTTTAACACAGCCTCAATCGTGACGCCGTTCGGCTGGATCTGCCAGCCACAGTATTCTGTTCCGTCGTATGCTATGATCAGGAGGATTCTTTTCATTCTCAATCACCTATATGAGATCAGAGGCAAAAGCCTTTCTATCGTCTATACGCCATGGCAAACTGTAAAGAAAATATAAGCGAACACTTTATGAGGGGCTTGGTTTCTCTTGGCATTTGCATCTGTATCAGCAAGAATTTGCCACGACGGCAAATCCAAGTTCCATGCGCCATGGATGGCGCATTGGAACTGGTTGCGTACTGTCTAAGGATCCTCGCGCAAATGCTTAGAGAAGCCCAGCCCCGAAATAAGTGAGCGTCATTTTATTTTCAGTTTGCCATGCAGAGCATAGAGGAAAAAAATGGCTTTTGCCCTGATCTCACAGCACGCCTTAGAAAAACAGCTTTCCGCCGCCGAGAACCTTGGTCCAGAGAAGGCTGAGCAGGATCATAGCCGCAAAATACGCAAACAGTATCAGATAAGCGTTCCGATCCAAAGCCGTATACCGCAGCGGTTTCATTTTTGTCCTGCCGTCACCGCCATGATAGCATCGCGCTTCCATCGCCATGGCAAGGTCATTCGCTCTGCGGAATGCCGATACGAATAATGGCACCAGAAGCGGGATCATCGCTTTTGCGCGCTTGATCAGGCCACCGGTCTGAAAATCCGCGCCCCGTGCCATCTGAGCCTTCATAATCTTATCCGTTTCCTCTGTCAGGATCGGAATGAATCGCAGCGCAATTGACATCATCATCGCGATCTCATGCACCGGCACACCGATCTTCCCCAGGCCCCGTAATCCCTTTTCCAGACCGTCCGTCAACTGATTCGGCGTGGTGGTGAGCGTCATCAGAGACGTCCCGAGAATCAGGTAAACCAGGCGGATCATCATCAGGATTGCCATCTGGATGCCTTCATAAGTCAGTTTAAAAATCCCGAACTGCACGATGACAGTACCTGTCGTAAAGAACAGGTTCATCGCTGCCGTGATGATCAGGATAATGATGATGGTTCGCAGTCCCTTCACCATATAGGAAAAGGGAACGGTAGAAAAGATAATCAAAGAGATCAGGAACGCCGTCGCAACCGCAAGTGCAAACGGTCCCTGAAAGATAAACAAAGAGATTAAATACAATAGGGTTCCGACCAGTTTCACACGGGGATCCAGTCGATGAATGACGGACTCCGCCGGATAATACTGTCCCAAAGTTACATCTTTTAACATACTACTCTTAAAATCTCGTCTTTTGCCTCTGCCACTGTGGTCGCATCGGTATTGACCGGAACACCCGCTTCTGCAAGCGCATGCATCACATATGTCACCTGCGGTGCCATCAGACCGATCTCCTCCAGTTCCCGGTAATGGGAAAACACTTCCCGGGGTGTGTCATCATACAGGATACTGCCGCCGTTCATCACGATCAGACGATCCACGAAACGCGCGACATCCTCCATGCTGTGGGAAACCAGGATCACCGTGATCTGCTTCGTCCTGCGCAGATCCGCTACCATCTCCAGGATCTCATCCCTGCCCTGCGGATCCAGCCCTGCCGTCGGCTCGTCCAGAATCAACACCTCAGGCTGCATGGCCAGGACACCTGCGATTGCCACACGTCGCTTCTGACCGCCGGAAAGCTCAAAGGGGGAGTCATAGAAATGCTTCTCCGGGAAGTGAACCGCATTGAGGGAAGCTACCGCACGAAGCATCGCTTCCTTCTCATCCAGACCCTGATTTTTCGGCCCGAAACAGACATCTGTCATCACAGTCGTTTCAAATAGCTGATGCTCTGGATACTGAAACACCAGTCCCACCTTTGTCCGCAGGGTACGAAGATCATACCCTTCGTCATAAATATCCGCGCCGTTATAAAAAATCCCGCCGGACGTTGCCCTGATCAGTCCGTTGAGATGCTGGATCAAGGTGGATTTTCCGGAACCGGTATGGCCGATGATACCGATAAATTCACTGTCCCCGATCTCCAGATTGATATCGCGCAGGGCTTGTACCTCCATCGCCGTGCCGGGATTGTAGATGTAGTTCAGTTTGTTGACGATAATTGACATATCCTTGAAATCAGTTCTTCCTTCGTAAGGATCCCGTCCGGTAACGGCAATCCCGCTTTTTTCAGCTCCCATGCAAGCTCTGTCACCTGCGGAACCGTCAGATGATGAGACTTCAGTTCCTCCACACGGGAAAAAATGTCCCGGGGGGTACCCTGCATCACGACCTTGCCGCTCTCCATCACAAACACCTTATCTGCGTGCACGGTCTCTTCCATATAGTGCGTGATCAGGATCACCGTAATCCCGTTTTTTTTATTCAGCTCCCTGACCGAAGCGAGCACCTCCTGACGTCCGACCGGATCCAGCATCGCTGTCGGCTCATCCAGAATGATACATTTCGGCTCCATAGCCATGACACCGGCAATCGCTACCCGTTGCTTTTGCCCGCCGGACAAACGATTCGGAGAATGATTCCTGTAATGATACATACCGACGGAACGAAGGCTTCTTTCCACCCGTTCCCAGATCTCATCCGTGGGAACCCCGATGTTTTCCGGACCGAATCCCACATCCTCCTCGACGACGCTGGCGATAATCTGATTATCCGGATTCTGAAAAACCATACCG
Source organism: Lachnospiraceae bacterium (assembly GCA_045661345.1). Taxonomy (GTDB): domain Bacteria; phylum Bacillota; class Clostridia; order Lachnospirales; family Lachnospiraceae; genus RUG12461. The sequence continues at coordinate 25,139 of JAZRFM010000030.1, forward strand.
GCTGTCTGACGGATGGCGAAGGTCTCCTTCGTATCCTTGGTATCCCTCCCGTCAACCATGATATAGCCCTCCTCCGGCGTCAGCAGCGCGTTGATATGCTTTGCCAGTGTGGATTTGCCGGATCCGTTCGCTCCGAGGATCGCGATAAAATCCCCTTCTGTCACATCCAGATCCACCTTGTCCAGGGCTGTTTCGATCCCTTCCACATTGCCGTCATCATCCCGGCGGATATATTCAAATACGAGATTTCTTGCTTTGATGATCGGATTCATTTCCTGATAAAGTGTTCCATTCTGTCCAGCGCCACCTTCAGGTTCGCCAGACTGTATGCATAAGAGATCCGGATAAATCCTTCTCCGCTCTTTCCGAATGCCGTTCCCGGCACGACTGCCACTTTTTCCTGCTCCAGAAGCCTTGTGGCAAATTCTTCCGATGTCATTCCAAATTGCCGGATATCCGGAAATACATAAAACGCGCCATACGGTTCAAAACAGGGCAGATCCATCTCCCGGAACCGGTGAAGCAGGTAACGTCGTCTGGCGTTGTACTCCTCCCGCATTTTCTCCACTTCCGTGTCCCCGCGGCGAAGCGCCTCCACCGCTGCATACTGGCTGGTAGTGGGGGCACACATGATGCAGTATTGATGAATCTTGGTCATCTCCCGGATAATTTCCTCCGGTCCGCAGGCATAGCCCAGACGCCAGCCCGTCATGGCATAGGACTTGGAAAAACCGTTGATCGTGATGGTACGCTCCCGCATACCCGGAAGCGATGCAAAGGAAATATGTCCGTTTTCGGTATAGGTGAGCTCCGCATAGATCTCATCACTGATCACAAAGAGATCCTTCTCAGCCACCACTGCCGCGATGGCCTCCAGATCCTCCCGTTCCATGACTGCTCCCGTAGGATTGTTCGGAAACGGCAGTACCAGAAGCTTTGTCTTATCCGTCACGGCATCCAGCACTTCCTGTGCCGTCAGGCGGAATTCATTTTCCGCTTTCAGTTCAATCGTCACGGGTGTCCCGTTTGCCAGAATGGCGCACGGAAGATAGGAAACATAGCTGGGCTGCGGGATCAATACTTCATCTCCGGGATCCAGCATCGCTCGCATCGCGATGTCAATCGCCTCGGAACCTCCTACCGTGACGAGCACTTCCTTTGCAGGATCATAAGAAAGCTGAAAACGGCGGTTCAGATATACGGTGATTTCCTCCTTCAGTTCCTTCAATCCCGCGTTGCTGGTGTAAAAGGTGCGTCCCCGTTCCAGCGAATAAATCCCTTCATCCCTGATAAACCAGGGGGTATCGAAGTCCGGTTCCCCGACGCCGAGTGAGATGGCGTCCTTCATCTCGTTGACTACATCAAAAAACTTCCGGATACCGGAGGGCTCTATCGACATGATCCGCTTGCTTAAAGGTTCTCTCATGGCTGTACCAGCTGCCTTTCGTCCTTTTCCCCTTCCGCAATCACGGTTCCGTGATCCTTATATTTCTTCAGGATGAAGTTGGTCTTTGTGGACAATACCGTGTCCAGTGTGGAAAGCTTTTCCGAGACAAACTGGGAAACCTCCCGCAGTGTCTTCCCCTCCAGCGTCACCATCAAATCAAAGCCACCGGATATCAAATATACGGAATTGACCTCCGGGTAGTTATAGATTCGCTCTGCCACCTTATCAAATCCCATGCCTCGCTGCGGGGTAACCCTTACCTCGATCATCGCGGATACCTTCTCAATGCCGACCTTGTCCCAGTCTATAATCGTATGATAGCCGCAGATCACATGTTCCTCTTCCATCGACTGAAGCTCTTTGACGACCGTCTCTTCATCCACCCCCAGCATCACTGCCAGCTCCTTCAGTTCAACCCTGCTGTTTTTTTCGATAAATGTCAGTATTTTTTCTCTCATTTCTACTCTCCTCGCTATATCCCGGCTTTGATCGGTTCCGATCTCATGATTTTATAGATTTCATCGGTATTGGGCGGCGTCAGGAACCGTTTTTCCCCGTTCCTTTCGATGATGCGATCCTTTCCCGCCGTTGCCTTCCCAATGATCGCTGCGGGAATCCCCTCTGCCTGCAGACTCTGCACCAGCTGTTCCCCCTGTTCCGCCGCCATCAGCATACAGCCGCTGCTGATCAGCTCATACGGATTCAATCCGAAGTATTCACAAATCTCAATGGTTTCCTGACGAACCGGAATCTTCTGTAATGCAACCGCAAGGCCCACACCGGACGCTTCCGCAAATTCCCACAGCGCACCGTAGATACCGCCCTCCGTCACGTCATGCATGGCACCAACCCCGGCCTGCACGGCGACAGCGGCCTCCCGCCGCACGGAAAGATGATCGCCCATCTCCTTCGCTTTTTGGACCAGTTCCTCCGGAAAGCGCTTCAGAAGCTCCGCCTCCCGCTCCCTGGCGAGAATGGCCGTACCTTCCATCCCGATCCATTTAGTCGCGATCAGGTCCATCCCGGGCAGAACGCCGGCGGTTGTCACCAGCTTCCCTTTCTTCACCTTCCCGACGCCGCAGACGGAAACCAGAATCCGGTTCACGGCATCCGTCACCTCGGTATGGCCGCCCATGATCTCCACATCGGCCTCTGCACAGGCCTTTTCCATCTGTATCATGACCTGTCTCAGCGCATCCTCCTCTGTATCCGGCGGCAGGAGCAGCGTTACCATGATGCCGACAGGCTCGGCTCCGGAGCTGGCAAGGTCATTCAACGTGATCTGTACGGCAAGTGTGCCGATCTCCTCTGCGGAAGCCGTAATGGGATCCGTGGAAAGAACCATGATTTCATCTGCTTCTAACGCCAAAGCAGCGCAGTCTTCTCCGATGGCTGCGCTGAGTAGGACTTCGTCCCGTCTGGTATGTAGCTGTGTTAACACGGAGCGTTTCAGTACCGCCTCCGGTAATTTTCCGATTTTCATCTCATTATTGCACCAGAATGGAGTCCGCTTCTGCCTGATCTACGCCGGCTGCCGCTGCTTCTGCGGCCGCTGCCGCCTCTGCAGCTGCTGCCTGTTCCGCGGCTGCCTGTTCCGGTGTCGCTGCTGCCGCCGCCGCATCAACCGCCGCCTGTGCCGCGGCATCCGCGCCGTTAATCTGTGCCGTCTGCGCCCGCTCGGACAAAACATTGTTTGCCCTGGATGCAGCGGCTGCATTTCCGGAATAAGCAGCGACCGTGTTATATACGGTGTAGGCATCTCCTGTCGCAATCGCGGCGCTGACCGCTGCCGTTGCCGTCGGATCCGGAGAAGCGATCCCGATCACAACCGTCTGCGGTGTCCCGCGATAACTGCTGGAATTCACTTTTTCCCGGCTTTGCTCCACACCGTCCACATAAACAGTCTTCCAGAGCTCCGCGTTTTTACCGATGTGTGCGGAACTCGTTGTCACAATCGTACCGATGGGATCTGCAGAGGGCACGAAAGAATAGGTACGATCAGACTGTGCGGTGACCTCACTCTCATAGGAGATGGTCCGGTTTTCCGGTCTGGTTTCCTCTCCGTAGATCGTGAAATACAGCTGTTTGTCCTTTGTATATCCTTCTATGTAGATCGGTGCATCCGTACTGTTCATAAACTTGAAGTCCTTGCCGGAATCCACTGCAATCGCAGCATCCCGGGAAGGCTCCACATAAGAAACCAGCATGGAGTGCGGAGATCTGGTCGTCACCTTTAATTCCGAATTGAGAACCGCATTATACAGCGTGGAGGAAACCTGGCAGACCCCGCCTCCGTACGCTTCCACTGTCTGACCGTTTTCGTATGCGCCGGCCAGCTCATACCCGTTTGCAGCATCCGTCGGTCCGATCGTGGCCACCACGGAAAATTCCTCTCCGGGATAAATGATGCTCCCGTTGATCAGACTGGCTGCACGTTCGATGTTGGTGCAGCGGGACGAAGAGGAAGAGCTGAAGTCCGTATGGAAAGAACCGAGCACATCCTTCACCCGGGACAGATCCTCCGAGGTACCGGAGGGATCCGTCACGACCGTTACCAGCGTAATCGTCGCATCATTCCCGTCCCATTGTGTTTTGATGTAATCCCGAATGGCCTCCAGCGAAGCGGGTACATCCACGCTCACGCCCTGATGCCCGTCCGTCATGACGAATCCGTCCGCGGTTTTGCTCAATCCGGCGCTCATCGCCCTCTCGCCGAGCATGTCCGCATTTGCGTTTAACAACGCAGCCGCTTCCGTATCGTTTATCGTAAAGATCACATCATAGCTTTTTCCGTTCTTCTCCAGTTCCTTTTTATCCTTAAAGCGGGTCAGAAGATTCCCGGATTTACCCACATTTGCCGCTTCCTCCACCACCTGTGGATTGCCCCAGGAAAGACCGAGATCCGTTCCGGTCACCTGCATGGATTTATCGCCGGTCGTCAGCACAAACGTGGTGTTCTGAAACGCAGATGTCTTCTCGGTCAGCAGGTTCTTTGCCTCCTCCACCGTCATCCCGCTCACATCCACACCGCCGATGGATACATGATTCGCAATGACAGCGTTCGGATCGGCAGTTGCGCCGAAGACACTCACTGTCCCCAGACTGAATACCCACACAAAAAATGCTGCGATGGCGCTGTAAATAAAGGTTTTCTTCTTCATAGTATGCTCCGCTCTCTGCTTTATCATCTGTTCATAGCCATTCTAAGACGGAGTACGGAGTTTTTCAAGGTACAAAAAGTCCGAAGTTTCCGATGGCAAGTCAGGGGGATTTGTGCAAAATGTGCCCATAGAGTATAATGGAACCCATGATTTGGCGTTTCCCTAGATGACGGATGACAGCACGAGCGTGAGAACCATTGTACCGATCACTGCCACTGCAATGATGGTCGCAATCATCCGCTTTCGTTTCGTGTATCTGGATGTCTTTTGCTTCGCCATAAAGCCTCCTCTCCTGAAAGGATTGTTATGTTTCCTTTTTTAACTGCTTTTATGATCTTTATCATCGTGCTTGCCGTTCTCCGGGCACGGGCCACCCGTTCCGAAAAAGAGCGGACGGACGCTTTCTGGGAAAAAGAAAACGCCGCCAACAGCGCCAGAAAAGCGGATCTCTCCACCCTCAGCTATTATGAATTTCATCCAGAGAGCCTGCCTGCCGCACCGGATCAGCACCCGGAGCTCAAAGAGGCGTACAATGCCATCGTATCCGCTTCCCGGAAACAGATGCTGAATCTGAACGGTATCAGCAATACGGATCTGAAGCTGACCTACGGTCCGCAAAATCTGGATGCGTTGACGACCTACGGTGATCACTTCTCCGAATTGGAAGAGACCCTGCTCTCCTATGGCACTCTTTTGCATGAGGAGGGCTACCTGAAAGAGGCTATCGCTGTTCTGGAAAAGGGCATTCTCCTTCCCACGGATCTCACGCAAAACTATATCCGTCTCGCAGACTACTACGAGGAAGCCGGCACAGTCACAAAAAAGGCGGATCTCCTCACGCTGGCCGAAAAAAATCTGAACGAGATCGCGCTGTCTACCGTGAGACGGCATCTCAATCCGGAGGCTGAAAGGCCGGACAAAGATCACTGAGGAAGCATGCCGTACACTTCGGGTTTCTTGCCGTACAAACGGTTCGCCCCAGGGTGATGATCTGTGTGTTCCACCTGATCCAATGCTCCTTCGGCAATTCCCTCATCAGGGACTGTTCGATCTTTTCCGGCTCCGTTTCCTTTGTAAATCCAAGCTTTTTGGATATCCGTTTCACATGCGTATCCACGACGATACTCGGTTCGTGATAGATATTGCCGCGGATCACATTGGCGGTTTTCCGCCCAACCCCGGGCAGCTTTGTCAGAGACTCCAGATCGGAGGGTACTTCTCCCCCATAGGTATGAAGCAGGATCTGAGCGCAGGCGATCAGATTTTTCGCCTTTTGCCGGAAAAAACCGGTGGCGTGGATAGCCTGCTCCATCTCCGGAAGACTCGCTCCGGCAAACTTTTCGAGGGTATCGTATTTCCGGTACAGGTCTTTCGTGACCAGATTGACCCGTTCATCCGTGCATTGCGCGGACAGAATCGTCGAAAACAAAAGCTGCCACGGGGTGATGTGGTTCAGATAACAAACCGGTTCTTTTCCGTATTCCGCGTCCAGACGATCCAGCACCGCCTGTCTCCGGTTTTTTTCAGACTGCTTTTTCATCCGTCCCTCCGGATCCATTTCATGACCACCTCATCGATACGGTTCTCCCAGGTATCGTGTGCTCTGGCGGCACTTCTGCCGCGATCCGCCATCTCCTGAAGCTCGCGGGTGTGTGACAGATAATACCCTATTTTTTCCGGCATTTCCTCGATCCTTTCCAGAGAAAACATATACAGTTCCCTCCCCGAGGTAAACCGTTCCTTCATATAATCCGAATCATCGGTTGCCACGCCGGCCCGCTGCAGCATCCCGTTGAAAACACGGTCATGGGTTCCCGCCTTGAACCAGGTCATGGTATTCAATACGATTCTGGTATGATCCATCACCTCCGGAATCCTCGATGCCAAGACCCGGCCGCGAAAATCAAAGTTCGCCTGCCCGGCCCACTCGCAGGAATCCCAGCCGGCTCCATAGACCGTGACATGAATCCCGCTTTCCACCAGTCTCCTGACAGCCTGCTCCCGGTAAAAAGAAACCGCAAAGGAGTCCAGAAACCGCAGCTTTGTGATCTGGCGGCGCAGTTCCTCGTCGGTGTAACGGATACCTTCTGCCAGAAAATAATCCTCAATCGCTTCCTCCGTCGTCTTCTCCGGATGTGTAGTCAGCTCCGTCAGCACCTCTTTGGACAGCTTCAGTCCGTCATACCCGACGGTCTCCGAAAGATCCGGCACCAGTCCCTCTGCCACAAACCGTGACAATGTGCCGGCATAAAGGACTTCAATCTCTCTGTCTGTGATCAGGGGATGATGGAGCCCGTACTCAATTCCCGCGTGGGGGAGAAAATCCACATGCCGGATATGCGGGTAGAAACGGCGGATATACTTGATATGCCGTCGGTCCATACAAAGAACGATCCCGGTGGACGGTGCTTTTTTCAGATGTTTGTCAAAATGGAACGGATGATCCATCAGAATATTCAACACCGGGATCCCGGCCTCTTCCCAGAAGTTATGGCCGTCCAGAAGCTCCAGGTTAAAGCCCATCCCGTTGAAACCGATCGCCGCCGTGACCGCATGTTCTTCCATAAACGCGCCGAGCTTTGCCACGGCCGACGGCAGATCGGAAATATTCAGATTCAGACACTGATATCCTTTTTTCTGAAATATTTCCATGAACTTTTCGGTATAAAGATCCAGTGTGTCATAGATTCCTGAAAAAAAGACCAACCTTCCTTCCATACGGCTCCTTTCCCGGGAATGTGATGCCCTTACGTTTTCATCTGATCAAACAGTTGGTTGTAATCATAATTCAGGTAAAACTCCTGTTCCTCGGCAAGCCGCTCCTCATAGTTCTCCGGCGTCAGCTCACCTTCCCCTTCCCTGATCCAGTGCAGGATATCGGAATTGACCCAGTCCCCGTAATGGAGCGCATCCTTGTAATTGGAAAGATCCGTCGTCATGTCCGTCTTATCGCTGAACAGGAAGAGGTGGATATTCTCATAAGGCAGCATCTCCTCAACGGCGATTCTCTCGGCATCCATGATCCGGAAAAAGTCCCCGGAGGTCTTTGTCAGCCCCCACCAGGCCGCGCTCACGGGTGAAAAATAATAGTAGAACGTTGTCTCCGGATGCGCTGCCGCAATCGCGGTGAGGTTTTGCCGGATATTGGCGCGAACTGACTCCGCCTCCGCCTCTGTCAATCCCGCGGAGGGCGGCGGCGGGTAAAAGGGATAATACCCGCCAAGCACCTCATCCGCGCCGAACGTGACACCGTCCATCCAGTCACCGTAATCGTCAAAGCTTGTGATACCGCCCTCTCTCCCTGCAGCTGCCTCCAGAAGCATCGGAATACATCGCTGAAAAACCACATCCCGGTTAAAGATGTATTTCGTATCATTCCACAGGTTTTCGTCATACAGATAATCCGGATACTCTCCCATATCAATCCGGAGCAGGTCTTTATCATCCAGCAGATACGCCATATCAAGACACCGGATGACCATTCCCACATCCTGATGGTCAAAGGCTGTTTCCAGATTCCGGTTAATCTCATAATAGGAACCCCCGGAAAACTGCGCTTTAATGGCATCCACATCAAAAAGCTCGTCCACCTCACTGATTTTCGTATTCGCCGTCAGGGAGGTGCCTGTGGAAACAGCATCATAATCAAAATGCTTCAGCATCCCGTCATTCTGACTGCGTTCGTTATCCAGCGTGTAATAGAGCTCCTTGAGGGGCTTGTGATAATGGAAAAAGGGGTCGATCAAAACCACCATGAAAAAAACCCCCGCCAGAAGCGCAAGCAACAGGATCAGATATCCAATCAGCCATTTTTTACTACTCATACTTGTCCTCAAAAATTGTTGTATACAAACATGGACTCACTGCCAAGCCCCGTAATGCAAAGCACCAGCAGCAGGGCAGAGCCGATCAGGGTCCATATCGTGTTGGGATAAGAACGGCGGGACACATTCTTTGCACCCAGACAGATCGCAAAGGATCCCCCTATAAACACTGCCATCATGATATAGGATGCGGTGGTCTGTGCGGAAAGGATCGCAAGGCTGGACGCTCCCGTAAGCCACCCGAAGAAAGAGATCGCTCCCTTTACCTCAGGGATCAGAAACGCCACCGGGATTGTCTCATGGAATTTGAAATTGCCCGAGGTGAAAAAGACCTTCAGATCTGTCCACCAAGCAGTGACACTGTCTGCCTGAAACAGGAGCCACAATACCCCCAGTACAAGAAACGTCAATGTCCATCGGATTACCTTCGGAATCCGTTTCCACCCCTTTTCCCAGATGCGGTCCAGAATCTGCAGGCCCCCGTGCAGCACACCCCAGAGCACAAAAGTCCAATTCGCCCCATGCCATAGACCGCTGACCAGAAAAACAATCATTGTGTTCAGATATGTTCTGGCCTTCCCTTTTTTACTCCCGCCCAGCGGAATATAGAGATATTCCGTCAAAAATTTTGTCAGAGAGATATGCCACCTTTTCCAGAAATCCCGGATGGAAAGCGCCTGATACGGCGAATTGAAGTTTTCGGCGAGGTCGATACCGATCATCTTGGCGATCCCCTGTGCCATATCCGTATAACCGCTGAAATCGAAATAGATTTCAAATGCATAGCAAAGGGCAATCAGCAGGATCTCCATACTGGTTGCCATCCCTGAAAGCTCATAGTATTTGATGTAGTTCACAGCCGTTGCAAAGGTTTCCGCGAAGAGCACCTTCTTTGCAAGACCGAGGGTAAACATCCTGATTCCCCGAATCAGATTGTCCGGGTTGCATTTCTTTTTTTCCGGGTCATGAAACTGCGGGATCAGTGCTTCCTGTTTTGTGATGGGTCCCATGGCGATCTTCGGGAAAAACACCACAAACAGGATATAATCCAGAATCGAATTCTGCTCTGTTTTTCCGCGATAAGTGTCAACCAGATACCCGATCTGCTGAAAGGTGAAAAAACTGACGCCGAGGGGAACGAGGATATCCCGGGGTGAAATCGTCAGTCCCGTCAGGTTATCCACGGTGGTGATGAAGAAGTTCAGATATTTCACATACAGCAGCAGCAGAATATTAGCGGAAATGCCAAAGAACAGCATCGTCTTTTTTGCGCGGTCACAGGTTTTCTGTATGCCTTTCACAAACAGATAATTGATGACCATGTCTATGCATAGCACCAGAAACATGGTCTTCCCGGCATAAACATAAAACAGACAGGATGCTGCCACAAGAAAAAGATTTCCCACTTTGACAGACCATTTGGAAAGCAGGAAATACAAGATCAGAAAAACCGGTAAAAAACATAAAATAAAAAGGTAGGAATTAAACTGCATGAGTTGATTCTATCATTTTTTGCGCCCGCTGTATAGCGGGACGCCGTTTGAAGTCGGGAAAGGGCAACTGCTGTGGGACAGCATCAGCGGGATTTTTGATCCATGGCAGACCTTCGCCGCTGGATGAGATAGATGCCAAAGAGCGAAAGCGCCTTAAACACATTATCCGCGATCATACAGTACCAGACTTCCCGGAGTCCGAGCCCCCATACATGGGTTACCAGAAATGTAAATACGATCCGAATCCCCCACATGCTGACGGATTCGATCACAAAAATGCCTTTGCTTTTTCCCTGCCCGTAAAAAATGCCCTCGATCACGATCATCAGACCGAAAAAGGGCTCTGTCAGTGCAATCATCCGCAGCATCTGCGCACCCAGATCAGCCACATCCGAATCGATGGTGAAAAAGGACATCAAAGGGTTCGCGGCAAGGAAAAGCAGAAGACCGGAGATCACCATCATCCCCACCGTCAGGAAAATGCTGATTTTTTCCGTCACAAGCTGTTTTCTCCGGTCTCCTTCTCCCAGCGCATTTCCCACCAGAGAAGACGTGGCGACACGAAGTCCGTATCCCGGAATATAAAAAAGCTGCTCTGCCATCACTGCAATGGAATGTGCCGCAAACACCATGGTTCCCATACCGCTGACCATGCCGGCAAAGACCACATAACCCATACAGGATGTGACGGATGTCCCCAGTGCCGGCAGAGAAATCCGTGCCGTTTCCCGCAGGATGGGTTTATCCCACTGAAACAGCCTCTGACGCGGGTTAAACCACCCCTTTTTCCATGCCAGAATCATCATCATCACACCGGAAAAAGAGAAAGACACCGCGGAAGCGACGGCGGCTCCCATCACTCCCCATTTGAAACCATAGATCAGCAGCGCATTCAGGAGAACGTTGATGACATTCGCCGCCAGATTCACAAGCATCGGCGTCTTGGTGTCCTTTGTGGCGCGAATGACAGCGCCGAAGGTCGCATCTGCCGTACGAAAGATGAGTGGGATACTGATGATAAAGAAATAGCGGGAAGCAGGACCCTGAACCGTTTCCTCCGCATGCATCCAGACCGGAATAAATGGACTCAGCACCATGCAGACAAGGGTCAGCACGGCTCCGACAAGCAAAGTCAGGGAAAAGCACTGGGAGACAACTCTTCGAACAAGCGCATGATCCTTCGCTCCGTAAGCTCTTGCAGCAAGCGCCATGACAGCGATGGCGACAGAATAGGGGATGCTGTGTACCAGCCAGCTCACGGTCGTCGTGGTGCTGACCGCTGCGGTAGCCTGTTGTCCCAGGTGTCCCACCATCGCGGTATCCACATACTGAAGAAGGGTACTCATCACTTCTTCCACTATGGTCGGAATCGAAAGAGTGATGAGTCCGTACAGAATCCTTTTGTTTTGCCTATCCATACGTTTCCCGGTATTTCCGGACACCCTCGCTCAGACGGGACACCCCGTCCCTGATGAGCTCCCGGGGACAGGCAATATTCATCCTTACAAAACCGATCCCGGCTTTCCCGTAGATCCTGCCCGTGGAAAGAAACAGCCCGGTCTCTTTTCGAAGGAACTCGGCAAAATCCGCTCTTCCCTTCGGCAGAGCACGGCAGTCAATCCAAAGGAGATACGTCGCCTCCGAGGGAATCCACGTCAGCTCCGGTATCTTTTCTTTGATCGCGGATGCGACAGATTGCTTGTTTTCATACAGGTACTGCCGCAGCGCATCAAGCCACTCCCCGCCTTTTGTAAAGGCTGTCACTGCTGCCGTAACAGCAAAGGCATTGCCTTCCGCCACCTCATCCGTATTCAGGGCGCGCCAGATCCTGTGCCGCAAAAATGGATTCGGGGCATATACGGCCGCTGACTGCAATCCGGCCAGATTAAAGGTTTTGCTGGGAGCGATACAGGTAATGCTGTTATTTTTGCATACCTCGGAAACGGAGGCGAAGGGTACATATTCCTTTCCGGGATCGCAAAGATCACAGTGGATCTCGTCGGCAATCACCACGACGCCATACTTTGCCGAGAGCTCTCCGATCCGTGCCAGTGTCTCTTTTTCCCATATTTTTCCGATGGGATTGTGGGGATTACAAAGAAAAAGCAGCGTCGTCTGGGGATCCGAGAGTTTTTGCTCAAACGCCTCCCAGTCAATCCCGTACTCGGTTCCTTCCAGCTTTAACGGACATTCTATCGCATTCCGTCCGTTATTTCTGATGGAGTTGAAAAAAGTGTTATAGACCGGTGTCAGGAGAAGAACATTCTCTCCCTGCGTGGTCAGCTTTCTGACGGCACTTGACAGAGCCGGGATCACACCGGTACAAAAAATCAGCCCCTCCCTTTCCATACGGAAATGATGGCGCCCTTCCCACCAGGAAATATAAGCGTCATACCAGCTGTCCGGAATGACGGAATAGCCGAATACTCCGTGTCTGACGCGTTCTGCAAGTGCTTCTTTGACCGCCGGCGCCGTTTCAAAGTCCATATCCGCGACCCACATCGGCAGCTCGTTCTGACCGATGTCCCATTTCAGGGAATCCGTGTTTCTCCGGTTGATGATACGGTCAAACTCAAAGCTCATCGTTGACCTCTTTTCTTTGTCCGATCTCATCACAGAGAATCTTCACTTTTCCCTCGTCGCAATAATCCTTTTCTATGATCAGCCGGTCGATCCTGGGCGCACGGATGGTTCCGCTGCCGGGATTCAAAACGCTGTCCACCATGCTTGTAATCTCTGCATCCACGGAAGAATACTCAAACGCCAGCGTGGTATTCAAAAGCTTGCAGTTTTTCATCACCAGATTATCGATATAACACATGCCCTGCAGACTTTCGATCGTACAGTTCAAAAGGGTCAGATTCTTCGCGTTCCAGCCGAGATATTCCCCGGAAATCAGGGAATCCGTGACCGTCACGTTTTCCGTGTTCCAGAAAGCATCCTTCGTCATGAGGGTGGAGTTTTTGATCACGGCATTCTTCACCCCGTCAAAAGAATAGTTTCCGTCCAAAGTCAGATGATCCACCTCCAGATCGGAACAGTTCATGGCAAAGTACGCACCCCGCGCCTGCACATGATCCAGTTTGACGTGCCGGCACTGCCACAGGGTCTCTTCCGCATTGGTCAGGTTGACGTTTTGTAAGGTCAGTCCGTCACAGCGCCTGAAATTCTTCGGTGCCGAGATCAGAGAATCCGTCACCTCCACCTGATCGGAATACCAGACACCCGCCCGTGCCATTTCAAACCAGGTGGTACGATCCGCACGGATGTTTTTCCCGTACCAGAGCGGGTACTTGTAGCGGAACATACAACCCTCCAGCTCTATGTCCTTACATTCTTTCAAAGGAGACTCCCCCCGGTCAAAAATCGTGTCATGAATGATGAGTCCCGTCTCCGCAAAAAGAGCTCTTTCTTCCGTATAAAGCTTCTGCCTGATCTCGCGCTGATTCATGTTTCTCCTCTCGTGTTGTCTTCCTGTTCTTTTTCCATGGCAAGCAGCTGGTCTCTCTGGGCCTTGATCCCATTGTACAGGGGCAGATAATCCATTTCTTTCCGTGCACGTAAGAGCTCCGTCATCTCACTGACGGCATCGTAGAGCGGTGTCAGCGCCAGATTTCCGAAAACTCCCTTCAAGGCATGGCACATTTCAAATGCCTCCTCCAGTTTCTGCGCCTGAAGGACCGGTCCCAACGTCTCAAACCTTTCGTCGGACAGTCCCAGCATCACCATTTTCAGGTAGAACTCCTCGTTATTCATGCACCGTGCCAGCCCCTCAGTGGTATCCGCTCCATATTGATTCAGGATCTCGATTGTCATCGTATTGCCGCTCCTTATCTTTATGCTCTGATGGTATCAATTTCATAGGTGATATGATGCCCCGGATCCTGTTCGGCGTTTTCCCAGTTTTTGAGAACACGCTCCACCACCAGATCACAGTTCATCCGGTTTGTTTCATTGAGAACTGCCAGAATCTGATTCTTGCTGTTTTGTGTCACAATATCACTGGCCCGAAGGGATTGCCTGAGTACCGAGAGAAAGTGTTCCATGATCTCCTCGGTGGAAAGTGTACATGCATCTCCAACCTGATGCAGGGAAAACATCACCACCCAGATCTCCTTTTTGTAATTGAGATACAATCTCGACAGAAACTGGTATACCGTCTTAAACTGTTCAAAGGGAAGGGTATAGGCACCTTTCGCTTCCGTTCGTTCGGAGAGGATCTGAAATACATGCGCAATCCCGGTCTGCTCATGTTCTTTGATGGGCCTGGTCCCGGATTCCCCGCCATAGATCTCGTATCCGTGTTTTCCGTTCTTTTTTACATGGTAGAGCGCTTCATCCGCCTTTTTGAAAAGGGTGTCAAAATCCCTCCCTTCATCCGGTACAAATACGCAGCCTATGGATGCACCGAGCGGGATGGACATGTTCTCCCCCATCAGCTCATGGGCAGACTGTAAAAGAAATTCATTGATATAAGCAGCTTTCTCCGCCACAACGGATTCCTCACCCACATTCTGGCAATAGGCGATGAACTCATCACCGCCAATCCGTCCGGTGATATCCGTAAACCTGACGGCTGACTGCAGGATCTCCGCAAACCGGATCAGAATCTTATCCCCCATGGAATGTCCATAGAGGTCATTCACCGGTTTGAAGCTGTCCAGATCCAGAATCAGAAGAGCACCCGGCGTCTTACGGCAAAGCTCCGCTATCTCTGCTCTGACGGATGTCTTATTCAAAAGCCCCGTCATCGGATCCGTAGCGGAAGCCTTCTTGAGTCCGCTGATCTGCTCGATCATATGCAGAATATTGCTGATCCTTTTCAGGAGAACATCCGCACGAAAAGGCTTATGGATAAAATCCACCGCTCCCTGCTGGAGTCCGTCACTCTCCGTTTTCTCATCATGGTCCGCTGTCATAAAAATAAACGGAACCGGATCCGTAAAGCGTTCCTGGATCTTTCTCTGCAGCTCAAAGCCGTTCATCTGCGGCATACGGAAATCCGACAGCACCAGATCCGGCCGCTCCTTTTCGTAAATGTACAGCGCCTCTTCCCCGGAAGACGCACAAACCGTATCATATTCTGACATCAGAATATAATTCGTCATCATGAGCGAGATTTTTTCATCATCAACGATCAGAATCTTTTTTTTCATGCCGAATCCTCTTTCTCAGGGAAGGTGATCCATCGTTACATCTGTCCGTACAAGATCCTCGCCAGCTCTGAGTTCTTATCCAACAGAATTGTCTTGTCTTTTCCCTTCAGGGAAGCCTTGACTGCATCCAGACTGCGAAGAAAATTGTAAAAGTTTGCCTTGTCTTCCGTATTGTACGCTTCCTGCAGGGTCTGCATGTAGGTAGCCTCTCCCTCAGCTTCCAATACCGCCGCATCCCGTTCCGCTTCCGCCTTCATGACCTCGACCTGACGGTCTGTTTCGTTGCGGATCTTTTTTGCCTGTGCCTGCCCCTGTGCCTGATAAGAAGCAGCGATATTGTTCCTCTCGGAGATCATACGCTCGTAGACGGCTTCTTTGTTGTTGTCCGGAAGATCCAATGCCTTCAGCTCCGCCTTCTCAATCACAATTCCGTATCCGCCGATATCGGAATTGGCGCCCTCCGTGATCATATCCGTCAATAGCTCGCCCCGTGCCGCAATCACTTCGTCCTGGGTCATGGAACTGATGATGTTTTTCGTGGCATTATAAACCGCCACACTGCATCGATCCTGCGCACTGGAAGTGGATCCGTTCAAGGTCTGCATATACCGGGTGGGATTTTCCACGTGCCATAACAGGTAGGTATCCGCAATCATGGATTTTTTATCCGCCGTAATCACATCAGACGGGGTAATATCGTAGATCTGCGTTGCCTTGGTAATGTAGGCCACGTCCTGAATGAACGGGATCTTTGTCTTCAGACCCGCCGTGTCCTCCACCCGTACAATCTTGCCGAACTGAATCACGACACCGTATTCATTCTGTTTTACCGTAAAAAAACAGCTTGGAATCAGAATCAGTGCTGCAAGAATCACAATGATCAGTATGGCGATCTTGACCTTTTTTCCCTTCATGGCCTATTCCTCCTCTTCCTGTGCGTTATCATCGGAGGAAGCGGCTCCGGAAGAAGCTGTGCTGCTCCCCGTATCCGTTCCCGCAGAGAATGATGCAAAATCATCCAGAGGCAGCATGGTCTCCGTCTGCCCATCCGTAATAATCACCTTCAGTCCCGGCAGAAGACTCTCCATTGCCTCGTAAAACATACGCTGCTTGGTAATCAGAGGATATTTGCTGTATTCCTCAAACATCCTGTTAAAGCGCTCCACCTGTCCGGCTGCTTCCGCGATCCGTGCTTCTTTTTCCGCAGTCGCATCCTGAATAATCTTATCCGCCTCCGCCTCTGCCGCGGGAATCTGCTCATTCTGATACTTTTTGGCATTGTTGATCGCCGTATCCGCACCCTGCTTGGCTGTCTCAACGGCTTTAAATGCCTCCATAACCTCGGTGGTGGGAGGCTCCGCATCCTGCAGGGAAATGTTCACCAGCTGCAATCCGATATCCGCATCTGTCAGCTTATCAATGAGACGATCCTTCACATCCGCCTGGATCTGACTTTTTCCGGTGGTGATCACATCATCCACCGTATAATCCACAACAGCCGACCGGATCGCCGCCTGGGCAAGATTCGCGAGAATCTTTTCCGGCTCCGTGGACGCATAGAGGTATTTCACGGGATCACTGACGCGGTACTCCAGATAGAAGTCCACATCCACGAAGTTGAAGTCCGATGTGATCATCATGGATTCCGCATCCACGACCTCGGACTTGCCTCCTTCCCCGTTTTCCGCCCGGTAGCCAATAGGGACGCCCTTCGTCGTTGTGTCGACTTTTCTGACACGCTGCAGAACCGGAATCTTCAGATATAGTCCCGCTCCGTTCACCTGCTGCACCTGACCGAACATGGTGACTACCGCCTGCTCCTGCTCGTTGACATTATAAAAGCAGTCCGCAAGCAGCAGAAGAATAATCACAAGGGGGATCAGCCACTTTAGAACCCCCGGCGAAAACTTCTTTTTTACCATATCCGTATTGACATTCTTCATCATGATTCAGTCCTCCGAAAAATCGTCCGCATAGATCGTGGGCATTCCGATATAAAACCCCTGCAGAAAATCAAGATTCTGTTCCACCAGATAATCATGCTCTTCTTTCGTCTCTACTCCCTCCGCCAGGATCATGGTCCCGCGCGGACGCATAAAGCTGACGATCTGATCCAGCTCCGCCTGTTTTCGCTCGTTTTGGTGAATCTTACTGATGAGACTCCGGTCAAGCTTCACAATCTGCGGATTGTAAAGAGATACCACCTTGGAATCGATATTCACACCGGTTCCGAAATCGTCCAAAGCAATCCAGACCGGCTCTGTCATGCTGTTTAAATATCGCCTCTTCGTATACCAGCTGTTCAGTACGATCTCCGGATATTCCAAAAGCTCCACCACCAGGCGTCCGTCAAGATCCTTCCCGAATTTTGCAAAAAAATCATCGGCCTTTTGCTGTGTCATGGAAACACAGGGAAAGGAATTCAAAAACAGCTTCCCCTCCAGCCCGCTTTCCAAAAAAGCCCTTGCGGCCTGAAAAAAAGTCAGGGTCTCTATATACTGCAGGCGGTTTTTCACCTCGTACTCATAAATCACCTCATCCGGAGTGAACGGTACCGGTCTCATCAATCCTTCATAGCCGAAGACCTCTCCTGTGGATACCCGGATGATCGGCTGAAATGCATAATGGACATTCGTGAAATCCGACAGGATCTCATCCATGGAGGTTCCTTCTTTTGTAATTGGTTCCAGATTCATGCCATACTCCCCTGATTTATGCGATACTCCCTCTCCGAAACGGAGGTGTGTTTATTATAGCACGCTTTTTTTTCAGGTGACAACCGTTGTTGACAATCACCTGCGACCTGCTATAATGCTTTCTTGGAACAACTGAATCGTGTCGATGCTGGGGGTGCAGCTGCTGAGAGGCGTTCGTCGCCAACCCTTATCACTTGAACCGGATAATACCGGCGGAAGGAAGCTTCTATCAATGATCTCCCGGCATGTATTTTCAAAGGGAGGTTTTTTTATGTCATTCTTTGTGCGCCTGCAGGAAGACGGAAGTTTCCTGCCCACGACAGCGGGATATACCGTTATCGTCCTGCTTATGGTGGGTCTCATGATCCTCGGCAGTGTTCATTTTACGAAAAGAAAGGGGATCCATCCAAGACAGCTGGCATTTTCCGCCCTTTCGCTTTCCCTTGCGGTTGTCCTTTCCAATATTAAATTCATCCGGCTTCCCATGGGCGGCACTGTGACCCTGTTTTCCATGCTGTTTGTCGTGTTGATCGGCTACTGGTTCGGACTTGGCGCAGGTCTTACTTCCGCCATCACTTACGGTCTCCTCCAGATTTTCATTGATCCTTATCTCATCAGCTTCCCGCAGATACTGGTGGATTATATACTGGCTTTCGGGTCACTCGGTCTGTCCGGTCTGTTTCACGGGAAAAAGAATGGTCTGATCTTCGGATATCTGACCTGTGTCTGCGGACGCTTTTTTTTCTCCACCCTTTCCGGCGTGATCTTTTTCGGCACTTACGCACCGGAGGAATTCCCGAGTCCCTTTCTCTATTCGGCAGCGTATAACGGTTCCTATCTCGGGATCGAGGCGGCCATCACAGTCGGAATCCTGTTGATTCCGCAGGTACGAAAGGCTTTCCGTTATGTGGGGCGCCTCGCATCGAGGGAAGCGGCTCCGGAAAGCAGTCTCACATGAGGCGCTGTGTGATCGTCGGGGGAGCCCCGATTCATTCCTATGAAACGATCAAAAAGGTTCTTCACAAAGATGACCTCTTTGTTTTCTGCGACAGCGGTCTTTCTCACCTGGAGGGTCTTGGCGTTTCACCGGATCTGATCATCGGAGACTTCGATTCCTGGGACAATCCGCACCTTTCCGCGGAGACCATCGTTTTACCCCGGGAAAAAGATGATACGGATACCATGTTCGCCATCAAAGAGATGCTGCGCAGGGGCTGTTCGGATTTTCTCCTGCTGGGTGTCATAGGGAAACGGCTTGATCACACCCTCGGCAACCTTTCCGGCTTGCTGTATCTGGATGCCCGGGGATGTAATGCCGTAGCGGTCGATGATTATTCCGAGATCTCCGTGGTAAGCAACAAGGAAGTATCGGTGGAAGATCATTACTCCTTTTTCTCCCTGCTTTGTATCGGGGGTCAGGCAAATGGTATCACCATTCAACATGCAAAGTACCCCCTTCAGAACGCTGAGATGAATGATCGGGATCCTTACGGAATCAGCAACGAAGTCCTTCCCGGTCAGACTGCATCCATCACGGTGGAATCGGGTCGTCTGCTCCTCATTAAAGTCCGGTAATCATTGACTTTTGCCGAAATAGATGCTAGTGTAATGACTGCATTGTATAGTCATCCGGGAAGGAGAAGCTCTCCATGAAAGAACTATCAAATCTGTTGGGATATCGTGAATCGATCCGCGTCGTTGATGCGACCCTCCGGGACGGGGGACTGGTCAACGATTTTTATTTCACGGATGAGTTTGCGAAAAATCTCTATCTGACGAACCTGAAGGCCGGTGTGGATTACATGGAAGTCGGCTATAAGGCGAGCAAGGATATCTTTGATGTAGACAAATTCGGAAAATGGAAGTTTTGTAATGATGATGATATCTTCGCTGTTCTGGGTGAAGGGAAGGACGGCTTAAAGCTTGCGGCCATGGCCGATGTGGGCCGGTGTGATTACAAAACAGACATTCGCCCCGCCTCCGATAGCCCCCTTTCCATGATCCGTGTCGCCACCTATGTCAACACGATCCCCGGCGCCGTGGAAATGATCGAAGATGCCAAACAGAAGGGCTATGAGGTCACCTGTAATATCATGGCTGTCAGCAACGCACAGGAGAGCGACATCAAAGTGGCTCTGGATATGATCGGCCGGTCTTCCGTGGATGTGATCTACATTGTTGACAGCTTCGGTTCTCTTTATCCGGAGCAGATCGCCCGGATCGCCGCATTATACGGAGAGTACGCAGAGAAATATCACAAGGAGCTCGGGATTCACACACACAATAACCAGCAGCTCGCCCTCGCCAATACGATTGAAGCCGTCGGCGATGCGGTGGACTGGCTGGATGCCACCTATTACGGCATGGGACGGGGCGCCGGCAACTGCTCCATGGAGAATCTCCTCGGTTTCCTTCGCAATCCCAAATATCATATTTTCCCGGCTTTGCAGTTTGTGCAGAATTACATGGTGCCGCTCCGGGAATCCGGTACGGTCTGGGGATACGATATGCAATACCTCATGACAGGGCTTTTGAACCAGCACCCCAGAACGGCCATCGAATATACCAAGCAGGGCCGTCGGGATTTTGTGGAATTCTATAAGGAGATCGTAGCGCAGGACTGACGAAAGGCATAGGCTGTTCGGATTTGCAGCAAAAAGAGAAGGCCTGTGCCGTTTCCATAGAATCAAAAAAACCGCTTCCGAGGTGGTGAACCTCCCGGAAGCGGTTTTTCATTTCCGTGATTCTTCCTCAACTGCTTTTCAAAGCTGAAAGATCCTCTGTGATCTGCGCCATGATCTCAGCGAACCGGTGAAGCATCTCGGTATTGTTGTCACTGAGATCGGAAACCTCCTGGGTTGATGCCGAAATCTCCTCACTGCTGGCAGAAAGGGTGCTCGTGGAATCCACGATCTGTTTATTCGCATCCACCAGGCGCTCCATCAGATTGGACATCTCCATCGTGCCGCTGTAGAGCGCTTCCACACCTTCACGAATCGCTTGGAATTTCTGTGCCGCATCCTCTGCGAGATCTCTCTCCGCATTGCTGATCTCCACATTCTCGTCGACCTTCCCTACCACATCCTCTGCATCCAATGCCAGCTCATCCAGAATCGATGTAATCTGTTCGGTTGCAGACTTTGTCTGATCAGCAAGATTTCTGATCTCATCCGCCACCACCGCAAACCCTCTTCCGGCTTCTCCCGCGCGGGCGGCCTCAATGGAGGCATTTAATGCCAGGAGGTTCGTCTGGGAAGAGATATTCAGAATCATGTCCGTGATCTTTCGTACCTCCACCGAACGCTCCTGCAGATTCGCGGCAGACTGCTTCATCTGACCACCGGAGCTTAATGCATGCTCCACCTGGCTGGAAAGGTTTTCCATCGCATGTGTGCCCTCATCCACGATGTTCTGGGTTTGATTGGTTGTTTCGATGATCTCCTGTGTCTTCGTATGGGTCTCACCCACGATCACGGCGATGGAATTTGTCTGGTTCGTCTGTTCCACAATCGCTTCCGTATTGTCACTCACACCGGCCGTAATCCCTTTCAGGGACTCATTCATTCCCTCGATCGCATCTTCGATCTTCTTCAGATCCTCGGATGCTTCCTGCATCTTTTCATCCACATTCCCGGCAACGGCAACAATGTTTTCCGAAATCCGCTGATTGCGCTGCATGGTCTCCTCCACTTCGTTCAGAGAGTCACGGAAGAACTGGCTCAGCATCCGGATGCCGCGCTGTATGCAGATCATCGTCAGAACCGTCACAATGACCTCGATCATGACGACTTCCATGATATCCTGTGTGTTTTCGGTAGTGAGAAACATGCGGATGACATTCAGAACATTGATGATCAGAAAAGCAAAATTGCTGATGATCGTAAACTTCTGATCCATTGTGATCATGACGCCGACCAGCAACGGGATGATATAAGGGTAGGTCGTATTGGATCCCGACATCATCAGCATGAAGAAATAGGCAATCGTAAAGGTAACGATCATCACGCGGGAGTATAAAAAATCACCCTTTTTTTTGATATAGACGATATCCGAGATAACCAGCGATGCGATCATTGCGATCATCGGTATGATCGTACGGTATGTCGGAAGATCTGACACCATCAGCTGTGAGAACAATCCAAGCAAGCCAAACAGTGTCGTGCAGAAATGTCCCCAAAAGATTAGTCTGTGTGCACGAAGCAGATGTTGTTGTTCCATATTTTCCCCCATTTCTCTGTATGTGAAAACCTCAAGTTGCCGAAACGATGACAAAAACAACGATTTCGCCTGACGTATGCCGCCGGAGGCTTAAGGAACTGTTACAGTTCTGTACGTCCCTCCAATGCCCGGAGCAGTGTCACTTCATCGATATACTCCAGATCTCCTCCTACGGGAACGCCGCTTGCGATCCGCGTGACCTTAATCCCGGCAGGCTTGATCAGCTTACTGATATACATGGCGGTGGTTTCCCCTTCCAGAGAAGAATTCGTAGCGACAATCACTTCCTCCACGTCTCCCTCCAGCCGTGTCATCAGTTCCTTCAGCCGGATGTCTCCGGGACCGATACCGAGCATCGGTGAGATGGCACCATGCAGTACATGATAGACTCCGTGATATTTCCCGGTTTTCTCATATGCTGCCAGATCCCGCGTGTTCTCCACCACCATGATCGTTCTGTGATCTCTTGCGCTGTCCTGACAAATCGGACAAACCTCCTGATCTGTCAGCGTAAAACACTCCTTGCAGTAATGGATATTCGTCCGTGCCTCGATCAGCGCCTCGGAAAGCCTGCGCACATTGTCCTCCGGCATATTCAGAACATGAAATGCCAGCCGTTGTGCAGATTTCTGACCGATCCCCGGCAGGGTCGAAAACTGCTCGATCAGATTGTTGATCTGGCTGCTATAATAGTCCATTCAATCCCCCGGTGATCTTGTTCATCGACTGCTGCGAATACTCTTCGATCTTACGAAGTGCTTCATTCACAGCCGCCATGATCAAATCCTCCAGCATCTCCACATCCTCCGGATCCACTGCTTCCGGATCGATCTTAATCTTCGTGACCTCTTTTTTTCCGGATACCGTTACCTCCACGACCCCGCCGCCCGCGGATGCTGTCATCTCTTTCTCTTCCAGTTCCTTTGTGGCCTCTTCCATCTGACGCTGCATCTTTTGTGCCTGCTTCATCAGATTATTCATATTTCCGGGCATTCCCCCGGGAAAACCGCCTCGCTTTGCCATCTTTTTTCTTTCAGCCTCCTTTTTATTCTTCCGTTTCGATCTCCATGTGAATCGTTTGTCCCAAAAGCTTCCGCAGATCCGGATATGTCTCTTCCGCCGGCCGGCCGGTCTTATTCTCCCGGATCTCCACATTGACCTCCCGTTCCAGGTGGGACCGGATCGCTTCTTCCACGGCCTTTCTGATGGTATCGTTCGCACACAGCCCGATGGCGTTATAGTCGTCCAGGACAATCAATAACGTCCCCGTCTCTCCCTCTCCAACGGACAGGTGGGCGTTCTTCAGGAGGGTTTTCGTCATCCCGGTTTCATTCATGGAATCCACGATAGAGCGCCATTGCCGGACTGTCTGCTCCACCTCTGCGGGAACCGCTTTCGGAAACGACACCTTCGGCGCAGCGGGCATTCCTCCGCCTGCAGTGGTGTCCGTACTGCCGCCTTGTGTCCCTGCGCCGGGAGCTGCTTTGGCAGACCACACCCCGCTTTCCAGCTTTTGCTCCAGATGCAGAATCCGGTCAGTCAAAGAAGCCGTGTCCGCTTCCATGGCCGGCTTGCAGAGCTTGATCAATGCCACCTCCGTCAGGATCCGCTTCTGTGTGGAAAACTTCAGATCACTTAAGAGTGTGGAAAACACACGAATGTATCTCATCAAAACCGCACTTTCCACCTGTGCAGCCTGTGTTTTCAGGGTTTCCAGATTTTCGCTGGAAATGTCGAGAAGCTCCTCCATGTCATCGGCACTCTTCATCAGCAGAAGATTTCGGAGATACCAGCAAAAATCCGCCGCGAACTGTGTCAACTCGCGGCCGTTGATCATCAGCTCTTCCACGATCTTCATGGCCTGGGGCACATCTTCCCTCAGAACGGCCGAAAGGAGCCTTGCAAAGATCTCGGTATCCACGGCGCCAAGCACCTCAAGCACCTTATCATAGGTCAGCTCCTGACCCAGATAGAAAGCGATGCACTGATCCAGCAGGGAAAGCGCGTCCCGCATGGATCCGTCTCCAGCCTTTGCAATATAGCGCACCGCTTTTTCTTCTGCCTGTACATTTTCTTTTGCGAGAAGATCTGTCAGCCGCGCTGCAATCGTATCATTGGAGATTCGTTTAAAATCATACCGCTGGCAGCGGGATAGAATCGTCACGGGAATCTTATGGATCTCAGTCGTCGCAAGGATAAAAATCACATAAGCCGGCGGCTCCTCCAGGGTTTTGAGCAGCGCATTAAAGGCACCGGCCGAGAGCATATGCACTTCATCAATGATATAGACCTTGTAGCGGCCGACAGTCGGGGAATAAGTAACCTCTTCCCGGATTTCCCGAATGTTATCCACGCCATTATTGCTGGCGGCATCAATCTCGATCACATTCAGCGCAGAGCCTTCCGCGATGGATCTGCACACTTCACATTCCATGCAGGGACTCCCGTCCACAGGATGTTCACAGTTGACCGCTCTGGCAAAAATCTTCGCAACAGAAGTCTTACCTGTTCCACGTGTCCCGCAGAACAGGTAAGCATGTCCGATTCGATCGGCTTTGATTTGGTTTTGTAAAGTGGTCACAATAGGATCCTGCCCCTTGACATCCGCAAACGTCTGGGGACGGAACTTCCGATATAACGCCGTATATGACATCTCAGCTCACCAAACCCGTATACGTCAGTCTCCGAAGCTGATTCCGATGAATTTTGCCTCCTGAATCATCGTTCCGTTCGGATCCACCTCTTTCAGCTTCCCGGCCACCTTCTCCAGCGGGATCAATTTGGTGGAACGGTTCACCATGGCAACCATATTTCCCCACTTCTTATCGATGATTGCCATCGCAGCCGCTGCGCCAAGTCTCGTACAAAGCACACGGTCATAGGGATCCGGGTTTCCTCCTCTTTGCGCGTGACCCGGTACCACCACTCTGACCTCCGCACCGGTCTTCTTGGTCAGCTGCTCCGCGATTTCGTAGGAAACCGACGGATAGGTGTAGTTTTCCAGTTTTTTCTTATATTCCTTCTTGCTGAGCTTCGCATCCTTTTTGCTGATGGCACCCTCGGCGCAGGCAATGATCGTAAAGCCCTTCCCTTCTTTGGTACGTTTTTCGATGGTATCCACGATCTTATTGATATCAAAGGGGATCTCCGGAATCAGCACGACGTCCGCGCCACTGGCCACTCCGGCATTCAGCGTCAGCCACCCGACCTTGTGTCCCATGACCTCCACGATAAATACACGGTTATGTGAAGCTGCCGTGGTATGGATCCGGTCTATGGCCTCCGTTGCAATGTCGATGGCGCTCTGGAAGCCGAAAGTCACATCCGTTCCCCAGATATCGTTATCTATGGTCTTCGGCAGATGGATCACATTCAACCCTTCCTCACGAAGCAGATTCGCGGTCTTCTGTGTTCCGTTGCCGCCCAGAATCACGAGTCCGTCCAGGTTGAGCTTGTAGTAGTTGTGCTTCATGGCCTCTACCTTATCCAGACCGTTCTCATCGGGTTCACGCATCATCTTAAAGGGAGTGCGGCTGGTACCAAGGATCGTGCCGCCCTTTGTCAGAATACCGGAAAAGTCCCTGCCCGTCAGAAGTCTGTAATCTCCGTAGATCAATCCGTGATATCCGTTCAAAAAGCCGTAAAGCTCCACCTCTTCCACATTTTCATGAAGTCCCTTTACCACACCGCGCATTGCTGCGTTCAAAGCCTGACAGTCACCGCCGCTGGTAAGCATTCCGATCTTTAACATTTCTCACCCTCTCTTTCTTGGAATCCCGATAAATACGCTGTTTTTCATGCAAGCATCCATGTTAGCCGCTCATGCTCTCATTATACATAAATTTTTCCGTGTTAGAAAGCTTTTTCTTTTGCCGTCCTTTCCTCGATCCGATCCAGAATCCAGGTGAAAAATCTGGTCAGATAGCGCATCAGCGGCTCTGTCGCCAGGGCAAAGAGTACCATGAGCATCGCGCATTGGGTATTGATACTCGTAATGGCAAACCAGTGGCTGATGAAGAGCATACAAAACAGCCAGCCCGCGATCAGTCCTCCCAGCATGATCCAGTGATGGCGCTTCATGGGTCTTGCAATAATATATACGATCATGAATCCGACGATGGCAACCAGAATGGTCACGGAGGTTGAGAGACTTTCCGTATCGACATGAAATTCCCTGCAGAAAACAACCAGTCCGCTGACAACCAGAAAGTCCGTCAATCCTGCAGGTAGGGCCTTCAGAAGCACATTTGTCATAAAGTGTCCGCGGATCCTTTCATGATTCGGCTCCAATGCCAGAACAAGGGAGGGGATGCCGATGGTGAAGAGACTGATCAGGCTGACCTGGGAAGGCTCCAGCGGATAGTCCAGCATCAGAATCACCGAGAACACTGCAAGCAGCAGGGAGAAAATATTCTTGACCAGATAAAGCGCCGCGGAACGCTGGATATTATTAACTACCCGTCTGCCCTCCGCCACCACCTCCGGCATTTTGGTAAAGTCGGAGTCCAGCAGCACCAGCTGCGCTACCTGAGAAGCCGCCTCGCTCCCGGATGCCATCGCGACGCTGCAGTCTGCTTCCCGGAGTGCCAGGATATCGTTGACGCCGTCTCCCGTCATGGCAACGGTTCTTCCCTGGGCTTTCAGGGCTTTCACCAGCAATTTCTTCTGCTCCGGAACCACGCGCCCGAAAACCACATATTTTTTCGCTGCTTCATAGATATCCCTTTTACTGCGCAGCCGTCTGGCATCCACGTACTTTTCCGCTCCCTCGATGCCGGCACGTTTTGCGGTCTCCGATACGGTGATGGGATTGTCACCGGAGATCACCATGGTTTTGACCCCCTGTTCCGCAAAATACCGGAAGGTTTTCTCCGCACCTTCACGCACAGGGTTTTCAAGCAAAATCAGGGCTTCCGGTGTAACAGGCGCTGTCAGCGCTTTTCCTCCCGGATCCATCGGATACGCGCCAAAAACCACCACGCGGTATCCCTTGGAGGCCTGTTCTTCGATCTCCTTCCGATAGGTCTCAAATTGGTTGCGCAGTACAAACTCCGGAGCGCCGAGGATGTAGCTGCCGTTCTGGTAAGTGACCGCGCTGTATTTATACTGCGAGGAAAAAGACACCACCTTCTCCGCCCGGATCCCCGTCGGAGTACGAAAGGCTTTTTGCAGCGCCTTCATGGTATCGTTATCCTTCGTCATATTCGCTACGAAGTCGCTGATCCTCGCCCTCACATCCTGCAAAGCCCCCTCATCCCCTTCTTTTCCGGAGAGGGGGATCACATCCCGCACCACCATCACGGGCTCGGTGATCGTCCCGGTCTTATCCACACAGAGCACATCCACCCGCGCCAGCGTCTCAATACACTTCATGTTATGGACAAGCACCTTCTTCCCTGCCAGACGCGCGGCGCTGACTGCCAGGGACACACTTGTCAGAAGATAAAGCCCCTCCGGAATCATGCCGATCAGCGCAGCCACCATATTGGAAATACTGCTCTGGAATGTGCCGTGATTGTAATGATAGCTTTGGACGAAAAGAGCGATCCCGATGGGTATGATGATGATACCGAGGATCAAAAGCAGACGATCCATCGCACGGATCATCTCGGACTGTTCTTCCTTCTTCTCCTTCGTGGCTTCCCGCATCAGCTTACTGATATAGGAATTTTTCCCAACCTTTTCGACTCTGGCATAGCAGTTACCGGAAACCAGGAAGCTCCCGGAAAAAAGCTTGTCTCCCGGACCTTTCTCGATCTCATCCGATTCACCGGTCAGGAGTGACTCATTTGCCTGCGCCTTGCCGGAAAGCACACTGCAGTCTGCCGGTACCTGATTGCCGCTGGACAGCAGGATCACATCATCCAATACAAGCTTCTCCGATATGATCTGCTGCTGCTTCCCGTCCCGCAGCACCGTGACCTTCGGAGCATTCAAAAGCGTCAGCTTATCCAGTACCTTCTTGGCATGGATCTCCTGAATGATACCGATGGCCGCATTTGCGAGAATTATGGGAAGAAATGTCATATCCCGGAAAGAACCGGTAATGATCAACAGAACTGCCAGAATGGCAAATATCAGGTTAAAATAGGTCAGAAGGTTTTCTTTAACGATCTGCTTGATACTGCGTGTTTCTGCCGTAACGTTTTCATTTGTCTGATGCTGTTGTACGCGGTGGTGAACCTCTTCCCGGGTCAATCCGCGAATCTGTGTCTCTGCTGTCATACTATCACTTTAGCCGTTTCTCCTTGTTTTGGCAAACTTTCCATTTAGGCCTTACCATCATCATACATCATGCACAAAAAAAGGACATGTGATATGATGAAAAAGAAAGGCAATGATCCTTTTCAATCAAATCGAATACACGAAGAAAGGAGAAATCAATGGATATCAAGGCAAAGATTGATGATGTGGTGAAAAAGATCAAGAATGATCCCAATTTTATGAAATCATTTCAAGAGAATCCCGAGAAAGCAATAGAGTCCGCTGTCGGGATTGATATTCCCGACGGGATGCTGGATCAGGTGATCACCGGCGTCAAAGCAAAGCTGACGGCTGACAAAGTCGGCGGGGCTGTGGATTCTATCAAAAAAATGATGGGAAAATAAAGCAACAAGGGACTGCTGCATAATGCGGCAGTCCCTTCTTTTATGAAAAGATGACTGATCTACTGAAATATCGTCTGAGCGACCGCCATCGGATCAAATCCGTCAAGATCCGGCGCGGTTGCGGAGATGGAATACATCATCTGCTTGTCCGCATCATAGAACAGAATACTGTCTGCATCCTCTGTATCATCGGAAACAGCGCGTCGTACCTGTGCATCAATGCCATTGATCTGATCGGCGTCTTCCACATCCCAGGTATAATACATACCGGAAATATCCTTGAATTCATCCGCCGGCTCCATTCTGGCACAATAGGATACCCCGTCAAGGTCAAACTTTACCTCCGCCAGTTTTTCTGATTCCATGATGCCGTATACCACATTTTCGGCATCTTCCGGAACTGTGAAGGATTCGTTTACCATTTTCTGAATTTCGTCGGGTGATACCTCATACTGCCAGGGATTCGGCATCCCTGCGAACTGAGGATCCTCCTGCTTCGCTTTCCCGGCACAGGCCGTGAGCGAGCATAGGGTCATTGCAGCAACGATCAGGACGGTTGCAATCTGTGTTTTCTTCATACTGATTCTCCTTACTCGAAAACAGGGTTATGTTCTATGCTTTATTATACGAACAGCCGGGCTGCCTGTCACTTTTTTTATGGTACCGGGCTGTTTTTCCGACATCCCATTATTTTTCCCAGCGGAAATGGTTTGGGTGTATAATCAAAGGGAAACGTGACTTGATGATCTTTCTGACACAACGCAACTGCTTGAAAAGGAGACGACTATGAATGCAAACCTGCCCCATTACACATTAAACGACGGGAGCTCTCTCCCGGTGATCGGTTTCGGAACCTATCATGAGGAATTCGGGAACAATCTTCTGCCGATCAGATCAGCGATTGACTGCGGCTATCGATTTTTTGACACGGCATCCCTGTACGAAACAGAAAAACACCTCGGACAGGCCATCAAAGAGAGCGGTATTCCGAGGGAAGAATTCATCATTGAAACCAAGCTCTGGATCGACGAGGCAGATAACGCCAAGGCTGCGTTGGAACGCTCCCTCAGGCGCCTTCAGATGGATTACGTGGATCTTTATCTGATCCACTGGCCGCGGGCCACCGAAGACAATTCCGATCCCTGGAAAGAAAAAAATCTGAAAACCTGGGCACAAATGGAAGAGCTTGTGAAGGAAGGAAAGGTGCGTCGTCTTGGTCTTTCCAACTTTCTTCCCCATCACCTGAAGAATATCTTGGACCATGTTTCCATCAAACCCGTAGTGGATCAGCTGGAAATCCATCCGGGATACTCGCAGGAAGCCGCCGTCGCTTTCTGCAGGGAGAACGACATTCTGCCCATGGCCTGGAGTCCTCTTGGTCGCGGGCGTTCCAAGGCTTTGGGAGAAAATGCGATACTCTCCGAGCTGGCGGAAAAATACCAAAAATCCATCCCCCAGATCAATCTCCGCTTCCTCCTGCAGAAAGAAATCCTGCCAATCCCGAAGGCCAGTTCGCCGGAGCATATCAAAGCAAATCTGGATGTCTTTGATTTTACGCTCACCGAGGAGGAGCTCTGGATGTTGACCTGCATGCCTCAGACAGCCGGACTGGGGGAACATCCGGATTTTGCCATTCCAAAGATGAAAACTAACCCGGACAATGTATGATTCGCTGGCGGCATGCGTTGACAATGTAAAAAAACACCGGAGCCTCCTATCCATAAGGTTCCGGTGTTTTTGTCAGAGGTGACGGCCGGATTTGAACCGGCGATCAGGGAGTTGCAGTCCCATGCCTTACCACTTGGCTACGTCACCACGTTATGAACGGAGAAGGAGGGATTTGAACCCTCGCGCCGGTCACCCGACCTACACCCTTAGCAGGGGCGCCTCTTCAGCCAACTTGAGTACTTCTCCTTGCCTGAATGCAATCTTGCTTTATGACTGTGCCAAAACACCACAGCGCAATGGTTATTGTACTATGCGCTCTGGGGTTTGTCAATGTATGGAAAACGAATTCATTCGTTTCCTTTTTCGGACTGTACCAGCTTCTAAAGACGCCGCAGTCCACTCCAGATCAGCTGGAGAATGCTGTCCGGCAGGACAGTCGTCACACGATGAATGCTGCTGATAATTCCCGGGGTACAAACCGGGAATCCCTTTTCCGCAAAAAACAGAGAAACCGCAACGACGTTTTTCTTTCTGGAAGCAAAGGCAAAGTGCCTGATGGCGGTGCTCCTGGTTTCTCCCGCGACAGGAATGAATTCCGTATCTTTGATCCAGTAGGGACAAACGGCTGTCACCGTGATGCCGGTACCAAGGAGCTCTACACCCAGCGCTCTGGAGTACCGCAGCAGAAAGGCCTTGGAGGCGGCATAGACATTCAGTCCCTGAAAAGGTTGAAAAGCGGCGGTGGAGGCGATCTCTACGATCCTGCTCTTCCTTCGCATATAGGGAATCACACTTTCCGTAATATCAACGGCAGCTTCACAGTTCAGCCGCACCATCCCCTTGGATGCTGTCCGGTCAATCTGTTGATAAGTACCGATCTTTCCGAAACCTGCCGCATGGATCAGATATGCCACATCCGGTCTTTCCTCTTTCAGGGTTTCCCGAAAGCGGTTCATATCCGCCTCGTCCACCAGATTGATCTGAAAAATGCGAACCGGCGTGGAAAGCTCCTTCTGCAAAGCTTCCAACCGGTCTGCGCGTCTGGCAATCGCCCAGATTTCATCTACCCTCTTCTTCTCCGAAAGCTGCCTGGCATATTCCGCGCCAAGACCGCTCGATGCACCGGTTATGATTGCAATAGACATATCCATTCCTCCCTGTCAGGCACTCGCACGTCGTTTTTTTTCTAAGGATTTTTGAATCCCCTCATATACTTTTCGCATGGAAAGACCCTGTACGATCGTTGTAAATGCCACAATGGCATAGGTCGCCCCGAGAACGATTTGTGCCGTTTCGTCCGTCATCATGGGCTTCGCACTCATGGCAAGCGCTATACACAGACCTCCCCTCAGACCTCCCCAGGTCAGCAGTTTGATGAAACTGCCCTTATCAAAGCCGTCGGGAATCGGACCGAGCATCAGGGTGCTGACTGCCAGACTCCCGCTCCGTCCGATAAAGTTACAAAGAATCGCAAGCACGGAGATGAGGATCACCTTCGGCATGGAAAGGATATGCAGGAACGTCAGTCCCAGAATCACATAGAGAATCGAGTTCAGAAGATTATCAGCCACCTGCCAGAACACGTCGAACTTCTCCAGATTCCATTCCTTCCCTTTCCGTTCAAAATGATGACGCAGGGAGGAGTACATGACACCGCAGACCACCGATGCGATGGCTCCGGAAAAATTAAAGTACTCACAAAGCACATAGGACAGGGAAACCGCCAGAATACTGGTGAAGATCTGACGTATTTCGTTTTTGGTCTTGTAAAAAATGTAAAAGCATACGATTGTTACCAAACCGCCCACAAGCACCGCGCCAAAGATCTCTCGGAACATGACAACGAAAAAACCGCCGCTCTTCTGCGCCGTCACCATGCCGGAAAAACAGACAAACAGCGCCACGCCCACACCGTCGTTCAGGAGAGATTCTCCCTCGATCAAGAAGCTGATGTTCTTCGGCAGCCCGAATTTATTCAGAATACTGGTAGCTGCAATGGGATCCGTCGGCGCCACGATGCTGCCGAACATCAGACACATCGGCAAAGTAAAATTCAATTGCAGCAGCAGAGACACAACATAAAAGCAGACCCCGTAAAAAACGGCGCCGAGGAGCGTTGCTACAATCGACAGCACGGCGATAGGGCGTTTTTGTCTTGCGAAATCCTTCCATCTCATGTGGCAGGACCCCGCGAATAACATAAAGCAAAGTACACCCTTCATCAAAAACCGGTCCAGATCAAACTGCAGGATCTCCTGGATCGCATCTCCGATCTCCAGATTCTGTGTTGCCAAATACAGTACATACAACACGCCGCCAACCACAATGGAAAATAGCATCAATGCGATTTCATACGTCAGCTTCGTGGTACGTTCGTTGAGATAGCCAATTCCGACCACCAGAATCATTAGAATAACAAGTATCGGCAAAAACATGCTGCCCATCATCGTTTCTTACTCCTTTTTGATGTTTTTCTCACTACGATACTATAACACAAAACCTCACTGCGCGTCACCTTTCAGCATCCTGAACGCACGCCGCCGGATAATAAAGTAGGAGGATATCATCAGGGTTCCTGTCAGTATCCACGAAATCGGATAGACAAGCACCAGTGTTTCAAAGGTGTGATGATGCGGCAGGATAGTAAATACATAGATCAGGCGAAAGGCACAGGTTCCGAAAACAGAGATCAATGCCGGTATCAGGGAGCGGTTCATACCGCGGATACAACCGCCGCTGATCTCATAAGTACCGATCAGCGTATGGGTCAGACAGACACACATCATCCGGTTCATCGCATAATCAATGACTACCGGATCTGTTGTGAACAGCAGTATCAATTCCCTCCGAAACAGAATGAAAACCGCTATAAGCAGGAGATCCAGGCCAATCCCCAGCAGCATGGTCAGTTGAAATACCTTTTTACAGCGGTCTTTTTTCCCGGCGCCGTAATTCTGACTGGTAAAGGTTACGGCCGTCTGTGCAAAAGCATTGAGAAAACAATAAGAGATATACTCAAAATTCTGTGCAGCCGTGGATCCTGCGATACAGTCCGCACCAAAGCTGTTGATGGCACTTTGAATCACGACGTTGGAAAGGGAAAACACCATTCCCTGTACGCCGGCCGGGAGACCGATACGCAGCACATAGGCCAGATATGTCTTTTTGATACGGAGTCTGCGAAAGGAAAAACGAAAGGTTTTTTCTTCTGTTGCCAGGAAATACAGAATCATCCCCGCACCGACGGTGTTGGAAAGGACCGTCCCCAGAGCAACGCCCACCACATGGAGATGAAACACAATCACAAAGAGAAGATTCAGACCGATATTGATCACACCGGAAAAGGCAAGGGCAAAAAGCGGCCGCCTGCTGTCTCCCTTACTTCTCAGAATCGCCGCACCATAATTATACAGGAGCACAACCGGCATGCCGAGAAAATAGACCCGCAGATACAACACGGACAGATTCATCACTTCTTCCGGCGCACCCATCAGATTTAAAATAGCGGGAGAGATGACGATTCCGAAGACTGTCAAAATCAATCCCATCAGGATCGCAAGTGTCATAATGGTATGAACGGCGTCAGAAATCCTGTTTTTTTGTCCGGCGCCGATCAGATTGGCAATGACCACATTTGCTCCCACGGACAGTCCGACAAACAGATTCACCAGGAGTCCGATCACCGGGGCATTGGAGCCCACGGCCGCCATGGCATGGGAAGAAGCAAAACGCCCCACTACGGCAATATCCGCAGCATTAAACAGCTGCTGCAGGACTGCACTGATCGCAAGCGGAAGCGCAAAAAGGAAAATCTTCCCGAGCAAGGGGCCATGCAGCATATCCATGGAGTTTTTATTGTTTCCTGCTTTTTCCATAATCTTCATTATAGCAGAAAAACCGCGTAACAGGTGTATGGTGTTCTGCTTGACAGACGACAGTCCAATTGATATATTCGGTGATGTGTGTAACCGGTACTTTTCATGCTCGATATGTCAGGTATAAAACGATAAAACGGAAAGGAGATTCCGGTGTTTCAGGAGGAGTTTCAGGAGGCAGCAGGCGCTGCTGTCAAAAAAACAGAACTGTTAAAGAAGAATCCTTTGGGTTATTTTTTGCTCTCCATGCTGGCAGGCGCTTTCATCGGGTTCGGCGTTTTACTGACCAACAGTATCGGCGCCCAACTAAATGGAGCACCTTACACAAAGCTGCTTATGGGACTTGCCTTCGGCGTGGCTTTGTCTCTGGTCGTCATGGCAGGTGCGGAGCTTTTCACCGGTAATAACCTCGTCATGGCGGCGGGTCTGATCAAACGGAAAACGAAGTTTTCGGACGCCCTGCTGTTGTGGATCGTCTGCTGGCTTGGAAACCTCTGCGGTGCCATTGTGCTCGCAGGCATCTATGTGTTAACAGGACTGCCGGAGGGTGCCGCAGGTTTCTTTATGGCTTCCGCGGCTGCGGCCAAGATCGCTCCCGGTCCCGTTGCGCTGCTGGCCAGAGGCGCTCTTTGTAATATGCTGGTCTGTCTGGCTGTCTGGTGCGGTTTCCGGGCTAAATCCGATGCAGGCAAGCTGATCATGATCTTCTGGTGTCTCTTTGCCTTCATCACCACGGGCTTTGAACACAGCATCGCGAATATGACGCTTTTCACGGAGGTACTGCTGCATCCCGGCGAAGCGGTCGTTACGCCTCTGGGATGTCTTTACAACCTCCTGTTTGTTTCCCTCGGAAACATGATCGGCGGCATCGTCCTTGTGGCAATTCCTTATGCGGCAGGAGCAAAGGAGAAGTAAGCTATCTCCTTTGCCGGAACAGCCATTCTTTTACTTTTTCATCCTGCCCCGCCGGTACCCATGCACAATGGGGATTCAGGTCATATTTCTCTTTCAGTTCTCCCTTTTTGTATTCCGTATAGTGAAGCCCGGCGCCGGGTTCCTTCCCCAACAGGTCATACAACGCCCTGGATCCCAGATATTCCACCCCGAATCCCGCTTTGCGAAACGGAGAAACGATCCTGTCATCCACTGCATGCAAGAGCCAGACCGGCGTGCGGATCAGCTTTTCCAGGCGATCATGGTACGTTGCTCCGCAGATAGCCATGGCAGCCGCAAACAGGTCTGTATTCTTCAGAAGCTCCAGGGTTCCCAGACCCCCGGCACTGTACCCGTAAACATACAGTCTCGTCTCATCGATCTGTTTGTATTTTTGTATGATGTGCGGGATCAGCAGGAGAAGCGTTTCCTGTATTTCCTTTGATGTCCAGTGTACGGGCCTGTCATACTGCGGTGCAAGGATAAAGCAGGGATGAGTCCTCTGCCAGTCAGGACGGGCAAAAACCGTCCCGATATCATGCAGCAGAAGGTGCCTTTTATTGTCACTGCCGGTCACATCCGCTCCATGCAGGTATAAAACAAGCGGTACCTTCTTTTGATGGGCACCGGTGATGCTCTCTTTCGGAATAAACAGACGATACGGCAGAGTCACCGCATCTCCCCGCCACATTTCCATGGAAAACTGTTTACACAGCTCCTCATTTCCTTCACTCGGTTCATCCCAATTCGGATATTTCGATTTCAAGTCTTCCATAACACTCATCATAACATAGAATAATGGATCCATCACCCCTGATGGTTACGGTTGAATGGGGAAGTTTCGGTGTGATAGAATGACTCTATAACAGGAGAAGTAAAAAAATGCAAAAAACAAACCAACAACAACATGAATATCGCGGACTGGAACGTTACCTCTCGCCCCTGATGGTTTGGGCATTATCCTTCGGATGTGCCGTGGGATGGGGATCCTTTGTCATGCCCGGTACCACATTTCTGCCGGCAGCAGGACCCTTGGGGACTTTTCTCGGTATTCTGATCGGCGCCGTCGTCATGTTTATCATCGGGATCAATTACCATTTTCTGATGAATGAGTATCCGAATGGCGGCGGCACCCTGACTTACACCATCAAAAGCTTCGGTTATGATCACGGATTCCTGAGTGCCTGGTTTTTGATACTGGTCTATGTCGCCATTATGTGGGCGAATGCTTCCGCCCTCTCCCTCATCAGCAGAAATCTGCTCGGTACCACCTTTCAGTTCGGTTTTCACTATACGATCCTCGGTTATGATGTCTATTTCGGAGAGATATTGCTGTCTGTTGCGGCGATCGTGATCTGCGGCTCCATCTGTATTCTGGGAAAAAAGATTGCCGCGGAGTTGCAGGTTCTGCTTGCACTGATCCTGTTTTTTGGCGTGATGCTTTGCGCACTGACGGTATTTAATCATAACGGCGGTGCTTTGACGATCCAGCCGGCCTTTGCTCCGACAGAAGAAGTCCCGCTCCAGCAGATTCTTTCCATCTTTGCGCTCTCTCCCTGGGCATTTGTGGGTTTTGAATCTGTTTCCAATTCTGCCTCCGGATTCAAATTTGACAACAAAAAAGTGATCCGCATCCTGGCTGCCTCCCTTTTTACCGGCAGCATGGTTTATATCCTTTTGGCGCAAATGGCTGCATCCGTAGTCCCGGAGGGGTATGGGGACTGGAGCGGCTATATCGGCGATCTCGGCAGCTTTTCCGGCTTATCCGGCCTGCCCACCTTTTTTGCCGCAGAACAGACCATGGGGAAGACCGGTGTTTATCTTCTCGGTCTGGCTGCTCTTTCCGGTATCATTACCGGACTGATCGGCAATTATGTCGCCGCCAGCCGTTTGATGTATATGATGTCAAAAAACGGTATGCTGCCAAAAACCTTTCAAACCCTGAATCGGGATCATAATCCAAAAAACGCCCTGCTGTTTTTGATGATAATCTCTCTCCTGATTCCGTTTCTCGGGAGAACAGCCCTCGGCTGGATCGTGGATGTGAATACGGTAGGCGCCACCATTGCTTACGGCTACACTTCCGCAGCAGCCATCCAAACAGCCCGGAAAAAGCAAAAGCCCGGTATTATGGTCACCGGGATCATCGGGCTTGTCATGTCGGTCTTCTTTTTCCTTTACTTTATGGCATGGTCAGCCGGCGCCATGTCTACAGAGTCTTATCTGATCCTTGCGATCTGGAGTGTGCTCGGCTTTCTCTATTTCCGCTATGTTTTCTCAAAGGATGAGGATCGCCGTTTCGGAAAATCCACCGTCGTATGGATCGGTCTGTTATTTTTGATCTTTTTTACCACCCTGATGTGGGTAAAAAACGCCACAAATGAAATGGCACGGAACGTCGTCACAAATATCAGTACTTACTACGAGGCACTGCAGGATGACCATAACATCGCCATCATCAAACAGACCGAGGCATTTCTTGTGGATCAGATGAATGAAGCGGATCGGATCCTGGTACGCAACAGCATGATCCAGATGCTTTTTATCCTGGTTTCTCTCGGCATTATGTTCAGTGTTTATGTAACCATCTCCAAACGGGAGAAAAAGATGGAGATCGAAAAGATCAAGGCGGAAGAAAGCAGCAAGGCCCGTATGACCTTCCTTTCCAATATGTCCCATGATATCCGTACACCCATGAATGCCATCATCGGCTATATCAACCTGTCGGAAAGAGAAGACATCACACTCGAAGAAATCAAGGAAAACCTTTCCAAGATCAAAGGATCCAGCAAATATCTTCTTGCATTGATCAATGATGTACTGGAGATGAGCCGCATCGAGAACGGCAAGATGGAGCTGGAGCCCATCGTGGTAGACCTGAACAAACGATTATCCGATATACGGGATCTCTATCTTACGCTGATGGAAGAAAAGAAGATTCGTTTTCAGGTGGATTACGCCGGGATTCGGGACAATTTGGTGTATTGTGATATCAACCGCCTGAATCGTGTCTTGCTGAATCTGATCAGCAATGCCTACAAATTCACGCCGGAAGGGGGCAGCGTTTCTGTATCGGCGATCCAGCTCCCCTCCTACGATCCCGCAAACGGCCGTTATGAAATAACCGTATCAGACAGCGGAATCGGCATGTCTGATGAATTTGCCGAAAAGATCTTTGAACCCTTCGAGCGGGAAAAAACTTCCGCTGTCAGCAATGTACAAGGCACAGGTCTTGGTATGTCCATCACCAAGAGTATCGTAGATCTGATGGGCGGTGAGATCACCGTTCAGACCGAAAAACAGGAAGGAACCACCTTCCGTATCCGGATTACCTTTCCTTTGGCCGAAGAGGCGCAGGCTGATGCGGAGGAAGAAAAGACTGGGGAAAACAGCCCCGCAGAGGAGATGGATTTTTCCTCCAAAACCCTGCTCATCGTGGATGATATGGAGATCAACCGGGAAATAGCGGTAGCACAATTGACTAATCTCGGTTTTTCGGTGGAATGCGCAAAGAATGGGCAGGAAGCCGTCGACCTTGTGACCGCCTCTCTCCCCGGACACTACCATGCCGTTTTGATGGACATTCAGATGCCTGTGATGGACGGATATGAAGCTACAAAAGCGATCCGACAGATTCCGGATGAATCTCTCTCTTCCGTTCCGATCATCGCCATGACCGCAAATGCGTTTTCCGAAGACGTGAAAAAGGCGCATGAAGCGGGAATGAATGCTCATGTCGCCAAACCGATTGATTTGAATGTTATGTTGGGGATATTGAGGGAGGTTATGAGAGAGAAAAAATCCGATTAGTGGCCGTATCTCCGGCAATAACTCATAATGTGTCTGTCATTGCTGAGTTCGTAGACCGTCATGGCTGCATCCCGAAACAGGGGGCTTTTTTCTGACAGCTCCTGTAATTCTTCCCAGGTCGAAGCCGTGAAAAACGTGTTCCAGTCCTTTTCATGGAAAGGATTGCCGTTCTTCTCATCCCGGATTACACGCGGGATCCCGGATGCATACAAAAACAGCCGCTCCGGCAGTCGTCCGGCATAGGCACCGCAGGGGACACGGTAAGTGATCCGGACCTCCGGCATCAGGTTTACCTTTCCGGGATCCCCGCCAAGAATGATCGGATTCAAAACCTTTGCCGATAAAACGGTATCTTCTCCGATGTGCAGCAAGGCACAAACCAAAGCGATCAGCACACGGTTATTCCTTTGCACCAGTGCCCGAAAAAGATAATCATTCGTCAGGGGTTCCCTCAGAGGACCTCTTGCTTCCATAAAATTAGTTAACATAATTACTCCTTTCTGCCTGTAAATGGCCGAAAGGGGTAAAAGGGTGAGCGCTATAGAGGATAGCACATTTTCCGGCTGTTTGCAATCATGTAATATGGTTTTTGCATGGTTTTCGGTAATGATTCAGTGATCAGCCGCTTTTTCCCGCAGCTGCTCGAAGGTCACGCCGTATTTTAATGCGATGTCCTTGGCATAGGAAAGACCCTCCGGCGGTGCAAGCACGATCCGGTAGGAACGGTTTCCTTCACGGGACTGGGAAACAAGGCTTGCTGCCATATCCTCCGCTGTTTCCTCCCGATTCAGTACTTCAATCTCTTCTGCAAGCTTATGCATATGCGTGTTGTAGATCGTCCGGACGCCGAGATATTTCAACGCACGCACCACATCCCTGGCAATGTAATATCCCTCCTCATAAGATGTGGTGGAAAAGGATTCATTCAGAAGGAGAAGGCTTTTGGGGGTCGCTGCCTGATAAAGCTCGCGAAAACGCTTCGTCTCTTCCCCAAGGCGTCCGAGATCCATGGTTTCGTTTTCATCAGCGGGATAATGGGTAAAAATATTGTCGACAGGGCTGTAGGAGAAGGAAAGCGCCGGCACGGAGATCCCTCCCTGGGCAAGCACATAGGCAAGTCCGACCGCCTGGGTAAATGTGGTTTTGCCACCGCGGTTTGCCCCTGTCAAAATATAAATCCGGTGTTCCTTCGAAAAATCCAGTGCATTGCCGATCACATCTTTTGCAGTCCGATCCCCCGGATGAAGCCGGATTTCATTTGCAAGCTTCAGATTGTACAGTCCCTCCGTCTGCAGCCCCCGTTCTTCCGAAGGCATCGCCTGCGGCGTACAGAAAGAAAAGCCTGCCGCCTTCATCTTCTCGATATATTCCGCAAACCGGATATAATACATGAATTCCGGGATCATCCCCGTAATGACAACGGTGCTGACATTGACATGACGTGAAATGACGGATTTCAGCTTCCGGACGATCTTTCCGATCATGTGCGCCATGGCACGATCCATGGAACGAATGACATCATTGCCCCGATCCTCCCGGGAAAGGAGTGCCAGGGATGTCAGAGGAATCCCGGGCAGCGCCATGGGTGTGGAAGCATTTCCGTCAAACTGATCCGATCTGGTGGGATCATAGGTGAAGCTTTGCTTCTCGGAACCGGAGATAAAATCATTAAAATGTGAAATCACGGAGGATTTCGTATAATACTTGGAATTCACGGAAACAATGCCAACACTGTTCG
This sequence comes from Lachnospiraceae bacterium, assembly GCA_045661345.1. GTDB lineage: Bacteria > Bacillota > Clostridia > Lachnospirales > Lachnospiraceae > RUG12461. Next base: position 65,766 of record JAZRFM010000030.1, read on the forward strand.
GTTCAAAACGGTCATTCAGATTGACGCCCAATGTGACACTTTTAATTTGGGAAGTATCTTTTTTCAAATCCGTAATGTCCTGTTTCAGCGCGGCAAACCCACTCTCTTCATAGAGAGATTTCGTGTAGTCACGGAGTTTTTTCAGACCCTCGGACTGAATCGGTGTTTTGGAAAGAGTCTCGTAGATCGCCTCCACGCTGAGGATATATTCCTCCATCTCTCCCATCCTGTGTACCAGATCCCACACACCGGAGGCATCGGTGATCTTCTGGAAACTCCCGAACTGACGAAGGAAGTCTATCTTCTGCAAAACCTCCTGCATTTTCTCACGGATCTCCGGGTAATGCAGGATGTCCTCAAAGATCTCACTCCGGTAACGCGCCACCTTATCATCTTCGCATAGATGCGTCAGATAATGATAAATCACCGCCGTCTCTGTTTTTTCTTCAGATAAGGTCTCTGCCAGACGATCCAGTGACAGATCATGTGCGGTCAAGGCCGGCAGCTCCTGATAGACCGGCGGTTTTTCTCCAGGATACAAAAGACTCATTTTTTCCATTTGCGCTTCTCCTCGGATTGATTAGGCACGTGCCTCTGCGGCATGTTTGACGTAGATATCGGCATTTCCCAGAATATAGGCCAGATCCTTGTCCTGCAGCGGCCGTTTTACTTTGGCCGGACTGCCGAACACGACGGAGTTCGGTGGGATCTCGGCCCCCTCCGTGACCAAAGCACCGGCTCCGATTATGCAATTGTCCCCGATCACGGCGCCGTTTAAGATAATGGCCCCCATACCGATCAACACATTGTTTCCGACCGTGCATCCATGAACGATGGCACCATGTCCCACGGTCACATTGTCCCCGATGGAAAGATGGAAAGACCTGTCTACGTGGAGCACACACAGATCCTGGATGTTCGTACGGTTGCCGATCCGGATGGTATCCGAATCTCCACGGATAACGGCATTGTACCAGATACCGCAGTCCGCGCCGATCTCTACATCTCCTATGATCTGTGCACCCGGTGCAACATAAGTGGATGGATGAATCTGTACCATAACAGCCTCCTTAATGCCTGGGAATTTCCCGCAGCACCCTGACGGGATTGCCGACAGTGATGACACTGTTATTCTATCACAGAGTCCGGCTTTTTCACACCCGAAATCATTCCCCCTTCGACCTGTATCGCCCAAGACCAAAACACCGGATCCATAAGAGGATTCCCCGCTGTGCTGGATTTCCCTGTACGTTTCAAGTATCATAGAACCATGAAGGATGTACGGATCATAACGGGAAGACAGAAGAAACCATACCTGAAACCCAAGGCGGCGCTCGCTTTTGGTCATCTGCGCGGGGAGTTCGGAGGAGCACCCGTTCTCTACTGTATTCTGACCATAGGAGAAGCTGTCAGCAACCTGTCCGATCAGGCACAGCAGAGCGGAGATTATGAAAAAGCCGCTTCCCTGGATCTGGAAGCGGATCAGCATCTTCTTGCATTTGAAAAGGAACTGGAGAAACGCATCAAAAAGCTCTGCAGGGAAGAAGGATACGGAATCCGAAAACGACTGGAACCCGGAATCCATCTGCCTTTAGATGTGATCAGGGATGCTTTTGCCGAGACGGATGCCCCACAGACCCTATCCATGCATCTGACCTCCGGCGGAATGATGCATCCCGTAAAAAGCGAATGTCTGGTGTTCGAACTCTCTTCGGATATCTCCGATGCAAACACCGGGCATGACTGCTCTGCCTGTCATATCCAGAACTGCCGCTTCAAGGCCTTGCGGGAGGCGGAAGCTGCCGCCGTTCCCTGCGGGATCGCCATAGATATCGGCTCCACCACATTGGCCTTTTCCCTGATCAACTTAAACACCGGAGCAGCCTCTGATCCTTATACCTCCGCAAATCACCAGAGAACCTTCGGTGCCGACGTCATGACGAGGATTCGCGCTGCCGTAAACGGGAAGGAAAAAGAGCTTCGTTCCCGTATTCTCGGGGATCTCCGTCACGGGATCTCCGTCCTGCTGGAAAACCACGGGATTTCGAAGAAGAATGTCAAAAAGCTCTCTATTGCCGGAAATACGACCATGCTGCATCTGCTGCGGGGCTATCCCTGCGGCGGCCTTGCCTCCTCTCCCTTTACCCCTGTCACCCTGAAAGAAGAACATCTTCTGGCTTCGGAACTGTTCCGGGAAGAGCAGCTTCCCGTTCCCGGAGATGCCAGGGTAACGATTCTGCCCGGTATTTCCGCCTTTGTGGGCGCAGATCTCGTTGCCGGACTGTATACGCTGGATTTTCCGGAAAGAACAGAAACCCTGCTTTTCGTCGATCTCGGTACCAACAGTGAAATGGCATTGCTGAACAACGGGCGGTTACTCACCGCATCCACTGCCGCAGGCTCTGCTTTTGAACGCATTTCCAGACAGCAGCTGGAGGGGATCGGGACCGATATCATCGCGAAATGCGCCCTGCTTTTATCGGATGGCACGCTGGATCCAACAGGTCTTCTGCTTGCGGAAACCCCTTATTTTACCCAACAGGATATCCGGGACATCCAGCTTGCAAAGGCAGCGGTATCTGCAGGCATTGAAACCCTGCTTCTTCATGCATCCCTTACGCCGGAAGCTATTGATACCCTGTTTCTGGCCGGTATCTTCGGAGAAAAACTGGATCTTGCGGCCGCCATCAAAATCGGCCTGATCCCGAAAGGATTTGAAAACCGTATGCAACCCTGCGGTAACACCTCTTTGGCCGGTGCAGCACGTTTTCTCACAGATCAAAAAGGATCCCTCCGGATTGCCGCGATAACGGCAAAATCCGAAGAGATCTCTCTTGCTGACGATTCCTTTTTCCAGAAGCGCTATCTGGAACTACTCAATTTTTAAACTCTCTGTTTTACATACCATCCTCATCATCATCATCGAATGAATCCTCTGCATTGGGGACAGGCATCGTATCCGGGATCTGGTTCATGGTAGCATCAGGTGCTTCCATGAAAGATGCCCCGACAATCACATCCTGATCCGGCATGATGAAAGAGTCGCCTGCGGGATTCAGCTGGTGCTGATCTCCGTCACCGTAATCCACGTAGAAAATAACGCAGCTGCCCGGATCGCTGACCGAAACCGTTACGCGGTCTCCCTCTTCATATCTGGTTCCATCAGGCAGATTGATCTGGCCACTCCCCTGGATGCGGGTACTGACACTGTAATAAACCGTCGGCACCGGCAGGGGCTCAAAGGACGCCGTAATCGTTACATTGCTGGAGGGCATGATGAAGAAATCACCGGTGGGATTAAGGGATTTAGTCTGTCCTCCCAGATCTACGTTCAGTCCCGTACACTGCGCGCCGGGAATGGTATTCACATCCACCGTCACTTTCGCACCGGCTTCATAGGTGTTTCCCTTGTTCAGCACAATGGAACCGCCACTTCCGACCACATTCGTGTTAACCGTATATTTTGACGGCGGGGGCGGCGCATCCTTTTCAAATACCGCTGTTACCGTCACATTTTTATTCGGCATCACAAAGGTGTTGGAGGTTCCCGGATTCACCTCGGAGCTGACCCATTGCTTGAAATGATACCCGGCATAAGCTTTCGGCATCAGGGCAACCGTCTGTCCCGGACTGGGCGATGTCGGGGAAGCCGTCAGGGTTCCATTGCCGGAAACCTTCAGCGTCAGAGACACATTCTGTACGAATACCGCATTCACGTTCACATCATTCGCCGGCATCAGAAAGTAAGTACCTGCCGTGTCTGTCGCCACCCCGGGAATATTCCATCCCGTAAAGGTCCATCCGGTGTTTGCTTTTGCAGAGATCTCTACCTTATCCCCCGCAGCAGCCGTAGATTTATTTGCAGTTACGCTGCCGCCGTTGCTGACAGCGACATTCACTTTATACTGCTTGGGGGCATCCTTTTCAAAAATCACGTAAATCGACACATCCCGGTTCGGCATGTTAAAAGTACCGTCCGCCGCCACGGAAACCTCTTTACTGGTCCAGGATTTCACATGATAGCCCTGATTCGGCGTGACACTGACCTGGATCGGCGTGCCGGGAAGTGCACTCGCCGCGCTGACTGCTGCCTTTCCGTTTCCATCCGTACTGATAGATACTTTATGGGCAGCTGCCTGTGCCGGAACCGGTGCAGGGGTCGGAGCAGGGGTAACCGCCGGTTTCGGGGAAGGGGTCTCGGGTTTGGTTTGCTGTGACGCGGACGCTTCCGCCGCTGTTTCTGCTGCACTGGCCGAAGCGGTCTCCTCCGGATTTGCCTGTGTTTCTGACTGTACATCCGCAAGATCGTCCACTGTTACCGGTATATCCACCACGTTACTGGCATAATCCACCGCCTTTGTAATGGATTGGGATACCACATCCTCTGCAAAAAGCTTTACCGTGTAATTTCCTTTTGGCACGCCGGAAGGGATCGTAACCGAAAGATCTCCGGTGGCAGCCGCATCGCTGACAGGACCGTATGCGATCACATTGCGGTTATCATCTACCAGCATGGCGGAAATCTGCGTATAAGTAACACCCCAGTCCGATGTCCCGAGATCACTGACATTTGCCACAAAGCTTGTTCCTGCAGGTACGGCGTTCTGATCCATCCGTTTTGCCGCAAATCCCTGTCCTCCGGTGATGGTAAGAGACTGTGCGTTCGTTGGTTCTGCGTCTACCACGGAAAAAGCAGACGGTTTTCCTTCATCTCCAGACCAGGTCATCAGAATATTTTCCGGTTTCAGGCTGATTGCGGGACTCACCCATGAGAGAGCGTCTGCATCCGCTGTTGCTTCATTTCCGTCTTTTCCGACGGTAACCACGGAAGATCCGTTCCCGTCGCGAAGATACCAAGCTGCAGTTTCTGTTTGCGACAGCTTCGGATTCTTCTTTACTCTGGTATTCTTGGAGGAATACCCGTATGCCGCATTATTTGCCTCGGATTTACTGAGAATGAATACTTTTTCTCCGGAAAGACCGTTTCCGGTATTGGAAACCATAGCATTTCGTGCAGGTTCCGTAAAATTACCGAGCAGATAATCCTCGTTCAGATATTTCTTCAGATCACTGTTTGCCCAGTCCGCAGAGCCGTTTTTGCTGTATTCCTCACGAAAAACTGCCAGATCCGCATCCAAAAGGACAGATTTTTCCCCGTAAGAAGTATTCTGTGTATCCAGTACACGAAAACGGATGGGATAACGGCTTGTCATACCGAAATATACGTAACTTCCGTTCCATTCCCCGTTGGACTGCTCCGGATTTTTCAACCGGTCAATGCCCAGTCCGGCTGCATGGGTATTTAAAGAATAGACATCCGTCACCTCTCCGGCAGGTGCCGAAGCGGGTTCGGATGCGGCAAAAACCATATTCGGCATAGAACCAAAGATCAGCGCTGCGGATAAGATACAACCTGCTATGATTCGTCTTTTCATGCGTTGTTTCCTCCTTGTTATCTGGTAATCGCGGTTCCGTCATAGGAGCTGTTGATATAATCTTTCATTTCCTGACTCTGTAATACCTCCAAAAGCTTCTGGATCCTCGGATCGTTCTCATTCCCCTCATTCACAGCCAGCACATTCCAATACGGATCACATTCGGAGGAGTCCGCATTTTCATAAGCCAGTGCGTCCTTCGTGACGGAAAGAAAGGAATCCCTTGCATAATTGCCGTTCAGAACAATAAATGCCGCATCCCCTACCATCGTCGGGATCAGAGAGGCCTCTTCCGGTATAATGTTGACGCCGTAGGGATTTTCGGTGATGTCCGATAAAGCCAGCTCCTCCTTTCCCGTCGCCAGCTTCACAATTCCCACATTTTGCAACAACTTTAATGCTCGTGTCTTGTTGGTGGCATCCTCCGGGATCACAATCACATCCCCTTCCGTCAGTTTGGAAATGTTTTTTTTCGTACCCGGATAAATTCCGAGTGGCTCAAAGTGTATTTTTCCAACGGATACCAGGTGTGTATCCAGCCTTTTGTTGAAATCCTCCAGATAGGTCTCATGCTGGAAATAGTTTGCATCCGCATCCCCGTCATCCACCAGAAGATTTGGCATATAATAATCCTCATAGGTGAAGATTTGAAGCTCCACTCCCTTCCCGGAAAGGATCTTGGCTGCCTTGTCCAGTACATCCGCATGCACACCCGGGTTTGTAGCGATCGTCAGGGTACTGCTGCTGTTGGAGGTGCTGTCAGCCGTTTCCGTAGCAGCAGTGCTCTCTCCCTCCTGCGTTTTGCTCCCCTGTTTGCCGCATCCGCCAAGGATGCCTGCAAGTAATAAAAGCAGAAGAGCCGTAGCAATCCGCCTTTTTTTCATAATGCCTCCTTTTTCTGCTTATTCATATCGTAATGCATCTATGGGATCCATTTTTGCTGCCTTATTCGCCGGATAGTATCCGAAAAAGATGCCGACTGCCATGGAAAAACCAAGTGAAATCAGAATACTGGAAACAGACGGTGTTGCCGGTACATCCAACAGCTTCGCGGCCACCATACCCAGCACTGTCCCCAGGATCACACCGATGATACCGCCGATCAGACAAATCACCATCGCCTCCACCAGAAACTGCATCCGGATGGCGGAATTCGGAGCTCCGATGGCCTTCCGCGTGCCAATCTCTCTGGTACGTTCCGTAATGGAAACCAGCATGATGTTCATCACACCGATACCGCCGACCAGAAGGGCAATCCCGGCAATAAACGCGATCCCTGTCGTCACCGTTCCCATCACGGATGTCAGGGTGTCGAGCACAGATGACATGGAAAATGCATACGGCTCGAAACGCCTGTTATTCCGGTAATACGTATTAAAAAACTGCTCCGTGGAGGTCGCAAAGCTGTCGACATCGATACCGGTTGCCATCACAACGGTAAAACTGGATGTTCCCGCGGTGTGATTTAAATCCCGCGCTGTCGGCAGCGGCAGATACAAATCTGTTGTCATATCCTTTTCGGAAGTATTCCCGAAGTTATATGCGGATTGCTCGTATTCGTAAACACCGACAATCGTGGCAGACAGATACTTGTCTCCCGATACAAGAGTGATCGTACTGCCGATGGCCGCGTTGGAATCTCCCTGAAAGAGATTGTTCACGGCCTTATCGGAAATAATCGCAGCCATGCTGTGATTTTCGATCTCCTGATCCGTAAAATACCTGCCATCCGTCAGTTCCAGATTGTTTGCGACAAAAAAACCGTCACTGACACCGGAAGGAGATACATTTGCATATAGTTTATCGACCAAAAGCTGTCCGGAGGTTAGGTTTTCCTGCACGGCAATTGCTTCCACCGTATCCGGATAGGTATCACAATACGCACGCAGCATCTCATCCGTAAAGTAATCGTCCTCCGTCGGTGTATGCATGGATCCTCCCGGACCGCCAAACTGCATGCCCATCTCCACGGATTGTCCTTCTTCCTCCTCTTCTTTTTCCTGCAAAGAAACCGTGAGGTTCGTCGCCCCCAAAGATCCCATGCTGTCCGTCAGAGAAGATTCCATGGATTTTCCTACCGTCATGATGGTGATCACCGAGGAAATGCCGATGATGATACCGAGCATTGTAAGAAATGCGCGCATTTTGTTTGCCCGAAGGCTGGAGAGTGCCAGCCGGATGTTTTCATACAACAGCATGACCGCTTCCCTCCCGTTCCGAAATGACCGCGCCGTCCTTTAAGGTGATAATCCTTTCTGTCTCTTCTGCCAGCTCCGGCGAATGTGTAATCAGTATGACGGTTTTTCCTTTTTCCTCATGAAGCTTATGGAAAAGATCCATGACCATGCGTCCCGTGGAAGAATCCAACGCACCGGTTGGTTCATCTGCAAGAATGATGGAGGGGTCATTTCCCATGGCACGCGCTATGGCAACACGCTGTTTCTGTCCGCCGGAAAGCTCTTCGGGACGATGTTTCATACGATCCTCCATGCCAACCAGCCGCAGCAGATCCACCGCCCGCTCATTCCGCTCTTTTCTGGGCATTCCGGCATAGAGCATGGGAAGCTCCACATTCATAAGGGCACTGGTTTTGGCGATCAGGTTGTATGTCTGAAAGACAAAGCCGACCTTCTGATTGCGGATGACAGAAAGCTCCGAATCCCGCGCAGCGTTTGTGTCCACCCCGTCCAGGGTATAATGCCCCTCCGTCGGCCTGTCCAGGGTCCCGATGATATTCATCAGCGTGGACTTCCCGGATCCGGATGCGCCCACCACAGCCAGAAATTCTCCCTCATAAACTGTCAGATCCACACCGCACAAAGCGGAAAGCTCATTCGGGGTATCTATAAAGTATTTCTTGACAATGCCCGTCATTTCGATCATTTTACGCCGGTCTTCCATATCAGAAGCCTCCCATGGGCCCGCGCTGATTCATCATGATCATCATATCACTTAACGTGGAATCCGTAACCGGAACGATCACTTCCATTCCTTCTTCCAGCTCATCACTGATCACTTCCACGTAATATGCACTCTCTATGCCTTTTTCCACCGTAACCTTCCTGCGATTCATAGCTGCGGCAAGATTCACCGCGGCTTCTCCTCCCTGACCCGCAGGCATCATTTCCGATGGTGCTCCGTTGTCATTCTTTTGCTCAGAGGAAGGCATCTGATCAGCCGGAAGGGGATTCGTTTTATCAACCACCTCGACGTAATCATTTCCTTCATCATCCGTCTGTACCGCATCGTAAGGAACCGTCAATACATGATCCTTTTCCTCTGTCACGATGCTTACCTTTGCTGTCATATCCAGTCTGAAGACATCCTCCTGTTCATCCAGCGAAAGTCGCACTTCATAGGTAACATCCTGTGAAGAACTGCTGACGGAGGACGTGGTCGAAGAACTGCTGCTGGTGGATTTTGGCGAAATGGAAATGACTTCCCCCGCAAACTCCGCGTCATCCGTCGCGTTTGTCCGGATCACGGCCCGTTGTCCAACCGCAATTTTTCCTATGTCATATTCATCCACCTTTGCGGATACCTCTAAACGGCTGATATCATCAATGACAGCGATGGCTCCGCCGGAGTAAGTATCGCCCACCGCAACACCGACAGACGTAACCACACCCGAGATTGGTGCTGTCACACAGCTTTTTTCCATATCCTGTTTTGCATTTTCCACAGATTGCTCGGCCGCCTTGTTCTCCTGCTTAATCCTTGCCAGCTGAAGATCATATTCTGCCTTTTCTATGGCTTCCTGAAGCTTCACCTTCTGGCTTTCCAGATTGTCCAGGGCCTGGTCATACGTATTGAAGGCATTGTTTGCATTGGTTTCCGCTGTATAAAGGGCATTATGATTCTGTTCGGTGGGATTGTTTTCATAGGTTGTTCTGGCATTCTGCAGACTGACCCCCGCTACTTCATAATCATGACGGGCTCTGTCAATCGCTCCCTCGAGATTCGGAATTTCCCGCTGATACTCATTTTGTGCATCCAAAAGCGCCTGCTGGGCAGCTTCCATGTTATATCCGGTCGTCAGATCGTTTTCCGCATCGGAATTCTGAGCATTCGTAAGCTTGTCCTCCAGATCCCCGGTTTCAAATTCACAAAGAACATCCCCGGTTTGCACGGTATCCCCTACCTTTACGTTCACCTTTTCCACCACAACACCGGAGAGGGAGGATTTCACGGTCTGTTCCTCGGTGCCGACGATCGTCCCGCTCGCGGACACGGTGCTCACAAGATCCCGATATTCCACTGCTGCCGTCTCCTCGGCAGACATGTTTTCCAATAATTCTTTTGCTTTTTTCCGGAGGTTGGCTAACCCTACAATGATCAGAATAACGATCGCCGCTATGATACACAGCGCTATAATCAATCTCTTCTTTTTTTTCTTCTTGATATCCATTGAAACCTACCCTTTTTTCCATTCCGTGATTGCTGTTTCATAAAGATCATGGCCATGGGCGTCGATCACCACGATTACGGGAAAATCCTCTATTTCGATGCGGCGAAGCGCCTCTGCTCCAAGGTCCTCATAACAAAGGATCTCTGCCTTCCTGATACATTTGGAAAGCAAAGCACCGGCACCTCCCACTGCCGCAAAATAGACGGCGTAATTCCTTTTCATGGCCTCCTTTACTTCTCTGGAGCGCTTTCCCTTTCCGATCATCGCACGCAATCCCAGATCCAGAAGCTCCGGTGTATAGGCATCCATTCTGGTGGCAGTCGTGGGACCCGCAGACCCGATGGCATGCCCCTCTCTGGCCGGAGATGGTCCCATATAATAGATGGTCGCACCGGCCAGATCAACCGGCAGAGCCTCTCCCCGGTCCAAAGCCTCTTTCAGTCGTTTGTGTGCCGCATCCCGTGCGACATAACAGGATCCGCTTAATCTCACGGATTCACCGCATTTTAACCGTTTTACCTCTTCTTCCGTCAGCGGAAGATGTATTCTTTTATCAGACATGTTGTGATTTTATCATAAAATGCCGGGAAAAAAGTGAAAAAAAAATGAAATAATGATAAAATATTTCTATCATACCTTGAAAGGAAAGCATTCTGAATGAATCGTGCCGAACAAAGTCAGGTCAAACCGACGAGAAGTCTTTTGCATAAAATCTCCCTGATCTTTTTTTTCTACACATTGATTATCCTGCTCGTAACCGGTGTGAGCACCTATATCAGTCAATTAAATATCTATCGTCAGCAATGCGAAAAAGATATCCGGAATATCGGACAGTATCTTGCCATCCTGATGGAAAATGACCAGGAAGACTTCAAGACCTATCAGGAATACTATATGGAGCATTTTAACGATGTCAATATTCCCTATGATTTTGACGAATATCAGACCGCGCTGGATCATTTCTGGGAACTCTACGAAAAAGAATACCCCGGACAGGCATTCGGTGTGGACGTCACATTCAAGGATCTTTCACCCGAGGTAAAAGAAGCATATTTTATCTATTTCCACGAGTATTGGCTACTGGCTTTTGAAAAAGCCAGGGAAGCCTTTCATATTCCCTACAGCTATTATCTTGTGATGAAGCCCGATCAGCATGATGTTGTCTATATGATCGACGGAGAGAGAACAGAAAAGATTGTAGATGATCAATCCTATCTCTATCTGGGTGATGAATACTATAATGACCCGAACAAATACAAAATCCTGTGGGATACCTGGTTTTCCGGACAGCCGCAAAACGGATATATGGAATTCGACAACTCCTGGGGTCATACCTACGGCTACTACACACCGCTTGTCATCAACGGGGAAACACTTGGCATTATTGCAACGGAAATCGATGTAGCCACCGTCAATCATGAAATCCTGGGCAATACCATCCGTCAGCTTCTCAGCGTCATGATCGTGATTTGCTGCGGCAATATTCTGATCATGTTAGTAATCTATCATCTGTTTCTGAAGAGAACCAGAATCCTGGAAGACAGAGTACGTAACTATTCGGAAAGCAAGGACGTCATGATCGCTGCTCAGATAGAATCAGAGTTTGCGGGGAACGATGAGATCTCTTCTCTCGGACATCAGTTTGCCTCCATGATCCTCGAGATTGACACCCATATCAAAAAGCTTGTGCAGACCTCGAAGAAACTGGAGGATACAAAGCAAAAAGTCAGTGAGATGAGCGGATTGTCAAACAAAGACGCACTCACCGGGATTCGAAATAAAAATGCCTACGATGCGGAAGTGACTTTGATTGAACAGGAAATGATACATGGCAGGTGTGAATTCGGCATCGCCATCGTGGATATGAATTACCTGAAACGCATCAATGACACGTATGGACGGGACAAAGGAAACCTGGCCATCCAGAAGCTTTGTAAACTGGTATGTGATACTTTCCATCATTCCCCGGTATTTCGGATAGGGGGAGATGAATTCGTGATTCTTTTGAAGGGAAACGACTATCGAAGAATCAACGATCTGATTTCCGCTTTCAACAAGGTGATCGACCACCCGGATCCGGCAAAGGAAGACTGGGAATGTCCTTCCGCGGCGATTGGTTATGCGCTCTTTGATTCCACCATTGATAACAACTTTGCCTCTGTATTCAACCGGGCTGATCGGGCGATGTTTGAGAGAAAGAAAGAAATGAAAGCAGTGCAGGAGAATTAGAGTTCTAATTCGATATGTCGGTTGACGTGACAACAAATGTTGACAGCCACGGGCAGACCGGCAATATGGGTCGGAAAAGTCTCAATCTGAACGGCAAGCGCGGTTGTCGTCCCGCCGAGACCACCCGGTCCGATTCCGAGATCGTTGATCTTACCCAGCAGCTCCTTTTCAAGAGCAGCGATATGCGGCAGGGGAGAATATGTCCCGGTTTTTCTTGTCAGGGCTGTTTTCGCCATACAGGCTGCTTTTTCGAAATCACCGCCGATTCCGACCCCGACCACCATAGGTGGGCATGCGTTGGGACCGGCGTCTTCTACGGCTTCCAGAACCGCTCTTTTTACACCCTCTATGCCTTCCGCAGGCTTTAACATAAAGATCCTGCTCATGTTTTCACTGCCGAAGCCCTTCGGCGCAAGCACAATCCTTACCCGGTTCCCGGGAACAATCTGCATATGGATCACCGCCGGTGTGTTATCTCCGGTGTTTTCCCGCAACAACGGATCCTTTACGACAGATTTACGAAGATATCCTTCCCGATAACCCTGTCTGACTCCTTCATTCACCGCATCTGTCAGATCACCGTTCGTAAAATGCACATCCTGCCCGATGAAAAGGAAGACAACTGCCATTCCCGTGTCCTGACAGATCGGGATCATTTCTTCTTCCGCAATTTGGAGATTCTCCTGCAGCTGGTTCAAAACATTCTGACCAACGGGGGATTTTTCTGTCGTTTTTGCCGATTGAAGACATTCTTTCATGTCTTCCGATAAAAAATGGTTCACCTTGACAGACATTTCCCGTATCACAGCAGTTATTTCCGAAACGTTGATTTCTCTGTACTCATTCATAGATCATCCGAGATCCCGTGCTCTTTTAACAGCTCCTCTTCGGTCAGACCGTTTTCTTCATCGTCCTCTCCCGAATCTTCTGCTGCATCCTGAGCTACGGCGTCATATTCACGCAATTCCTCCTGATCCGGAAGCTCCGGTACTTCTGCCTCCAGAATCGCATCGTCCTTTCGAACCTTTGCAAAGCTTGCGACTGTCACATCCTTATCCAGATTGATGAGCTTGACACCTGAAGTGACACGACCGGAGAGTGCGGTACCGTTCACTGCGATCCGGATGATGACACCCTCTGTCGTGATAATCATGACTTCATTGTCTTCCTCCACAGCCTTGAAACCGATAAGATTGCCGGTTTTTTCGGTAATCTTATAGCATCGGACGCCTTTTCCGCCGCGAAACTGGGGACTGAACTCGGTCATCAGCGTACATTTGCCCAGACCCTTTTCCGATACAAACATCAGAGAAGTTCCCTGAACATCCAGCTGCATACCGATCACTTCATCCTGATCCGCCAGATTCATACCCCGCACACCCATGGAAGTACGGCCTGTACTGCGGACGTCCCGTTCGTGGAAACGGATGCACTGCCCGTATTTTGTCACCAGGAAAACATCCCGGTCTCCGTCTGTCAGCTTCACCTCGATCAACTCATCCTGATCCTTCAGGTTGATGGCAGCCAGACCGGTTTTCCTGATATTTCTGAAATCATTCAGAGGGGTTTTTTTCACAACACCGCTCTTGGTTGCCATGAAGAGGAAACGGCCCTCTTCGTATTTTTCCACGGGGATCAGTGCGGAAATTGTCTCCTCCGGCTGCAATTGCAGGAGATTGACGATGGCGAGTCCTCTGGAAGTCCTGCTCGCTTCGGGAATCTCATAAGCCTTGATTCGATAAACCCGTCCCAGATTCGTGAAAAACAGAAGATATCGGTGAGAAACTGTCATGAGCAGCTCATCAATATAATCATCATCTATGGTTTCCATGCCTTTGATTCCGTGTCCACCACGGTGCTGGGCTCTGAAATGATCCAGGCTCATTCGCTTGATATATCCAAGCTTTGTCATGGCAATCACGGTATTGGTAACCGGGATCAGTTCCTCTGCGGAAATATCGGATGAGTCAAAACCAATGGTGGAACGTCTTTCATCCCCGTATTTTTCCGCAACTTCGGAAAGCTCTGTTTTGATCACGGTAAGGAGTTTTTTTTCATCTGCCAGAATCTCTTTATATTCAGCAATCGCTTTCAACAGCTCCGCATATTCTGCTTCCAGCTTTTCCCGTTCCAAACCGGTCAGCGCACGCAGACGCATCTCCACAATGGCGGTAGCCTGTGCTTCTGTAAGCGAGAACCGTTCCATCAGTCCTTCTTTTGCTTCCTGCGTGGTGTGACTGCCGCGGATGATCTGAATCACTTCATCGATATTATCCAAAGCAATCAGCAAACCCTGTATGATATGAGCCCGTTCCTCTGCTTTGTTCAGATCATATCTGGTACGCCGAGTGATCACGTCCTTCTGATGCAGAAGATAATAATTCAGCATCTCATACAGATTCAGTACCTTCGGCTCCCCGTTGACCAGGGCAAGCATGATCACACCGAAGGTATCCTGCATCTGGGTATGCTTGTATAACTGGTTCAATACCACATTGGCATTGACATCCCGTCGCAATTCAATACAGATCCTCATTCCCTCGCGATCAGATTCGTCCCTGAGGTCTGTAATACCGTCAATTCTTTTATCCCTGTGCAGTTCAGCGATCTTTTCCATCAGACGCGCCTTATTCACCATATAGGGAAGCTCGGAAACGATGATTCTGTTTTTTCCGTTATCCATCGTTTCTATTTCCGTGACAGCCCGTACTTTAATCTTTCCTCTTCCGGTACGGTAGCTTTCTTCAATCCCTTTTGTACCCAGGATCATCCCTCCGGTAGGGAAATCCGGACCCTTTACGATCTCCATTAATTCTGTAAGCTCCGTGGGTTTTTCCTCAATCTGATCATCAATAATACGGATCACCGCATTGGAAACCTCTTTCAGATTATGGGGAGGAATATTGGTAGCCATACCGACTGCAATACCTGTCGTTCCGTTGACCAGAAGATTCGGAATACGGGAGGGGAGAACGGTCGGCTCTTTTTCCGTTTCATCAAAGTTCGGCGCAAAATCAACAGTATCCTTGTTGATATCACGCAGCATTTCCATGGCCATCCTGGACAGGCGTGCTTCCGTATAACGCATGGCTGCTGCGCCGTCCCCGTCTACCGAACCAAAATTACCGTGTCCGTCCACAAGAGGATAGCGTGTTGACCAGTCCTGAGCCAGATTGACAAGAGCACCGTAGATTGAGCTGTCTCCATGGGGATGATATTTACCCATGGTATCACCGACAATACGGGCACATTTCCGATGAGGCTTGTCCGGCGTATTTCCCAGCTCGCTCATGGAGAAAAGGACTCTCCTCTGCACCGGTTTTAAACCGTCTCTGACATCCGGAAGCGCACGGCTCGCAATGACACTCATTGCGTAGTCGATATAGGAACTCTCCATGGTTTTTTTCAGATCAACGTCATGGATGTTGTCAAAAATCGTGTCGTCCATTCAAAATCCCTTCTTGTAACTGTTTTATGGGTTAGGGTCAAAAGTCACATACCGCCTGACCCTGACATGATTCTATATATCCAGGTTTTGCACGTACCGTGCATTTTCTTCGATGAATTCCCGTCTGGGCTCTACTTTATCACCCATTAACGTCGTGAAAGTCACATCTATTTCAGATGCGTTTTCATCATCGATAATCACGCGTTTCAAAATACGCTTCTCAGGATCCATAGTGGTATCCCAAAGCTGTTCCGCATCCATTTCTCCAAGTCCTTTATAACGCTGGATCTTGTTATTGTTGTCCCTGCCGACTTCATTCAGGATCTTATTCAGCTCTTCATCACTGTACGCGTACCAGACCTTTTTGTTTTTTTCCAGTTTATAAAGAGGCGGCGTGGCGAGATATACATAGCCTCCCTTGATCAATTCCGGCATAAAACGATACAGAAAAGTCAGCATTAACGTTGCGATATGCGCACCGTCCACGTCGGCATCCGTCATGATAATAATCTTATGATATCTGAGCTTTTCAATATCAAAGTCATCATGAATCCCGGTTCCGAAGGCAGTGATCATGGCTTTGATCTCTGCGTTGTCATAAATCCGGTCGAGCCTGGCTTTTTCCACATTCAATATCTTGCCGCGAAGCGGAAGAATTGCCTGCGTAGCACGGCTTCTGGCCGTTTTGGCAGAACCTCCTGCAGAATCTCCCTCTACAATAAAAATCTCACAATTTCTCGGATCTTTATCGGAACAATCAGCCAGTTTTCCGGGAAGAGAACCTCCCTCCAACGCTGTTTTTCTTCTGGTAAGGTCTCTTGCTTTTCTGGCGGCTTCCCGCGCGCGCTGAGCCAACAAGGCCTTTTCGCATATGGTTTTCGCAACAACCGGATTTTGTTCCAGAAAATAGGTCAGCTGCTGACTGACGACATTTTCCACAGCACCTCTGGCTTCGCTGTTCCCTAATTTCTGCTTTGTCTGTCCTTCAAACTGGGGTTCTTCGATTTTTACACTGATAATCGCTGTCAACCCCTCCCGGATGTCATCTCCGGTCAGCGCTTCATTCTCTTTTAAGATCTTGTTTGCTTTTGCATAATCATTAAAAGTCTTTGTCAGCGCATTGCGAAACCCTGTCAGATGTGTACCGCCCTCCGGCGTCGTAATGTTATTCACAAAGCTGAAGGTGGAATCATTGTAGGAATCGTTATGCTGCATCGCAACTTCCACATATACGTGATTGACGCTGCCCTCACAATAGATAATGGATTCATAAAGGGCTGTTTTACCACGATTCAGGTATTCCACAAACTGCTTGATTCCGCCCTCATAATGAAATTCATGTGTATGAACCGGATCATCACGCCAGTCATTTAGAGTGATACGGATTCCTTTTGTCAAAAATGCGGTTTCCCGCAGACGCTGCTTTAGGATCGGATATTCAAACACCGTCTCTTCAAAAATCGTATCATCCGGCATAAAGTGGACGGTTGTCCCGTTGTTTTCCGGTTCACATTCGCCGACTACAGCCAGATCCGTCACGATCTTTCCCTTTTCATAGCGCTGTTCATAGACTTTCCCGTCCCGTCGGATGCTTACCTCCAGCCAGCTGGAAAGCGCATTTACTACCGACGCACCTACGCCATGGAGACCACCGGATACTTTATAGCCTCCGCCACCGAATTTTCCGCCGGCATGAAGCACGGTAAATACCACCTCTGCTGCGGGGCGCCCGGTCTTATGGTTGATATCCACAGGGATTCCCCGCCCGTCATCCTCAACCGTAATACTGTTATCCGGGTTGATATTCACCACGATGTTGTGACAAAACCCTGCCAATGCTTCATCAACAGAGTTATCCACAATTTCATAAACCAAATGATGAAGACCCCGCCCGGAAGTACTTCCGATATACATACCGGGTCTTTTTCGGACTGCTTCCAATCCCTCCAATACCTGAATCTGGTCACCACCATAGTTTTCCGTTTGATTTGCCATTTACTTTTGATTTCCTCCGTTCATCATCCGAAGACTGTTTTCCTTGAGACTGACGGTTCCCTCTTTGACATAAAAAATCCTGTCCAGTGGAAAACGATTTCGAATGAATTCATCCAGACCGGTACAGGTAATGATCGTCTGAATATCATGAATTTGATCCAGCAGCATATTTTGTCTGTGACTGTCCAATTCGGACAACACATCATCCAGCAGTAATACCGGCGTATCTCCGATGCTTTTCTTCATCATGACTATTTCAGCCAGTTTTAAGGAAAGAGCAGATGTTCTTTGTTGTCCTTGTGATCCATAACGACGTATATCAATGTCGTTAATGAAAAAAGATACATCATCCCGATGGGGTCCCACTGTCGTGAACTGTTGATACAGATCCCTTTCTTCTGCTTTGATCAATTCCTCTGAAAAGTGATTTTCATGTATATTCGGTTCATATTTCAAAATCAGTGTTTCTTTTTCACCGGATATATGAAAGTGAATATCCCTGACTATTTCGTTGATTTCCTCCATAAACCTTCTTCTTCTTTTTATGATGGAAATACCATATCTTGCCAGGTGTTCGTTCCATAAAATCAACGTTTCCTTTAACTCTTTTTTTCCCGGTATTTCTTTTAAAAGCCTGTTTCTTTGATTTAATGCCTTCTGATAATTGATCAGGTCGGACAAATATACCTTGTCCATCTGGCATAGTTCCGCATCCATAAACCTCCGACGCTCTGCCGGACCGTTTTTTATGATTGACAGATCTTCCGGGGAAAAAAAAATGAGATTCAGTATTCCGAACAGTTCACTTGCTTTTTTTAAGGGAATTCTGTTAAGAGCAACGCCTTTGTTTTTCTGTTTTTTTAAATGAAGATCTATTTCATAAAGAGTCTGTTTTTTTTCTATGATTGTTTTGATATGCGCTTCTTCCTGTCCGAAGCGTATCATTTCCTTATCTTTGCTGCCTTTATGGGATTTTGTGGTACTGCTTAAATTGGCAGCCTCCAGAATATTCGTCTTTCCCTGTGCATTTTCTCCGTATAAGATATTGGTTCCTTTGGTGAACTCAATTTTCAGATCTTCATAGTTTCTGAAATTATGCAGTTGAATACTCTTTATGATCATGAAACAATGAGATAACTTTCCTGATTGTATGAAAAACTATCGCCGGGAGTCAGTTTTTTTCCACGGCTGGTGCATATTTCACCGTTGACAGTTACTTTTTCCTGCTGAATGACAAGCTTCGCCTCCACTCCGCTTTCCACAGCCCCGCATAATTTCATCGCCTGTCCCAGTTTGATAAAATCGTCTTTGATCCTGATTTCATTCATTTATATGTTTCCGTTATTGAAATTTACCGGAAGAATCAGGTAAATAAAGCTTTCTTCTTCATCCTTTATGAAGCAGGGAGCCTTGGGATTCACCATAAAAAGACTGATCTTTTCTTCATCGATCACACGAAGGGCATCAATAAAGAATTTTGGATTAAAGCCGATCATAATGTCTTTTCCGACTTTTTCTATATCAATCTCTTCATCCATGGTACCGATAAAGGAATTGATGCGAAGATTCATCACATCATCTTTGATATCCATGATAATGGGTTTTTTGTCCCCTTCTTTTACCAGAAGCGTCGCTCGATCAATACAATCCAGGAGGCTTCGCTTATTGATTTCTATCTTTGTATCATAATCTGAAGACAGCATCTGATCGATCTTGAAATACTCTCCCTCTATCAACCGGGAAACTACCGTGGTACGGTCAAAGGTAAACATCACGTGATTCTCATCAAAATAGATATTTACCATCTGTTCCGTCTCTCCGGGAATGATCTTGCTGATTTCCTGCAGTGTTTTTCCGGGAACCACCACTTTTTTCTCATCATAAGAACGATCAAAGGTAATCTTTCTGATGGCAATGCGATGCCCGTCCAAAGAAACCACGCGCATCACATTTTCTTTGATTTCAAACAGCTCTCCGGTCATCATTTTGTTGTTTTCATTGTCCGCAATCGAAAAAATAGTCTGCCGGATCACTTCTTTTAAAGCAAACTGAGAAATCGTAATCTCATTTGTTTTTTCTATATAGGGGATCGGAGAAAAATCCTCTCCTGATTTTCCGATAATATTGAACTTTGATTTTTCGCAGGTAATAAAAGTCTTAAAGGTGGCATCTGTTTCGATGACAACTTCGTTATCCGGAAGCTTCCTGACGATATCGGAAAAGATTTTTGCATCCAGAGCAATGACTCCTCTTTCCTGAATCTCTCCTTCAATCACAGTTTCAATCCCGAGTTCTGTATCATTTGCCGTTAATTTGATCTCATTTGCTGAAGCATCGATCAAAATGCATTCCAAAATTGCCATGGTAGTTCTGGTTGGAACTGCTTTTTGTACTGTATTGACACCGTTAAGTAGACTGGCTTTGGAACAAATGACTTTCATGATAATGGGAAGCTCCTTTCCATATATAAATAATAATTATTTAAAAGACTTCATCATAGAGGTGGTGAATAAGTGGATAACTTTGTTGACTGCTTTATTTCTGCTGTTTTTTCCCAAATACACCCTTGATAACCGACGGAAAACGATTCTTATAATAAGTGGATCCCTGTTGAAAAACCATTTAATTAGGATTGATTTTATTACGGATCGTGTCGATCGTGTTTCTCATTGCTTCGTTGTCTTCATATTCACGGGACATTGTACGGATCCCGTGAAGAATCGTTGCATGATCTCTTCCGCCCAGGAGCGAACCGATCGCTTCCAGAGAATAGTCAGTCATGTTTTTGCAGAGATACATGATGATCTGTCTGGGCTTTGCTATGTCGTTGCTTCTGTTTTTGGAAACGATCTGATCCTTTGTGATGCTGAAATGATCACAAACCACATTGATGATCAGATCCGGTGTCACTTGCTTCTTTTCATCGGGACTGATAATGCTCTGCAGTTCTTTGACTGCAATATCCATGGTGATCTCCTGATGATTCATGTTGTAGAGGAAAAGGAGTTTATTCAGAGCTCCTTCCAGTTCACGAATGTTGGATTTGATGTTGGTGGCGATGTAATTCAGGATCTCATCGTCTATCACAAAGTGATCATTTTCGGCTTTTTTACGGAGGATTGCCATTCTTGTTTCGTAATCGGGGGCGGAAATATCTGCCATCAGTCCCATTTCAAAGCGGGAACGAAATCTCTCCTCCAGAGTTTCCATTTCCTTCGGGGGCTTGTCCGAAGTAATAATGATGGCTTTTCTTTTTCTTTGAAGTGCGTTAAACGTATGGAAAAACTCTTCCTGGGTAGTTTCTTTTCCAATGATGAACTGGATATCATCAATCATCAAAACATCCACGTTGCGGTATTTTTCACGAAGCTTCGTCATGGAGGCTGCATTACCGCTGCGGACAGATTCTATCACTTCATTTGTGAATTCTTCTGAAGTAACATATAAAATGTTGCTGTCCGGATTTTTATCCAATATATAATGTCCGATGGAGTGCATCAGATGGGTTTTGCCAAGACCGACTCCTCCGTAAAGAAAAAGAGGATTGTATACGGTACCGGGTGAATCAGCGACAGCGATGGAGGCAGCATGTGCCATTCTGCTGTTATTACCCACCACGAACGTGTCAAAGGTATAATTCGGATTCAGATTGGAACGTTCCAACGGAAAAGCGGTTGTTTTCTTTTTCTTCGGAACGGAAATATCTTCGCTTTCCAGGATAAACTCTATTTCATAAGGTTTTTTGAAGGTCTCTTCAATGGTAACCTTAATGGGAAGATAGTATTTTTTTTGATAATAGTTTAATCCGATCTGGCCGGAGGGACAGACGATATAAATGATATCATTCTCAATGGAAGAAATAGTAAGTGGTTCCAAAAAAGCATGAAATGCGGTGTCTGTAATATCATATTCTTCTTTTACGTTTTCCAGGATTTTAGGCCATTCCTGAATGATTTCTTCCATAAGAATCCTTACTCCGACAGATAGGAAATGCATGAAATAAATGCGCTCATTACATCTGTAAAAAGCTTCATAAACGCAAAATACGACCTCTACTATCATACTACAAAAACCCTTTTTTTACAATCTTTCGAAAAAATCATTTCAATCGACAATTATACACAGTCGTGGTTTCGGCAGGATGAAGTTATGCACATAAATTATCCACTTATCCACATTTTATAAGAAAATTTAACGGGTATTTTTTCGTGAAAATAGGAGGTTTTTCTTGACTTGTACTCTTTTTTTGCTATAATTTTGGTGATGTTCTTTTCACTGGATGGAGGTGATATTAAATGAAGATGACATTTCAGCCGAAAAAAAGGCAAAGAGCCAAGGTTCATGGCTTTCGGAAAAGAATGAGTACAAAGGGCGGAAGAAAGGTACTGGCAGCCAGAAGATTAAAGGGAAGAAAAGAGTTATCAGCATAGGCCACAGCTTCTGTGGTCTTTCTTCTTGAAAGAATCTCAAAGCGAAAAAATGAAACACCCAGAATCGCTGAAAACAACCAGAGATTTCCAAAGAGTATATCAAAAAGGAAAATCTTACGCGAATCAACAATTAGTGATGTATGTGATTTCCAATGATCTTGGAAAAAACAGACTCGGTATTTCAATCAGTAAAAAAATAGGAAACAGTGTAAAAAGACATCATCTGGCCCGTCTCATACGGGAAAATATGCGACTATCCGAAGAAATGTTGAATAATGGTTTTGACATTGTAGTCGTCGCAAGAGGAAAAGCTAAGAACGCAGACTATCATCAGATAGGGAGTGCACTTACGGATCTTGCGGGTCTTCATTGTTTACTGAAGTAAAAGAAATGGGATCATGAAGAAACTGTTACTTCTTATTATAAAGGGTTATCGAAAATACATATCTCCAATGAAATCAACAAAATGTCCTTATTGCCCTACCTGCTCGGAGTACGGACTCCTTGCTGTGCAAAAGTATGGTGCAGTGAAGGGAGGGGCCCTTGCGGCATGGAGGATCTTAAGATGTAATCCTTTTTCAAAAGGAGGCTTTGATCCCGTTCCGTAAGGAGGAAGATCTTGAAAATCTTAATGACAAAATACTCCGGTGCAATACTTGGGCCGATTGCTCTTATTCTCGGTTTTGTACTGGGTGCGATTTACGATTTCATCAAATTGATTACCGGCGGTCATGTCGAAAATGTCGGTATCTCGATTATTATTCTTACCATCATCATCTACAGTTGTTTATATCCCCTGACTTATAAACAGCAAAAGTTTTCACGTCTTTCCCAAAAGATGAGTCCTGAACTTCAGGAAATCAAGAAAAAATATGAGGGAAAACGTGATCAGGAATCCATGCAGAAAATGCAGATGGAGACACAGCAGATTTACCAGAAATATGGTGTTTCCCCCACCGGTTCCTGTTTGCAGCTCATTATTCAGATGCCGATTCTGTTCGCTTTGTATCGCGTTTTTTACAACGTTCCGGCTTATATCAATTCTGTAAAGAATATCTTTATTACGCCGGCAGGATCCAGCATTACAGATCAGATCATGAATACACCGGGCTGGCAGCAAAAGATGACAAGTCTTGTGGAAGGCTTTAAAAACATGAGAACGCTCGGTACGGATTTCTTTGTTTCTGAACCAACCACTTTTTTGGGACAGGTTACCACTGCCACAGAAAGACAGCAAAATTATATTGTAGATGTTCTCTACAAACTTCCGAATGCAGGATGGGATACTTTGACCAGCAGCGCCTATTTTCCGGATCTGACAAATGCGGATGCGGTTCACCAGGCAGTCAATCATGTGAATAATTTCCTGGGACTGAATATTTCCTATACTCCCTGGGATTACATCACGGCCTGGTTTAATGCGGTAAAAGAAGGAACAGGTGCATCGGCTCTTTTCGGATTTGCGTTTCTTGCGCTTTTGATTCCGGTTTTCTCTTATCTTTCTCAGGTTCTTTCCATTAAGGTAATGCCTCAGGCGAATACCACCGGTAATGAGCAGATGGGTGCACAGATGAAGTCCATGAATCTTCTGATGCCCCTGATGTCGTTCGTGATCTGCTTTACGGTACCTGTAGGTCTCGGTATCTACTGGATCGGGTCCGCGGTTGTGAGAACGGTGCAATCTCTGATCATCAATAAAAGACTGGAAAAAGTCAATCTGGAAGATATTATTGAGAAAAATAAGGAGAAGGCAAAAAAGAAGCGCGAGAAAATGGGCATTTACGAGAATCAGATTCGTAGTAATGCGCAGCTTCGAACAAAAACCAGCGGACAGTTCAAGTCTCTTCTGACGGATGAAGAAAAAGAAAAGCAGCTTTCATCCGCCAATGAGATCAAGGTCAATGCAAGAACAGACAGTATGGCCTACAAGGCTAATCTGGTGAAGGAATTTAATGAACGTAATAATAAATAATCGTAATGAAGGAGATCCTAAGATGAATGATTTAATAGAAGTATCTGCAAAAAGTGTGGAAGAAGCGATCACGGAAGCGTGCGTGAAGCTCGGTCTTACCAGTGACCAGATCGAATATGAAGTAGTGGAAAAAGGCAGCTCAGGTTTTCTTGGAATCGGTAACAGACCTGCCGTAATCAAAGCATGGAAAAAGAGCGAAAAGCCTGCTGTACCGGAGGAGGAGAAGGATTCTGCCGAAGAGGTGAAAGTTGAGAATACGACATCTGATGTTGTCGTTTCTAAAGAAAAGAAACAAAATGAAAAGAAAGTAACTGTGCTCAGCGACAGCAGCGTGGAAGCTTTTTCTGCTTCTGCAAAGGAGTTTCTCGGCAAGGTATTTGATGCGATGCATCTGGAAGTGAAGATTGAGACATCCTATGATAAAGAGAATAATTGTCTTGATATTGAGCTGAGCGGAGAAGAAATGGGTGTCATCATCGGAAAACGTGGACAGACACTGGATTCCCTGCAGTACTTAACGAAGCTTGCCATTAATACGAATACGGAAGACAAGATTAAGGTAAAGGTGGACACCGAAGATTATCGGAACCGTCGTAGGAAAACACTGGAAAATCTTGCCGGCAACGTGGCATACAAGGTGAAGAAAACGGGTCGTTCCGTGGAATTGGAGCCAATGAATCCTTTTGAAAGGAGAGTGATTCATTCTGCTCTGCAGAATAACCGGTACGTGAAGACACACAGTGAAGGGGAAGAACCGGATCGGTATGTCGTCGTTTCTCCGAAATAACAGATGCCGTCTAACGCCGATCAACATCAAAAGAGGAGGCACAATTATGAACGAAGAAATGCAAAAAAAAATGCGAAAAATCGGCATTGAAATGAGTCTTTGCATGGGAATTACCCTGAGTTTTTTCCTTTCTCTGATGGGCACGCTGTCCTCAGGACATTTTACGGTTCCCGGCTGGTTATTGAGTTTTTTGATCAGCACGGTGATCAGTCTTGTCATCGGTTTTTTGATCCCTATGAACCGGGTTATGAACGCTGTGGATAAAAAAGCGGGATTGCAGTCGGGCAGTCTGGGAGCCAGATTTCTTGACAGTCTCATTTCGGATCTCATTTATACGCCTTTGCTGACACTTTGCATGGTGGGTTTTGCTTATTGGAATACCGTAAGACATGGCGGATTTATGCCGTTTTTACCCGTTTTTTTGAAATCGCTGCTGTTGACACTGGCTGTCGGATATGTGTTGATCTTCATTTTTCAGCCCTTGTTTATGAAGATCATTCTGAAAAGGCATGGGATATCCGGTGGACCGCAGAATAAAAAACAATAACTCTGAACCGGGAAGCATCGGCATTTGCCGGTGCTTTTCATAAAATAGAACAAGGATTTATCCATAAGATGATGGAAACAGATACGATAGCAGCTATTGCAACAGGACTGGTTCCTTCCGGCATCGGCATGATCCGCCTCAGTGGACCGGATGCCATCAGTATCGCGGATCAGTTGTTTACAGGTTGCAGTTTAGTGCAGGCTCCTTCCCACACCCTTCATTACGGTATGATCCGTTGGAAGGATGAGTTGATTGATGAGGTTTTGGTGGCTTTGATGAAAAGCCCCAGATCTTATACAAAAGAAGACACGGTGGAAATTGATTGCCATGGCAGTCCTCTTGTGATGCAAAGGATTCTGGAAAGCGTCTGCGAGGCAGGAGCCAGACTGGCTGAGCCAGGTGAGTTTACCAAACGTGCATTTCTGAACGGACGCATCGATCTCACGGAAGCGGAATCCGTCATGGATCTGATTCAGGCAAAAACGGACTATGCCAGAAAAAGCTCCTTACAGATTTTACGCGGATCAATGAAGGAGAAGATTTCCTCTCTCAGAAAAATTCTCTTAAATCGCAGTGCTTATATCGAAGCAGCCCTGGATGATCCGGAACATTATGATCTGTCGGGATTTTCAACACTGCTGCGCGAAGATGTCTGTAGAGTCCAGGACGAGATCAATCGGATTTTGGAGACTTCGGAAAACGGACGCCTTTTATCCGAAGGGATCCGTACCGTGATTATCGGTAAACCGAATGTAGGAAAATCTTCTCTTTTAAACAGATTATTGGGAGAGGATCGTGCCATCGTAACGGAAATTGCCGGTACAACAAGAGATACTTTGGAAGAGCAGGTTCTTTTAGACGGGATTCTTTTGAAGATCGTTGATACGGCCGGTATTCAGCAAACAGAGGATCCGGTGGAAAAGATCGGCGTGACAAAAGCATACGATTCCATACCTGATGCGGATCTGGTTCTGTTTGTGACAGATGCTTCCCAGCCGCTTTCCGAAGAAGATAAAAGAATCGCGTCTCTGATCAGGAAAAAAACTGTATTGGTTTTGCTTCATAAATCGGATCTTCCAGCAGTTATTTCGGAAGAAAGCTGTCAGGAACTGTTTTCCAATCAGGATCTTCCCATCCTGTCCCTTTCATCCAAAACAGGGGATGGATTGGATCTTCTGAAAACGACAATTCAAAATGTCTTTTTTCATGGAAATATCCAATTTAACGACGAATTAGTTGTTACCAATGTCCGTCAGAAAGAATCCTTATGTGCTGCGTATGACAGTCTGTCCCGTGTTCTGGAAAGCATTGATGGGGGAATGCCTGAGGATTTTTATTCTGTTGACCTGATGGATGCATACACGGAACTGGGCAGAATCATCGGAGAAAAAGTGGAAGAAGATCTTGTGAATGAGATTTTTGCGGAATTTTGCATGGGGAAATAAACATGCCGTTTGTAGAAGAGACCTATGATGTCATTGTGATCGGTGCCGGTCATGCCGGTTGTGAGGCAGCGCTTGCCACAGCGCGGCTGGGACTTTCCACAATCATTTTTACGGTGAGTATCGACAGTATTGCCATGATGCCCTGTAATCCGAATATCGGGGGAACCTCGAAAGGTCATCTGGTTCGTGAAGTGGATGCGCTGGGTGGCCAGATGGGGATCAACATAGATCAGACCTTTATCCAGTCAAAAATGCTGAACAAATCAAAGGGTCCGGCTGTGCATTCACTGCGGGCGCAGGCTGATAAAGCGGCATACAGTATGAGGATGCGCCAAACGCTGCAGAACACAGAGAATCTTACCATACGACAGGCAGAGGTAGCGGAAATTCTCACGGAAGATGAACCTTCATCAATCTCTGCGGCAGTGAAAAAAAGGATCGTTGGAGTTCGAACATTTTCCGGTGCCTTTTATCATGCAAAAGCAGTGATTCTATGCAGTGGTGTTTATTTGAATGCGCGTTGTCTCTACGGTGATACGATCAATGAAACCGGACCAAACGGACTGCAGGCAGCCACACATTTATCACGGTCGCTTTTGGAAAACGGGATTGAGCTTTACCGCTTTAAAACAGGGACTCCCGCCCGGATTGACCGCAGATCCATAGATTTTTCCAAACTGGAAGAACAGACCGGCGATGAAAAGATCTGTCCCTTCTCTTTTACCACTGATCCCGATACGATCCAGATTGATCAGGTCAGCTGTTACCTGACCTATACGAACGAGGAAACACATCGTATTATCCGGGAAAATCTGGATCGCTCTCCCATGTATTCCGGTGTGATCGAAGGTACGGGACCCAGATATTGCCCTTCCATCGAGGATAAGGTGGTTCATTTTCCGGACAAGGAAAGGCATCAGATCTTTGTGGAACCGGAGGGACTTCATACCAATGAAATGTATCTTTCCGGCATGAGCAGCTCCATGCCGGAAGACGTACAGTTTCGTATGTATCGCACATTGCCGGGATTTGAACATGCCGTGATCGTACGAAATGCATATGCCATAGAATATGACTGCATCAATCCGAATCAGTTAAAGTCCACGCTGGAGTTTAAAGAGATTTCCGGTTTCTTTTCCGCAGGGCAGAGCAATGGCAGTTCCGGTTATGAAGAAGCAGCTGCGCAGGGTATTCTGGCCGGGATCAATGCGGCAATGATGATCAAACAACAGGAACCGCTGGTGATCGACCGTTCTGAAGGGTATATCGGTGTTTTGGTGGATGATCTGGTCACAAAAGAGACACTGGAGCCCTATCGTATGATGACAAGCCGTGCGGAGTACAGGCTGTTGCTTCGACAGGACAATGCAGACCTTCGATTGTCCAAATACGGTTATCGTGTTGGTCTACTTTCCAGGGAGCGTTACGATCATGTATGCAGAAAAGAAAAGCTGATTGCTGAAGAGATTCAAAGAATCCGAAAAGTGAATGTGGGCTCCGGCGAAGAAGCCTCTCTTTGTCTTTCGTCTCTCGGGAGTGTACCGTTGACACACGGACTGTCGCTTGCGGAACTGATTCGCAGACCGGAGCTTACCTATCAGAGTGTAGCTCCCCTTGATCCGGATCGGCCGATCCTTTCCGAAGAAATACAGGAACAGGTGAACATCGCCGTGAAATATGAAGGGTATATAGAGCGTCAGATTAAGCAGGTCGGGGAATTTAAAAGACTGGAAAATAAAAAGATACCGGAAGGCTTCGATTATGATGCTGTGCCAAGTCTTCGGATCGAAGCAAGACAGAAGCTGAAGAAGTTTACTCCTTCATCCGTCGGACAGGCCAGTCGCATTTCCGGTGTCAGTCCCGCGGATCTCACTGTTTTGCTGGTATATATGGAGGCGAATCATGGGAGATGATCTGGAACAATTGAAAACGGGATTGCAGCTTTACGGGTTATCCTGTACGACCAAGCTCACAGACAAAATGTATACCTACTATCAATCCCTGATGGAAAGAAACAGACAGGTGAATCTGACAGCGATCACCGAATGGAAGGATGTGGTGGAAAAGCATTTTCTGGACAGTCTCTCTCTGCTTCTTTTCCGGTCTCCTGATATGCTTTTCAGCAAAAAGATCCTTGATCTTGGTTCCGGAGCGGGATTTCCCGGGATTCCCCTGGCACTTGTTCTTCCCGAAACACAGTTTGTGTTGACGGATTCTCTGCAGAAAAGAACGCTGTTTTTGGAAGAAATCTGTGAGAAACTGTCTTTGTCCAATGTCTCCGTCATCCATGCACGGGCGGAAGATCTGGGGAAGGAGGATGGTTACAGGGAGCAGTTTGATATAGTGCTTTCCAGGGCAGTGGCAAATCTTTCGGTATTATGTGAATACTGTCTTCCATTTGTAAAGGTGGAAGGGTTTTTTTGTCCTTATAAGGCGGAGGAGATTGCTGACGAAGTGACGGAGGCAGCCTATGCGATGAAGGAACTTGGCGGAGAGCTGATTTCCACGGAGCATTATGTGGTTCCGACCACGGATCTTCCCCGTACTGTTTTATTTATTCAAAAAAAGAAGCGGACACCGCTGCGATATCCCAGAAAAGCAGGCACGCCCGCAAAATCTCCAATAAGGAAACGCTAAAAAAACGTTTCCTGCGCGAAAATCGCGGGCGCATGCGCCTTACTCTGCGACTTTCTGCGCATCCTGGCGGTAAAAAAGGAAGCGAAATAATCGCTCCCTTTTTTAACCTATGCGTCTTGCTGTATCACGATATCTCAGATGAACAGATTGATGACCTGAACCAGCTTATCCGGTACTTCCAGCTGTGGCAGTGTCTTACTGCCGGAAACGGAAGCGGTTTCCGCTTTGAGTGAGCACTTCTTATATTCCCGCGTAATGGGGATCATCCCTTTTCGATCACGGCTTCCGATGATGATCAGATTGTCAAGATGAGAAAGTGCGGCACGAACATTGGCATTCAGATAATGCCCGCGCAGACTGGCCAGAAGAAAACGACCGGCTCCGTGTCCGCGATGTGCTGCCTCGTAGTAAGCACCGACAATCCGGTCATCCACCAGCTGCGGCTTCATATAAAACCGCTCGCGGAACAGACGAAGCAGGTTTTTTTCTGTTGTTTCGATATTGAAGATATAAGTGCCGATGATAGGCAGAGAAATCAGCGTCTTTATGAGCTTACTCTTTTGATCAGGCTGCATCTCGGATGTTGTGATCTTTTCGGGATTGATCAGGATGAGTTTATCTATCTGATCACGATACATCTTGTCTGCCATAATCGCAGGAAAGGCGGACACACCGCTAGCCATGAGAATCGTTTTTTCACCGATGACTTTTTCGATGAACTGTCCAATCATTTCCGCGTAGAAATATGAGGTATATGTAATGGACGGTTTATCGGATCTGCCGCATCCGATCATATCAATCGCGTAGACGGTATGCTCTTTTTCCAGACGGCGGATGATCTTCGTCCACTCATAATTGCTCGCACTCGGAATAAGATCATGAACAAGCAACACAGGACTGCCGGTTCCTTTTACGTTGTAAAAAACGTCATATTCTCTCCAGGTGAAGAAGCGTCCCTTCATCGGAAGGATGTTTTTATTATCAGCACGATAATCAGCCAGACGGTTTAAGAGATAAATCGTACCGGCGGTCATGACACCCAGTGCTATCAAGGATATGATTCTTTTTTTCATGTGAGAACCCTCCATCTAGCATTATAGACTTATCCTCTTATTTATACAACCCATTATCCATAAAGTAATTCGGATGATTTTCTGAAATTGTTCCATTTTTCTCTTTCTTTTTTAATAGAATAGGATATAATAAATATAGTACTTTAGTCACAGGTATCTGACATGGTAAAAGAATATCTCGAGAAATATTTGATAGAGCTTGTGGAAGAGCGGATCTTAATCGAGCATGAATATACTGACTGTGAGAATAAGATTAAGGAAAACATCTCCTTTATTGCCCTCCTGGAAGAAAAGAATGATCCAAACTTTGAATCCTTTACCCCACGTGAGGTGAATACCTCAAATAAAAAAAGGATTGCCGAGTTACGTGAGGAGCAAAAGAAATTACTGGATCTTTCCCAAAAAAAGAAGTTAGAGCTCAGTGATCTCAATGCAAAGATCGATGAATTGAATTCTGTGATCCGTGTTGCCCGGGAAGCAGAAAAGCCGGGCGATGAATTGATCACGAATGTGGATGATAATGTAATCCTGCGCCGTAAACTGCTGGAAACACAGGAGGCGGAAAGGCAGCGGATCGCGAGAGAGCTTCATGATTCTTCCGTGCAAAGCATGACCGGGTTGGTTCATAAAGCTGAGCTGTGTTACCGGTTAATTGACATTGATCCTGTTCGATGCAAAATGGAGCTCAAAAATATGTCGAAGTTCACGAAGGAGATCATCGATGAGCTTCGTGACATGATCTATAATCTTCGACCAATGTCCTTTGATGATATCGGTATCGATACCGCCATCGAGAGAAACCTCGCTCGTTTGCAGGATGGATCCGACACAGTAATCAATTACTATGTGCAGGGTTCCTCGGAGGAAATGTCCCCTGTTGTAGGATTGACTTTATTACGCATCATATATGAAGCCTGCAGCAATGCGGTAAGACATGCCAATGCGAAAGAAGTAAACGTTCGTCTGATATATTCCGAGGATCATATTGATCTTTCCATTGAAGATGACGGGGATGGTTTTGAATTGGATAATATGCGTGTCTCGGATGACCGGACCGGGTTTGGACTGCCCATCATGAAGGAACGGATCTTTTTGTTATCGGGCGATATGGATATTCAATCGGAGCTTGGAAAAGGTACGACCATTACGATTACAGTTCCGTTGAAAGTGGAAGATATGTTGCCGGAATCATAAATTGGAGGAGTTTTTATGATCAACGTAATGATTGCTGATGACCATGCCATGATTCGGGAAGGATTACGAAATCTTCTCGAACTTGATGGTGAGATCCGGGTTGAACAGGAGGCATTTGACGGTGAGGATTGTATCCTGAAGCTCCGGGAAAAAATACCGGACGTGCTGCTGTTAGATATTAACATGCCTGTTATGAATGGCCTGGAGGTTCTGGAGCGAATCAAAGAACTTCATATGAAGGTGAAGGTTCTTGTACTGACTGTGCACAATGAAGTGGAATACCTGCTTCGTGCTGTGGATCTCGGGATTAACGGATATCTTTTAAAAGATTCTGATTTCGATGATCTCAGGAAAGCGATCATCTCAGTTTCCCGCGGTGAGACCTATATACAGGAAAGCTTGATGCCGCTCCTGGAATCCAAGATGACGCAGCGCAGCGATGAAGAGAAAAAAATCGCTGATCTGACAGGACGGGAGATGGAGGTTTTAAAGAATCTTGCTTATGGGATGTATAATAAGGAGATTGCCGAAAACCTGCACATCAGCGAACGTACTGTCAAGAATCATGTATCCAGCATTTTCAAAAAGATTGATGTGAATGACCGTACCCAGGCCGCCGTTTTTGCCATCAGGAATCATCTGATCGATGTTCATAAGTAGGATATTGTTTCACGTGAAACATTTTTCTACTGGTTGTGTGTTTCACAACACAGCTTACAAAATGTAGTGGAAATTGTTTCACGTGAAACAATCTATTGAAATAACAGAATTCATTCAAACAAAGTAAGACAATTCAATGGCTGTAATATGCAGCATCTGATATTTCTATGCAAGCATTCCGTATTCAAAAGAGAAAGTGATTTTTCGGTATTATCCGCAATGCGAGGCAGTCCCCGTGTTTTACCATAAAGAGGCAAAAAGAAATGATCCCAGTGTATTGGAATGACAACAGAGGGTTTCGTTTTATCCAGAGTCTCATAAAAGAACTGATGGCGTCTTTGTTTTGTGTCTCGTGATAATCCACTGACACCGAGAAAGAGTACATCGGTCTTTTTTCCATCCAATTGATTCTCAAGATAATTGTAGCTGGGGCGAATGAGATAACGCTGATCCCGATGAGACAGATAAAAATCAAAAGAGCCGCCTTCTTTAAAAGCGTTCCTTTTCGCCGGTTGTACCAACGGGGTCTCAATTGTCTGACCAAGATCATAATTGTACCAATGGGGTTTCGAATGGATGGAGGGAAGTACCGTGATCAGGAAGGAACCAATTTGATAGCTCGTTTGCCGGGTAAAGGAGTATAATCGGTTTTCGGGAACAGATCCACCTCTGGCCACATTTATGGCAGAAGGGGATCCATAGAAATTAGCCTGACAGGTATTCGCGAAGTAGGGAGCATCCAGGACATGATCGTGGTGGGAATGTGAAATAAAAATGCCCCTCAAGCGATGGATGTCAAACTGTCGAATAACACGATCAGCAAGAGTTTGATCTGTGGAAAGCCTTCCAAACATGTATTGCGCGAGAGAAGGTCTGGTCACATGGCAGTCAAACAGGATTTGATCGAAGCCATCATCAAATAACAGAGTGGTGGTACCCAAATATGTGATACGCATAGGCTCTCCTTTCCTCATAGTCAGGTGAATACCCCATCTATCCAGAGGCATCATAACAAATCCTTTCTTGATTGTATCTTCCAACCGGTGAAAAATCTATAGAACATTTCCGAAAAAAGTGCTATACTGAAACCCGTGACACTTTTGAATCAGGATCAAAGAAAATTCCTAAAACAGCAGTAAAGGAAAGTGAATATGAGCAGAATCATCGCGATAGCAAATCAAAAAGGCGGAGTAGGTAAAACAACAAGTGCGATCAATTTGTCGGCATGTCTGGCTGAAGAAGGACAAAGAGTATTATTGATAGACCTTGACCCTCAGGGAAACGCGACCAGTGGACTGGGTATTGATAAGGACGAAGTGGAGCAGTCCGTTTATGATTTGATACTCGGAGAATGCAAGATAGCCGACAGTATCATTAAAACGGAGATCGAGCGGCTTTCCGTGATTCCATCCAGTGTGGATCTGGCCGGTGCAGAGATCGAACTGTTGGATGTGGAGGGGAAGGAATATGTACTGCGTAATTCCGTGAATACGGTACGGAATGATTATGATTATGTCATCATAGATTGCCCGCCTTCTTTGAACATGCTGACGATCAACGCGATGACTACGGCGGATACGATACTGGTTCCGATTCAGTGTGAGTATTATGCATTGGAAGGTCTGTCCCAGTTGATTCATACCATCAATCTGGTACAGGAAAGATTGAATGATCATCTGATCATAGAGGGCGTCGTCTTTACGATGTATGATGGAAGAACCAATCTCTCCCAGCAGGTTGTGGAGAACGTCCGTGAGAATCTGAAAACCAAGATTTATGAAACGGTGATACCCCGGAACATCCGTCTGGCAGAAGCACCCTCCTATGGACTGCCGATAGAATTATTTGATGCAAACAGCAGTGGAGCAAAGAGCTATCGGTCTTTGGCAAAGGAAATCATGGAAAGGAAGGACATTTGATATGGCAGCAAAAAAGAGCGGATTGGGAAAAGGACTTGATTCGCTGATTCCGGAGAAAACAGGCGCCGGTGCGGGGAAAGGAAAAACAGCTCCGGAGGGCAAGGATATATTGCTGGTGGATATCAATAAGATTGAGCCTAATCCGGACCAGCCACGTAAAAATTTTGACGAAGACAAACTGATTGAGCTCTCGGAAAATATCAAACAGCACGGGATCATGAATCCGCTTTTGGTGTTGGAGAAAAAAGATTACTACATGATCATCGGCGGTGAACGCCGCTGGAGAGCATCCAAGATGGCGGGATTAAAGAAAATCCCGGTGATCGTAAAAAAGGATCTGACAGAGCAGCAAGTGGCAGAGTGGGCTTTGATCGACAATATTCAGCGTGAGGATATCAATCAGATCGATCAGGCGGAGGCCTATCAGAAGCTGTTAAACGATTACAACTGGACACAAGACAAACTGGCGGAGGTAGTGAGTAAAAGCCGGACAGCAGTAGCAAACTCTCTGCGTCTGCTGAAGCTGGATCCGCGGGTGCGGCAGATGGTCATTGATGAGATGGTTTCCGCCGGACACGCACGGGCTCTGCTGGGCGTGACTGACGGAGAAAAACAGTTTACGCTGGCGCAGCAGATTTATGATGAAAAAATGAGTGTCCGGGACATAGAGAAGCTGGTAAAGAAGCTTCAGTCCCAGAAGGAAACGACAGAGAAACAGAGTAAGAGCAAAAACCCGCAGCTCGACGCGGTTTATGCCGAGCAGGAAGAAAAGATGAAACAGCTTTTCGGGACGAAAGTCACGATTTCACGGAAAAATGAGAAAAGCGGAAGGATCGAAATCGAATATTATTCGCCGGAGGAACTGGAACATTTGCTGGAAATGTTATACACTATAAAGAAATAAGGAACTGTTAGGGGAACTACATGTTAGGAATTGCGGATTATCTGGGAATTGATCTGGATATTGCGTTGATCGTGATCGCAGCGCTGATCGTTCTTGTGGTGGTTTTGATCATCATCACGGTTGTAAATGCGATTCATCTGAAAAAACTGAAAGAAAGATATCGCATTTTTATGTCAGGCAAGGGGGCGAAATCCCTTGAAGAAACCCTCGTCAAACGTCTGGATCAGGTAGACATGCTGCTGGAGGCAAATAAAGAAAACGAGCAAAATATCTCAAAGCTGTTTGAGAATAATCAGTTTGTTTTTCAGAAAGCAGGACTTGTCAAATACGACGCTTTCAGTGAGATGGGGGGGAAGCTTTCCTTTTCTGTTGCCCTTCTGAATGAAAAAAATGATGGATTTATCATCAATGCGATGCATTCCAGAGAAGGATGCTATACTTACATTAAGGAAATCATAGAAGGAAACAGTATCATCGTTTTATCCGAGGATGAAAAGAAAGCTCTGGATCAGGCTATGAACTCGAAGAAACCGTTGAAGAGTGAATAAGGAGAAGCAGCTTGCATCATTATCTGAGAACCGTCGGATTTCATGAACTGAGCAGTACAAAGGATTTGGACGCGGTTTTGGATGAGATCATCGCGAATCCGAACCGGGAACAGACGACACAGGATGCAAAAGGAAATGAAATCGTCGAAATGACAAAAGAATATGGACACGGCTTCGGGATTCGTCTGATTGGTCAATATGTGGGTGAGGATGGTTTTGAGATCGACCACTACTATCCATATTTCACCGGAAACGGCGTGACGACGGAGGAGTCCGTGGAAGTAGAGCGCCACCACAGTAATGAATCCTACGCAGGTATCTGTGACGATGTAAAGATCGGCGTCTCTCTGATTTTCTTCATTCAAAACAGTGTAGAGTACATGAATGAAATGTACCGGAACGAACAGTGTCTGAGTAAAGCAACGGTGACCTTATCGGGTCTTTCGACGGATGGGCATATTATTATGCCGATTGCGAAGCAAAAGAAAAAGGTTGAGACACCGAGACAGGTACAGGAGCGGCACAGTATTCTGGAAGCGGCCAGGGATGGCGATGAAGAAGCCATGGAAAGCCTGACTCTGGAAGACATTGATACCTATTCCATGCTTTCCCGCCGTGTGATGTATGAAGATATCTTAAGCATTGTCGAGACGAGCTTCATGCCTTACGGGATCGAGTCGGATCAATACCAGGTAATCGGTGAGATCCTGGATTATACCATGCAGCCGAATAAAGAAACCCTCGAGGAATTAGTGATTCTGACCTTGAATTGCAATGATCTGGT
Organism: Lachnospiraceae bacterium; assembly: GCA_045661345.1. Lineage (GTDB taxonomy): Bacteria > Bacillota > Clostridia > Lachnospirales > Lachnospiraceae > RUG12461. The sequence goes on from JAZRFM010000030.1 coordinate 102,181, forward strand.
GTTTGATGTATGCATCAATCAGAAAGACCTGTTGGGAGAACCCGCAGTCGGTCGGCGTTTCAAGGGTACGATCTGGCTTCAGGGAAGACTGAATTTTTTTGATTGAAAGTGACGCATCCAATGGTTGCGGTACCGATATGTCCATGTAGCTCAGCAGGATAGAGCGACCGCCTCCTAAGCGGTAGGTCGGAGGTTCGAATCCCCTCATGGACGCTGAATTTCAAACAGGGATGGGACAAATCGTCTCATCCCTGTTTTTTAAGGAAAGACTGTTTCTTTTCCTTAAAAATAGTCTATTCTAAAAATAGGAAATATGATACGATAGAACGGAATGGGGAGTTTGGGACAAATTGAAAGGAGAGGCAAAGATGGGTGAAAACAAATATGCAGGTACCAAGACGGAGAAAAATTTAAGAGAGGCCTTTGCAGGAGAATCTCAGGCAAGGAACAAGTATACTTATTTTGCTTCCGTAGCAAAAAAGAACGGATATGAACAGATCGCAGCTTTGTTTTTGAAAACGGCGGAGAATGAGAAGGAACACGCAAAGCTTTGGTTTAAGGCGCTGGGAGAGCTTGGGACGACGGAAGAAAATCTGCTCGCTGCGGCCGAGGGCGAAAACTTTGAGTGGACAGACATGTATGAACGTATGGCAAAAGATGCGGAAGAAGAAGGCTTTACGGAGCTTGCAGAACAATTCCGGGGTGTGGCAGCGATCGAAAAGGAACATGAGGAACGTTACCGGAAGCTGCTTGAGAATATAAAAGCGAAGACAGTCTTTGAGAAGAGCGGTGTTACCGTTTGGGAATGCCGCAATTGCGGGCATATTGTGATAGGAACATCGGCACCTGAGGAATGTCCGGTCTGTCATCATCCGCAAAGCTATTTTGAGGTTAGAGAGCAGAATTATTAATATCCTAAACAGGATGATAGGGGAAGGAGAGAGGATCTATGTATGAACAGGTGGCATTACCGGTAGCGTATGACGGTCTGGAGCCCGTCATTGACACGCTGACAATGGAAACACATTACGGAAAACACCATGCGGCTTATACCAAGACGTTGAATGAACTTGCTGAAAAAGCCGGTAAGACAGATGTGCCGATTGAGGAGCTTCTTTCAAATCTGGACAGTATTCCGGATGAAACGCTGAGAAAGGGCATCCGTAATCATGGCGGCGGTTATTATAATCATAATCTGTATTTCAGTACACTTGGAACAGAGCATCACACGCCAACCGGTATTCTGGCAGAGAAAATCCATCAGGCTTTCGGAAGTTTTGAGGCTTTTCAGGAAAAAATCTCAAATCTAGCCGTAACGCAGTTCGGTTCCGGCTGGGCCTTTCTTTCCGTGACGCCGGAGGGAAGCCTTGTATTGTCCCAAAGTCCGAATCAGGACAATCCCTACAGTGAGAAAACCGGAAATATTCCGATTTTTGCGATTGATGTATGGGAGCATGCCTATTATCTGAAATACAAAAATCTGCGTGCGCAATATGTCACAGAGCTTTTTAAGGTCATCGACTGGAAAGTGGTTGAGGAAAATTATCATAAGGCAGTAGCTTAAGGGGGTTTTTCGGATGAAAAACGGTGTACCTGTCAAACAGGAAAAACACGACACAACAATGATGAAGATCGTTTTCTCCGTTATTGTCCTGCTCGTTTCTTTTCTGGCAGTTTTATATGTCATGGTGAGGAGCGCGGATCCGATCTATCTGATTATTTTCGGGATCCTGATGATCGCAGCGGCATTTTTTCTGATCATCACACTGATCCAGATCAGCTATCAGAGGCATTTACGGGAAGAGGAGCGATACGAAAATATCTTTAAATCCGAAAAAGCATCCTACATGCTGTTACGTTCCAATTTTGAACACCTCAGTGAACATGTGAAGCTGGTTGACCAGAAAGTGACCGGATATGCACAGGCGCTTGCGAAAGAGCAGCAAAAGTATGCAAAGCTTCTTGTATCCAGAAATAAAGAAAATACCGATGCCATGCTCAGTTCGAATGACCAGCTTCTGTTGGAGCTGACCCAGCTGGGGGAGGGATTGGAGAAGCTGGAGGGCAACGTGGTGAACGGTATCGAAACGAAAAGTGCCGATCAGCTCCAGAGTTCCAATAAAGAAATCCTTTCACAGCTGCAGCTATTGGATTTGTCCGTAAAGAATTCAATTCTGGAGTTGAAGTCGGTGATGAATTCCGCACCCCAGACTACGTTGATACAAGGGGTTGCACAGGCACCGACGATTCCTGCTGCACCGACACCTGTCCCGGAGCCGATGCCAATGGTGGAGAGTGCACCGGAACCGATTCCGGAGCCAGAACCTGAGCCGATGCCGGAGCCGGAACCGGAGTCGATTCCGGAACCCGAACCGGAGCCGATTCCGGAGCCTGAGCCGATTCCGGAGCCCGAGCCTGAGCCGATTCCGGAGCCCGAGCCGGAACCGATCCCGGAGCCCGAGCCGGAGCCGGCACCCGCTCCAGAGCCGGAGAAACCGCCGATGCCGGATCTTTCCGATCCGAATCACATTATGACGCCGGATGAAATCGCAGCGCTGCTTGCAAATACCGGAGACGGAGCAGCGGCTGCCCCCGGGCCGGAGCCGATTCCGGAACCCGAACCGGAGCCGGAGAAACCGCCGATGCCGGATCTTTCCGATCCGAATCATGTGATGACGCCGGAAGAAATTGCAGCTCTGATTGCAAACTCTTAAATAATCAATTCCACAGCCCGACCCTGTGTTCTGCGGTTGGGCTGTTTTCATTCTTTTTTCAAAAAATACTTGCAATCACGAAATTTCTATAATATAATTCTGTTTGTGCTTCATGTAGGAGGCACTTCGGGCCATTAGCTCAGCTGGAAGAGCACCTGACTCTTAATCAGGGTGTCCAGGGTTCGAGCCCCTGATGGCCCACGTAAAGGCGGTTTTCCGAAGGTAGCTTCGGGGGGCTGTCTTTTTTCTTTTATTTTCTTAGCTTGTCTATGAGTTGTGAAACGATCGCCACAGATTCTTTGTCCAATCCATCTATATCCAGGCTTCGTATATCAGAAACACCAATCAGATAGTCTATGCTTGGAAGAGAAAAAATGAGAAAAGCGGTTTTCGTAAAGGAAAAAAAATGATAGTATAGGTCTTATGAACAACAGAGAAAACTGCGTAGATTACGAAAAGCCAAAACAAAAGGTCTCTACACTCCGTAAAATCTATATCGCACGGCTTATCATCCGCATCCTGATACTGGCAGCCTGTGTTCTGATTGCGGTCTATTTTCCACAGCAATTGCAGGTGCTCGAGGGGTGGAATTTCTTTCATATGCTGACGCCGTTGCATCTGCTCTGGGTGCTTTGGGTGCTGGATATGCTTTGGCAGCTGATTCCCGTAAAAAACAAAATTGCCCTCGGATCGCAGAAGCTGTTTCAATTTCGTTTTATCCCGTCGGAGGATCTGAAACGCATCAATTACAAAAATCTGCGCGATTATATTATTCGAACCACCAAACAGGCTTACAAGGTCATGCTTCTATGGGCGGCCGCCATCGTATTTCTGACGCTGCTCCGTTATTTTAATATCATTTCTGACACTTACCTGTTCCTGTTTACCGTCACTTTTTATGTTTGTGACCTGATTTGTGTGCTGATCTGGTGCCCTTTCCGGCTTATTCTGAAAAACCGGTGCTGCACCACCTGCCGGATCTTCAACTGGGATCATCTGATGATGTTCACACCTATGCTTTTTGTGAGAGGCTTTTATTCCTTAAGTCTTCTGTTGATGTCCATCCTGGTTTGGCTGATCTGGGAACTCGCGGTTATGATGTATCCGGAGCGTTTTTCGGAAATCACCAACGAAGCGCTACGTTGCAGTAACTGTACCGACAAACTTTGTACCCAGTACTGTCAGAAGCTCCGGACACCGAATAATCCCAATGTAGCGCCGATCGAACGTTTTGAGGAAAAGCTTGAAGGGAAAATCGGAGAAACACTGGAAAGCTTAAAAAAATGAAACCTGTTTAGGAAAGGAGAGGGTATGGGAGAGAACCAAACAATGGCAGCCGCTTGTCCGGCATGCGGCGGGGAGATGAAATTCGACCCGGTCAGCGGAAAGCTGAAATGTGAATACTGCGCGTCGCTGTATACAGCGGAGGAAGTAGAGGCATTTTGGAGGGAGAAGGAGCAGCAGGCGGCATCAGCGCAGGAGAGCGCAACGAACCCGGGGGAAAACTGGGATACCGAAAAAGACGGTATGAAAACTTATGCCTGTTCCACCTGCGGTGCGGAACTGATTGCAAATGAGACGACAGCAGTCATGCGCTGTCCTTATTGCGGAAATCAGACGATTGTTCCGGGGCAGTTTTCGGGCAGTATCCGTCCGGATCACATTATCCCCTTTGCGCACACGAAGGATCAGGCGATCAGCAGTTACCATCAATACTATCAGAAGCGCTTTTTGCTGCCGAAGTCCTTTCAGACAGACAATCATGTCTCTGAAATTCAGGGTGTCTACGTACCGTTTTGGCTTTTCAGCGGCAAAGCATCCATTGATGCAACGTATGATGCGGTGGATGTAAAGAGTGATCAGGAATATGAGACCCTGACCCATTATGATGTGAGGAGAAAAGGGTATCTTTCCTATGAGAATGTGCCGACGGATGCATCGAAGCGCATGGAGGATGCTCTCATGGATTCTGTCGAGCCCTATGACATGGCGCAGATCAAGCCCTTTTCCCTGTCCTATCTTCCGGGTTTTCTGGCAGAACGTTTCGACGTGGAAAAACAGGACAACGTGGAGCGTGCCCACAAACGTGTCAAATCAACGATCAGTGAGCAGACGAAGAGGACGATCAGACACAACCGCATTGAGTCAGAACAGGAGCAGGTCACAATCAGCGATGAAAAAACGGGATATGGTCTGTTTCCGGTCTGGCTGCTGACGACCCGTTGGAATGATAAGGAATATCGGTTTGCGATGAACGGCCAGACCGGTAAGATGACGGGGGATCTCCCGATCAGTGTACCGAAGTTTTTGGGCGTGGTGATCGCGGTGTTTGTTGCGATCCTTCTGATTGGTCTTTTGTTCGTGGATGTCGGTACGATTTTAATCATTGATCTGATCGTTGTTGCCATCGTCAGCATGGTCATGTACGGAAGCATGAAACCTGTCGTACAGGCCGCCGATGCCGATCATTATATCAGCGAATCCCTGACACTGACAGAAGAAGGGGAAGTCTTTACGAGAAAAGAAAAGCGTAAAAAATAAAGGAATTGAAGCCAGCCATGGGTATGATGGACCAGACAATGACAGAAAAGAAAACGGGAATGACGAAAGAGCTCATTCTGTTTCTCGTCCTTGGTGTTGTTACGATCATCACAGGCTGGCTTTATCTTTCCACCGGTTTTGATGCTACCTGGGGCGGCGATGACAGCATCGTACATCTGAGTATGTATCAAGCCACCAAAGACCAGACCTACTTACAGAGCTTCTTTCATTACATAGGGCAGGCGCTGGAGATCTACCTGCATCCGGCGGAGACCTACCGTTTTCTGCCCCTCGCCTACTGGAACGACGCTGTCTGGAAATTTGCGTCCTACAGTCTCACCAATTACCGGATAGCGGTTCTTTTCTATACGTATCTTGCAATCTTCCTGACATCGGTATTTCTCGGCTGCATGACAAAAAACAGATCGGTGGCTCTTCTTTGTCTTGCTCTGACGCCGCTGCTTGTGAATCTGTATTCCTCGGTGGAAGTAAACGCGCTCTATACCTATCAGGCCATGGCACAGCGCTCTTACATCTTCTGGATCATCGGGATGCTGCTTCTTTATGTCCATGCAGGAAAGAAAAAAATCGGGTTTCTGATTGCGGCGGCATTTTTTACATTTCTGTCCTGCAGCGTGCTTGAAATCGGCTATCTCTTTATTTTTCCCTGCTTTTTGGTTGTTATGCTTCTGCACGAAAAGTGGAAACATAGGATCCTTGTCTTTGGCTCCCAGTGTATAAGCGTAATCCTCGCATTTACAGGCTACTGCATCTGCGCTTCGGCACAGGGGATGAATACGGATACTTCCACCCGTTTTCAGCTGTCGCCCATTGTCGAAACCATTTCCAAGCAGATGACAGCATCTTTTTCCCTGCCGAGCGTGTTATTATCCGGACAGGAGCTGCATTTTGCGGATATCCGGGTGCAGGACGTGGTGCTGTCTTTTGTGCTGGCCGGTGTGGTGGCATGGCTGCTTTATCAGTGCAGCCATCAAGGACAGGCTGTACCGGAGATGACAAGCGGACTCCTGATCTGTATTGCTGTCCTGATTCTGGTATTGCCGGCCGGTCTGATTTCCATAGCAGAAAAGTTTCAGATCAGTAATGCCATTACATGGACGCAGGGTTGGATGATGTCCATTGTGGGAACCATGGGTGTGGGATTGTTTACGGCACTGCTGCTTCTTTCCATTACGGGCTGGATCGGGAGGAATGCGAATCCGCCCTGGCTGCGGATCCTCCTGATTGCCTCTCTGTCATTTCTGATCGGTTGTACCGGGGTTTACAGCAGAGCAGCAACGAATGCTTCCGGCGACAAGCATACCCGTTCAGGAAATGATCTGTTGATCGAGGCGCTGCAAAGCGAGGTGCTTTCCGATGTCCCGGAGGATGCTCTGCTTTACTGTGATTACGGGATTTGGGGAAGCAGCGCACCGGCACTGAAGATGTTTATAGAGATCTATGGGAACCGTACACTGGAGCCCTCCTACTATGAAGGGCAGGAAATGGAAGAGGGAGCATTTTTCTCAGGTTTTCATCATGGAGATGCAATTGCCTATTATTATGCCGGGAAATTGGGAGAAGAGCCGGGGACGCTTCAAAATGTCAGGGTCTGGATCAAAGATCGGGCGGGAATCATACAGAAGCATAATCTGACTTACGTGGATGGCGGAACCCTTCAGGCAACAACAATCCAGCCTGCAGATGGACAGGAATCCGTCTACTATGCCAGGATACCGCAAATGAATTTCGCAGAATTCTATATTGAGTGAGTAAAGGAAAACAGAATGGTTCGGATCTTGATTACAAATGATGACGGAATCGGCTCTGACGGCCTGTACCGTCTGGTTATGACCGCAAAAGAATTCGGAGAGGTGGTAATCGTTGCCCCGGACGGGCAGCGGAGCGCAGCCTCACACAGCATCTCTTTGCATCACGAGCTCGATGTGTATCCGTATGAGTATCCTGTAGAGGGGGTGAAAGCCTATACCTGCAGCGGGACACCTGCGGATTGCGTGCGGGTCGGTCTGTTAAATATGATGGATCAAAAACCGGATTTTGTATTGTCCGGGATTAATGACGGCTATAATGTAGCTACCGATATCCAGTATTCCGGAACCGTGGGTGCTGCGTTTGAGGCAGCCTTTCAGGGGTATCACGCAATTGCACTGTCGGAGGGAAGGAGTTCCTGTCATGAGGTGACGGATGCCTATCTGTATCAAATGCTGGAGGAATGCATCGAAAAACCGCTGCCGCCCGGGCAGGTGTATAATATCAATTTTCCGGATTGCCCTTATGCGGTGTGTAAGGGTGTCCTCTATCAAAGATCAGTGTCTGCAGGGACTCCTTACAGGGATCACTATGTAGAAAAAGAAAAACTGCCCGGTGGCGGGATCAGGCTGATGGTGGAAGGAGATCCCTCCACGGAAAGTGAAGAAGGATCCGATTACAGAGCAGTGGTGGAGCATTACGTCTCCGTCGGTATCCTGCATAACATCATGTAACGGTTTACATCATGGAGCTGTTCGTATTATAATGAAACATCATTTGAGAGGAGGAATCATGTTATGAATCCAACAAAAACCGGAGTATCCGCTGTGATTGTGATCGCAGTGGAAATCCTGATCGGAATCTTTCTGTTGATCAATCCGGAGGGATTTATGAAAACCATCATTATCATAGCCGGGATTGGTCTGCTCATTCTTGGCATCGTCCTGATGGTACGCTACATAGCGGGACAAAAAACGGGGTCGTCAGGATTTGGAATTCTGATCGGCGCAATCATTGCTATCATTTTCGGGCTTGTGTGTATTTTTGCATCCAGAGGGATAGAGTGGATGATCGAAGCCTTTATCTGGGTATGCGGTATCTTCCTGATTATAGCCGGGGTGATCAAGATCGCATCCTTTTTCCGTGTCCGCAGCGGAGGATATACCGGCAGCGGGACGGTGCTGCTTCTGATCAGCGGTATTATTATGACAATCTTCGGGATACTTCTGGTATTCCATCCGTTCAAGTCCCTGGCCACGCTGCTTCGGATCGGCGGCATTGTGCTGATGGTGGAGGCGGTATTTGATCTGATCTCCTTTATCATCACCATGAAAAATGCGCCCCGGGAAGTGAAGTAAAGAATTACTTCTTCTGCAGGCGGAACTGATGCACCTTTTTGGACATTTCCACCAGTTCTTCGTGGCTGAGTTCCGGAAGCTTTTCCAGACGGTCAAGGAAGGCGGTTAGCGTTTCCTTACGGCGGATTTCCAGGATTTCGTTGTAGTAATTGACGAGGATACCGGTGAGGATCGCGATCACAATGAGGGAATAGACCGTGACGATAACGGAAATGATCTTTGCCAGAAAAGTATGTACCACGATATCCCCGAAACCGGCTGTTGAGATGACGGCGTAGCAGTACCATAACGCATCGGAATAGTTCGTGATTTCCGGTTCCGCGAGGAGGATCAATAAAGCCGAAATAAAGACAAAGATCAAATAATTCACAAAAATCCTGAGACCGTTTGTCTGTTTCAGGATACGGTAGAGTGTTTTCAGATTCTTCATGGCGGTTCTCCCTGCTGACTGGTGTGTGTCTCTGATCACATCATAGCAAAAAAAGAAAAATAAAACGACGCAAAACTGATCGGGTGGTTAAGATTTTTCCGGTTTGTGACGATATAAGAGATAACAAAAACAAAACAGTCTCTGAAATCTGATCGAGTCAGTAAGCCAGCCGTCAGTTGCGAGCGAGCGGCCACGTTGAACACCGGTAAAGAAGAAAAGAGGCAGGATGGAACGGCAAATAGCATGATGAAATCCCGGACAGCAGTCGCTGCGCGGGATTTTTTGTACCCGGACCCGTACAGAGAAAAAGCGCGGCGTTGTCGGGGACGGGCAGCCGGAGCAGAGATGTCTGGCTTGCGGATGCAGGAGAACAGTATGATTTCAGTGATTGAAAAAGAGTATCATGGCGAGATGGCTCGTTTTCTCTATGTGGATGGCGGTGTGGAATCGGCCATGTATCTGAACCCTGCGCGACGGAGCGAACTGATCCTTTCTTATATGAGGAAAATTGCCGAGATCATCGCTGCTCTCCCGGAACCGCAGCAGGTGCTGATGATCGGCGGCGCCGGTTTTTCTCTTCCGCGCTTTTTACTGGATGCATATCCGGATATTCACCTTACCGTGCTGGAAAAAGATGCACAAATGCTGCGTATCGCCGGGGAATCCTTTTTTCTTCCGAAAGATAAACGACTCACGGTAGTGGAGGCAGAGGGTCTGCGCTATCTGGAGCAGAATATGGATAAATACGATCTCATCATCAACGATGCCTTTATCGGCGCTTACCCGGATCCGGCGCTGTTGACGGATGAAGCGGTTGCTCTGATGAAATCCAGACTGTACCCGGAAGGAACGATTCTCCTGAATATGGTGATGTCCCTGCGCGGGAAAGGCACATTTCCCGGAATCCGCCTCAGAACGAACCTGGAAAACAGTTTTCTCTATGTAAGATGCTCGCGCTGTCAGACATGGAAGATGGAGGAGGAGGCACAGAACTGCATTCTGAGTTGCTCGGACCGGGCATTACCGGTACATCTATAGGAACTTGCTTTTTGTTTTGGAAACGAGTAGAATATTCTCGGTTTGGAATTAGTTTTGGCAGAGGCAGGAGGTTTGTATGAAAAAAAGAGTTGTAGCAACCATGATGACGATTTCCCTTGCGGCAGCAGTCCTTACGGGATGCGGTAGCACGGCAGCAGCGACACCTGCGGCACCTGCGGCAACGGAAGCAGCAGCGCCCGCAGCAACAGAGGCGGCAGCACCGGCGGCAACGGAAGCAGCAGCACCGGCAGCAACCGAAGCAGCTCCCGCAGCTACGGAAGAGGCGCTGGATCCCAGTGTCAATAATATTGACGAGGAAGCACTGAAGCAGGCATTTATCCAGTCCATCGAGGATTCGGACTATGACGATGTCAAGCTTCCGGAAGACAAGGACATCCAGATTACCGTTGTTTCCGACTATGGGAACTATGAGAGTCTGGAGTATCTGACCTATCTGTTCTTCGGTGCAAACGGAATCAACTATGCCGAGTACTATACGGCAGACCGCGAAACCGGAGATGTGATCACGCTGGATGAACTGTTGAATTCCGATCAGGCGACCTATGATGCTATTTCCGAGAACATCCGGTCCCAGATGGAGGAGCAGATGCAGCAGGATGACACCGTAAAGTATTTCATGGATGATTACAAGGGTGTCGACAAGGATTCTCTCTGGTATCTCGGTTCGGACGGAAGTCTGATCATCACCTTCCCGGAGGCGACAATTGCGCCCCATTCCGACGGGATTATCACATTTACCATCCCCAGCGATGTGTTCGATCCGACAAAAGTGCTGTAAATAAGGATCTACGGAGCAGCAACAAAAATAAGACGTCTCCTTTTTAAGGGGGACGTCTTTTTTTACGGGCTTGTCACAGACAGGAAAGATCCTTACCCGGTAAAGATCACGAAGTACGGTCAATGATCAGCTTACAGATTGGATGATGGAGGGCGGAGAACTTCGCCTCGTACTCGGTCATGATGTTTCCATGGGATAATACCGGATCATGATGCAGATCATCCGTGGAGGCGAGGAGCCTCCATTTACTCTTTTCGATCTCTTCCAGAGAAAACTCAAACAGGCCGCGGTTATCGGTTTTGAACTCGATACATCCCGTTTCGGACAGAATGTGGTCATAGCGCTCCAGAAACGCAGCGGAAGTGAGGCGCCTTTTGGCATGCTTCGCTTTTGGCCAGGGATCCGAAAAGTTCAGATAAATCCGATCAACTTCTCCCTCCCCGAAGATTTCTGTCAGAAATTCGGCATTGACGCAGAGAAAACGGAGATTCGGCAGGGGATTCTCTTCTATTTTTTGAATGGCACGAAAAAGAACGCTGGGAAACATCTCGATGCCCAGATACATCACAGCAGGATGCAGCTGGGCCATATGCATCAGAAAAGTACCTTTTCCCATGCCGATTTCTATGTGGAGCGGAGCGGACGGGTTTTCAAAGAAGGTACGCCAGTTGTTTTTGTGGATGGAAGGGTCCTGCACACAGAATTCGCTGTTTGCCACAGCTTCCTCAGCACCCTTGATTTTTCTCAGTCGCATCGTGATCAACCTCGCGTCAATCATACCATGAAGAAAAACAGCATGTCCATAAAAAATCTTTACATCCCACCAACGCATGCTTATAGTAGTACTATGAGAAAAAAGACGGGAAAAACGAGAATGGAACGGCTTTTATCCATCATTCTGGTTTCTCTGTTTTGCATGATGCTTTTGACCGTTCCGGTGGGTATCCAGGGGGCGGAGACGCAGGAGAGTGTCGCGACAGCGGGGGACACGGTGACGGATCCGGCAGGAGAGGCGGAGGCCGAGACAGAAGTCCGGACAGAGGAGACGGGAATCGACACTACGGATTTGCAGACTGAGACACCGGAGGGGTACTGGCCGGAGGGAATCGAGACAAATTCCCAGTCTGCCATTGTGATGGAGGCGTCCACCGGTACCATTCTCTATCAGAAGAATATCGACGAACCGCACTATCCGGCAAGTATTACGAAGATTCTGACCGCGTTGATCGCATTGAAGCACGGTAATATGAGTGATATTGTGACTTTTTCCAAGGATGCGGTCTATAATACCGAAGGATCGTCCATTGCGCGTGATGTTGGCGAGGAGATGACCCTGGAGCAGTGTTTGTACGGGATGCTTCTGGAGTCCGCAAATGAATGTGCCTATGCCATCGCAGAGCATATTGCGGGAAGTGTGGATGCGTTTGTTGATATGATGAATGAGGAAGCCGCGGCATTGGGATGTACCAATACACATTTCTCCAATCCCCACGGTCTGCCGGAGGAAACGCATTACACCTCAGCACACGATATGGCGCTGATCGCGCAGGAGGCGTGGAAAAATGAGACTTTTCGCATTATCACCGGCACCAGACGCTACGAGATCCCTCCTACCAATAAACACAGCGAGATCACCTATCTGCAGAATCACAACGAAATGCTGAATCCCTATAAGTCGACGAAGTATCTGTATGAATACTGCGTTGGCGGGAAAACGGGTTATACGGAAGCGGCGAAAAGTACCCTGGTGACGTATGCCCAGAAAGACAATATGACGTTGATCTGCGTAGTCATGTATGCGGATCGTCCTGCTCACTGGACGGATACCATCGGTCTGTTTGAGTACTGTTTTGCGAATTTCGGTCTCTTCAATGTGGCAGAGAATACGCTTTCCGATGCAGAAAACAGCGACAAACGGGGCGGTCTCCGGGATTATGCCCCATTTGCACGGCTCGATCCCAATGCACAGATCGTTCTGCCCCTGACGGCCTCCTTCCAGGATGCAGTGCCGGAGGTGGTGATAAATACACAGCCCGGAGAAGTAGTGGGAACGGTTTACTATACGTATGCAGGACACCCGGTGGGCACGGCGCAGATTCTTGCTACCGGTGCCATTGCGGAAACCTATCCTTTCAAGACGATCCTGAGTGAGGTAGCGACGGGCGACGGCACGGACGGTCTGAAAAAGATGGTTATGATCACGCCGAAAAAGGTGCTGCCTGTCCTTCTGATCATAGCAGGTGCGGTACTGATTGTTTTTCTGATCATCCGGTTTTCTTCCCGCTTGCGCATGCTGCAGCGGAACCTGTATCGGCGGAAACGTACCAAAACCCCTTATCGCAGGATCCGGAGCCGCGGATTCTCAAGACATCGACGGCGCAGACGTCGGTAATGACGGTGATCGACGAAATTCTTTCAATATATGTAAAAAAACGACAGTATCGGACAAGGATACTGTCGTTTTGTGATATAACGGGACAAGCGAAAACTGAATCTACAGATTCTACTCACTGCGCGTAATTGTCTGAGAAATCAGAGTGTTTTGAATATTTGTCAGAAGTCTTTGCTTATGTTTGGTATAGAGGATTAAGCCGTTTCCTGTTTCCGTGATTGTCACGATCTTGTCGGAAAAGGTTTTGGAATACAGAAGCTGATGCATGAGATATGTCCGGCAGTCGGCACTGACCCGCAGAAAAATCTGCTCACACTCGGAGAGGTCCGTTACTTCCACCTGGTATTTTTCACAGAGGAATCGCATTTCTTTATCCTCTGCGACCTGTGAGCCGGTTTTGTTTATCATATAAAAGCCGTTTTCATCTTTGGGAAGATCCATGGCTTTTACCGCACGCTGTACCTGCTTGGTCAGACCGGGGGATGCGGGGTAGAGAGATTCAAAATAATTCATGAAGCTTGCTGCGTTGCGAAACTGGGTATTCTGCCCCTTCTCCAGAACCTCGGTGACCAGGATCCGTTTGATGATCTTTTCACAGGCCTCCCGGGAGGGATTTTTATGCAGTGCCGTTGTGTCATCCGCCATGATAATCTCCTTCCTGCATGAAAACGACATTGATGATTGTCCGAATTTCATTATATCTCTCTTCTATGGACAAAACAAGTCCTCTGCTTTACAGAAGAAAACGGAGCGATTATACTGAAAAAAGGTTCTCTTCGTACAGAGGAGCGGAAAAAAGATGGAGTGTGACAGGGATGGCAAAGCGCGGGATCAGACAGGAACGAAAAGAATTGATGATGGAAGCGGTGGAGGCGTTGATACGCGACCGCGGCGGGATCGCAAAGGCTTCGGAGCTGCAGCGGCTCGGATTGGATTACCGCCGTGTGCAGGCCTTGGTACGGGATGGGTTTTTGCGGAAAGTACGAAACGGCTATTATGCGCTGTATGAGCGGAAAATTGATGAGATCGAGTGGATTGCGGCCATGTTTCCAGATGGTGTGCTGACCATGGAAACGGCATGCTACTACTACGGGTATTTGGATGCAAGGCCGTTTCAGTGGAGCATCGCCGTGGACAAAAACACGTCTAAATCCCGTTTTCATATCGATTTCCCTGCCATCCAGCCGTACTATACGGAACCGGAGGTGCTGCAGCTTGGAGTCGGCAGTATCCCTTTCGGGGACGGCATCATGAAGATCTACGAAAAAGAACGGTTACTCTGTGATCTGTTCAAATATGAGGAGCGAGTGGACAGAGAGACTTTAAAGAGTGCCATGAAGGGATTTCTGGCCGAGGAGCATATAGATGTCGCAAAACTGATGGAGTACGCCAGACTGCGAAAAGTGATTCATAAAGTGCACGAACGGATTGGAGTGTGGATGTGATGAGTACGGCAGAGCTTGCACTGGCCGGCGTAAAGTCCAAATGCGAGGAGCTTGGGATCCCGTTTTCCAACCTTGCCTCCGCTTTTATGGTGGAGGAGGCGCTTTCCGTGATTGCAGATTCGTACTACAGCGATCACTTTATCCTGCGCAATGCGTCAGAATTGACACTTTCGATCTACCGCAGAAAACTGGTTCATCAGCTGTCCTTTTATTATACGGGAGCCTTTACTGTCCGGGATCTTGCCATTGTGCTTACCAGGACATTGATCCGGGAAAAGAAGAGCGGGATCACATGGGAAATGGGGCTCCATCTGACAGGAGAAGACCGGGCGCGTGTCCTGATGAAAGGGGATCTGAACGGGATTTCCGTGCCCTTTGAGCTTTCCCTGGAGGCTGTGCCGCCGGACATACAGGCCAAAAAAGAAACCTTTCGTTTGTTTTTCACGCCAGACGCCTTCCTCACGTATTATGCATATCCGAAGGAGCAGGCCCTTACCCACGCATTTGTTGACATCCTGTGGAGGATGGAGCTGATCCATGATATGAGGCCTTATGATACGGTTTTTGGCATTTTGCGTACGGAATCGCTGGATGGACGTCATATCAGGGAATATATCGAGGAGGCGCTGTTTTCCCGGCAACTGACCCTGGATAAAAAACGTTGGAACATGCTGCTGAATTATCGGAATGATACCTATATGAAGAAAAAATGGAAAACGTATCTCCGCGGCGAAAAGAAGGATACGCCGCCCTGGGTGGAGGTCATTGATCTGATGGAGGCCTTTTTCGGTCCGATCTGGGAATCCATGGAAAGGGATACGGTATTTTTCGGCGACTGGATGCCGGATCTCAGGCGATTTTTATGAAAAAAACACTGGATCAGCAATTAAAAGAAATTGCCACCGGGGATTACTACCCTTTCCACATGCCGGGGCATAAGCGCACGTCTCTTGGTCTGGGAGAGCCGTCTTTGATAGACATCACGGAAATCGAAGGATTTGATGATCTGCATCACCCTGCCGGCCTGATCCTGGAGGCGGAAAAGCGTGCGGCACAGCTTTGGAAAGCCAGACGCAGCTTTTTGCTGGTCAATGGAAGCACGGTTGGAATCCTTGCGGCGGTATCTGCCGCGTTGTCGGACGGAGATGAAATTCTGATCGCGGAGAATTCCCACAAGTCCGTGCGACATGCGTGTTTTCTGAACAGACTCCATGTCAGGACGGTTTCTGCGGTACAGACAGGGTTTGGAATTGACGGGCAGATTCCCCCCTCCTCTGTGGAAGAAGCGTTGCTGCAAAACCCCGGGATCAGGGGAGTCGTACTGACCTCACCAACTTATGAAGGAATTGTTTCCGATGTCGCATCCATCGCAAGGATCGTACATGCCTACGGTGCGATTCTGATTGTGGATGAGGCCCATGGGGCGCATTTCGGTATGCATGAAGGGCTGCCGCACAGTGCGGTCACCGGGGGGGCGGATCTCGTGGTCCAGAGCCTGCATAAAACCCTCCCCAGTCTGACCCAGACGGCGGTTCTCCATATCGCATCCGACCGCATCCCGGAAGCAGCGGTGCAAAAATACCTCGATATTTATGAAACCAGCTCCCCGTCCTATGTGCTGATGGCTGGTATGAGCCGGTGCATCGAGCTGTTGACGGAGCAGAGAGAGCAGCTTTTTTCCAACTATCTGAAGGAATTGACGGAATGGTATCAAAACAACCGGGATTATCAGACCGTTTCCATATTGAAGAAGGGGGATCTCACGCCGGAGGAAGCCTTTGACAGGGATCCGGGAAAGATCATCCTCCGTTCCGATATGACGGGAATTGACGGAAAGGCCCTGGCGGCGTGTCTGAGAGAGGTTTACCATCTGGAAACGGAACGGGCGCAGGGAGATTTCGTCATTGCCATGACGAGTGTGTGTGACCGGGAGGAGGGTTTTCGAAGGCTGAGCGCTGCGCTGCGGGAAATCGACCGAAATCCGGATCTTTGCAAAGCATACGCTTCGGATCATGCAAAAGATCCTGATTATGAGATCTATCGGGGGTACTCGTAAACAGGGATCGTGAGTTTTTTGCACGGGGCGGATTGTGCAAGTCTATCCGGTAGGATATAATAGTCCTATCTATGGGCAAAATTTTTTATCTTCTCGGAAAAAGTTCTTCCGGAAAAGACAGTATCTATAAACAGATCATTCGGGACGATGCATTGTCTTTGCGGCGGATCGTGTCCTACACGACACGTCCGATCCGTACCGGCGAGGAAGAGGGTCGGGAATATCATTTTACGGATAAAGAGACCCTTGACCGCCTGGCGGAGGAGGACAA
The DNA here is from genome assembly GCA_045661345.1 of Lachnospiraceae bacterium. Taxonomy (GTDB): domain Bacteria; phylum Bacillota; class Clostridia; order Lachnospirales; family Lachnospiraceae; genus RUG12461. Next base: position 118,995 of record JAZRFM010000030.1, read on the forward strand.
AGTCATAGAGATGCGCACCTATCATACGATGCGCGGAGACTGGCATTACTTTACGGTGGATGACGGGCAGGTGGATCTTATTCACCATGATTACGCCGTGATCGGAACCCTCGAATCCTATCTGATGGTACGTAATTTCTATGGAAAAGAGCACGTTTTGCCGATCTATATAGAAGTAGACGATGGAATCCGGCTGATGCGGGCCGTCAGACGGGAGATGAACCAGAATCCGCCCCATTATACCGAAGTGTGCCGTCGGTTTTTGGCGGATGATGAGGACTTTTCCGAAGAGCACCTGAAAAATGCCGGGATTACAGTACGTTTTGCCAATGACGATCTGGAGAATACGATCGAAGAGGTCAAGGCATATATTCGGGGAAACAAATCTGCAGGTTTCCTGTGAGATGCGGAGATTGCGGCGATGGAGATCAGAGTCAACGACGTTCAGCAGATCAATCAGATAACACAGACCGAACGGCCGGAAGCAGCGGACGATTCTTTTAAATTTACGCTGACCAGCGCGATTGAGGATACAGAGCTTCAGGAAAAGCTGAATACCATGCTGAAGGACATCTCTGTGCAGGGCAATCTCATTGCGCGCCATATGGATATTTCGGAAATGAAGAAATACCGGGCGAAGATCAAGGAATTTCTGAATGAGATCGTGAACCGGTCCCATAAGTTTTCCCGTGAGAATTTTCTGGATCGGAAGGGACGACACAGAGTATACGGGATAATCCGCCTGATCGATGCCAATCTTGACGACCTGGCGCAGCTTCTGATGGAGGATGAGAAGAAACATATTGATATCCTGCAAAAGATCGGTGAGATCGAAGGACTGTTGATCGATATTGTGACATAAGGAACAGCATGGCAGATTTTCACAGCATCATCGGACATCAGAATATTATCCGGCATTTCCGGAATGCGATCATGCAGGGCAAAGTCGGACATGCTTATATCTTAAACGGTCCTGACCGTTCCGGGAAAAGGCTGCTGGCGGACGCATTTGCCGAGACCCTGCAATGTGAATCTCCGGAAGCAAAGAAAACCGGCAATCCCTGTCACAGCTGTCGTTCCTGTAAACAGGCAGAGTCCGGCAACAACCCGGACATTCTTTATGTCCGGCATGAAAAACCGAATACCATTTCCGTCGAGGATATCCGCACACAGGTTGTCAACACGGTGGATATCAAGCCTTATGCCTGTACCTATAAGGTATATATCATTGATGAAGCCGAAAAAATGAATGTACAGGCACAAAATGCCCTTTTGAAGACAATTGAGGAACCGCCCCATTATGCGGTGATCTTGCTGCTCACCAACAATGCGGATCTTTTTTTGCAAACGATCCTATCCCGCTGTGTACGGCTTGATTTGAACGCCGTTCCGGATGATCTGGTGCGTTCTTATCTGATGAAACAGGGGAAGATCCCGGATTATGATGCGGATCTTTGTGTGGCCTTTGCACAGGGAAATGTCGGAAAGGCCATCAGTCTGGCGACTTCCGAGGACTTTCATGAAATTCGCGTGACGGTGATTGATCTGATGAAACATATTCATGAGATGGATATTGCGGATCTGGTGGAAGCCATCCGTCAAATCAGTGACGGGAAACCGGTGATGCAGGATTTTTTTGACATCATGATGATCTGGTTTCGGGATGTGCTGTTATATAAAGCGACAAAAGAGATAGATGCATTGACTTTCAAGGATGAAGTGCTGGAGATCAAAAAGCAGGCAGACAGGAGCACTTACCAGGGATTGGAACAGGTGATCGAAGCCATCGAAAAGGCGAAGGACAGACTACAGGCGAATGTCAATTTCGAACTGACCATGGAAATGCTGCTTTTGAAGATCCGGGAAGTGTAGCAGCAAAAAAACAGAGATTGATACGGGAGAATCATATGACAACGATAATCGGTGTAAGATTTCGAAATATGGGCAAAATCTATTATTTTGATCCGAAGGATTTTGATATCAACCGCGGAGACCACGTGATCGTGGAGACTGCGCGGGGTATCGAATACGGGACAGTGGTGCTGGAGCCGAAGGAAGTGCCGGATGAAAAAGTCGTCCAGCCTTTGAAACAAGTCATCCGCATGGCATCCGTCGAGGATGATGACCGGGTGACGGGGAACCGTGAGCGGGAAAAGGAGGCTTACAGGGTTTGCCAGGAAAAGATCAGGAAACGCAATCTGGAAATGAAGCTTGTGGAGGCGGAATATACCTTTGACAACAGTAAGCTGCTGTTTTATTTTACGGCTGACGGGCGTGTGGATTTCAGAGAGCTGGTAAAAGACCTGGCGGCCGTTTTCCGGACGCGGATTGAACTGCGGCAGATCGGGGTGCGTGATGAGACAAAGATCCTGGGAGGGATCGGGATCTGCGGCAGAGAGCTTTGCTGTAAGTCTTACCTGACGGATTTCATTCCTGTTTCCATCAAGATGGCAAAAGAGCAGAATCTCTCCCTGAATCCGACGAAGATTTCCGGCAGCTGCGGCCGACTGATGTGCTGCTTGAAAAATGAGCAGGACACCTATGAATATCTGAACAGCCGTTTGCCGGGCATCGGCGACAAAGTGACCACAAAAGACGGTCTGACGGGAGAGGTGCAGTCCGTCAACGTGCTGCGTCAGCAGGTGCGGGTTTTGATTGATCTTGATGATGCCAAGGAGCTGCGGGATTATCCGACAGAAGAACTGACTTTCAAGCCTCGTAAGAAAAAGGGACAGAAAAAGAATACAGCAGAGGAGAAAGAGATTGCAGCGCTTGAGGAATGACGTTCCGCTGTATCCCGGAGAAAGAGTGGATGATCTGGAGCGAAACAGGCTCCTCATCATACAGAATCCGGATCGTTTCTGCTTCGGGATGGATGCGGTTTTGCTTTCCGGCTTTGTCTCAATCCGCGAGGGAGAGGATACGATTGATCTCGGAACCGGAAACGGCATTCTGCCGCTGCTCCTTTCCGCAAAAACAACAGGACGTACCTTTACGGGTCTGGAGATTCAGGATGAAAACGTGGAATTGGCAGAACGGTCAGTTCGTTTGAATGATCTTTCGGACCGGATTCATATCCGCAAGGGAGATATTAAGGAAGCGGCAGAGTTGTTCGGTGCGGCTTCTTTTGATGTGGTGGTGACAAATCCCCCTTATATGAAGGGAGATCACGGTCTGCCGAATCCGGATGATGCGAAAGCCATCGCACGGCACGAGATTTGCTGCACGCTGGAGGATGTTCTGCAGGTGAGCAGGAAGCTTTTAAAGGAGGGCGGGCGCTTCTTTATGGTCCACAGACCATTCCGCCTCCCGGAGATTTTCTGCAGGATGAGTCATCATGGGATAGAGCCGAAGCGAATGAGGCTGGTGTATCCGGATGTAAAGAAAGAACCGAATATGGTACTGATTGAGGGCAGATCCGGCGGAAAGCCATATCTTACCGTGGAAAAACCCCTGATCGTATGGAAGGAAAAAGATGTGTATACAGAGGAAATGAAGGAGTTGTACGGCTTTTAAGGAGGATGAGGAATGTTTAATGACATTCATTTGGGACCGTTGACGTTTCATATGTATGGACTGATGATAGCGGTCGGGTTTCTTGCCGCACTGTATCTTTGTATCCGACGGGGGAAAAAGAGAGGATTCTCGGAGGATATCTTTTGGGGGATTTTTGTTTGTGCCATCATCGGAGGCGTGGTGGGAAGCAAGCTTCTGTATATCCTGATCGCACTCCCCCAGATCATCAAAAATCCGTCCATACTGCTGGACTTCCGCAATGGTTTTGTGATCTATGGCGGCATTTTGGGCGGTCTGTTCGCAAGCTATGTCTATCTGCGGATCAAAAAACAGAAATTCCTGCCCTATTTTGATATGGTCATGCCCTCGGTAGCGCTGGCACAGGGATTCGGCAGACTTGGCTGCTTTTTTGCAGGCTGCTGCTACGGGCGGGAGACAGACGGCCCGTTTCATATCGTATTCACGCACTCCGATTTTGCGCCAAATAACGTGCCCCTGATACCGACCCAGCTGATGAGCAGCGCCGGAGATTTTTTGATTTCGCTGACATTGGTTCTGTTTGCAGCCAAAAATCCAAAGAAGGGCCGTGTCGGCTCCCTTTATCTGATTCTTTACGGGGTCGGACGGTTTGTCGTTGAGTTTTTCCGTGGGGATCCGCGGGGATCTGTGGGTGTTCTGTCCACCTCCCAGGCGATCTCGCTTGTAATCGTTGCAGCCGGGGTTGTGCTGTTTTTCCTGTTACCGAAGCTAGCCGGAATATCCGGGACAGAAGTCGTGTCTGATGAGACACCGGACAAAAAAGACGGGGAAACCGAATGAGCGGGATATTGTACCTTTGTGCGACACCCATCGGGAATCTCGAGGATATCACGTATCGGGTTGTACGGATCCTGAAGGAAGCGGATCTGATTGCGGCGGAGGATACAAGAAATGCCAAAAAACTGTTGAACCACTTTGAGATTCATACGCCTTTGACCAGCTATCATGAGTATAACCGGGTGGAAAAGGCGCATGAGCTGATAGAGCAGCTTCTGGCGGGCAAAAACATTGCCCTCATTACGGATGCCGGGACGCCGGGCATTTCGGATCCGGGGGAGGTATTGGCGGAGTTTGCCCTTGAGCAGGGGATCACAGTCACAAGCCTTCCCGGCGCATCTGCCTCCGTCACGGCTCTTTCCGTTTCCGGTCAGAATACCAGACGCTTTGTATTTGAGGGATTTCTGCCCGGCGAAAAAAAGGAACGCCGCTTTCTGCTGGAGGCGCTCCGGGAAGAAACACGGACGATCGTCCTTTATGAATCCCCTCATCATCTGTGGAAAACCCTGCAGGATCTCTATGGGACGCTGGGAGACCGCTCCGTCACAATTTGTCGTGAATTAACAAAAATTCACGAGGAAATCAGAAAAACGACATTATCTGATGTCATAAATTATTATAAAGACAACGAACCACGGGGAGAGTATGTGCTTGTTCTGGCCGGCGCCGACAAAAAGGAGCTTCTTCAGAAGCAGCAGGAACAATACCGTGATCTTTCCATGGAGGCGCATGTCGCGCAATATGAAGCTGCCGGCATGGATCGAAAGGAAGCCATGAAGGCAGTCGCAAAGGACCGCGGGATCGGAAAGCGGGAAGTATATCAGGCTCTTTGCGGCAAAGAAGGGATAGAACATGAGTGAAGCCGTGCAAACGGAAAACAAAATGGGGGTCATGCCCGTAAAAAAGCTGATCGTGACCATGTCGCTTCCGATGATGATCTCGATGCTGGTACAGGCATTATACAACATTGTAGACAGTATCTTTGTGTCGCAGATTAATGAGAATGCGTTAACGGCGGTGACGCTGGCTTTCCCCATGCAGATGCTGGTCATCAGCTTCGGCGGCGGTACGGGGGTAGGGATCAATGCGCTGCTTAGCAAGGCACTGGGAGAAAGGCGTTTCGACCGGGCAGACAAGGCTGCAAATACCGGCATTTTTCTGACGGCAATCCATTATGCGGGGTTTTTGCTGCTGGGCCTGTTTGCGGCAGGTCCCTTTATCCGCAGTCAGACGCAGGATCCCGAGATCATTACCTACGGCACCTCCTATCTTTCCATTGTACTGATCCTTTCCTTCGGTGCATTCACGCAGATCCTCTTTGAGCGGCTGCTCCAGTCCACCGGTAAAACCTTTCAAAGCATGATTACACAGATCACGGGAGCTGTGATCAACATTATCCTGGATCCCATTCTGATCTTCGGATTGTTTGGCATGCCGAAACTCGGTGTTTCCGGTGCGGGCTATGCGACAATCTTCGGCCAGATGACAGCCGGCATCCTGGCGATCATCTTTAACATCCGGATGAACAAAGAGATCCATTTCAAACTGAAGCTGATCTTCCATCCGGACAGGTGGACCATCGGCAGAATCTATGCGGTGGGGATTCCGTCTATTCTGATGATGTCCATCGGTTCTGTCATGACATATCTGATGAATCGGATATTGATCGTTTTTTCCACGACGGCAACGGCGGTTTTCGGCGTATACTTCAAGCTTCAGAGCTTCTTCTTTATGCCTGTCTTCGGTCTGAACAACGGCCTGATCCCGGTACTTGCCTATAATTACGGTGCAAAAAAGAGAGCACGCATCCAGGAAGCGCTGCGATTTTCGGTCATGCTGGCTTTCTTTATCATGGTGGCCGGTATGACGGTGTTTTTTCTGATCCCCGATAAACTGCTGGATCTCTTCAATGCTTCGGAAGCCATGAAACAGATTGGGATTCCTGCGCTCAGGACGATAGCGATCCATTTTCCCATCGCCGGGATTTCCATTGCCCTCGGATCCACGTTTCAGGCCTTCAGCAAAAGCATATACGCCCTGGTGATCTCAGTGAGCCGGCAGCTGGTGGTGCTGATCCCGGCAGCCTATCTGCTGTCACTGACAGGCATGCTGCATCTCGTTTGGTGGTCGTTCCCGATTGCGGAAGTGGTTTCGCTTCTGCTTTCCATCTATTTTTACACCCGGATCAGGAAGGGAATACTGGAGCATCTCGAGAAAGACTGATGCACGCATAGGCAGGAAATATGGTAGGATGTAGCTATGGCTGAATTTCGAGTTTCCTTAAAAAAAGTGGTGGATGATTCTTATGATATTGCAATCGGCACGGATCTGACCGAAACCCTGAAAGGGGATCTTTGCGCGGGTCTGATGGGAAAGATCAGACGGTTTGCGGTGGTTACCGATGATCTCGTGAAACCGCTGTATGCGGACAGAATCGTGGCTGCTCTATCCGGAGAAGGATTTGAGACGAAGCTCTATGTGATCCCCCACGGCGAAAAGAATAAGACCCGGGAAAGCAAGGCGAAGCTGGAGGATGCCATGTTATCCGACGGATTCCGAAGGGATTGTGCCGTGATTGCCGTTGGCGGGGGTGTGGTGACGGATCTCGCCGGATTTACGGCGGGGACATTTGGCCGGGGCGTTCCGTTTCTCAATTACGCTACGACCCTGCTGGCGGCCGCAGACGCTTCTGTGGGCGGCAAAACCGCTGTTGATACACCCCTTGCGACGAATCTGATCGGACTGTTTCATCAGCCGAAAAAAGTCTATATTGATGTGAAAGCCTGGGAAACACTGCCGGAACGGGAGTTACGATCAGGTCTCGCAGAAACCATCAAACATGCCTGTATGGCGGATGCCTCATTTTTCTCCTATCTGGAAGCACATGTGGATACGGTTCTGTCGTTGGGCAAGGATCTCCCCCCGGAGGAAAAAGAGCTGCAAAGCGCGGTGTGTATGCATATTGCCGAAGAAAACTGCAGGATCAAGTATCAGGTGGTGGAGCAGGATGAAAAAGAGACGACAGGGATGCGGGAGATTCTCAACCTCGGACATACGGTGGGACGTGCCGTTGAAACGGTCAGTGATTACAGATTGCTGCATGGGGAAGCGGTAGCCATCGGTCTGATGTTTCAGGCCAGACTCGGGGAAAAGTGCGGGTATCTCAGCGCGGATGAGCTTACGCGGGTAAAGGGATTATTGGAAAAAGCGGGACTTCCAGTGGAGATTCCGGAGGGGATCGACCGGGAAACCCTTATGAAAAAGTTGTATACAGACAAAAAGGTGCGCAACGGAACGATCCGTTTTGTATTCCAAAAGGGCATCGGAGGAATGATGCGTTTTGAAGACGGTTCGTATTCCAGAGCGGTTTCCGAGACTGAAGTGAGGAGGCTACTATGAAAGGAAAAATCACCGTTCAGAAAATTGTCATCATGGGCGTATTGATCGCTCTGTATCTGGTTTTGAATGAGGTATCCAAGATGCTCTCATTGCCCCTGGGATCAAATCTTCGAATCGGGCTGACATTTCTTGCAGTCGTCACTGCTGCCGTGCTCTTTGGCCCCATCGAGGCGGCGATTGTGGGAGGACTCGGAGATATGCTCGGCGCCTTTCTCTTTCCCACGGGACCGTTTTTTCCGGGATTTACCCTAACGGCTGTGCTGACAGGTCTTATCCACGGGTTCTTCCTGGGGAAAAAGGTGACGATACCACGGATCCTCTTATCCTTTGGAATCGTACAGTTTATCTGCGGCATGCTGTTGAATACGTTGTGGCTCAGTATTCTCTACGGGAAGGCGTTTCTGGTGTATCTGCCCGGCAGGGCTACGCAGGCGGCGGTTTCGTTTGTAGTGGAGTGTATTTTGACGTATGTTCTGAATCTTGTCCTTTTCAGAAGATTAAAGACCATGCTTACGAAAAATCAATAGAACCATGAAAGGAGGCTCTTATGTCAGACCTTGAAACCTTGCAGCAATGGATCGATGAATCGGAACGGATTGTTTTTTTCGGCGGTGCCGGGGTATCAACCGAGAGCGGGATACCGGATTTCCGCAGTCAGGACGGGTTGTACAACCAGGAATACAAATACCCGCCGGAGACAATCGTCAGCCATAGCTTTTATCGCGCGAATCCAAAGGAATTCTACCGGTTCTACCGTAATAAGATGCTGATGCCGGATGCACAGCCGAATGCGGCACATAAAAAGCTTGCCGAGCTCGAAGCGGCCGGGAAACTGACGGCAGTTGTCACACAAAATATTGACGGTCTTCATCAGAAGGCCGGAAGCAAGACAGTGTATGAACTCCACGGCAGCACACTTCGGAATTACTGTGAGCATTGCCACCAGTTCTTTGATCTGGAGTATATGCTGAATTATAAAAACGAGAGCAACGGGGATGTCCCGCTTTGTGATGCCTGCGGCGGCCCGATCAAGCCGGATGTGGTGTTATATGAAGAAGGTCTGGATGACCGTGTGATCTCCGGTGCGGTGGAAGCGATCTCCCGGGCGGATATGCTGATTATTGGAGGAACCTCTCTGGTGGTGTACCCGGCAGCGGGCTTCATCAACTATTATCACGGCAATAAGCTGGTTCTGATCAATAAATCCGAGACTTCCGTGGATTCCCGCGCGAATCTCGTGATCCATGACGCCATCGGCCAGGTGCTCGGACAGATCAAGGTACGCTAGATGCGGGCTGTATTACAGGCTGTCGGGGATAATCTTATCCATTTATCGGTATTGCTGGCCGCAAAGAAGGCGGATGGATCCTATGATTTTCGCAGAATGTATGATCCCGTCAGAAAGCTTCTTTCTGCCGGGAACATCAACGTATTGAATCAGGAGACAATCCTGATCAAAGATCCCCGAAAACACGATGGCTATCCTTTCTTTGGGTCACCCTTTGCCGTGGGGGATGCCGTGAGGGACGCCGGATTTAATGTGATCACCCATGCCACCAATCATGCCTATGACAAAGAGGAGGAAGGAATTCGGGACAGCTGCCGTTACTGGCAGCAGTATCCGGAGATCACGCTTACCGGCATTCATTTTTCCAGGAAAAGTGCGGATAAGATCAGTGCGATCCAGAAAAACGGGATCTCAGTTGCCTGTCTTAACTACACGGCGGTCTTTAACGACGGGAATCCGCCATTGAAAAAAGAATACTATATCGATTCCCTGCTGGACATGGAAAAGGTTTGCAGGGATATCGTCCTTGCAAAGCGGCGGCATGATTTCGTGGTTGTTTTTCCCCATTGGGGGGAGGAATACCGCTTCCAACAGAATGAACAACAGGAGGCACAGGCAAAACAAATGGCGGATGCCGGTGCGGATCTTCTGATCGGCACACATCCCCACTACATTCAGCCATTCGTGACGGTGACTGCTTCGGATGGCAGAGTCGTTCCCGTTTTTTATTCGCTGGGCAACTTTCTTTCCAATCAGGAGGACGTCAGCTGTATGCTGGGGGCTATGGCCCGGGTAACGCTGGTGAAGGAAAGGAATCGGACGGGGATTGAAAATGCCTGTGCGATTCCCCTCGTGACGCATAAATCGGCGGATTTGAGCCGGTATGCAATCTACCCCCTTTCGGAATACACAAAAGAACTGGCATCCGCCCATAAACTGCGGGAAACAAAGGGAGAAGAGATGTCCCTGCCGCATCTGAAGGATTTATGGGAAAAAGTGATGGGATCGGAAATCCATCTTTAGAAAGAATTTAGAAATTTTTTTGAAAACTTTTCTTGAAACCTGTCAAAAATCGTGCTATTATTTTGATTTGTGATAGTGAATTTCCTTGCTCTCTCCACAGAGGGAGGGCCAGAGACCAAAAGGAGGTACGATGAGCATGAGCAAGTATGAGTTAGCACTTGTTGTGAATGCAAAAATCGAAGACGATGCCCGTATGGCGACAGTCGAGAAGGCAAAAGAGTATGTGACTCGTTTCGGCGGAACCATTACGGACGTGGATGACTGGGGAAAAAAGAAGCTCGCTTATGAGATCCAGAAAATGGACGAAGGCTTCTACTATTTCATCCACTTTGATGCACCGACCGATGCTCCGGGACAGATCGAGCAGCGCGTCCGCATCATGGACAACGTTCTTCGTTTCTTATGCGTGAAGCAGGAAGAGGCTTAAAAAGGAGAACGTCTATGAACAAAGTTATTTTGATGGGTCGTCTGACCCGTGATCCCGATGTCCGCTATTCCGCAGGAGAGCAGTCTCAGGCAATTGCCCGTTATACGCTGGCCGTTGACCGCAGAGGCCGCAGGAACAGTGAGGACGGACAGCCGACAGCGGATTTCATCAGTTGTGTCGCATTCGGAAGAGCCGGTGAGTTTGCCGAGAAGTATTTCCACAAGGGAATCAAGATCGCCATCACGGGCCGTATCCAGACCGGTTCCTACACCAATAAGGAGGGACAGAAGGTTTACACAACCGATGTCGTCGTGGAAGAGCAGGAGTTTGCAGAGAGCAAAGCAGCCTCTGAAAGCAATGCCGGCGGGTTCTCCGCACAGGCGCCGACGGAAATGCCTTCTGAGGCCGGCGACGGATTCATGAATATTCCGGAAGGGATCAACGAAGAGTTACCGTTCAATTAAGACAGGGCGGCGCATGAGAGAAGCGCCGGTCAGAGAGAGGAGACAAACAAATGCCTTACAATAGAAAAGACGCAGGCGACGCTCCGGCACGGAGACGCCCCATGCATAGAAGAAAAAAGGTTTGTGTGTTCTGCGGAAAGGATAATGTCATTGATTACAAGGATACCAATAAGCTCAAGAGATTCATCTCCGAGCGCGGCAAGATCCTTCCGAGAAGAATCACAGGAAACTGCGCGAAGCACCAGAGAGCGCTGACGGTTGCCATCAAGAGAGCCCGTCACGTGGCACTGATGCCATACGTGCAGGATTGATCCGGGGATAACAAGATAGCCTGAATTGCTGATGTACAGCGGTTCAGGCTGTTTTTTTGCCGTATATGAATCCGTCATGTCCGGTCTATCATGCTTTCCGTGCACTGACTGCTTTGTCGGTATCAAATTCGAATGTACGGAGGAATTTTTTCGCACGGTCTGTTTTGGGTGATTCAAAAAACTGCTTCGGATCCGAGTCTTCTATCACCTGCCCACCGTCGAGAAAAAGGATCCTGTCTGCTATGGCTCGGGCGAATGCCATTTCATGGGTAACAATCAGCATGGTCTTTTTTTGCCTGGCCAGATCCAGAATGACGTCCAGAACCTCTCTTACCATTTCCGGATCGAGGGCGGCAGTCACTTCGTCGAAAAGCAGAATCTCCGGATGCATCATCAGGGCCCGAACGATGGCAACCCTCTGTTTTTGTCCGCCGGAAAGCATTCTCGGGTAACTGTCTTTTCTGGAGGCCAGACCGACCCTGTCCAAAAGCTCGATGGCCTCTGCCTCTGCCTCGTTTTTCTTTCTCTTTAAAACCTTGAGCGGAGCAAGCGTGGCATTTTCCAGGATAGTTTTGTGTGGAAACAGATCATAGCTTTGAAAAACCATGCCGATTCTTTCCCGGTGAATCATTCTGCCGTTTTCCGCGGGATTGATGACTTCATCCTCCAACAGAATGCGCCCTTCCTGAATTGCCTCGAGCCCGTTGATACACCGTAGGAGCGTGCTTTTCCCGCAGCCGCTGGGGCCGACGATAACCACAACCTCTCCCTGTGCCACCGAAAAATGGATATCATCGAGTACGATAAAATCATCAAATCTCTTTTGCAGATGTTCTATGCGAAGGATCTCTCCCATTGTTAATTCTCCCATTTCTTTTCAAGATACACCGCCAGACGGCTGATTGGCCAGCAAATGAAAAAATAGAGCAGAAAGATGGATGCAAATACGCCAAAGGCTGCGTTGGGGGAGACTTTGCGGTTTGCCTCTATGATTTGCTGCCCGACTTTCAGAATCTCGACGATGCCGATCATCATAATCAGACTTGTGGTTTTGACCATTCTTGTGATCAGATTGATGGAAAGCGGAATCAGTCTTCTCACGATTTGCGGAATAATGACATAGAGGTATGTCTGCAGCTTTGACAATCCCAGTGCAGCGCTGCTTTCATACTGGATTACGGGGATGCTGATCATACAGCTTCTGACCAGATCGGCCATTTCCGCCGTCCCCCAGAAGGAGAACACAATGATGGAGGATGTCTCCGCTGATAGGTTGTAACCGGTCAGTTTTGTAATCCCGAAAAATACTATGAACAGCAACACAAGCTGCGGCATGATCCGGACAATTTCAAGATAAATCCGTGTAATCACCTTAATCACGGGATTCTTCAGGGTCATCAGCATGCCGATCACAATCCCCAGAATGAGACTGATGCCAAAGGACAGCAAACTGATCTTCACCGCTACGAATGCCCCGCCCAATAGACGAATCATGTTTTTTCCCTTGAATAATACTTCAAATCCCATCCGTCAATCTCCGAACATTTTGAAACGTGCTTTTTTCTCAATCAGGCTGCCTGCAATGGATACGGGGAGGAGCATGATAATATAGAATATGACAAGCAAAACCAGAGTTTCTGTGGTGTTGTAGTACAATCCGATCAAATCCTTTGCGGTAAACATCAGGTCCATTAAGCTGATGGCCGAAAAGACGCTGGTTTCCTTCAGCAGGAAAATAACGTTGGCCACGATGGCCGGTACACTGATTGAGATTGCCTGCGGAAGGACTACATGAATAAAAAGACCGGACTTTGACATGCCGAGACTCATAGCGCTCTCTGTCTGTATATAGGGAATTGCCTCAAGACCGCTTCGAAGGCTTTCTATCATATAACTCCCGCCTAGGAGCCCAAGGCCTACCGCCCCGCACACCTCGGCGGAGATCCTGATTCCCAGGGCAGGAAGACCGTAATAGATAAAAAACAACTGTACGAGCAGAGGTGTGTTGCGAAACAGCTCTACATAGCATTTCACGATGGTGGAAAGAACCGGTATATGGAAATAACGGACAAAAGCACCCGCAAATCCCAGCAAAAAAGAAAGACCGATCCCGATCCATCCGATCTTAACCGTCAGAAGGAAGGCTTCATAAAATATGGGAAGATAGGACTGTAGTACTTCAAAGTTCATCCTGTTACCGCTTTCTGTGATCTATATGGGAGGAGAGTTTCGTTCCCACATTTTGAATGATCTGGAAGATGATGATCAATAGCAAAACCGTGACAATCATAATATCTGTCTGCCACCTGTAATATCCGTATCTGACGGCAATATCTCCGAGTCCGCCGCCGCCCACTGTGCCGGACATGGCGGAATATCCAAGGAGAAGACCGGCTGTGATGGTGATGCCGGTTACCAGAGCGACTCTTGCCTCAACAAGCAGCACCTTGAAGATAATCTGTAAATTGCTTGCTCCCATGGCCTTGGCAGCTTCTATCACACCGGCATCCACCTCATCCAGGGACGATTCCACGACTCTGGCGATATAGGGCGCCGCACAGATGACGAGGGGTACGATGGTTGCTGTGGAACCGTAGCTTTGGCCGACAATGGCTCTTGTAAAGGGTATCAGCATGATCAGAAGGATCAGGAATGGAATACTTCTCACAATATTACAGATAAAATCACCGATTCCGTAAATCACCCTGTTGGGATGAAGACCGTCCTTACGGGTGACATTCAACAGAATGCCGAAGGGAAGACCGATCACATAACCAAAAAACGTCGAGACAAATGTCATATACAGGGTGTCCTTGATACCGACAAGAAGCATGACGGCAGTTTTTTCATCAAACATCTTCATTTACCTCCGTTACAGTTAAACCACTCTCTTGCAGACTCCTGATCATGTCATTCTGAAGGGATTCCGACTCCGGAAGTCCCAGGAGGATTTCTCCTCTCGCCTTTCCTCCCACATTTCTCGTATCCGCTTTCAGGATATTGACCGGAGTCTGAAATTGAAGGATCAGATTGGCGATGACCGGTTCATAGGAGGAGTTTTCATGGAAGATGATACGGATCGTTTTTGATGCATGCAGTGTTGCAACCGGGGAATAACGGACTTTTTTTTCAAAAATCAGTTCCTTGGCCGCATCTGTTTTGGGGGACTCGAATACCTTGTCCACGGTATCCTGCTCCACCAGAATGCCGTTGTCGATGATGGCGACTTTGCTGCAGATCTGTGTCACTACGGACATTTGATGAGTGATGATCACAATGGTGATGTGAAATTTCTCGTTGATTTCTTTGAGCAGACTCAAAATGGATTCGGTGGTCTGCGGATCCAGTGCGCTGGTAGCCTCATCGCAGAGCAGGATTTTCGGATTCGTGGCAAGGGCACGTGCTATGGCGACTCGTTGCTTCTGACCCCCCCGAGAGTTGGGAGGGATAGGCCTTTTCTTTTTCACTCAGATTGACGGTTGCAAGCAGTTCTCTTGCTTTTTTTCTTGCCTCTTTGCGACTCATTCCGCTGATTTCAAGCGGAAAGCAGACATTGTCCAGAGAGTTTTTCTGTTCGAGAAGATTAAAATTCTGAAAGATCATGCCGATCTCTCTTCTCTTGTGGCGAAGTTCCCTTTCGGACAGCGTTGCAAGATCCACCCCGTGAATAAACACCTGTCCCTCCGTCGGTCTTTCAAGGTAATTGATGGAACGGACCAGCGTACTCTTTCCTGCCCCGGACATACCGATGATTCCGAAAATGTCTCCTTTCTCCACGGAGAGACTGATGTTGTCGAGTGCTGTAATGGTCAGTCCCTTTACCTCAAATCTTTTTGTAAGGTTTTTGATTTCTATTTCATGCATCTTGATTCCTTCTAACCGCAAAGGGAGGGCCCGCAGGTCCTCCCGGATAATGATCGGACGGTTCATTCAAAAAATACGACAGCTCCGTCATAGGTATCTTCTATGAATTGCTTGATTTCATCACTTCTGAGCGCTTTTACAAGCGCCTGAATCTTACTCTCGGATTCATTGCCCTCCTTCACGGCAACAATATTCACGTATGTTTTCGCGGCAATGGAATCGCTTGCCTCATAGGCAATGGAGTCTTTTCCGACAGAATAACCTGCTTCAAGGGCATAATTTCCGTTTAATACAACGTACTCCACTTCATCCACGACTCTGGCTACCTGAGCAGCCTCCAGTTCCACAAAATTGATGTGATAAGGGTTATCGACGATATCATTCACGGTGGCCGTCAGACCGGCATCATCCTTTAAGGTCAGAAGACCGTTATCCTGAAGAAGCAGCAGTGCTCTTGCTTCGTTTGTGGTGTCGTTCGGCACCGCGATGGAGTCTCCGTCAGCTATATCCGCCAAGTCAGATTTCTTGCCGGGATAAATGCCGAAGGGCTCATAGTGGATACCGCCGGCATTGACAAGATGTGTTCCCTGTTCCTCGTTGAAACTGTCAAGATAGGGGACATGCTGGAAATAATTCGCATCAAACTCGCCGGATTCCACAGCGAGGTTCGGCTGCACATAGTCTTCATATTCCACGACATCCAGTTTATATCCATGGTCAGAAAGGATTTCTTCGGCTTTTTCCAGAATTTCGGCATGAGGAGTGGGAGATGCTGCGATTTTGATGGTTTCACCATTTCCTTCCGGGATATCAAGAACGGCGGCTGCTGCCTCCCCGGATCCTGTGCCTGTTACGCCGCCTTCCACAACAAGGGTATCTTCATAGTCTTTCCCATAGGTGTCAAGCAGTGTTGCCTCATAGTCAGCATGGAAAAACTTCTCATTACCGAGGGTCTTGATCTCATCGTTCAACCAGTCCAGAAGAGAGGTATTTCCTTTTGAAACCGCAGGGGCGATGGTATCCTGGCTTCCAAGGGAGGGGATTCCCACGATATATCCATCGTTTTCCAGAGAAAAGGCGATCACCTCGGTGTTATCATTTGCCCAGGCCACGCCGGTACCGTTTTCAAAAGAAGTCTTGGCCGTGGCATAAGTATCGAACTTCTGGAGCTTGATATCAGGATAGTTTTTTTCCAGATAGGTCTCTGCAGTGGTGCCGGAAATGACAATGATCTGATCGTCTGCGCCGACCTGATCCAGATCTTCTATCACATTATCCTCATGTGAAACAACACCAAGTGCCACGTTCATGTAAGGAAGGGCAAAATCCACCTTTTCTGCCCGCTCTTCCGTAACGGTGAAGTTTGCAAGGACGATGTCAACTTTTCCCGTCTCCAGATACTCCACCCTGCTGGCAGCCTCCGTGGAGACATAATTGATGTCTACACCGAGATCCTGTCCGATTCTTTCGGCAAAATATACATCATAACCCTGATACTCACCGTTCTCATCCACATATCCGAAGGGGTTCTTGTCGGAAAAGACGCCGATGTTGATCGTCCCGTCGGCCTTGATCTCGTCAAGGGTTCTGTAGATCCTGCTCTCGTCTCCGGCCGGAACCGAGGATGCCTCTGTTGAAGCGGTAGTTGTATTGTCCGTTGTTGCATTCGCGGCACCGCAAGCTGTAAGCGTGCCCGCTGCGAATGCCGTAATGGCAATTCCGGAAAACAGTTTTTTGAACCATGTATTTTTTGGTTCAATCACATATTTTATGTGATGGCTGATTCCTGACATACTCCTTCCGGCTCATATCCATGATCTTCAAGAAGAAGTATTCATCATCAGGATAGCCATATCCGTGACGACGGAGGGTCTTGATCTTCTGATTGATGCC